>JBGCFC010000059.1:0-92058 GCA_045106715.1 Sandaracinaceae bacterium
TCGCACGCGCGGAGCGGCTGGCAGAGTCCCGCCCAGTGGTGGCTGGAGCCTCCGAATCGCCGGATGCGCCATGTGTCCAGATTGAAGCGCACGTTCCCATCGACGTCGCCGTCCGCGAGGTCCTGCGCGTTCGGGTCGGCGTTTTCGTTGCCCGATTCCAACACCAACACCGAGAGCCCTGAGCCCTCGAGCGCGAGCGCCAACGTCAATCCGGCCATGCCGGCGCCCACCACGCACACGTCGGCGCGCAGCGAGGCCCCGTCGGGCACGTCTCGGCTCCGTTCGATCATCTCCTGCTCGCTCGGGCGCCCGCTATGGCGACGACCGCTCCTCGGCCCGCATCCGCTCCGCGATGACGCCGGCAAGGCGGCCGACCCAGCGTGCGTCAGCGCGGTTCTGGTCGTCCAACGCGTCCAGGTGCGGACGCGGGTCCCACTGGCCGAGCGGCGCCTCGTCCGCGATCCGCTGGCGGAGCTTCTCGAAACACACGCCGCGCTCCGGCTCTGGGAGGTACACCACCCCACAGAAGAGCGCCTCGGCGATCGGCGCCGCCCCGATGTCGTCGGGAAGCGCACGCTCGATCCACCGGCGCAGCGGCTGAGCCGCTTCGTCGACCAACCCGCGTGGCAGAAGGAAGCGCACCACCGCAGCCCAACGCGCGGCGTGGTCCGGCTGGGCACGCGCCGCCCGGTAGTGAAACTGCGCCGCCCGGAGTTCGTCCTCGCGGCGGCGCTCCAGGAAACGGGCGTACCACGCCAGTGTGAGCGCGTCGGTGGGAGCAAGCGCGACCGCTCGCTCGTAGGTCGTCTCGGCCTCGTCGAACGCCCCGCGTGTGTCCTCGAGGAAGCGCGCGTATTGGCGGAGCGGGAACACATCGCCCGGCGCGAGCGCGATCGCCTCGAGGAAGCGCGCCTCCGCCGCCTCGACGTCGCCCCGACGGTGCTCGAGGAAGCGCGCGTAGTCCACCATCACACCGGCCGTCGGGTCCGACGCGAGCGCGCGCGCGAAATAGGCCTCCGCCCGCGCCGTGTCCCCGACCACCTCCTCGAGGAAACGGGCGTACTCGCCGAGCCAACGCGGGTCGCGCATGCCGGCCGCGAGCGCCTCGCGGTAGTGTTGATCCGCTTCTTGGCTCTGGCCCCGGTGCCGGCTCAGGAAACGCGCGAGCAGACCGTGCGCCCAGCTGTCCCGCGGGGCGAGTTCGGCCGCCCGTCGCAGGTAGCCCTCCGCCTCGTCGAAGCACCTTTGACGCACCAGCAGCTGTGCGAAGCGACGCAGCGTCGGCCCATGATCGCCGTCGTGACTCAACGCCTCTCGGTACGCGTGCGCGGCCGCGTCGAAGTCGTGCTCTTGCTCCGATTGGTATCCGCGATCGCTCAGTCGGTCCGCGCGGTTCGACGCCGGGGGGTCCCCAACGTGGCTCTCGCGCTCACCGCCTTCGAGGAACGCCTGGTACTCGCGCAGAAGCGCGGCGTGTGCCGGCTCGAGCTCCACCGCCCGCCGGTAGTGCGTCAGAGCACGCGGCCGGTCGTGTCGCTCTTCGTTGAGGAAGGCCGCGAACCACCAGTGCGTGCTCCAGCGGTCGGGTTCGGCCTGCAAGGCGCGCTCGAACACCTGCTCAGCGAGATCCAGCTGCGTGCGCTGCCCGAAGAGAAACAGCGCGTAGTTGCTGAGTGCAAAACCATGCGCGGGGTCCACCGCGAGAGCCGCGTCGTAGGCCTCGCGCGCCGCGTCGGGGTCGCCGGCCAAGGTCTGCAGAAACACCGCATACCAAGCGCGCAGATCGGCGCGTTCGGGCGAGACCTCGATCGCCCTCCGGTAGGCAGGCTCAGCGCGGGTCGCGTCGCGTCGCACGTGATGGAGAAACCGCGCGTAGGCTTCCAGTGACTCGGGGTCGTCCGCGTCGTGCCCGAGCGCTTGCTCGTAGAGCGACTCCGCTGCGTCCGCGTCCCCCCGCTCCTTCTCCATGAAGTAGGCGAGGTCCGCGCGCGGGCCGGCGAGCGTGGGAGCAGCGTCGATGGCCTCCCGGTATCGCGCTTCCGCCGCGTCGAGATCCCGGCGGTGGTACCGGAGCAACCGCGCCAGCCCCGACAGCGCGCCGGCATGACGCGGCTCCAGTGCCAGACAGCCGAGGTACGCCTCCTCCGCCTGGTCGATGTCACCGGTGACGTCGTGGAGGAAGCGCGCCAGCGCGTAGCGCGGGGTGGCGTCAGACGGGGACGCGGCCGCCAGATCGCGCAGCCGCCGCTGGGCGAGCAGCGGATTGGCCTGCGCGAGACGGAGTGCCTCGAGCATCGGCTCCGCGGCGACATCCGCGGGCGTTTCGGTTCCGGTGTTCCCCCGGTCAGTCACGACGATTCTCGTTGTACCAGTCCCTGCGGCATCCGGCTCGTGTGCAAGACCCGCGAGCCGGTCGGGCCCAGACGCACGAAACCCCGCGCGCTCGCTGAGCGGCGGGGTTTCATCGAGGGAGCGGCTCAGCGACCGGCGTCGGTCAGGCAGCTGCGGAGTTCGTCGGTCTCCGTCCAGCCGCAGCTGCCGTCGGCCTGGGCCTCGCACGTGGCCGACCGGTAGCAGGCGTAGCTCTCGTGCCACTCGCAGGTGGAGAAGCCAGGCTCGCCGTCGCCGACGCAGAGCTGACCGGAGCAGCCCGCCACGCGGCACGCCACCGCGCACTCACCGTCGAACTCAACCGAGACGCCCGCGGCGTTGGCGGTGCAGGCGTTGCTGTAGGTCCGGCCGTCACAGCCGCAGACCGGACGGTACTCACGGGTGCACACCTCCGGCACCGGAGCGCAGGTGCCTGGGGCGTCCGCGCGGCCGCAGTTGGCGCCGGAGGGCCAGTTGCAGAACTGCCCTTCCTCGCACGGCCCGAGGCCACGGCTGCCGCATCCCTGGGGCGCCGGACACTCGGTCATCTCCCAGCCGCAGGTGCCCTCCTCGTCGCGCACGCACTCGCCGGGCCCCGACACGGTCACGCCGTCTTCGCAGAGCGCGTTGGGGGCGCCGGGACGCGGGCCACACTCGGTCTCGGTGCACGGTCCGGTCCCGCCGCACGCGCCGACGTAGTCCACCGCCGCGCCCGCGCCGTTCGCTTCGCAGCGGTTGCTGTAGGTGCGCCCGTCACAGCCGCAGACCGGCGCGTATTCGCGGGTGCAGATGGACGGCTGAGGGCGGCAGATGCCGGTGCGGTCGGCCCGTCCGCAGTCGTCACCCTCTCCGTAATCGCAGAACTGGCCCTCGGCGCAGGTCAGGCCGAGAAGACCGCCACATGCCGTCTCCACCGGGTCGGGGGCGCAGTAGCTGGGGCAGGGTGTCGTGACGCAGAAGACCCGCTGGCAGTAGCTGCCGGTCGGGCAGGCATCGCCACGGCACTCGGGCTGGCACTGGTCTCCGTCGCAGTCGAGGCTGAGCTGGAAACCGCCGTCGCGTCCCCAGTACTCCCGGGCGAGCACGAGGTAGGTGCCGTCCGAGGGGAGGCGAAACTCGAGGTGGGAGTCCAGGCTCCACCCGTAGTCGTCGTTTCGGGCCACCCGGCGGGCGCGGCCCCAGTTGTCCGTGATCATCGGCCCGTAGACGTACATGACCGGGTCGTTTCCGTCCCCGAGCAGGTCGAGCTCGATCCGGGCGCCGCGCGCGCCGCTGAAGGTGTAGCCGGTGAACCCGGTGTCGCTGTAGGACCCCTCGATGCTCGCGCCGAAGCCGATGTTGCCGGCGATGTCGACGCGGCGGCTGAAGAAGTCCGCCTTGCCCGCCGCGTTTTCGTCGACCGGGTCGCCGAGGTCAGGCTTCGGCTCGGTCGCGCAACCGGACAGAGCACAGCCAAGAAGGGAGGTGGCACAGGCCAGAGCGAGGGCGTGGCGGAGGGTCATGGCCGAGACCTAACGCAATTCGCGCGCCAGCCGCAGGACCCGAAGTCGCACCCGGCGATCGGTGGCTACCAGAGTGGCCGGTGCGCCGTGGGACGGACACCCGAGTGGCCAGGGCTGTCAGGAGAAGACCGACTCGACGACGTCACGCAGAGCCTCGCGCTGCGCGCGAACCGAGAGGGAAAGCGCCAGCTGGCCCTCGGTGCGCGCGCGGTTGTGGGCTCGACGCGACGCAAAGCGGGTCGGGTCGAACCCGAAGTAGCAGTCCTCGTACAGATCAGCGGCGAAGCGTGACGCGAGTTCCAACGCCAGCGTCTCCACGCCCGCGACGACCGCCATTCCGTCACGCCGACCGAAGACGCCGTGGCCGCCTTCCGCCCAGCCCTCGAGCGCGGCCGAGAACACCTCCAGGTCGAACGTCGCCGCGGGATTGGCCTCGTCGACGTTGCACCACGAGCGCAGCGCGTCCCCGAGGTCGATGTCCACCGTGCCGTGGGCGAGGGTGTCGAGATCGAGGAGCGCGATGGCCTCCTCGCCCCGCTCGTCGAATCGCAGGTTCGTCGCCTTCAGGTCCCCGTGCACGACTTGGGTGGGCAGGGTCACGCGCGTGGGGA
Source organism: Sandaracinaceae bacterium (assembly GCA_045106715.1). Taxonomy (GTDB): domain Bacteria; phylum Myxococcota_A; class Polyangia; order Polyangiales; family Sandaracinaceae. Next base: position 4,484 of record JBGCFC010000059.1, read on the forward strand.
GCGCCGCCGCCGCCGTCAACACACGCGCCGCGTGGGCATCGAAACGGTCGTCCGTCCCCACGAGCCCACGGAGCTTGTTGAGGTGCGCCGCCGTGTCGTGCGCACCCGGTCGGGTAAAAGAGAAGTCGTGCTCGATGCGCCGCGCCACCTGATGGAAGCGCCCCACCAGTCGCCCTGCCGAGCGCGCCCGCGACGGCGTGAGCGCGTCGAACGTCTGGCCCGCCACGAACGTGATGACGCGCCACACGCCATCGGACGTGACAAACGACGCGCCGTCGGACGAACGAACGAGGCGTGGCGTGAGCAGGCCCTCGGCATCCAGACGTTCGGTGATGCGGTCGATGTCGTCGTTGACCTCCCCCGAGAAAATCGGATGCAGACGTTGCACGACCACCCGGACCCCCGCGCGCGCGGCGAAGTAGGTGTCGTTGATCCAGCCTCCGGACACCGGCTCGGCGTCTCCCTCGAGGTCGAACGCGCGGCGCACCGCGGCCGGGATGGGGTCGTTCATCGCCTGACCGTATCGCGTTCCCGCGACCGGGTTCAGTTTGCAGGCCGCTGGACCTGAGTGGCCGCGATCCGCGACTCGATCATCCGGCGCACGGCTTCGGCCCGAGCCTCGCGTTCCAGGTCGGCACGCACCCGGCCCTCGACGGAAGCGAGCGGCGGCACACGGGTTGGCTCGCGGCTCGCGACGCGGACGAGGTGCGCTCCGTAGGCACTCTCGAGCGGCCCCGCCCACACGCCGATCGGGGCCTCGGCCAGCGCGTCGGCGAAGTTCTCGCCGAACGAGCTGCGAATGGCCGCGTCCGTTCGCGGGCCGATGCGTGCGCCGAGCAAGAACGCATCTCCAGCCATCGGCGGATCGGAGCGCAGCGCCGCGCGCGCGTCGGCCACGGGGTGTTCTCGGGCGCGACGAAAGAACACGTGCTCGAACACAGTCTGACCGGGCAGATGGTAGCGGGCGTCGTCGGCCAAGCGGGCGGCGAGGTCCTCGGCGCGCGGTGGCTCGACGTCGGCGGTGGCCTCGAGCAGCAGCTCCATCTTCTGTACGAGCCGCCGCCGCACGATGGGGTCACCGCGGTCCAATCCGCGCGCCCGCGCCTCACGTACCAGCACCTCGTCGCGAATCCACGCCTCCACCCGCGCCTCCCGCTCGGCAGGATCGCGCGCGCCCAGGCCATCGACGAACGCCTGGTCGAGGACGATGGGAGGGGGGCCGGGCGGGGGACGCTCGAGGGATGCGTGCAGCAGAAACACCCCGGCTCCGAGCAGCGCGAAGTGCACGAGCGGCTCGCGGGCGAGCGCGCGCAGGTTCACGCGCGCACCACGCCGGCCAGAAACGCGACCACCGCGTCCGTGAACGCATCGTTCTCATCCCCCGCGAGCATGTGGCGTGCGCCCGACACGTCGACGTCGTCCGCGTGCGGGACGAGGCGCCGGAAGCGGGCGGCGCCCTCCTCGCTCACGATGTCGCTCTTGGCGCCCCGCACGAGAAGCGTCGGCACCAAGAGCGCCCGCGCGGCAGCTTCGGCCCGCCCGAAGCCGCTATCGGGCGTGTTGATCTGCTCGACGAAGCGCGGATCCCAATGCCAGTGCCAGCGTCCATCCGCGCTCCGGCGGAGGTTCTTCTCGAGCCCTCGGGAGTCGGGCGGACGCGGGCGGTGCGGGAGGTATTCCGCCACGGCATCGGCGCAGGCCTCCACGCTCTCGAATCCGTCCGGAAACGCACGCATGAACCCCACGATGCGCGCCACCCCCTCGGGCTCGAGGTTCGGCACGACATCAACCAAGACCAGCGCCGATCCGTCGAGCCCCTCCTCGAGCGCGAGCAGACCCGTCAAGCCCCCGAGCGAGGCGCCGACGACGATCACCGGCTGTGCGAGCTGCCCACCGATCGCCAAGAGGTCGGACACGAAGTCGGTGAGCAGGTAGTCCGGCCCCGCCGCCCAGTCACTCTGGCCGTGCCCGCGGGCGTCCATGGCGATGGCGCGAAACCCCGCCTCGGCGACCGTCGACAGCGTGTTGCGCCAAGCGTGCCGAGTCTGGCCGCCGCCGTGCAACAGCAGCACGACCGGCCCCTCCCCACGCTGCTCGCCCCGCAGTGTGAGGCCGTTGTGCGCGAACTCGACCTGCTGGATGCCCACGCGAGGGTGTAGCAGATGAAGGATGGGGCGACGGCTTCAGAGCTCGCCGCGCTCCTCGGGCTCGGGGTCCGGGAGGGGTCGCCCGGCGAGCACCGCGGGAAACACCCGGGGGTCTTCATGCATCATCGCTGCCGCCCAGAGGCTGGCCTCGGGTTCGCCGCGTTGCGCGCTCCGAACGATGAGGTCCGTCGCCCAGGCGCGGTCCGCCCCGCCCCCTGTCACGAAGGCCGCCCGGACCGCGTCGCGCTCACGCGCCCACTCCGCGGCAGCCGGATCGGGACCGTCTCCGCCGAGCGCGGCGTCGAGGTCTTCGATGGCCGCCACCGCCTCGCGCGACGCCGCCAGCCAGAAGACGAAGAACAGCATGCCGACCGCGCCCGTGGCCAATCCCAACCCCTCGCCGCCCACGATGCCGTAGGCGAGCAGCGAGCCGGATGCCGCCGCGTACAGCGCCGCGCAGCTGAGAAAGAGCAGGCTCGACGGCCCCTCGTCGTCCTCGCGCTCGGGAAGCGCTTCGCGCACCACGCGCGGCCAGCGCGCGATCCAATAGAACGGCGCGACCACGTTCACCCCGGGGAGAGCCACCGAGAGCATGGCCTTCTCACCGGTCCTGCCGCCGCGCCGGAGCGCCTTCCACATCGCGCCGACGAGGCTGATGACCAGCACGCCCGCCACCGCGACCGGCAGCCACGCCAGACGCGGCAGCCGGATGAACGACAGCACCACCCCGAGCAGCACGCCGCCCAACGGGCCGAAGATGTAGAAGTGGCGCGTCATCCCGAGGGGACCTTCGTGACCCGAAGCGCGTCTGTCCAGTCCCCCCGCGTCGGAAGTCGTGAGCGAGCCGACGACGATGCGGACGTCAGAAACTCACGGGCGTCGGACCGGGGTGCCGCTCGCGAGCGTAGCGGCCCACCAACGGCAGCTCGTACCACTCGCCCTCGTACGCCTTGAGCATCGCGATGGCTTCGAAGATGAGGTACGGCCAGACGAGCACGATCGCCCCGAACCCGCAGGTCACGAGGGAGAGAGCGAGGAAGGCGAGCCCGAAGTAGAGCGACTGGAGCGCGTGGAACGCGATGAACTCGTTGTCGTCACGCTTGAGGAAGTACACGAGCAGCGGCCCGACCAGGCCGCCTTCCACGAAGCTCAGGCCGTGGGCCACGGCCGCCACGACACGGTCGTCTTGGCTGGGGATCTCGGATGCGGGATCCTGGGCGCGGGTGGCCGGGTACATGTTCGCTGGGTCGGTCAATCGGGTTCCTTGTGCGGGGGCGCGTCGCCGCGCGTTCACCCCACTCTACGGCTCGGAAGGCTCCGGTATTTCGGACCACCAGTCCGTGGTCGCGGGCGCCCTCGGATCCAAGCCCGCGGACGCGGAGAGCCTCGCCAATAGGGACGGCGAGGGCTCCGTCCCGGCGCAGCGCGAACGGGCCGCCACCGCCGAGGCCGCCCGCCGCTCGAGTTGGACCAGGGCCTCGGTCTCCGCGCGCGCGTCGTCGCTCAGGACTTGGTCGTAGCATCGCATCGCCGCGCCGAGTCGGATCTCCGCGTCCCGGGCCGCGAGCTCATGGTAAGCGGGCGCCGTCACGAACACACAGACGCCGCGGTGGTCCATCCGGCAGTCGAGCGGATCGTCCTCGGTGTGGGCGACGTACTCCGCGCACGCAGCCTCGATCGCCGCGACGCAGCGGGGCTCTGGCGGTCCCCCTGGCGGCGCGGGCAACGGCGCGCGGGTGACGCGCCGCCACGCACGGGGTTCGCGCGCGACGATGGCGTTCCCTGCGCGCGCCTCGCTGGCTTCGACGCGGATCAGGCCAGACAGTCCTGTCGTGACGCGTACACGCGCCCGCTCGTGTCCATTTACGCTCGCCACCACCGTGTCGTCTTCGTCGCGCAGCGACCAGCCGCGCTGCGACAGCTCCGCCCGCACCGCGTCACGAACCTCGCCTTCGTCTCCTTCGGTCGTCGCCAGCACGGTGCTTCGACCGGCGCGGGTCACCCCTCCGCGTGTCATCAGCCCCGTCGGAAGCGGCACGTCGAAACCGGAGGGAGCGCGGGGGTCCGTCAGCGACGCCGGTTCGGCGCGCGGCAGCTCGCCCACCTCGTCGTGGCAGCCGAGCAGCAGCGCGAGAAACAGCCATGTGTACCTCATGACCCGGGCCTCCGCGCCGCTAGCCACTGGCGCAGCTCACCCTCGCTGCGTGTGTTGAGAACGTCCTCGGCGGTGAGTCCCGCCCGGCGCGCGACCGCGATGCCGTGTGCGAGGTGCTCCAGCTCACGCGTGGAATGCGCGTCGGCCGAGATGGACACCCGAACCCCCCGCTCCTTCGCCATGCGCAGGTGCTCCACGCCGAGGTCCAGCCGGGCCGGGTTGGCGTTGAGCTCCACCGCCGTGCCGGTCTCGACGCACGTATCCAAGAAGCGCTCCATGTCATACGTGCTCGGCGCACGGCCCAGCAAGAGGCGCCCGGTGGGATGTCCGATGATGTCCGCGTAGGGCTGCGACGCGGCCTCCACCATGCGGGCGGTCATCACGTCGGGGTCGGCCGAGAGTCGCCCGTGCACCGAGGCGACGACCACGTCGAGCGACGCGAGCAGCCCGTCTTCGTAGTCGAGCTGCCCCTCCGACAAGATGTCGCTCTCCACCCCCGTCAGCAGCACGCATCCCGGTGTCTCGTTGAGCGCACGCACCGCCTCGAGCTGCGCCCGGAGCCTCTCGGTGTCGAGCCCGCGGGCGTAGAACGCCGTGACGCTGTGCTCCGAGATCCCGAGGTATTCGAGTTCGGCCTGCTCCGCGGCCGCGCGCATCTCCTCGAGGGTCGCCGAACCGTCGGACGCAACCGTGTGGTTGTGGAGCGCGCCACGCAGGTCTTCTCGCCGAACCAAGCGCGGCGCGGAGCGGCCCACCTCGACGAGCGGCACGTCATCGTCCCGGCGCTCGACCGGCGTCGGCAACAGACCCAGCGCCGCATAGAAGTCCTCCGGCCGTGGGCACGGGTCATCGCCGGTCATCCCCGCCGGGGTGAAGGTGAGCCCGCGCGACCTTGCTCGCCTCTCGAGCGACGCGCGGTGGCCATCCGACGAGGTAAGCCAGACCTCCGCCGCCCCGAGCTGCGCCGCGGGCGCCGCGTGCACCGTGACCTCGACCTCGCCCTGCTTGGCCTCGTCGCGCGCGCGCTCCGTGTCGGCGTCCGCCACGAGCACCCCGAGCTCGCGAACGAGCGGAAGCCCGCGCGCGTAGTCGCCGACGACCCGGACCCCCACCCCCATCGCGTCCAGCGCCTCGACCACCGGCGCGAGGAGCGCCTCCGCGCGGTCCCGTCGATGCAGCCCCGCGTTCTGCTCGATCTCGCGAATCTGCGCGAGCACCTTGTCTTGGGTCTTCTTGCCGAACCCTTTCAGGTCCACCAGGCGGTTCTCGTTGCAGGCGTAGGCGAGCTCCGCGAGGCCCGTGACGCCGAGCTCCCTCCACAGCGCCTTGACCTTCTTGGGCCCGAGCCCCTTTACCTTTCGCACCGCGAACAGGCCGGCGGGCAGCTTCGCCTCCAGCTCGACCAAGCGCGCCGGGCGCTCCCCGCGCAGCACCTCCCCGATGACCTCGTGGGTCGCTTTGCCGATGCCCCGCGTCTTCGCGAGTTCCCCCGACGCGTGCATGGCCGAGACCTCTCCGTCCAGGTTGCGGACGGCCCAGCTCGCCGCGCCGAAGCTGCGGGCGCGTCGGTCGTCGAGCAGCTCGGCCGCGAAGGCGAGGCGCTCGAGGGCATCGGTGACGGCGCGGCGTGACACCGTGCTCTACGCCTTGGCCTCGGCCCAGCTCGCGCCGTGCCCAATGTCGACCACCAGCGGCACCTTCAGCGAGACGGCCATCTCCATGCTCTCGCGCACGAGCGTGAGCAGCGCGTCGACCTCGGCCGGAGGACATTCGAAGAGGAGCTCGTCGTGGATCTGGAGGAGCATCTTCGCCTGCATCCCGCGCGATTGCAGCGCGTCGGCGATGCTGAGCATGGCCCGCTTGCAGAGGTCCGCCGCCGAGCCTTGGATCGGCGTGTTGGCCGCGATGCGCTCGCCGTAGCCGCGATCGTTGAAGTTGTTGCTGCGAAGCTCGGGGATCTGGCGGCGACGCCCCGCGAGCGTCGTCACGTAGCCCCGCTCGTGGGCCTCTTGGACCGTGCGGTCCAGCCACTCGCGCACCCGGGGGTGGCGCTCGAAATAGCGATCGATGTACGCCTTGGCTTCCTTGCGTGGGATGCCGAGCTGCTGCCCGAGGGCGGTCGCGCCCTGGCCGTAGATGGTCGCGAAGTTCACGGTCTTTCCGACGTTCCGCTGATGGTCGTCGACCTCCTCCGCGGGCACGTCGAAGATCTGGGCAGCGGTCCGCCGGTGCACGTCGACGTTCTCCGTGAACGCTTCGATGAGCCGCGGCTCCTCGCTCACGTGGGCCAGCACCCGGAGTTCGATCTGGCTCCAGTCCGCGCTCACGAAGACCCAACCGTCACGGGGAACGAACGCCTCACGGATGCGCTTGCCGTCCTCGGTGCGGATGGGCGTGCGCTGCAGGTCGGGGTCTGTCGTGATCAGTCGGCCTGACACCCCGCTCGTCTGTTGGAGCGTGCAGTGCACCCGGTCGGTCGCCGGGTCGACGGCGTCGACGAGCACCTGCGTGTAGGTGTTGATGAGCTTCGCCAATGCACGCTGACGCAGAATCTCGGCACAGATGTCGTGCTCTTTCGCGAGCCGCTCGAGCACGTCGGCCGCGGTGGAGTAACCCGTCTTCGTGCGCTTGATGACCGGAAGGCCGAGGTCCTCGAAGAGCACCTTCGCGAGCTGCTTCGTCGAGCCGATGTTGAACTCGGAGCCGGCGAGCTCGTAGATGCGCGCCTCCACCGCCGCCTTGCGGGCGCCGAACTCCGCCTGGAGTGCCGCCAGCCTCGCCACGTCGACCCGGACGCCCTCGTGCTGCATGGCCGCGAGCACGGTCGCCATCGGCATCGACAGCGTCTCGAACACCGACGCCTGCTCGGCCTCCTGCATCCGCGCCGTCAGCACCGGCGCCATCTCCGCGATGCACGCGGCCAAGTTGCACACGAACGGGGTGAGCTCGTCGAGGGGGACCGCCTCGAACGTGCGCGCCTTCTTTCCCGAGCCCAGCACGCTCTTGTCGGCGGGCACCGCGCGGTGAAGGTACTCGCGGATGACCTGGTCGATGCGGTGCGGCACGACCTTGCTGGGATCGATGAGGAACGAGGCCAGCTTGGTGTCGGCCACGACACCGTCGACGGCGACGCCCGCGCCGGCGAACAACGTCATGAGGTCCCGGAGCCCGTGCACCACCTTCGGCGCCTTCGCGTCCGACAGGAACGCGGAGACCGTCTCCAACGCCCCCTCGCCGAGCGCGCCCTCCCCCTCGAGACGGGCCAGGCGAGCGACGTGCGGCGCGTCTGAGAACGCGACCGCCACCGGGCTCCCGCTGCGCGATGTGCCGCGTCGTACGACGTGGCAGGCCACCGGCCCCGCGCGTTCCTGCCCCAGCCAAGCACGGAGCGCGTCGACCGTCTCGAACGCGGCGAAGTCGCTCTCGGCCGACTCCGCCTCCGGTCCGCCCTCCCCGCCGCTGAGCAGCGAGAAGAACTCCAGCTCGCGGTACAGCCCGTCGATCGCGTCGAGGTCGGGCTCGGGGATACGGAGTTCATCGAGCGTGAGCGGGAGCGTCGCGTGCTGGTCGATGGTCACCAGATCCTGCGACAGGAGCGCGTCGTCGCGGTGCTCCGTGAGCCCCGTCTTCTTCCGGCCCTTGAGCTCGTCGACGTGAGCCAGAATCGACGCCAGATCACCGTATTTCTCGAGCAGCTGCGCCGCCCCCTTCTGACCGATGCCCGGCACGCCCGGCACGTTGTCGACCTTGTCGCCCGTCAGCGCGAGCAGGTCCACGATCTGCCCCGGAGGCACCCCCCACTTCTTCTTCACCAACGCCTCGTCGTAGGTGATGTCCCGCATGGTGTCGATCATGCGAACGTGCGGGCCGATCAGCTGCGCGAAGTCCTTGTCGGCACTGATGATGTGCACCTCGTGCCCCGCCCCGAGCGCCTGCCGCGTGAGCGTGCCGATGACGTCGTCGGCCTCGAACCCCTCCACCGTCACGGTGGGGAAGTCGTAGACGTCGACGAGCTTGTGGATCCACGGGAGCTGCTGACGGAGTTCGCCCGCCATCTTGGGGCGCTGGGCCTTGTAGGCGGGGTACTTCTTGTCCCGAAACGTCGGGCCGGGAGGGTCGAACACCACCGCCCCGAGCGTCGGTTTTCGACCCGCGAGGATCTTCCTGAACATCAGCGCGAACCCGTACGTCGCGTTGGTGTGCAGGCCGTCGGCCGTATGAAAGTTGCTCGGGATCGCGAAGAAGGCTCGATAGATCATCGAACTCCCGTCGATCAACACTACCCGCTCGCGCGCCATCGTCGCCGAGGATGCCAGATCCCCGCGGCGTCGAACACGGCGGCTGGTCCACAACCGCGTCTCGCAGTACGAGGGCGCCCATGGGAACGCTCGACGGACGCGTGTGCGTGGTGACCGGCGCGAGCAGCGGCATCGGGCTGGAGACGGCCCGCGGGTTGGCGAAGAAGGGGGCGACGGTCCTCTGTGTCGGTCGCAACCCGGAGCGCACCGAGGGCATCGCGCAGACGCTGAGGGAGGCGGGCGGTGACGCGCACGCCTACATCGCGGACTTCGGGTCGTTGGACGCTGTCCGGGCGTTGGCCGACCGGCTGCTGGCCGAGCGCCCCGCGCTGCATGTCTTGGTGCACAACGCAGGGCTGATGCACCCGGGCCGGGAAGAGAGCCGAGACGGCTACGAGGACACCTTCGCGGTCAACCACCTCGCGCCGTTTCTACTGACCGCGCGGCTGCGGGAGCGTCTGCTCGCGTCGGCGCCGGCCCGGGTCGTCACGGTCAGCTCGCGTCTTCACCGAAAGCCCGCGCACTTTCCCTTCGATGACTGGCAGTACACGCGCCGACGCTACTCGGCGATGGGCGCGTACGCCGAGTCGAAGCTGGCCAATGTCATGTTCGCGTCGGAGCTGGCCCGGCAGCTGGAAGGCACCGGCGTCACGAGCAACAGCCTGCACCCGGGGGACGTCGCGACGAACGTGGTCCGGCAGAACCGGTTCCTCCAGTGGGGTCTGGACCACATCGCGAAGTACTTCGTGATGACCCCCGAGGAAGGAGCGCGGACGTCGGTGCACGTCGCCTCCGCGCCCGCGCTCGCGTCGGTGACCGGCCTCTACTTCCGCGACATGGCCCCCGCGCCAGCGCACCCGGACGCCGCCGACCACGCTGCCTGTCGAACACTGTGGGAGCTGAGCGAACGGCTCACGCGGGGCTGATGCGTCAGCTGTTACCCCGGCCTTCCACCTGCGACGGCAGACGGCTCAACGCGTCCTGCAGCCGCTCGCGGGCAAGCTCGCGCATCTCCAACGTCATCTCGTGACGCGCACCTCGCACCACCTCGATGTCGGCCGGGTACCCGAGCGCCTCGAGCCGCCGCACGACCGAGACGGACCGCGAGGCCGAGAGGATGGGATCGGCCGAACCGTGCACCCCCCGAATCTGAATGGCCGGGCCATACGGATCGCGCCGGGCCGGCATCCGGGTCGGCGGGACCCAGCCGGCCAGCGGAATGGCCGCGGAGATCGCCTCGGGGTGATGCAGCGCCAGCTCCATCGTGAGCATGCCGCCCTGTGAGAAACCCATCACGATCGGGCGCCCTCGCGTGGGGTGACGTTGACGCCACTCCCCCATCGCGCGCGCCAGACGGGCCGCGTTCTCCACCAGGGCGCCCGTCAGCTCCGGGGTCTCCCCGCCGCGCGCACTCACCGGCATCCAGGCATAGCCCGCCCCCGAGCGCGCTGGGCCGCGAGGCATGATCACGCGAACCGGCGTCTCGAGGTCATAGAACGCCTGGTTGGGCGGCGTGGGCACCGACGAGCGGCCGTGGAGGTAGACCACCATGGGGAGCTCGGCGTCCTCCGGCAGCTCGCGCGGCTCGATCAACAGGTACTCGAGCCCGGCCGCGAAGTGCCGCGACACGCGATACGCGGCGGAGCGGGTATCGAGTTCGAGCGCGTGGTGCTCCGGAGTCGCAAACGACGCGCACAATCCAAGCCCGAGGAGCGCGAGGGAGAAGCGAGCAGCGAGTCGGCGGAGCATTCGTGTGAGGAACCCTGCAACGTGTGTTCCTACTCACAGTCTGGTGCCGGTGGGTCGATCCTGCCACCGCGAACGTGGGGCCCGGGCCACGCACCGCGGCACGAATGTCGCGCTCACCCCACGGTCGAAATCCAGTTCCACGAGAACCTCTCCTCGAACCGCCGGCCGGCTCCCAAGCCGTTGCGCGGCGTCGGACACACGGAGAGACGCGCTGTGGAGGGCCGGATTCGTCTCAGCAGACGGTGTCGCGGAAGCGCTCGACCGAGAGCGGATGCCGAAAGAGAAAGCCCTGGCCGAGAGAGCATCCCAGGGCTTCGCAGACGGCGCGCTCGGCGGGCGTCTCGATTCCTTCAGCGACGATCTGAATCCCGGCCTCCGTCAGGACCTTGACGAGCGCCGCCACCAGATCTTGGCGGGCCTGGCTCTGATCGATGTCGCGGATGAGCCGCATGTCGAGCTTGAGGTAGTCCGGGGGGACCTCCGCCAACTCCATCAGCCGAGACCGCCCCGCCCCGAAGTCGTCGTACGCGAGCTCCATGCCGCGCTGATGGAGCTCCGTGCGCAGCCGGCGCATCGCGGCGGGGTCGGTGATGGCGCCTTCGTGGATCTCCGCGACGAGGATCCGCTCGCCCACGAGCGCGCTTGCCCTCTCCAACTCCGCGATCAAGCCCGCTTGCGTCATCTCGTCCGGATGCACGTTCATGAACACGCGGGGCACCCCGGGTGGCAGATGCGGCACGTCGGCGCAGGCAACCGTGCGCATCAGCCGGCTCAGCTCATCGGCGCGCCCTCGGTCGGCGGCGATCGCAAACAGCGACGTCGCGTCGTAGTCCGCCGACGGCAGGGTGGCCCGACCCAGCGCCTCGTAGCCGACGATCCCCTCGTCCGCGAGGCGAAGGATGGGCTGGAACACGGCTTGGACAGCCTTGCCTGAGATGATGCGATAGAGGTCGCGGGTCGCACGGAGCCGCAGCTCCTCTTCCTCCGTGCCGAGCCCACCGAGCGTGGCGTCGTCGCCAAACTCCGACGGAGTCGGGCGCGCGAGCACAAACCGGATCTCCTGGTGTCCGACGTGGAGCACATCGCCGGGCCTGATGGTCTGACGCTCGACCCGCTCGCCATTGACGAACGTGCCGTTCCGCGAACCCAGGTCACGCAGCACAAAATGGGAAGACGGGGCCCAGCGCGCCTCGGCCTCCGCCTCTTCGGCCAGGACGACTTCGGCGTGCAGCTTCGAGACCCGCGGGGAGCGCAACACGAGCTCGGCCGCGTCGCTCCGGCCGATCCGAAACGGAGACCGACTGAGCGCGACGCGACGGACAAGCAGGTCCGACTCGCCGCGCAACTCGAGACAGGGCTGGTCGCCGTTCGACGTCACGGGCCGATTGTACTCCACCTGGGGGTCTCGGTTCGCGGGGCAAACCCCGTCTTGCTTGGAAAAGCCGGCGTCACGGGCCAGCGTGTGGGGATCGGATCGAAGAGACCCCGCCCTCACCGAGGACGGGGTCCAGTACTTCGGAGAAACGCTGTCAGATGCAGCCGGGGTGCGCGCCGCCGAGCTCACGCATCATGGGGAGCTCCTCGGGCGAGCCCAGACGGTCGAGGAAATCCAGGATCGCCGTCTCCGCGCTGTTGCGCGGGTTGGTGACGGTCAGCTCGCTGTCCACGAGCACACCCTCGTACTCAGGCAGGAGGCTCGGGAGCGAGGCTGCCTCGTTCGTGCCGGGGGTCAGGACCACGCTCGGCTCCTCACCGGCCGCCAGCGTGTCGTTGATCGGGGTGCGCTCGACGACGCCCCAAAGCGCGATGATCGTCTCACGGGAGACGATCGCCTCGCCCTCCGGCGCGTACCAGGCGACGGCGGTGTTCTCGAGCAGCTCGACCCTCACGGGGATCGCGTCCTCGTAGCCTTCCGCTTCCTCGGCGGTCAGCGGGACCAGCATGTCCGGGACCACATAGAGCGTTTGCGACGTGATGAGCTCGACGTCCACCTCGTGCAGTGCCGAGCCGGTGTCGGACACATCGGAGCTGCAGCCGGCCAGCAGCGCGAAGCAAGCGAAGAGCGAGAGTAGAGACTGTGTTGTGCGCGTCCTCATAGGTCCTCCTGTCCGATCCGTCCCCACGGGTCAGAACCGGAGGATACCGAAGTTGGCGCCAGAACCGAAATGACGAGTGGATCGCCGAATACTTGCGATGCGGGCCGTGACTTCGGACCATTTGCTCAGCCGGTCGCTGGCTGCCGTCCGCCCTCGGATGTGGTAGCCATGCGCAGGTCGGAGGAACGAATGCATCAGCGCTTCATCATCAGGCTTCTCACGTGCCTCGCCGTTGTCGCGAGCCTGGGGCTCGTGGCGTGCGGCGGAGACGACTCCGAGCGACGGCGCACGACCGTCGATTGGCAGGCGAGCGACCGCCTCCCGCAGACCGCCTCCCACTGGTGGTGGCAGCCCGTCGAGCGCTACTGCGAGGAGTCCACGGACTGCCGGCAGGGCGAGACCTGCCAGATGATGCGCCTCGGCACATGCGGCGCATGCCCGCGCGGTGAAGAGGCAATGATCTGCATCCCCCGCGAAGACGCGCGCCAGGCTTCGCAGCAGAGCCGCTGAAGCTCGCGACGGGCGTCTGCGAGCCGGGGTCCAGCTCACCCCGGGTGGGCTGAGCGGAGGATCAACCACGGCGCATGCGCGGTGCGTGTGACACGGACGCCGGCCGAATCAAGCACCCGGCCGAATCAAGCGCCCGGCTGAATCAACCTCGCGTCGGATCACTTGCGACCCCAGCCGCGAGCGGACTCGCCCTCGGCGAGCACCCACGGGATGTCCTCCGCCTCGACCGGGTGTCGCTCGCTTGCGCGCGGGTAGCGCATGCTCGTCGGCTCCGCCTTGGAGACGAAGTACACGACGCCCGACGTGCCGGGGTGGAGTTCTCCGCTCAGGAAGCGCTCCACGGCGTATGTCGCGACGCCGTACCAGCCGTCCGAGGCTTTGCAGAGAACCAGCCGGCCGGTGTGTTCACACGGCACGCACCACTCGGCGTATCCGTCCTCACACTGGTAGACGCCGCGCGCTTCGCAGTTGGGGCAGTCGACCTCACGGTCGGTGCGCTCCCGGCTCGGAATCGAGGCCTCGCGCTCGTTGTTCGCCCGCTGCTCCGCGACCACCTCGGCCACCGGGCACATGCAGTCGGGGCACTGCTTGGCTCGGTCCGAGATCTTTCGTTCGCAGTCCGGGCAGGCGATCAGCGGCACGCATTCCTCCGGCGGCGGCGCAGTGCGAAGACCACGCCGAGGAGCAGCACGGCCAACGGCGCGCCACTGGACCGCCCACGACCCGCCGTACGGCAGCCGCAGCCCTCGTCCTCCATCATCATCATGCCTCCGTCGACCATCGGCATGCCCGCGTCCGTGCACATCGGGTCGGGGCTCGAGCTGCACGCGCCGTCGTCGCCGCACATGTCGAGCGTGCACGGGTCGCCGTCATCGCAGGCGGCGTCGTCTTCGCAGTCGCACTGCGAGTCGTCGTAGTCGACGTCTCCGTCACAGTCGTTGTCGAGGCCGTCGGTGCAGTCCTCACGCTGGCGGGAGTTGACGTTGTCGCGCGTGTCGTCGCAGTCGACCCCGAAGCGATCCTCATCGAGGTCGAGGCAGTCGCCGTCCGCGTTGTCGTCGATCCCGGTGGGGCAGAATCCATCGCCATCGCGATCGAGCAGCGTGAAGCAGTCCGTGTCGTCGGTGCCGATCTCGCTGTCGCAGTCCGCGTCCACAGGCTCGAGGCAGCGCTCGGGCTCGCCCGGATTCACCGTCGGGTCGTTGTCGTTGCAGTCGGTCGCGCCGATGTTCTCGCCCTCGTCGAGGCAGTCGCCGTCGCCGTTGACGTCCTGGCCGAGCGGACACCAACCGTCACCATCGGCGTCGGTGTCGCGCACGCAGGCCGCGCCCTCGTCGACCATTCCGTCGAGGTCGTCGTCCTCCATGTCCGTGCAGTTCTCGGGCGCGCCGGGGTACCGCGTCGGGTCGCCCTCGGTCCCCGTGGGGCTCTGCGGGTCCTCCTCCCCCGACCACTCGGACAGATCGCTGCGCTCCCCCTCATCGGAGCAGTCCCCGTCGTCGTTCAAGTCCTGACCGACCAAGCAGAATCCGTCGCCGTCGATGTCGCGGTGGTCATCGCACTCGCCGCGGTCGTTGGCGTCCGAGCTGCCGTCGCAGTCGTTGTCGATGATGTCCGTGCAGATCTCGGTCGCCGTCGGCAGAACCTCGGGGTTGGTCTCGTCGCAGTCGCCGTTGCCGTTGGCTTCGCCTTCACCTGCGCACGTGCCGTCGCCGTCCATGTCGACGCCGACCCCGCAGAAGCGGTCCCCGTCGGTGTCGATGTACCCGGCGCAGTCTTCGTCCGCGAGGCTGGCGATCATGTCGCAGTCATCGTCGATGTCCCCGTTGACGCAATTCTCCATCTCGCCGGGGTTGATGTCCGGGTTGTCGTCGTCGCAGTCTCCGGGCTCGTCTGCCTCGCCCTCGCCCGTGCAGTTCCCGTCCCCGTCGCCGTCACGCCCCGCGGGGCAGTATCCGTCGAGGTCGGCGTCGAAGAACGCGCCGCATTCGACCTCGTCCCGGAAGTCCGCGAGCCCGTCGCAGTCGTTGTCGAGCATGTCCGTGCAGATCTCGGTCGCGTCGGGATTCACCGCCTCGCGCGAGTCGTCGCAGTCGAACCCAGCCTCGGCCTCCACGGTTCCGCCGACGGTGTCGTTGCAGTCGCCGTCGTCGTTGAGGTCACGCCCGATGGGGCAGAAGCCGTCATCGTCCGCGTCGGTGTCGCTCGTGCACTCGTCGTCGAGGATGTCGATGAACGTGTCGCAGTCGTTGTCGAGCATGTCGACGCAGAACTCGCGCGCGCCCGGCGACACGGTGACCTCGTCGTCGTCGCAATCCGAGTCGGACGTGGTTTCCCCCGAGTCGATGCAGTCGCGGTCGCGGTTGAGGTCGATGCCCGCGAAGCAGTAGCCGTCGCCGTCGCGATCGACCACGCTGGCGCAATCTTCGTCGAGCAGCGTCGGCAGGCCATCGCAGTCGTTGTCGAGCGTGTTGGCGCAGACCTCGGTCGCCAGCGAGTGGGTGGAGTCTACCGCGTCGTCGCAGTCGAACGCCGTGTCGTGCTCGTCCGGGTCGAGGCAGTCTCCATCGCTGTCCATGTCCGTGCCGCGGCAGCAGTAGCCGTCCATGTCGGCGTCGGTGTCGCCTGGCGTGAACGACATGAAGCCCGGGCGCGTCGCGCAATCACACAAGCCGGGGGTGTCGTCGCCAACCCGCCACGTGCCTGTGGGATCGCCCAACTCTTCGCCGTTGGTGTAGCCGTCGCCGTCGGCATCGCCCGTCGCCAGCGTCTCGTTCCACACCCGACCGTTGCCGTTGAACGCGCTCCCGAACGGGTTGAAACACGGAGGCGTCCCGCAGCCACCACCGCCATCGGGGTTGTTGTGGCACGTGATGCACGGCCGGATCGTCCCGACGGAGTTCTCCGTCGTCGCGCGGCAGGGAACCTGCGTGGCAAACGCCTCGAAGGCGGAAGCGCCGCTCGGGGCCAAGACCGCCGGAGCGAACAAAACCGCCGACAGCGCGAGGGCGTGAAGAGACAAACGAAGACGACGGTCGGTGGGCATGGGTCCTCGCGTGTTCAGCGATGGAAGGATCGAGCGAACGACACGCTACAGCGTCTGCTCGAGGTGGAGCGAATACGTGACCGGACGATCCTCGATCGGATCGGAGTGCTCGAGGTAGAGCAGATAGGTTCCGGCCGAGAGGCCCGCGACGTTGAGCTCGTTGCAGCCGGCTCCGTCGGTGACGCTGCGCGAGCGCTCGTCGCCGTTCGTGGTCCGCAGCACCATGTCGAAGGGCGTGAGCGCCGGGTTGTCGCAGTCCGTTCCGTCGGACTTCAGGATGTTGGCGCGAACCGTCGTGCCTTCCTCGACCGCGAACGTGTAGACGTCCGGGTAGATGCAGAGGTCGCCGCCAATGCTGCCGCTGATCGTGATCTCACCCGACGTCGGGAACTCGACGCTGTTCGCCTCGATCTCGTTGTCATTGGGGATCTGCTCGGCGGGTCGGGTTTCGCTCAAGACCTCGCGGCAGCGCGTGTCGCAGTTGGCCGTGCCGTCGCACGACTCGCCGTGCACCTTGATGCCATCGCCGCAGACCAGGCGGATCGCCTCGAGCAGGTACTGCCCGCCGCCCGCGTTGCGATCGTCGATGCCGAGGTAGAAGCGGCCGTCGGAGGGCGCCACGAATGCGAAGTGCTCGTCGCCCGAGCCGCGACACTGGTCGGACGCGTTGTCGCAGTCGCGACTGTCACAGCCACCGGACAGGAGGTACAGGAAGGGGTCGCGATCCTGGTCGGCCACGGACGGATCCGGGATGACGTGGAAGTGCCACTGGTCGCCGGCGGTCACGTCGATGGCAACGAAGCCGTCGTGCCCCGGCGCGGTGCGGGAATCGCAGCTGGTGATCTGACTGGTGAGGGAACGCGTGTCCACGACGAGCTGCTGCCCCGTGGAGTCGTCCAGGACCTCCGGGCTGCCGACGTCGCCGCATCGGTCGACCGTGCGGAGGAAGTTCTCGGGCGTCCCGGAATCAACCGGGCCCGTGTCCTCGGGCGTGCCGGAGTCCGTCGGGCCTGCGTCCATCGGGCCCTGCTCGAGGTTGTCGAGGTGCTGCCGGTCCACAACCGAACAGCCAAGGGCGAGGCCACCGAGGGCCAGCACGAGAGGAACCATCGCAAAGTTTCGCATCAGAACTGCCCTCCGAGACCGATCAAACCGCCGTCCGGTCCGGCGCTGAATATAGGTCGAACGTCCGCAGACGCCGACTCTGAGTCGCCGTCGAAGGCGCCCCAGTCGGTGATGATCGCGAGCACCACGGCGGCCGCACCGAGCCCCGCCGCGGAGATGATGAAGACGTTGGTCAGCAGCTGCATCGTGCTCGCCTCGTCGTACAAACGCCGCGCCTCGACCACGTCGGTCTGGTCGTTGTAGTCATCGTTGAGCGAAAGCGTAGACAGCCCTGTCCAGACCGAGAGGCCGCCCGCCACGAGCGCCACGCCGCCGACCGCGATGAACACCGCCGGGTGCAGGATCGCCAAGGGGTCCTCCTCCGGCGGAGGGGGCGGCGGCGTATCGTTGCCCGTTGCGTTCCCGTTCCCGTTTGGGTCGGGCGGCGGCGGATCGGGGTCCGGCGGGGGCGTGTTGTTGGCGATGTTGTTCTCGAGCACGCGGATGCGCGCCTCCACCTCGGCGCGGTTCTGCGCATCGGGGGACAGGCGCAGGTAGTCCTGCAGGGCGTCGACCGTCTCCTGGTCGCGCCGAAGCCGATCCAGCGTCTGGGCGATGTTGTAGAGGAGCCCCGGGCGCTGGCTCAGGTTGTAGGCCTGGCGGAAGAGTTCGAGCGCACGCTCGTAGTCCCCGGCCACAAAAGCCTCGCGAGCGGAGATGAAGGTAAGGCGCGCGGCTTCGTCGAGCGGCTGCGTGCTTTCTTGGGCGGCGGCGGGCGCACACCAGGCCGCGGCAACCAGCGCCACGGTGAGAGCGATCATTCGATGCATCAAGGCTCCTGTCGGTCTGCGAGAGTCTAGCAGGAGCGCGCGCGCGGGTTCCAGAGTGTGACACCGCAGTGGAACCCGATTGGTTCCCGAGGCACGTGACACTATGCTGTGACCCGTGATTGCCGTACGCCGGGTTTCGATGAGCGTGGGTCTCTTGCTGGCCATGGGGGGGCTGGTCGCGTGCGACCCCGACCCTTCCGTGGACGCGGGATCGGACGCCGCGGTGGATGCCAACGTCGGGCCGGAAGACGCCGGGAGCGACAGCGGTCCGCCCGACACCGGCCCGCCCGACGCGGGTCCCGAGTGCAGCGGCCCGCCCGGCCTCTACATCGACGGTTCGTGCGACATCCTCGCGCCGGGGGTGCGTGCATACGAGACACGCTTTCCGCTCTGGGCCGACCAGGCTGACAAGGAGCGCTACATCTTCTTGCCGCCGGGTTCCGAGATCCTCACGATCGACCCGGACAACTGGATCTACCCGGTCGGCACGACGATCTGGAAGACGTTCCTGCTGGACGGCGTGCGGCTCGAGACCCGCGTCCTCGAGAAAACGGACAACGATACGGGGCCCGGGGCGTGGGACATGCGGGCCTACGCGTGGAACGAAGACCAGGACGAGGTCCGGGACGTCACCGCCGACACCGCCACCAACATGGCGCTCCGCGAGAACGTGCTCGGCACCCCGCACGACATCCCCTCCGGCTCGCAGTGTGTCGAGTGCCACCGCGCCTCCCAGGATGTCGTGAACGGCTTCTCGGCGATTCAGCTCAACCACGAGCTCGGCGGGGTAATGCTGTCCACGCTGCTCGACGAGGGGCGCCTGTCGGAGCCGCCGACCCTCGCCGAGGCCGACGTTCCGGGTGAGGGCACGATCCAGGACGCGCTCGGCTACATGCACGCCAACTGCGGGCATTGCCATCGCTACACCCGCTACGACGAGCCGCCCCCGGGTGACGATTGCACCGACGCCGACGACCGCTGCGGGGTGTGCAGCCACTCCGCCTGCAACACGGGCCTTCGCGTCCGCGTGCGCGTGCAGGACGCGACGCCCGAGGAGACCGACGCGTTCGTCACCGCGCTCGGCCGGCGCGGCGCGTTCATCGAGGGCGACGCCCTGTGTCGCATCCACCCCGGAAGCCCGGACACGAGCACCATGCTGCTGCGCATGAGCCGCCGCGGCGAGATCGCGCAGATGCCGCCGATCCAGACCGAAGAGGTGCACGAGGAGGGGCTGACCCTCATGCGCGCGTTTGTCGGGCTCGTCTCCGCCGACTCGACGGCCTGCCTCCCCGAGTAGCGATCGCGAGGGCCCAGCGCCCGTTCAAATCCGGTCCGCGGCGACTGGCTCGAGAGCGACCAGGGCGTCGCCGAGGTCTGGCACCTCCAGAGTAACCTCGAGTGAGGAACCCTGCTGAAGCCGGCCCTCCTCCAAGACGGTCCATTCGAGTTCGCGGGGCTCTCCCTCGGTGGGTGTGATCACCAACCGAAACGACGCCGACGTGTACACGCTGCGACTTCGGTTGACGAGTCGAGGGCAACGCCGGTCTCCGTCCGCCAGAGCCCCGCCACATCGGCCGCCGGCTCAGGACCCATCGTCAGCCGGGGCATGCCGAGCAGGCCTTCGGCCGCAAGTGTGCGGCGCCGCTCCGCTGTCACCGCCGCCGCCTGCTCGAGGATCGAGCGCTCCTCCCGGAAACGGTCCGCGGCCTCGTTGAACGCGTTCTCGGCCGTGGATGTCGCCGAGAGGTCGGCCGCCTGCAACAGGGCCAACTCATGCTCGGCGTACCGACGGCGCGACGCCTCGGTCAGCTCGAGCCCCGGCGCAGCCGCGAACAGCCGGGTGTAGCGGCGCGCTCGCTCCTCGGGCTCCAAACCGTCCTCCTCGGCGCTCGCGAGCCGGAGCGCCTGCATGCGCTCGATCGCGAGCGCGCGGTTCTCCTCGGTCGTCTCGCCACCAAGGTAGCCCTCGTACGCTTCCAGCGTGTCGGCGGTCTGGGCCTCTTCGAAGCGAGCATCAGCGCAGCCCAAGAATGTCTCAGCAACACAGCGATCAGGGCAAGGGATCGAACTTGAGCGGTCCTCAAGAGTGACATCGTCTCCTCCAACGGAGGGACACTAACCAGCGCACGTCCGAAAGCGAGCCTTTGCCTGACTACTCGGCCCAGGGGTTGTTGAGATCCGGCGCGTAGACGTCTCGACCGCCGCGTGGACGCGCCGGCGCAAGCGGGCGGACCTGCGGGGTGAGGCGAGGACGAGGCGGCGTCGGGGCACCGCGCGTCGGCGCAGGGGTCAGGTGCAGGAGGAGCTCCGGCTGCCCACCGGCGACCATGACCGTACGCGTTTCGTAGCCACGCAGGCCCACCGCGAGGGGGCAGCGCTCCCCCGCCGGGATGCGAAGGGTGAGCGGTGTGTCTCCCAGGTCCGCGCCGTCTCGGCGCACGGTCGCGCCCGAGGGGTCGGTGCGAAGCTGGAGCGTCGAGGCCTCTTGTGCCGGCGCCACGTCGGTGGGCGTGGTCGGCGTCTCCGCCGCTGGCGTCGCGGGGGGCTCGGGGACGTCGGGCTCCGGGGGGGCCTCGGGCGGCGTCGGGTCGGCGGGCTGCGTGGCCACTTCCGTCTCTGGGTTCAACATGCGCTCCCAGGGGAGCAGCAGCATGGCGATGCCCACTGAACCGAGCACAAAGACGGCCGTGAACCCGAGGAGCAATGGGCGGAGCAGGCCTGGCTTCTTGCGCGGCGGCGCGGCCGCTGCGGGCGCGGACGCGGGCGGCGGATGCGAGAAACTGGAGGCGGGACCTCGCTGCGCGCGCATGCCCGACGAGGAGATGCCCGCCTCGAGAGGGGGTCCGTCGTACCGCAACGTCTGCTGTCGCGACGAGGGCTCCCGCGTCGACTCCGGCGCTTGAGACCAGCCCGGCGGACGCGACTGCTCACCGGATTCGCTGAGCTGGATGGCGGCGCTGAGCTCCGAAGCCGCGCTCGGACCGACCAAGTAGGAGGACGACATCGAGCCGCCCACCTCGTGCGCCATGGCGGCGCGCAACGCGTCGAACACCTCGTCCATGCGTTGGAAACGGTGTGCTGGGTCTTTGGCCAGGCAGCGGTGGATCACCTGTTCGAGCGCGGCGCTCGCCGGACAGCCCGGCCACACGGCACGAAGCGGAGGTGCCTCGGTGTAGACGTGGTGCTGCATCGCCTCGAACGCGCTGCCCGCGGAGAACGGAGGCGCGCCAGCGACCATGTGATAGAGGACCGCGCCGAACGAGTAGATGTCCGTCCGGGCGTCGACCGATTGGGCGCGAACCTGCTCGGGCGCCATGTACCGGGGCGAGCCCATCATCACGCCGCTCTGGGTGAGCCCGAGATTGCCCTGGCCTTCGCCGACCATTTTGACGAGTCCGAAGTCGAGCACTTTCACGAAGAGCGGGTCGCCACCGCGCGGCGCAAACATCACGTTTCCCGGCTTCATGTCACGGTGCACGAGGCCCTGCTGATGCGCGTCGTGCAAGGAGCTCGCGATCTGCATCCCCACGTGGATCGCCTCGGCCGGGGCAAGCGGCCCCATCGACTCGAGCCGGTTCCCCAGCGAGCCGCCGTCGAGGTACTCCATCGCGATGAAGTAGTGGCCCTGGTCGCTCTTGCCGTAGTCGTGCACCACGATGGTGTTCGGGTGCGCGAGCTTGGCCGCCGCGGACGCCTCGAGGAAGAAGCGCTGCTGGAAGCTGTCGTCGACGGTGCCCATCGCGATCTCGAGCACCTTGAAGGCGACCGGACGGCCGAGCGGCTGCTGGATGGCTTTGTAGACGACGCCCATCCCGCCGGCGGCGAGGCGCTCCAAGACCTCGAATCGTCCCTGGACGATCTTTCCGATTAGAGAGTCGGCGCTCTCCACCACGACGCCCCCGGAGGTCACGCCTCCAACGTAACACGTGACGGCGCCCGAAACGCCGTGAGCGACAGGATTTCAGGCGGCTGCGAACGCCTTCCCTACGCGCGGACAGCGTCTCAGGACTGCAGCAGGAACGCGCGGTGCACGGTGCGGTTGCGGTAGTCGGCGGGCACCGTGCGTTCGGTGATCTCCTCGATGTTGGCGTAAGGCAGGCCCGAAAGCCGCGGCATGAAGCGCTGGTGGTTACTCGAGAAGTACACGACGCCCTTGGGCGCGAGGTGCGTGCGCACGACGCGCAGCAGCTCCGGATGATCCCGCAACACATCGAAAGTGCCTTCGCCATAGCGGCTGGAGCGGGACGGCGGATCGACCACCACCAGATCAAACAACCCGTGGTCGGCTTGAAGGAAGCGAGCCACGTCCGCGGTGAGCACACGGTGCGCAGGGCCGGCGAGATCATTGAGGCGAAGATTGTCCTCGGCCCAGTCGGCGTAGCGCGCGGTCGCGTCCACCGTCAGCGTCTCGCGCGCACCCCCGTGCGCCGCCCAGCAGGTGAATGACCCCGTGTACGCAAACAGATTGAGTACGCGCTTGCCTGCCGCACGCTGACCGACTTCGTGCCGCGTCTCGCGGTGGTCCCCGAAGAGTCCCGTGTCGAGCTGGCCCTCCAGCTCCACCCAGAACTTCAGCTCACGCTCATTGACGGCGACCCGCGCGTCGCTGACCGCACGGCCGTAGCCCCGCGCCTTGCCGGTCCGTCGGCGCCGCACGTGCACGTTCGCCGCCTCGAGGCCCAGTGCCTCCCCCGCCGCCCGACCGAGCATCTCCACATAGTCGTGGATCGCCGCGGTCTGCTCGCGCTCGAACTCCGCCACGACGAGATGATCGGCGTAGCGGTCGACCACCGCGCGCACCTCGGGGATGTCGCGGTCGTAGAGCCGATACGCCTCGATGCCCTCCCGCAGCAGACGCTTGCCGACCTTCCGCTGATTCTTGCGGACACGGTTCGCCAGCATCTCGGCGTGGCGGGCGACGTCGACGGGTGCGCTCATGGCGCGTACATAGCAGGCTCGCTCCCTCGACGGTTCCGTCATGCCCGCACTGCACATCCCGAGCCTCTGCCTGGTCGTCCTCGTGGACGGCGACGATCCGATGGGGGCACTCTCGCGGCTCGACCCCGACGAGGTACTCCGCTTCGCCGACTTCGAGCGTGTGCTGGGCGGCGAGGCGCGCGAACGCGCGGGCGAGCTGATGACCCGCGCGGCGGAGCACCGACTCGCCCTGGGCCGGCTGACGGCGGTGGAGGCCGGAGCGCTGGATCGGCAGGCCCGGCAGGCATGGGTCCGGCTCGCGAAGACCCAGCACGTGCCGGCGGTCGCGCTGACCACCAAAGGGCTGCGGCTCGACAAGGAAGGCTTCGAGGTGCGGCGGCTGGAGGCGCCGGTCGACGGGCTGGTGCGCGAGAGGCCCGAGAGCCACCGCCACGACGACACAGGCCCTTTCGACATCATCGGAGATGTGCACGGCTGCGCGGACGAACTCCGGGCGCTGCTCGCCGCCCTCGGCTACGCGCTCGATGAACACGACGTGCACATCCATCCGGGCGGGCGCCGCGCGCTGTTTCTTGGCGACCTGGTGGATCGCGGGCCCGACGCGGTGGGCGCGCTCCGGATCGCGATGCGCATGGTCGACGCCGGTCGGGCCCTTTGCATCGAGGGCAACCACGAGGCGAAGCTCATCCGCAAGCTCCGCGGCAAGGCGGTGAAGCTCGACCACGGCCTCGACCGCACGTGGGCCCAGTTCGAAAGCGAGGCCCCGACGTTCCACACCGCCGCGCTCGCCTTCCTCGAGGGGCTGCCGCATCACCTCGTGCTGGACGGAGGCCGGCTCGTCTGCGCACACGCCGGGCTGGCCGAGGCGCTGCACGGACGGCAGAGCGGGCGCGTGCGCTCCTTCGCGCTCTACGGGGACACAACCGGAGAGAGCGACCCCGACGGGCTCCCGGTGCGGCGCGACTGGGCGGGGCGCTACCGCGGGGCCGCCGCCGTCATCTACGGACACACTCCCGTCTCCCAGGCGCTCTGGCGCAACGGCACCCTCTGCATCGATACGGGCTGCGTGTTCGGCGGCGAGCTGACCGCGCTCCGCTGGCCGGAACGCGAATTGGTGCGCGTTCCCGCCACGCGCACGCACTACCCTCCCCCGCGCCCGCTCGCGCCTCCGCCGGCGCTCCCGCGTCTCGAAGGCGCGCTCGAGGTCGTCCCGTGGGAAGGCGCGCTCGTGCGGGTCTCCGCCGAGGACGTGGCACGCGCAACCGCGCAGCTCGCCAGCGGGGACGTGCTTCCGTCGGCCCTGGTCTACCTGCCTTCCGACTCGGTGCCCACGGCGCCCGACCTCAGCGCTGCGCTCACTGAGTTCCGGGACGCCGGCGCGGGCGAGGCGCTCGTCCGTGAGGTGCGGGGCGCGGTCGCCTTCGCCGCGCTGCTGGTCCGGCCAGAGACCACGCTCGCGCCCGTCGCCTGGGATGCCGCGGGCCGCGCGCTCGTCGATGCCACCGACCGCGCGCATTCCTGGTCCCAAGCCGCCGAAGACACGGGCCTGTTCGAGGCACTCGCCACGGACTGGGTGGTGGTCGAAGGGACCGGAGACCCAGACCGCGCGGCGTTCGCGCCGCACCTGCTGCTCGCGAGCGAGGGCCGCCTGCACGTGGACCGCAATCGCAGCCAACACTTGGTTTCGCTGCGCGAACTGGGGGCGGACCCGCCGGAGTGGCGCGAAGTTCATCTCGCCGACCAAGCCTCCTGGGACGCCGCCGCGCGATGGGCCGAGGGGCGCGAGATCGGTGTCAGCCCCCTCCGATTCTGCACCAAGGACGATGTCCCGCACGCGCTCCGCGTCGCCTCGGCGGAGGTGCCTCACGTGGGCGCCCGTCCTGGCAAGCGAAGGCGATGGCGCGCCGCCCGACGGCACCGAATGGGCATCGAGGCCCTGCGCCGCCATGCGCAGGGTCTGCCGCTCGGTCGCGTCAGAGAGTGCCTCGTCGCCGTCCTCGCAACCCCGTGAACCGATTCACCGGCTCCGTGCGGTGACCCCGGTGAGCGGGCGCGCCCCGGTGAGCCAGCCTTCGACGCCCTCCACCCCGCTGAGGTGCCGCAAGGCAAACGCAGCGAGCAGCGTGCGCGTGGACGCGGAGACATCGTCGGTGTCCGCGGTGCCGTTCGTACACGCCCCACATGCGAGGAAACAACCGGTCGTGTTGTCCAAGAAGTCGATGTGATCGGCGCCCGCAAACGTGTGCTCGTAGGCCACGGTGGCGGTCGTGGAGCCGTCGTAGAACGTCTGGTAGTTCTGCGCCATCGGGGCACAGGCCATGCCCCCGACACCGCCCGTCGCGTTGGTGGTCTCCCCGAGGTACGCGACGGGGATGCCCAGCGTGGCGGTCACATCCGGGACGACATCGGGGAGCGCGGCGGAGTAGCCGGAGAGCGGGCTGCCGCCGTTGACCGGGTCGATCCCCATCAGCGCGGTGACGCGCGCGTCCTCGCCGGCCGCCATCACGGCAACCTTGCCACCGAGGCTGTGCCCCACCACGAGCACGCCGGGGGCGAGCGTAAACTCCGACACGGCCCAGTCGATGACCGCGATGAGGTCGTCTCGCATCTCGACGTGGTCTACCGGGTTGAGCGGGTTGAACGGCGATCCCTCCGGCAGATCGGCCCCGACGACGGTGAAGCCGTGGCTCGCCACGTACTGCAGGGTTTCGGCATAGTTGGAGACCTCGATCTGGAACCCGGGCGCGAACACCACGAGCGGGGTCGGAGCTCCGTCGGGCACATAGGCCGTCACGGGCGTCGTCCGACCGTCCTGGCTGACGGTGTCGGTCTCCGTGTTCACCGTCCGGGCCCCGGCCGTGGAGGGGTCGATCGATCCGCCAGGGCCACCGTCCGGCATGGGCCCGCCATCCGGTGGGGGGCCCGCATCCGGTGGGGGGCCCGCATCCGGCGTGGGCCCGCCGTCCGGCGTCGGGCCGCCGTCGGGCGTCGAGCCACCATCGGTCCCCGATCCCGCGTCGACGGACGGCGATCCGTCCACCCCGCCGTCGGCGCCGGAGCCGTCACCGCAGCCCACGGCGCCGAGTGTGAGGAAGACACAGAGAAGAACGAGAATCGAAGACCGAGTCATGGGGACTCCTGAGCGAGGGGAGTGCGGGTGGCCGCCAACTTGTCCGTCCGAACGGGTGCAGTCGACGATTTGGCAGCTTTTGGGCCGGCGCGCGAGCTCCCTGGCCACATCGTTCCCCGTTCCCGAGACATTTCGTGCTTGGCACGCAGCTCGCAGTAGCTGTGAACACGCTCGGCCACGGGATCCTCCTCCACTCCCCACGCATCCATCCCGGGTCCTCCCAGGCCCATCCCCGTGGCCGAGCGCATTCTCACGACGCCCTGTCCGAGTTGAGACACCGGCTCAAGCGCGCTTGAACCGCGACCGTTCTCAGACGGCGTGCCCCGCTACCTCACTCGAAGCCTCGTGCCGCTGCTCTTGCTCGCCTTCGTTGGCGACGCGCACGCCGATCCTCCCCGCCCCGCGATCCGCGAGGCACGCCACGCCCTGCACTCGTACGCCGACGTTGAGGGCACGCTCCGGGTCATCTCCGACCTGACCGCGATGTTGCCGGACCTGTACGGAGACGAGTCGCGTGAGGCGCACTTCCTTCGTGCGGTCGCCGCCACGGACATGTTGATGTTCGCCGCCGATCACCATCGAGATGATCTAGGCGGGCGGATCGCCGATGCACTCGGTGTGCCGCCGGGCGAGATGATGGATCACCTCGACCTGGAGCTGGCGCGCCTCAACGTGGGCCCCTTCGCTGAGGGCGCCAACGAATCTCGCTGGGTCCTCGGCGTGCTCGGTCATGGCGATTTTTCTCCAGGACAGCTTCGGACCGCGAGCGGGGAGCGACGAGACGTCTTGTTCATCCAAGCCGTCGTGACCGCGTCCGGGGAGCCCGACAGCGTGGCGCGTCTGGCCGCCCTCGGCGACGACCCGTGCCGCTCGGAGGAGGGCACCTTCGATGACGACTGCACGGTCGCCGGGTTCGTAGAAGAAGGCCGCCGCGCCGCCGGCGCATTGCTCGAGGCCCACCGCGCGCTGGCGCGACTCGATGTGCTCTCGCACGAAGAGCCGCTCGCGGCGGCGTTGGCCCCTCTGATCACCGTGGATGGGCTCGTACTCCAGGACGCGACGATCCGGCCCCCAGCACGGCTCCCGGAGTCCCTCGGTGTGCGCGGTGTCGGCACCCGTGGCGCCCAGGCGACAGTCGACGTGATCGTGCACGTGCGACACGAGGCGATCGGCATCTCACGGATCCCGCACATCGGCGTTCACCAGGGAGAGCTGCGGCTCGTAGAGACCGGGGGCGCCAGCCTTCCTGCGTTCGACCGGGTGGCCTTTAGCCGGGACGGGCGCGCCGGCGTGACCCCCTACCACGAGCTCGTCGAGCCGCTCAGGCAGCTGGCGAGCACAGGCCAGGTGGGCCTCACCGCCGAGGACGAGGTTGCGGCGTTGACCGTCACCCGCGTGCTCATCTCCATGGCCCGCGCGGGCATCGAGAGCCCACTGCTGCTCGGGCGCGGCCTGCAAGACGAGCTGCGCAGCCTGCCGGTCTCTCTGCTGATGGGCGAAGAGAGCCAGGCCCCCGCGTCGCTCTGGGTGCGCGAAGGCGGGTTCACAGTTCATCGGCGCGGCTCGGCCTTGGAAACGATCCCCCGTGTGCGACGCGACAACGCCCTCCACTTCGACTTCGCCACGCTCGCCGACCGCGCCGCACCCAGCGCACGGCTGCCTGCGTCCATGCGCTACATGAGCGATGTCCCTTGGGGCACGGTCATCGAGGCCGCCTTCCACTTCCGCCCGGAACCACGTCCGCTCGCCCTCGAACTCTACTGATTTGGACCTGTCGGGGCGCCCCGCGATCACAACCCGAGCGGGAAGGCACGCACGGGACCCGTCGGTGGACGGTAGAAGTGCTGAAACGTCACGTGGTAGCCGCTCATCGGCTCCTGCACGTGGTTGCGCAGCACGTAGTCCGGCATCTCGACCACCACCGGCGCAGCGTCGGGCTCGAAGGCGACGACGTCGAACGACTCCGGCGAGAACACCCCGACCACCTCGCGGACGAGGCCGCTGGGATCGTGGCCGAACTCCGCGTTGGTCTCGAACGACACGTAGCTGCCGATCGGCTCGGGCGTCACGTGGAGCGTCGCGTAGTGCGGACCGCGCATGGCGTTGAGCGAGAAGCCCGCCGGCTCGAAGACATGAAGGTCCAGGTCGAAGCCCTCGAGCGCGCGCGGCAACTCTCTGGTGATCGCCGCTGGCGTGAGGTTCCGGTCGAAGGCCGCGGTCGCCGACGGATGGATTCCATGCATCAGAACTTCGAGCGTGCGGTCATCGGGACCAGGCACGTGTGATGCCGTCGAATGGAAAATGCGGACCGCGTGCTCGTGCGCCAGACCGAACCGCAGCGCCCTCCCCTCGACCATCGTCGCGAGACGCCGCGCGTCGTCGAAGAAACCGGTGTGCTGTGCGTTGGGGAAGTGCTCGTTCTTGCGCTCGTAGACCAGAAGGGAGAGCGCTTCAGGCAGGATGGCCGCCTGCAACACGGGGACCGCGTCGACCAGCGTCGTGAGCCCGCACGTGATCATGGTCATCGAGCGGTCGTAGACGAACAGGCTCGACTCGCTGAGCAGGTACGCGTTGAAGTGGTCGTTCGAGCGCTCGCTCAGGATCTCCGCGCGCGCCGAGCGCACCACGCGGTCCCAGAAGTCCCGGCCCATTGCACGCAAGGACGGGTGGCCCTCGGCCACCGCGAGCTCCAGCTTCTTCTCCGGCCCCTCGAACAGTTCGGGCGCCGGCCACGGCGGCGGGCTGCTCATCCGTACTGCTCCCGCGTGCCAGGAAGAACCGGGTCCTCGGCCAGGTAGACGACCTCCATCGATCCGTTCACCTCGAGCGAGTCTTCAGGGTTGATGCGCTTCTCTCCGGACTCCGGGTCGAGCACCCCGATCACCAGCGCGCTCGTCTGCTCGCGCACCACGCGGGACAGCTCGCCGA
Source organism: Sandaracinaceae bacterium (assembly GCA_045106715.1). Classification (GTDB taxonomy): domain Bacteria; phylum Myxococcota_A; class Polyangia; order Polyangiales; family Sandaracinaceae. The sequence goes on from JBGCFC010000059.1 coordinate 33,415, forward strand.
AGCTCACCGGAAACGTCAGTTCCTGAGGCATGCGGCCGACGTAGAAGCTCGCGGCCCCGGATGCCACCACCCGGCTCGTGAGATCCCCCACGCCGGGATACCGAACCGAGTGGCTGAGCATGGAGAAGCCGAGGCGCTGTGACTCGATCACTTCGTCTGCCCCGGCCGACCGCGCGTGCTCCACGTTCTCGGAGTCGAGCACCTCGGCAACCACGTGCACCGGACGGATGCGCCCCTTCTGGTTCTTCTGCCGGTTGAGGAACGCGCGCAGCGTGAACACGGTGAGGATCGTCGTCGCGTCGGCCTGCTGCGGGCCCATTTGCCGCGAGCCCACGACGATCACGCTCGCGGCGTGCGTCAGCCGCACCTTGTCGAGCTCGCTCTCCTTGGTCGGGTCGCCGGTCACGAACATGAACTCGGGCGGCACTTCGGGCGGGCGCTCACGATTGGCGAAGAGCACGACCCGCGTCGGCCGATCTTCGAGCTCCTCCTTCAGGGTCGAGAGCAACAGGTCGCTGCCCCGCTCGTATCCACACACGACCACGTGGTCGACATATCCGCTCATTCGAAACTGCTCCTCACGGATCGAGAGCACCGCGTTCAACAGGGAGTGACCCACCACACCCGCGAAGAGCGCGAGCGTGATCATGCCGCCGACCATCATCGCGCCGGCGATCACGCGGCCCAGATCGCTGACCGGCGTGTAGTCGCCGTAGCCGACGGTCGTGATGGTCACGAGCCCCCACCAGAGCCCTTCACCCAGGCTCGTGACCTGCGCGCCGGGGGTGGTGCGCTCGACCAAATAGAGGCTCACGCCGCCCAGCAGAGTCTGCAGGCCGAGGAACGCGAAGGCGAGCATGAACAAGAGCCGGTCCGCCTCGAACGCCGCCAGCAGACCGGTGAACGGGTTGCCGTACCGGAATACCCGGACCGTGCGCAGCAGCCGCAGAAGACGCAGCACCTTGAGCCCGCGGAGCGCCGGCACGACAGCGACGATCGTGATGAGATCGACCAGCTGAGTCGGCCGCATCAGGTACGACAGACGCGCGAAGACGTGCGTTCGCAGCGCTCCGAGCGGCGGCTTGTGGAACACCCGCAGGTCCGGCGGCTGGTACGTGAGAACGCGAAGCGCGAGCTCGAGCGCAAAGAGCGTGAGGATCCCGTAGTCGAGGCGGCGGACCAGCGCGGCGGTCTCGGGATCGGCGAAGAGCTCCACCGTGATGAGCCCGATCGAGACGACGATGAGCACCCAGACCGCCCCGTCCACGAGTCGGTAGCTGCGCGCGGACGGGCGATGGAACGCCGCACGCAGACGCTCCCACGCGCTCTGTTGTTCGTCCCCGGGTCGCATCCGGCGGCAGGTTACCGCGCCCCCCGGCTTCGGGGCCCGTTTGCGGCGCAGTCCAGGGGGAGCAGACGGTTGCCGCGCCCCGAGCGCGATCCAGACTCAACCCGATGACCGACCGCGCCAGCCGCATCCTCGACACCCTCATCGGCCTCGATCCCCTGATGGATCTGCCCCGGACTGGCTGGCGGCTTCGCGGGATCGTCCCATGTGAGTCCCTCGCCGATCACAGCTACTTCGTCGCGGTGACGGTGATGCTGCTGGTCGACGCCCTTCGTGAAGAAGGAGTGACGGTCGACGGCGAGAAGGCGCTCCGGATGGCGCTCGTACACGACGCCCCGGAGGCCAAGACCGGGGACGTGCCCATGCCGCAGAAGACGCCCGAGATGGACGCCGCGCTCGAGAACCTGGAGCGCCAGCTGGTCGCCCGCATGCTGCCCGAAAAGCCCCGCGCCGACTGGGAAGAGGCCGAGGCGGGCGTTTCGCTCGAGGCGCGGATCGTCAAGGCGGCGGACAAGATCCAGATGATGACCAAGGCGCTCGTCTACGGACGTCAACGGCGCGGCGACCTCGCGGAATTCTGGGCGAACGACAAGAACTTCCGCGCGCGCGGCGTCACGCTCGCGGAGGAGATCTTCACGGAGCTGCGTCGTCGCCATGCGGATCCCGAGGCCTGGCGGATGGGACGCTGGTAAACTCCGCACGATGGAAGAACGTCTCCCCGTGACCGTGCTGAGTGGATTCCTCGGCGCCGGCAAGACGACCCTGCTCAACCACATGCTGAGCAACCGCGAGGGCAAGAAGATCGCGGTCATCGTCAACGACATGAGCGAGGTCAACATCGACGCCGCGCTCGTCGAGCGGGGGGGCGCTGCGCTCACCCGCATGGGCGACTCGATGGTCGAGATGAGCAACGGCTGCATCTGCTGCACGTTGCGCGACGAGATGCTGCAGGAGGTCGTCGCCTTGGCGCGCGACGGCGACTTCGACGCGCTGGTGATCGAGTCGACCGGGATCAGCGAGCCCATCCCCGTGGCGCAGGCCTTCAGCTTTCAGGCCGAGGACGGGCAGCCGCTCGAAGAGTTCACGCGCCTGGACACCATGGTGACCGTCGTCGACGCGGACGCGTTCCTGTCCATGTACGAGGAGACCGAGACGCTCCGCGCCCGCAACGAGCACACCGGTCCGGACGACACGCGCACCGTCACGGATCTGCTCGTGGACCAGATCGAGTTCGCAGACCTGATCCTGCTCAACAAGGTGGACCTCGTCTCCGAGACGGATCTCGCGCGCGTCGAGGGCGTCATCGAGCACCTCAACCCTTTGGCCAAGCGCGTTCACACCGTGCAGTCCCAGGTCCCGCTCGACCTGGTGCTCGACACGAAGCGCTTCAACATGAACGCCGCGAAGAAGAGCGCGGGCTGGCTCCAGGAACTCGACGGGACCCACGTCCCCGAGACCGAGGAGTATGGCATCGCCAGCTTCGTCTACCGCGCGAAGCGGCCGTTCGATCCGCGCAAGATCAAGCGCTTCTTCGACGACCCCGGGCTCGGCAAGACGGTGTTGCGCAGCAAGGGCTTCTTCTGGATCGCGACCCGCCCGGACGTCCTCTACGAGTGGGCGCAAGCAGGACGCGGACGCCGCTACACGCCCATCAACCGCTGGTGGGCGATGTGGCCGCCCTCCATCGAGCGACCCAAGGCCGTCCCGGTGGAGCGCTGGAGTGAGGAGTGGGGCGACCGGGAGCAGGAGCTCGTCTTCATCGGCATCGACATGGACCGGGAGGCGATCACGCGGCGCCTTGATGCGTGTCTGGTGGACGAAGCGGTCGCCCAGAGCGGCCCGATGACGTGGTCGCTGATGGACGATCCCTTCCCGGCCCTGCCCGAGGACTTCGGTGTGATCGAAGAGAAGCCAGAGCACGAGCACACGCATTGAGCTCCGCCCTTACGCTCGACGGCGGCGATCGTCGGGAGCGATTCGTCCGGCCGGAGCTCCGCCCCTGGGTCTCGGGCTACCGCGACATCGACCGCGCCGGCCAGAGGCGCATGCACATCCCGCACTCGGGGAAGAGCTTCCTTCTCGTGCACTACGGCGAGGGCCTCGTCACCCAGCTTCGCGCGAGCCCGACCGACGCCGGGCCGGCCGTGCTGACGGGACCCCCGCCGGGCCCCTTCGTGACCCAGCGTGTCGGTTCGCGGTTTCGCTTCGTCGCCGCGGACCTGACCGCCATCGGCGCGTTCGGCCTGTTCGGTGGCGGGCTTCCCGAGCCGCTCTACGCCCCCCTCTCGGACGTCGTGGCCCCCCACCGCGCGCGGGCCCTCGTCGAGCGGGTCACCGCCTGCGCCGGGTCGGCGGAGCGCATCGAAGCGCTCGAGGCGTTCCTGCTGGAGCAGGCCCGCCGGACGAGCCACACAGGCCACCACGCGCGCCACGCTGCTCGTTTCTTGGCCCTCGCGGAGCAGCGGCCACGCGCCCGCGTCGGCGAGCTTCAGCGCACGCTCGGCGTGAGCGGTGCTCTGCTTCGGCGCGCGTTGCGCGAGACCGCCCTCAGCTCCCCGAAGGCGGTGCTCCAGAGCGCACGGCTGAACCGCGCGTTCGTGAAGATGGTCGACCATCCCGGCACCTCACTGACCGACCTCGCGCACGCGCTCGACTTTCACGACCAGGCGCACTTCACGCGCGCGTTCAAGGCGTACTCGGGGTTCGCCCCGAGCAAGCTCCCCCGCGACCTCTCGCGACTCGCGCGCTGGATGATGTAGCCATTTGTACAAGCGCCCCCGCGCGCACTGCCGCTAGAAGCGGGCTGCTCGGTGCCGGGCGGGCCGTCTCGCGGCCGCCGATCGCGCCGACGTAGGAGGAACGATGCGGGGTCGATGGACAGGGTTGCTCGTGCTGGCGCTTCTGAGCGCGTGCGGTGGAGACGAAGAGACCGAGGGGGGCGAGACGCCCAACGCGGCGAACGAGGGCGCGGCCGCCACCGCCGAGGCCCCGGCGCCGCCACCGGTCGTCTCCCAAGTCTGCTTGGGCGAGGCGCATACCTGCGTGATGCGCGCGACCGGCGAGGTCTTCTGCGCCGGCAAGAACCTCGACGGAGAACTCGGTGACGGGACCGCGCAGACGCGGTGGAGCTGGGCGCCCGTGCAGGGCGTGAGCGGAGCGACGCAGATCGCCTGCGGGGACCAACACACCTGCGCGATCACCGGGTCCGGCGTTTTGTGCTGGGGCCTGAACGCAGCTGGTCAACTCGGTTCGGGCAACACCGACGCCGTGCATCAGGCCGTGGCCGTGCCGGGACTGACCGGCGTGACGGCGCTGGCGCTGGGTGACGACTTCAGCTGCGCTCGAAACGCCGACGACACCGTCGCGTGCTGGGGCGACGGCAGCAACGGGCGACTCGGCAACGGCGCGGACGACGCGAGCTCGAGCCCGGTCGCGGTCAGCGGGCTGACCGGCGCAGTGGAGATCGCCGCCGGGCGGGCCCACGCCTGCGCGCGCAAGGCGGACGGGACGGTCGTCTGCTGGGGCGCGGCCAGCCAGGGCCAGCTCGGCCAGGGTGGTGAGCGGCCGCGGGACAGCTACGTGCCCGTGCCCGCGGCGGGCATCGCGGGTGCATTCGACATCGACGTCGGCGGCAATCACAGCTGCGCGGTCACGCCCGCGGGCGTCTCCTGCTGGGGCAACAACCGCTATGGTCAGAGCGGCGCAGGCGAAGAGCACATCATGACCCCGACCGTGTTCGCCGGCTTCGCGGGCGTCACGCAGCTCGCGCTCGGCGAGAGCCGCACGTGCGCCGTCGTCGCGGGCGGCGCGGTGCACTGCGTCGGATACAACAACTACGTCTCGCAGTTGCTCGGCACCGGCTCCGAGGAGGAGAAGGTCACGACGCCCGCGCCGGTCACCGGCCTCACCGGCGTCCAGCGCCTCGCGACCCACGCGCGCAGCACGCGCGCCGCGGCGTGCGGCATCAACGAAGCGAACCAGCTGTTCTGCTGGGGCACCGCAGGCAGCGGGCGATTCGGCAACGGTGAGCCCCGGCGGATCCAGACCGCGACCGTCATCGTGCCGGACATCAACGCGATGGCCGCGCCGCCGAGCGTGCGCGCAACCTTCCCCGCCGCCGACGGACAGGTCCCCGTGCGCACCTCCTTCCAGGTCGGCAGCCACACCGCCTGCGGCGTGCGCGACGGTCAGGTCTACTGTTTTGGCGTCGGCAGCGACGGACGACTCGGCACCGGCGGCACACGCGCCAACCCATCGGACGCCGCTCAGCCCGCCGCCGGCATCACCGACGCCGTCCAGGTCAGTACGGGGCTCACGCGCAGCTGCGCGCTGCGTCGCAACGGCGCGGTCGCCTGCTGGGGACGCCTCACGGGGCGTGTCGAGTCGAGCTTCCCGCTGCCCATCGAAGGCATGACCGCGGGGGTCATCGACGTCGGTGGCAGCGCGGACTCCATGACCGTCTGCGGCGTGAACGCCGACCAGACCGTGAGCTGCGCGGGCCGCCCGCTCGGCGCCAACGGCGAAGCCACGCTCACCGCCACGCCCGTGCCGGGCCTGACCGAGATCACCAACGTCATCGTCGGCACCGACGCCGCCTGCGCGCTTCAGGCGAGCGGCAAGGTGTTCTGTTGGGGCTCGGGCAGCTACGGCCAGCTCGGTAACGGCGCGACCGATCGCACCGCCACGCCGGTGGAAGTCTCCGGGATCCGGGACGCGACTGACATCGGCGGCGGCAGCTACAACTTCTGCGCGCTCCGCCGAAACGGATCGGTCTCCTGCTGGGGCAGCGGCGACGACGGTCAGTTGACCAATGGGCAGACCGGCCGCGAGGCCAACTCCGCCACGCCCGTCGCCATCCGCGGCCTGCGCGGCGTCGCGCGCCTGAGCAAGATGGGCGACTCCATGTGCGCGACGCTCCGAAACGGCGACGGCATGTGCTGGGGCGCGAACGACTTCGGGCAGACCGGGCACGCCGAGTCCGAGACCGACGACGTGCAGGCGCCGTGGGCGTACCTCCGCACCGATCCGTCGGTCGAGGGCCTCGGCGGCATCGGCGAGATGGGCTGCGGCTGGAACTTCTGCTGCGCCATGCACATGCAGGGTGGCATCAGCTGCGCGGGCTCGACGCCCATCGGCGGCGCGAGCGGCTTCCTCGGGCTCTCCAACCGACGGAGCACCACCCCCATCGCGGCCGCCGGGATCACCTACACGGTCGTCGCCCCCCCCGAGTAGAGCGGGAGTTCACTCCGCTCTCGGCCCCACCGCGACCGCCACCCAGACGTCGCGTTGGGGCCGCGTTCCGTCGCTCGACGCGGCGGTCGTTCGGGAGACACCCGCCACAACCCACCCGTCGATCTGGAGAACCTCTCCCGGCTCCGTCAGCTGCGTGCGCATGCTCGTGTCCACCACACGAAGCCCGCCGATCGTATGGGTGTGAGGACCAGGCCCGGGCACCGCGCGCTCAAAGGTGCATCCCGTCCCGTTCGCCAGAGCGCGGAACCCGGTCGGGAGAGGAGCGGAGCTCTGGGACAGCTGAAAGAGCGTGGAGGTCTCGCCGGCGACCTCGAGCCCGCGGAATGGCGCGTCCACCCGGTAGTCCAGGGAGACGCTCTCACCCTCCGAAAACCAGTCGTGGAACGCAATGCCCGCAACTTCGATGCGGTGGGAGGATTCCTCGCCGACCAACGAGAGCAGTCCGTATTCCGCTTGGTCGACGATCATCTCGGCTGGCAGCTCATACCCGACCGGGGGATCGAGGTAGAGCGCGTGAAGCAGGTCCTCCTCGCTCTCGCAGGGCACTGGAGGCTCCGGCTCCGGTGCTGCTGGACCGGGGCACGTGCCCCGCGCCTCGCAGCCGTCGTTGGCATTCAGACAGGGCGCGTCCCAGCCGCCGTCCATCTCTGCGCAACGGTTCTCGCCATGAGTGCAGCCGAAGGCGACGACCGCGAGCCATGCGATTCCGAGTCCGTGTCGCTGCAGATGCATCACCCCTCCGGGGTTGAGGGACGCGAAAACCGTTCCACGCCGACTCTGGCGAGCTTGTCGCGCGATGCGCCGGCCCTCGGTGAACGGCCGTGACAAAGAGACCACCACGCGTGCCACGTTGTGCCTACGGGCGGCGTTCACCTCGATGGATGCATCCCGCAGACGCCATCACCCCGCGTCCGGGGCGGGCGGGCCGCACAGGATGGTCGTCCCACAGAGCGTCTCCTCCGTGCAGGTTAGGCCCGCTGGGCACTCGAGCACTTCGGCGGACCCGGCGGGACAGGTCGGCAGCGCGAGACACGGGTCGGCGCATCCGCCGGACAGGGACGCCGCAAGCAGACACACCATCGAGAGCACACGTCGCGAGGAACTCGCCATGTACGGCAGCGATGCACCGATCGCGCCAGCCGGGTCACTCGAACGACGCCTCGCTACTCCTCTTCGGGCGCCGGCAGCCGCTTCGGCACACGCCGCTCCTGACGCTCGACGAGCGCCACCAGCTCTTCGTGCGTGACGCCCAGCCGCGAGGCGACGTTCTGCGCCAGCGACGTGGGCGCGACGCCGGAGACGAACTGGTAGGTGGGCTCGTCTGCGGCATCGAGTTCGACCTGAAGGAACTCGAGGCGAGGCACGTCCCCCTCTTCTTCGAGCCGCCGGGCCGCGTCCAGGAAATGCGTCGTGACGAACACCTGCGGGCTCAGGCGCGGAAGCAGACCCACCACCATGTTGAAGATGGCGATGCCCTCGCTCGGGTTCGTCCCGCTGCACAGCTCGTCGAGCACGACCATCGTCCCGGGCTCGAGCTGCTCGAATAGCTGACGAACGCGCATCAGCTCCGTGCCGAGCCGGCCCTCTTTCTGATCGGCCGGCGCGCCTTCCACGAGCGAGACGAACATCGTCGGCGCGCGCGTCAAGGTGGCCTCTCGAGCCGGCACGAACAGCCCGCTCTGGCCGAGCAGCTGGCTGAGCGAGAGCGCCTGCATCATGCGTGTCTTACCGCCCGAGTTGGGCCCTGTGATCAACACCAGCGCGTCGTGTCCCCCCGTCTGGACGTCGCACGGGGTGGGCGTGATCCCCTGCAGCAGCAAGAGCGGGTTGAACAAGCCGCGGAGCAAAAACGGCCGGCGTGTCCCATCGAGCGGCGCAGGCCCGAGATCGGGAAGACTCACCTCGAGGCCGTGCTCCTCGGCGTGGTCCCGGAACCCGAGCGACGCGAGGTACAGCTCGCAATCCCCGATGAGGTCGAAACATGGGAGCACCACGTCCTCGAGCGAGAGGAACACCTCGTCGACGACGCGGAGCAGCACCTCGTTCTCGGTGTACTTGTAGCCGCGCATCCACGCCGTCCACTTCGACCACAGCCGGCTCCAGGGCGACTTCACGAGCGGGTTCTCGGTGTTCTCGCGCGCCTCCATCAGCTCGAAGTCGCGGATCTTCCCGTCCGAACCCAGCACCAGCCGCACCTCGAGCTGGGCCATGTTCGCCTCGAAGTCGAGCACCTGCTCGAGGCGCCGATAGACATCGCGCTGCCGCACCCCGCGCGCGAAATCATGCAGTCGCGCCAGCGCGGAGTTCGCGTCCCGAAGCCCCTCGTCCGCGTGGTCGAGGAACGTCTTGATCGTCGAGAGCACCTCGACCTTGCGGCGCACCGTCTCGCCCGGGGACATCGGGCGCTCGTCGAGCAACGAACGCAGCTCGTGCAGCGAGGTGTACACGGTCTCGAAGGCGCTCCGGAGCGCGGGTTTGGCGCTCAACTCACGCAGCACGCCTTGGCGCACGGTCACGTCGCGCTGGTCTTCGGGCGGGTGCTCGAGGAGCCGAATCAGGTGGCGCTGGCTTGGGGTGTAGACCTTCTTGCCGATGCGAATGCGAAACGCGCTCGAGAGCAACTCCGGCAGGAACAACCCCAGCCGAAACGCCTCCGGATCCCACCCCGATGGCGTGATGGGCGCCTCGTCGACCGCGCGACCCAACAGGCCGCCCGCGTCGCCGGACTCGAACGCAAACCGCAGCGCCGAACGCAGCAACTCCACGTCGATGGTCACGCGCGGATCGTGGTGGATCAGGTCGACCCACTCTTCGTCCACGGCCGGCGCGCGCATGGCGAGCGAGGTGGACTCGGAGCTGTCCTCCGGCGTCTGTGCGGCCGCCAGCTGGCGAAACGCGCGGCGCTCGAGGAGCATGCGCCGGCGCTTGCTGCTTCGTCCCAGACGGGTCATCGGTGGACGCCGTCGTAGCACTGGGGCGGCGGGGACGCGAGGCTGAGCGAGGGTGGTCACGGGAACCAGACGCCGGCGGCTCGCGAAGGTTCCGATTCGTTTGGCGTCAGCCGGAGAGCAGATGCTCCGCGTCCGGGCCGAGCCGCCGGAGGTAGTCCCGAAGCGTGCGCCCGGGCTCCTCCGGGAAGGTCTGTTCCCGGACCACGATGCTCGCCATGCGGTCCAGCCGGAACGTACGAAAGTCCTCCCGCAGCTCACACCACGCCGTCAACGTCCAGCTGCTGCCCCAGAAGAAGGCGCCCAGCGGACGCACTGTCCGAGAGGAGTTCTCTCCGTCGGCGCGCTCGTAGTCGAAGGTCAGCCGACGTCGCTCGCCCATCGCGCGGCGCACGGTGTCGAGCGAGGCCCCCATCTCGCGGCTCTTCTGCAACCGGGGCACGAACAGCCGCGCCTCGGCGAGCTTTGGCTTCAACCGCTTCGGCAGCACGTTCTCCACCTTGGAGAGCGCCCGGTCGGCGGCCTTGGCGAGCGCATTGTCACCGTAGGCGGCGACCACGCGCGCACCCAACACCAGCGCCTCAATCTCCTCGGCGTCGAACATCAGCGGCGGCAAGTCATAGCCGCGGCGCAGCGTGTATCCGACGCCCGCTTCGCCTTCGATGGGCGTCCCGTTGCTCACGAGGTCGCGGATGTCCCGGTAGACCGTGCGCTCCGAAACCTCGAGCTCCTCGGCGAGCCAGCGCGCCGTCACTGCGCGCCGGCGGCGACGGAGGAGCTGGATGATCTGGAAGAGTCGGTCGGCGCGGCGCACGGGGCCGGAGACTACAGCGACCGAAGGAAAGGAGCACCATGACGGCATCATGGGGCCGGGTCCTGACAGCTTGTTGTCAGCAGTCTTCGCGCAAGGCGCGCTGGAGCGGACAGTCTTCTCCGATCGGTTCGCCGCTCCGGTACCGCGCTAGAAGCGCCTTGGACCGCCGCGCGAGCAAGCGCCGGACCTCGCGGCGCGCGCCCTTCTGCCGCGGGATCACCATACCGTCGTAGGCCGTGGTCTGGTGCCGCATCCACGCGATGACGGCCGCCTCGGCACGGCGCTCGACGGGGATGCGCTGCGTGCGCGCGACCGTGCCGCTGCCGACCGGCGTCGCGTGAGCGGTGATGCGTGCGGCCATGCGCTCGCCGAGGTCCGCGTAGTTCGGCGCAAACGCGAGATACACGAACACGCTCTTGTGAAACGTCTCGACGTACTTCGCCTGCGCGGCGTCCCGACGACGACGCCCCGCTTCGAGGCGACGCTGGTAGGCGGGGGTCGCGCGCTCCGCCTCGAGGTCGGCCCGGGCCTTGTCGATGTGCATCGCGGGCGCCCACACACCTTGCGAGAACGTCTTCCGACCCCGCTTCTCTTGCACCGTCCAGCTGGGGCCCGCGGCCTTGACCCGACGGGTCAGCGTGGCGTCCCCTGGCGGCAGCAACACCCAGCCCTCGGGCACCGTCACGGCTTCGCCGTCGGCGAGACGCACTTCGCGTGGGCCGAGCCCGGGCAGGACCTTCATCGTCTGCGGCATGGCGCGGGAGCCTACCGCTTGATTGAACACCGAGGCGAGCCCCGATAGCCTCAGAGGGGTGAGTCAACGTCGTCTCTGGGCCCTCGTCTCCACGTGTTCGCTTCTGTGGGCTGTCGGCTGCGATTGCAGCCCCACGGTGGACCCCCAGTGCACGTCTGACGAGGGCTGCGCCGCCGACGAAATGTGCGTGGACGAGGCCTGTGTGTCCCGACCCGACGGGGGTCCGACATCGGATGCGGGACCGGACAGCGGACCGGCCGACGCCGGGGACGTCGACGCGGGCCCCGTCTGCGTGGAAGACGATCAGTGCGGCGACGGCGTGTGCCTGGAGGGGCTGTGTTGCGATGCGGAGTCGACCGTGTGCGGGACGGAGTGCTGCGGGGCGAGTCAAACCTGCTTCGCGGGCGCCTGCGTGGTCCCGGGCGAGACCTGCGCGGCGAACGCCGACTGCGACAGCGGCGAGTACTGCGAGCTGGCGCTCGGCGAGTCGCCCCCGGTGATGGACGGAGGCACGCCGGACGGAGGGGTCGGGGTCTGCAGCGGCGGCGCAGGCACGGGGAGGTGCCTGGCGCTGCCCCCGAGCTGCGACGACGCCTTGCCGGGTGAGCCCTGCATCGCGACCGAGTGTGAGTTCTTTCCCGAGGTCGCCGACCTGGACGCGGTCGTGCAGTGGCGATGGGGTCCCGACGAGGCGGTCGAAGAGCCCGAGCGGATCGATGTCTGGAGCACCCCGGTGGTGGGACGCATCTACGACACCAACTGCGACGGGCGCGTCGACGCACTCGACCCGGCCGCCATCGCCTTCGTGTCGAACGACACGCGGTCCGGCGCGTGCCACTCGCTCGACCTGTGCCGAGGCGGCGTGCTCCGGCTGCTCGATGGCGCGACCGGGCGCGAGCTCTGGTCGCACACCGGCGTGGAAGGCTCAGCCGGATTCAGCGGTGTGTCGCTCGCGCTCGGGGACCTCGACGACGACGGGGTCATGGACATCGTCGCGATGACTGCCGAGGGCAACCTCGTAGCCATCCGCGGCGACGGCACCGTGCTCGCCGCGGGCACCGACGTGCTGCCCCGCACCACCGCGAGCGGCCTTGGCTGGGGTGGCGGCCTGGCGCTCGGCGACATGGACGGGGACGGCGACCCGGAGGTGGCTTGGCGCGGCGCCGTCTACACGTACGCGGCCGGCGCATTCACCGAACGCTTCAACGTCGCGAGCGCGCGGGGCGGCTGGCCGCACAACACGGTGAGCACGTCGACGAGCTTCTTCGTCAATCTCGATGACGACCCCGACCTGGAGTTGCTGTCGGGCCGCACGGCGATCGACCCGGACGGGGAGATCCTCTGGCAGCGCACCGACCTGACCGAGGGCTTCGCCGCTGTGGGTGACTTCGACATGGACGCCGCCCCCGAGGTCGTCCTGGTCGGCGGGGGCGTGATGACGATCCTCGAAGGTGCGGACGGCACGACGGAACTCGGCCCGCTCAGCCTCGACGGGACGGGCGCCGGCGGACCTCCCACCGTGGCCGACTTCGACGGTGATGGGGTGCCCGAGATCGGGGTCGCACAGGCGACCTTCTACTCCATGGTCGAAGCCGACTACGCGGCGTCCGAGCTGCGCACCGTGTGGACGACAACCAACCACGACAACAGCTCGTCGGTGACCGGATCGACGGTGTTCGACTTCGAAGGCGATGGGATCGCCGAGGTCATCTACAACGACGAGTGCTTCATGTGGGTCTACGACGGTCCGACCGGCGACGTGCGCTTCACCGCGCCCACCAACTCGTTCACGGGCACCGAAGCCTCCCTGGTCGCCGACGTGGACGGCGACGGTCACGCCGAGATGGTGATGATCTCCACGGGGGCCAGCCCGACGAGCTGGACCTGCGCGCACCACACCACGGGGACCGACGGCTACCCGGCTTGGGACGCGCCCGCATACGGCCCCTCATGGCGCGGGATCAGCGTCTTCCGCGACGCCGCCAACGCGTGGGTCGGCACGCGCACGCTCTGGACGCAGCACGCCTACCACGTGACCAACACGTGCGATGACCGCGACAGCGCCTGCGACCCCGCCGGCGGCTACGGCGCCATCCCGACGCGACCCCGCGCCAACTGGACGGTCCCGTGGCTCAACAACTTCCGGCAGAACGTGCAGGACGATGGCATCTTCGACGCGCCGGACGCGACCGTGGGGCTACGCGTCGAGTGCAGTACACCGCTCGAGCTCGTCGCGTCCGTGCGCAACCTCGGGCGAGCCGTCTTGCCCACCGGTGTCGAGGTCGGCTTCTTCACGCGGGACGGCGGCACGGACACCGAGATCGGCCGCGCGACGACCACCACGCCGATCTTCCCCGGTCAGGTCTCCGAAGTGACGATCACCACGACCGAACCGGACGCCTCTACGTTCGTCGCAAAGATCCTCATCGACCCGGCCGCGCCGACCTTCCAGCAGTGCCGTGACGACAACGACGAATCGGACGAGGTCACGGCGCGCTGCCTGTTGTAACGCGTGCCCCATCAAACGCGGAGCGTCAGCTCGAGTGCGGCATGATCGCTGAGCTTCGGGCGCCGACGTGTCTTCAGCCCCTTCACCGAGAGCGGCGAGTCGGGCGGAAGCCAGGCGCGATCGAAACGAAAACCGCGCTCGCTCTCCTCGGGCCACCACGTGTCCCGGTGCGCGCCCGGCTGACCGGCCAGGTCGAAGGCATCCCGCGCGGTGAATCCCTCCTGCGCGAGCCGCTCCGTCTCGGAAGCGCGCAGGTTCGTGTCGCCCAGGAACACCGCCGGTGCGCCGGCGCGACACAGCGCCGCTTCGAGCTCCCCCGCCTGCGCGACGCGAGGGTCGGACCCGCTCCGCAGGCTCTCCATGTGCGCGGTCAACACGCGCAGGCTGCGCGTCCCGTCGGTGATCTCGACCTCCAGCCACTCGCGTCCGAGCGGGCTGTATTCAAACGGCACCGTCGTCGCGGCGACGACCCGGTACGGGGGGCGAACGGCGATGAGCGAGTAGTCCCCGTCGTCGCGACGCGGGTTCTCCGGGTAGAGCGCGAACCCGGCCGCACGCAGATGGTTGCGAAGATGCGTGACGTGCGTGCGACGCACGACCTCTTGCAGACAGAGCACCTCCGGCATGGGAGGGCCGACCTTGCCGCGCATGGCGGCGGCGACCGGGAGCCCGAGCACAATCTCGATGCACGCGGCCTCCGTGCGCTGGTCGAGGCGGGTCGTGTCGAGGCCGTTCAGGTTCCAGCTGAGGAGCCGGAGAACAGAGGCGGTCATGGTCAGATCAACTCGTTGAACGCGCGTCCGAACTCGATGGGCGTCGGACGGTCTTTGAAGTCGAGCGCAGTGGCCGCGCGCAGCAACTTCACGAGCCCGGCCGGGTAGTGCTTGAACGGAGTCAGGTCCTCCATCGGGTCCTGACGCATGTGCGCGATGATGCGCTGGCGCGGGTCCTCGATCTCGTCGAAGAACGTGCGGCCCGTCGTCACGTTGTAGAGCGTTCCGGCGAGCGCGTAGACGTCCGCCCGCGCGTCGAGTTCGACCGGGTCGAGCACCTGCTCGGGGGCGATGTAGCCCGGCGTGCCGGCGACAAAACGGCCGCCCACGTCGGCGGAGACCCGCATCGCGCGCACCATGCCAAAGTCGATGAGCACCGTCGAAAGAGGCTGCGCGTGCGCCGGGTTTCGGTGCGCGTCGGGGTCGAACCGCACCCCGCCGTCGAGCGGCAGCCGGAGCCAGAGGTTGGCCGGCTTGATGTCCCGGTGCACGAGGCCCGCGTTGTGCAGCGCAGCGAGCCCAAGGCACGTCTCCTGAATGACCGAGCGCAGCTCGAAGAGGTTCATCAGCTTGGCGTCGGAGTACATCTTCAGGTCGGCGCCGATGAGGTACTCGAGCACCAAGAACGGCACGCCCCCAGTGATGCCGCGGTCGATGATGTTGGCGACGTTGGGGTGATAGAGCCCGGCGAGCGCCTTCGCTTCGTCGACGAAAGACGCGAGGATCCCCTCGCGTTCCGTGTCGGTCGCGTTCTGCAGCGCGTCGGCCTTCGGGATCTTCAACACGAAGTAGCGATCGGCCCCCGGCTTGCGCACGAGCCACACGCTGCCGATGCCGCCCTCCCCGAGCCGGCTCACCAGCTCGTAGCCCTCGATGACGCGCGGCTCCTTCGCCTTCTTGGTCGGCGGCGGCGGCGGCGTCCGGCGCACGGCGGCCATCACCGAAGCGTCCACGAGCGCCGAGGCGACGGGGCCGAGCGAGGCGAACCAGACCTCGAGCAACGACGGGTCGCGCGCCCGGATCGCGCGCGCCACCACGGCGGCCGTGCGGGGGGAGTTCTCGCTCATCCGGGCCGCGAGCGAGTCGTCCGTCGGCGCGTCTTCCGCGGGGTGCAGCGCGCGCACCGGGTCGGCCAACGCAGCGGTAAAACGCTCGGACGCGAGAACCAGCTCGAGACACATCACCTCGAGGTCCTTGCGACGCCCCGACGCGGGAGCGAATGCCTCGAGCGCCGCCGCGAACCCGTCGAGCGAAGCCGCGAGCTCCGTGTCGCCCGCGTGCAGCTCCGCGAGCACCGATGCGGCCTCGGCTCGGAAGGCGCCGTCGTCGGCGGGCGGACGCACGGACGTGCGGAGGCGATCAGCGAGGGAAGTGCACGTGTCGAGCGCGCCGTCGGCGATCATCGGGAGCGCCGTCGCGAGCTGAGACAGGAGCGCCGGCCGGTCGATGACGAGCGCCCACCAAGCCGCGAACGGACCGAGCCACGCAACGTCGTCTACCTCGCCCAAGGCGGTACCGCGTGTCGCGTCGATCAAGCGCCAGAAGAGCGCGCTCAGCGCGGAGCGGAGCTGCGGAGGGAGCTCGCGCGATCCGTCCGCGAGCCCGTCGAGCTTGCGCAGCCAGAGGCAGGTGTCGTGCGCGACCGGACCGCGGCCCGGACCGAGCTCGGAGTCTTCGCCGACCGCGTCCAGCGCGTAGCCCCCGAGCTTCAGCGCCAACACCTCGAGCGCGGTCTCGTAGTTCTCGTCTCGCTCCTCGTCGTCCTGACGACGGGCGCGAACGAGGTCCAGCAGCTCGGCCGGCGTGCGCGCGACCACTTCCCATGTCTCGTGGAGGTCGGGCTTGTCGAGCGCCTGCCCCTTCGGACGCGTGTCGAGCATCGGGCCCCAGAGGCGCAGCGCCAGCGAGCGAGCGCAGCCCTCGAAGGCGTTCAGCCCGGCAGCGCGGTGTCGCAGCGAGCCCTCGCCGAGCACGATTCGCCTCGCTTCTCCAAAGGTGGGCGCCAGGGTGCCCGCGAACCGAGACGCGCGCGCGTCGGCCTCTTCGTCGTCGTACTGCGCGGCGATGCGAACGAGGTTCTCGAGGCCGATCTCGATGTCGAGCGGATCGCGCTCCGCGGCGTCGATCGGGTCGGTCACGGCGATGAGCTCAACCCAGCGCCGCCAGTCATCGATGCGCTCGCCGCGCGATCGGCGCGCCATCGTGCGCAGCCTACGGAACGTCGGTGTGATGGCCTCGCGGTCGTCGCCACGGCGCCACAACGTCGCCAGCCCGCGCCCCAGCGCACGCGCCGCGACCGCCCCCCCGTCGCCCTCCAGGATGCGCTCTGCCAGTCGGTCCCAGAGCGGTCGGCGCGAATGGAACAGATACGGGGTCGCGGCCGCTGCCGCGGCGAGCCCCCACGCCGCCTCAGCTTCCCCCTCGAGGATGCGCTCGAGTTCGTGAGCGAGCATGGACAGGCGCGATTTGGGCAGCGAAGCGAACGCGGTGAGCGCGCGCTGACGCAGGACCGGTGTGGCCCCGTGCACCCAGTCGAGCAGCGTGCCCTCCAGGGGCTCGAATGCACCCGCGAGCCGGCCGAACGCGCGCGCGGCGTGAATCCACACCATCGGCTCCGGGTGAAGTAGCAACGGCTGGAGCACCTGAAGTGTGCGGCCCACCAGCCGCGGGTCGGTCATCGGAGAGAGCCCCGACGCCGCGACCTCCAGGCAACGGGCGGCGATCACGCGCCCGCGGAGTGTGCCGCGCGCCGGCCCCGCCACCACGGCTTCGAAGGTGTCGGCGCGTTCCCAGATCCACTCGCCCAGCGCCGGCAACTCGAGGGCGCAAGCGCCGGCCTCCCAGAGCAGGATCTCCATGCGCGCGTGGGCCTCCACATTCACCGGCTCGTGCAGCACCGCGCCCGACCCGAGCAACGGCGCGCAGGAGAGCGCGTCGTCGAGCGGCCCCTGGACGAGACGGTTGCGCGCGACCACCAGCGCCTGGTCCTTGTACGCCGGCAGCGCCAGCGACGCCTCGATCAGAAAGTGAAGCTGCGCCTCGGAACGGTCTGCGTTGGCGGCGAGCCAGACAAACACCACTTCGCCGACCGCACTCTTGAGGATCGCGCGGGCGTCCTCGCGCGACATCGTCAGGCTCGCTTCGGGCAAAGCACGGTCGACTTCGTCCGCAGCCGAACTGAGCGCGTCGTCCAGGCTGTCCGTCAGGGCGTCAGGGCGCCAGCGGTCGAACAGGTCGCGCGCGATGATCGGGGACTCGCGGAGCGCGGCGCTCAGCGTCTCTAGCGCCGCTTGGGCGGAATCGGGGAGGGGCATGGCGGAGCCCCGATCGTACAGGAGCCCGACGCCCGACGCGCAATCCTCGGCGCCAGGGTGTGTTCACGGGACGACGATGACCTTGCCCTTGACCTCACGGTTCTCCATGGCCCGCAGCGCGTCGGGGACCTGTTCGAGGGAGTAGCGGGCCGTCACCGGTGGGTTCAGTTTGCCGTCCGCGTGCAGCTGAAACAGCGCCTGCATGTTCTCTTGATGCTGAACCGGATTGGACAGCGCCCACGCGCCCCAGGCGACGCCGACGATGCTGCATTGCTTGAGCAGCGCGAGATTCCACGGGACACGCGGGATGCTGCCCGCCGCGAACCCGATCACGAGGTGACGCCCGCCCGGACCGAGCGCCCGGAGCGCCGGTTCGGCCAGCTCACCCCCAACCGGGTCGTATACGACATCAACCGATCCGCCCCCGAGCGCCTTCGCCCGCTTCTTGAGGTCCTCGGAGCCGTAGTTGATGCCGCCCGAGGCACCGAGCGATTCGCAGAAGGCGAGCTTCTCCGCCGTGGAGGCGGCCGCGATGACCTTCGCGCCGAGCGCCACGCCGATCTCCACCGCGCTCGACCCGACGCCGCCTGCGGCGCCGAGCACGAGCAGCGTCTCGCCCTCCGTGAGTCCGCCTCGGTCGACGAGCGCGTGGTAGCTGGTGGCGTACGTGAAAGCGAAGGCGCCAGCCACCTCGGTGCTCATCGTGTCGGGGATCTTCAGACAGCGTTCCGCGCCGAGCACGATGTGCGTTGCGAAGCCTCCGAAGCCGGCGAGCGCCATGACGCGGTCCCCGACCGCCAACGAGACGCCCTCTCCAACGGCGGTCACCGTGCCCGCGATCTCGCCTCCCGGGGAGAACGGCAGCCCGGGCTTGAACTGGTAGAGACCGCGCGTCATCAGGAGGTCAGGGAAGTTCAGCCCCGCCGACTCGACGGCGATGACGACCTGTCCCTTGGACGGCGTGGGGTCCGGGAGCTCGACGACGTCGATGGCGGAGGGCCCCTCGAGGGCGGTGATGTGAGCGGCGCGCATGGCCGCACCATGCCGCACGTCGGCGGGTGAGGCCACGCTCCGGCCGCGGTAGGGTCCTCTGCATGCGACTCGCTTGGCTGACCGACATTCACCTGGACCATGCGGACGACGCGGCGATCGACGCCCTCCTCGATGCGGTGGCGTGCGAGGCTCCGGACGGGCTCCTGCTCACAGGAGATCTGAGCATCGCCGCCAAGCTGCCCGCGCACCTGAGCCGAATCGTGGAGACCCTCGATCGGCCCGCGTGGTTCGTGCTGGGCAACCACGACTACTGGGGCACCGAGGTCGAGCCGCTCCGCGAGGTCATGCGGCGGATTCGCGAGGTGGAGCCACGTCTGTCGTGGTTGCAGCACGCCGGTCCCGTCCCGCTGAGCGAGACGACCGTGCTGGTGGGCGTCGATGGCTGGGCCGACGCACGCAACGGAGATGTGGCCGGCTCCCCGATCCGGCTGCGCGACTACCAGCACATCGGCGACCTGGTAAGGGACGACTTCAGCGAGGCGCTCGACGTCGTGCGCTCCCTCGCGGATCACGACGCCACGCGGCTGACGGAGCTGCTCCACGAAGCGCGGGCGACGGCGCCGACCATCCTGGTCGCGACCCACGTTCCTCCGTTTGTCGAGGCCGCGCGTTTCAAGGGACAGGTCACCCATCCGCACTGGCTGCCCTGGGTGACGTGCCGGGCCGTGGGTGACGCGCTGCTCGCTTTCGCCGATGCGCACCCGGAGACCCAACTCGATGTCCTGTGCGGCCACATGCACCACCCGGCCGACGAGCGGATGCGACCCAACCTGCGCGTGCGATGCGGCGAGGCGCACTACCGCAGGCCGGCGCTGGGCGCGCTGCTCCACGTGTAGACGTACCTTGGGTCGGTGAAACCGGGCTGCAATGGAGTCGCGGGGCGCCAATGCGTACATCCCTCATGTCGGCGGTCGCCGGCGTACCCGGAGGGACCCATGACAGACACGAACGAAGAGAAGAGCCTGAACCTCGAAGAGATCGTCACCGAGCGGCGACATGGACGCCGCTCCGCGCTCGCCGTGCTCGGAGGCGTCGCGGCGGGCGGCGCGATGGTGGTCGCCGGACTGACCGCGTCCCCCGCGGAGGCGCAGGTCACCGACTCCGATTCGGGCCGCAACGCGGACCCAGCGGGCGGCGGTGGCGGCCACGGCGGGCGAAGCCCGGGTTCGGACAGCGACACCGGACGCGGATCCGACCCCGCCGGCCGAGGGCGCCGCTCGCGCAGCCGAGGCTCGTGCAGCGACAGCGACAGCGGCCGCTGGGCCGACGCGGCCGGCCGCGGCACACGCTGCTGATCTTGCATTCTGGCTCGCACATTCGCCCCGCCTGCATTCGCCGGCGGGGCGAAGATGCGCGGACCGCACGTGCAATGATGGGCTGCCCCGCGCCCACCAAGCCAGCATGTTCAAGCCCCTCAACACAACACTGCCAGTAGCGCTCATCACCCTCGCCGCGGCCTGTTCGACACCGGGCGTGCCGGCGGGCGTCCCCCACCCAGACACCGGCGCGGTCGTCGACTTCTCACCCGGCGCGAACGTCGACGTCGGTGCGGCCGACGCGGTCCTGACCTCGGTCGGCTCGCTGGAGGAAGGGGACTGGGTGGAGTACGCGTACGGTGTCCTGTCGCCCGGCGATCTCGATGGTGACGGATTCGACGACCTGCTCGTCCTGACGTCGTCCGTCTCCGGGCCGGATTTCGCCGAACCGGAGGACGGGCTGATCCCATCGTACAACCGGGTCCGCGCGGGCGTTCTCTACGGAGGGCCGCTGTTCTTCGCCGAGCCGTTGCAACTCGACGCCGCCATCTCGACTGTGTGGGTCTGGGGCGGTGAGCGGGCGCAGGAGGTGAGCACCGACCCGTTCGGCCAGATGCGCGTGACCCCTGCCGGGGACGTCGACGGAGATGGCGCGGCGGATCTGCTCTTCTCCGTGCGCAATGGCGCGTGCCAGCAGGGCAACGTCTACCTGGTCTACGGCGGATCCCGCCTGAGCGGCGAAGACGACGTGCGCGCAATCGGCGCGAACCTTCGCGAGGACAGCGAGTGCTCGGGCTTCGGGCTCGCCTCGGCGCTCGGGGATCTGGATGGGGACGGCTTCGACGACTTCGCGGTCTCGGCACCGGGTCGTTCGGAGGGCGCCGAATCGCGGGTCTTCCTTTACTACGGCGCCGCCACGCGCATGAGCGCACGGCGATCCGAAGCGGACGCCGACGTCGTGTTGACCAGCCCCGCGCAGTGGGCGGGCGACGCGGTGCCGCTCGGAGACATCGACGGGGACGGGTACGCGGACGCGGCCTTCGCCGTCGACGCCTCGTTCGCCGTCGGAGAACTCGAGCTCGCTCAAGCGCTCGGCCGCGACTACACGGGACCGCTCCTGCACGTGGCCGAGCGCCGCGTGCTCTACGGCGGACCGCGCCTCGTCGGCACGATGCCCCTCGCCGACACCAGCGCGGCGTTCACAACGGCGGCGGGGGTCACCGGACTGGGCGACATCGACGACGACGGCGACGCCGAGGTGGCGCTGTTCGGCGTCACCGACGAGGCGCGATCCGCCCGCGAGGCCGCCCGGATCCTCTCGGGTGAGTCCTCGCGATTGCCGGAGGCCGGCTGGTCGTTCGACGAATCGGCGGCCGACATCGCATGGGTCGAGCCCGCGGGCGACGTCAATGGCGACGGAACGCCGGATCTACTGGTGGGGGTGGTCAGTGACGACGAGCGAGGCGACCGCCTTGTGCTCCTGCTCGGGCCGCACGCCGAGACGGTGAGCCTCGCGAGCGGGGTGCACTTCTTGCCGCGGAGTTTCGGTGAAACAGCCCAACGGGAACAGGTCGCGGCGGATGCCGCCGGCGGCGCCGACCTCGACGGAGACGGCCTTTCCGACTTCGCCATCGTCTCGAGCGAAGCCCCGGCCGAGGAGCGGCGGGCGCAGGGGCAGCTGCTGGTGTTCCGGGGCCGAAGGTGAGGGTTCTGCTGCTCACGACCGTGCTTCTCGTCGGCTGCTACGGCAGCCACGGGCTCGACGGCTCCTCTCCACCTGCCGACTCGAGCGGGGACGCCGGACAGGACGCGTCCGTCGCGACCCCGCCGGAGCCCCCGGGCGACCCTGTGGTCTGCGGCCCCAACGTCTGTGTCGCAGGCGAGATCTGCTGCGACCCCGTGTGCGGCGCCTGCACGCTCGCCGAAGACTGCGTCGACTACGACTGCGGCACCGGTCCTTAGGTCCCTCATGCGACCGAGGGCCTTGCCTCGAGCGCAGCCGTCGTGACCATGGACGAACGCGCCATGGCCCTGCCCATCCACTCGCCGAGCCGCCCGACGCCGCGAAGAGTGACCCACACCATCCAGCTCGCCCCCGTCAGGCTCGCCGCGGCGAGAGCGCACACCGAAAGCGCGACCAGCAACCCCGCGAACGCCACCAACGCGACGGCGACCCCGGTCGCAAGCAAGGCCACGATGACCACCGCGAGCGCGCCGATCACGAGCGCCGCAACGGACCCCGCGGTGGCCAACGCCACCCCACCCAGGGCGGCTGCGGTGGCCGTGCTCGATCGTTTCGTGGCCTTCGAGAGGGCCGCCTGAATGCGGCGAGGCGCGTCGAGGGGCGCCGGCTGCATCAAATCGAGACTGCGAAGATCGGTGGTGGGAACGAGCGTGGGCTGAGATCGCATCGGGACACTCCAGGCTGCGGTCTCCTGGAACTACGTGTCGCCTCGCCGCGGTATTTCACGTCCCTGCCGAAGAGTCGGTTTCGAGGGCGCGATCCCTGTCCGCATCTGGTGGCCGGAGCCCCCAAAACGCGTTAGCGTTCGTGCCTCGGGGTGTAGCACAGCCTGGTAGTGCGCAAGCTTTGGGAGCTTGAGGTCGTGGGTTCGAATCCCTCTACCCCGACTCGGTCGGAACTCGCTAGAAGCGTGGCTTCGCAGCGAGGCTCTTTGTCCACTCCGCGCCCGTAGCTCAGCTGGATAGAGCGCCGGACTTCTAATCCGGTGGTCGTAGGTTCGAATCCTACCGGGCGTGCTCTTCGACTCGCTTCGCTCGACTTCGAGCACCGCGTTGCTCCGCAACGCTTCGCGCTTCGCGCCGCCAGGTCTCCTTCGGCTCCGACGGACACCTCCGACTCCGTGGACTGCGTCCACTACGTTCGGACGTCTCCGTCGTCGGGCGAATCCTACCGGAACGAACCGACTCCCCTCTCCACTTCGAGCACCGCACCCCAACGCTTCGCGCTTCGCGCGGCCCAGTCTCCGGCGGCTCCGACAGTCCTGTGCACGTCCGCCCGCAAGCACCGCCTGGACTCCATCTTCCAGGCCCCTCCTCCTCGTCTCTCTGCTGCGCTCGCGTTCGATGCGGGAACCGCTCGCCCGGCGGCGTCTGGCAACCCAGATGCGCGAGGCGAAGAGGACACCTCGAAGGAAAGCGAACGCGTGGATCGGAGATCGCGGCGTTCGAGGGGATGCTCCGTCAGAGCCGGCCTGGCTCCGTGCGGCGATCGTCGGCGTATCGGCCTTCACCGTGCGTTCAGGCGCTGGGCGGCAAGACGTCCAACTCGGCATAGCCCCGGAAGATGCCGTGTTCGTTGAACGCCATGCGACGGTCCGACGCCAGGTAGGACGCGACCCCCGGTCGGGACGCGACCCTCGCCTCGAGCGCCATCAGGCCCGGCACAGAAGCGCGATGCGCGTCGAAGGCGCGTGGGAACATGTGCGCCAGGCCGCGGAGGGTCTGGAACATCGTGAGGTCGACGTGGCTGTGTTCGCCAACGAGACCGGGGCGGCCCGAGAGCACGCGCTCGAAGTAGTCGAGCCACTTCTGGAGTCGGCCGTGCACGAAGCTCTGGGCGGCCTCGATCGCCACGTCCCGCTGCTCTTCGAAGTACAGCGTCGTCGAGACAGGGTGATGCACGTGGTGCACCTCACCCCAAACGTCGGCGAGGGTGATCTGGTGCTGCAGCCCCGCCACCCGCTCGGCCTCGCCTTCCGGCGCAAGACCGAAACGCATGCCCAGGAAGTGCATGATGGCGGGCGTCTGCGCGATGATCTGGTCGCCGATACGCACAAACGGCGGCGCGAACGGAGCGACGCCCGGGCTCTCCTGGTCTTTGATGGCCGACAGCATGTGCATGCCGCCCGGCTCGCGGGCCATGTCGACGTACGCCGCGCCCGCGTCTTCGAGCAACAGGCGGATCGGCTCGCCGCGGCCGGGCAGAGCCCGCCAGTAGAACAGCTCGATGGGGTCGCTCATGTTCGCGCCTCGATCCAGCTGGTCATCTCCGCCACCGCCTTGGCGCGGTGGCTGATCTGGTTCTTGTCCGACGCCGGCATCTCCGCGGTCGTGCGGGTCTCGCCGATGGGGAGGAACAGCGGATCGTAGCCGAAGCCACCTTCGCCACGCACCGCGTGGAGCAACGTCCCTTCGATGGCCCCACGCACGACGTGGGTCGTGCCGTCCGACGGGTCGAAGAACGCGAGAGCGCAGACGAAACGACCGCCACGCTGCTCGTCCGGCACACCCTTCAGCGCTTCGACCAGCTTGCGGTTGTTCGCCGCGTCGTCGCCGTGCGTCCCGGCGTACCGCGCCGAGTGCACGCCGGGCGCGCCGTCGAGCGCGTCGACTTCCAACCCCGAGTCATCGGCGAGCGTGGGCAGCCCCGTGTGCTCGGCGTACGCCTTCGCCTTCAAGATCGCGTTGTCCTCGAAGGTGGCCCCCGTCTCATCGACCTCGGGCGCGTCGTCCGGCAGGCCGACCAGCTCGTGCGCCGAGAGCATGCGGCGGAGTTCGGCCAGCTTGCCGGTGTTTCGAGTAGCGACGAGCAGCTTCATCGGGTCACTTCGCCATCAGCGCGGCGAGGTCCACTCCCGCGTCTTCGAGGGCCTTGCGCTGCGCGGCGACGAGCGTCGGGATCGCCCCGCTCGCGGCGTCGACGAGCGCGTTGAAATCAGGACGCTGGATCGGCACCCCCTCGGCCGTGCCCTGGACCTCCACGAGGCCGCCGCTCGCCGTTGCAACCACGTTGAGATCGACCTCGGCCTTGCTGTCCTCTTCGTACGCGAGGTCCACGAGCTTCGCGTCCCCCACCAGCCCCACGCTGATCGCCGCAAGCTCCTCGCGCAGCACGCCCGCGCCGATGGTGCCCGCGCGGCGCAGCTTGTCGAGCGCGATCGCCAGGGCCACGAAGCCGCCCGTGATGGACGCCGTCCGGGTGCCGCCGTCGGCGTCGAGCACGTCGCAGTCCACCGTGATCATGCGCTCCCCAAGCGGCTTCATGTTGACCACGCCGCGCAGCGAGCGCGCAATGAGTCGCTGGATCTCGGAGCTTCGCCCGTCGATCTTGCCGTTGCGCGCGCGGCGCTGACGGTCGGGGTTGGCCCGGGGGTGCATCTCGTACTCCGCGGACACCCAGCCGGTCCCGCGCCCCTTCATCCAGCGGGGGACGTTCTCCTCCACCGACGCGGCGATCAGCACGCGGGTGCGGCCACAGGAGTAGAGCACCGAGCCTTCAGGAAAGCGCTGAAAGTCGGTGATGATGGTGATGGGGCGCGGGTCGGCGTGGCCACGGCCGTCGGGGCGGGTCATTGTCATGCCCGCTCGGCTATCACGAAGGAGCGCCGCGGGGAAGCGCCGACCCGAGGGACTCCCGGCTCAGCGGGGCCGTTCTTCAGCGGGCCCGCCCCCCTCCGGCGGGACGTGCGCGGGGAACCAGAGCGTGAACTCGGTGCCGCCACCGGGCTGGTCATCGCAGCGGATGGAGCCGCCGTGCGCGGCGACGATCTGTTGCGTCAGCGGCAGCCCGAGGCCCGTACCACGCTCCTTGGTCGAGTAGAAGAGGTCGAAGATGTGGGCGCGCTGCTGCACCGGGATGCCCTCCCCGCGGTCCGAGACGCGCACCTCCACGCCGCCGTCGCTTCGCCGCGCCACGAGGCGAACTTCGCCGCCGTCAGGCATCGACTCGCGCGCGTTGCGCAGCAAGTTCAGAAGCGCCTGTCGGATCTGCGGCTCGTCGACGTCCACGTCCGGGAGCGGGTCCTCCACATCGACAGCGAGGGTCACCGGAGAGACCTCGAACTCACGCGCCACGAACCGACCCACCTCGGAGACGATGATGCCGATCTGCTCGGGCTCGAGCCGCGGCGCAGGGAGCCGCGCGAGGCGCAGGTACTCCTCCGTCAGCCCGGTGAGACGGTCGATCTCGCGCGTGATCGCGCGGAGCAACGCAGTGGTCTCTGCGTTCTGCCCCTCGAGCTCCTCCTCGAGCAGCTCTACGTTGAGGCCGATGCTGGAGAGCGGGTTCCGCACTTCGTGGGTGACGTGGGCGGCCATGCGTCCAATCGCGGCCAGGCGTTCCGTCTGAATCAGACGCTGCTTGGTACGCAGCTCGTCGGTCACGTCGTCCACCACCACCAGCACCGAACGTCGTGGCCCGTCGGAGGCTTCGAACCCAAACGGCGTCACCAACACATCGGCGAACCGTGGTCGGCCATCCTCGCTCGACGCCGCAAAGGGGGCGCCTTGCATCGCAGCGCGTTCGCGGCCGGTCGCCACGTCGTCGATGACCTCCGCGAGCCCGGGCAACACGTCGGCCAGCGCGGTCTCCTCGGCCGGCACACCGACCGCGTCCTCCGCCAGCTGCAGCACCGTCGTCGCCGCGCGGTTCACCGTTCGCACGGTCCCGCCCTCGTCCACCACGACCACCCCGGCGCGAAGGCCCGCGACGATCTGCTCCTGCATCTGCTGGAGCTCACGCAGGGCATCCGCCGCGTCGCGCAGCTGCCGGTCCCGCTTGCCGACGGCGTCGACCATGCGCTCGAACTCGTGCGTGAGCTTGCCAATCTCGTCGTCCCGCGTTGCCTCGATGCGGCCCGCCAGGTCTCCCTGCGCGACCGCGGCGACCCGACGCTGCAGCCGAGGCAGGGGCGCGAGCAGGCGCTGGGACCAGAACAGCACGATGAGCCCGGTCAGGAGCGCGAGCAGGGTCAGTCCGGCGACCGCGTAGAGGAACTCCCGCTCCTGTTCCGCGGCGCGCCGGCTGGTCAGTGCGATGCGCGACTGCACCTGGCCCCACGCGCTCCTCAGGCGGCGTGAGACCTGCTGCTCGCTCGAGCGAAGCGCCTGCAGCGTCCGTGAAGCTTGCTCCCGGTCACCGCGCTCCACCGCTTCGAAGAGGCGGGTGAACCCGTCCTCGCTGCCCGCGTAGCTCGACTGGACTTGCTCCAGTGTGTCGCGGATCTCCGCGAGCGCGGCCGCGTCCTCCTCTGGAGGCTCGAGCCGCTCGGCCCGCCGAATCCCCGTCAACGCGCGCTGCACCGTCGCCGGACGCACGCGCCGAGCCGCGTCGAGCCACGAGCGGGTCGCGGTCGGGTCCTGTTCTTCCAGCAGCCGGTCCAGCAGCGTGCCGAACACCGCCTGCGTCGCCTTGGACTGCCCGATGGTCAACGCCAGCGGCAGGTACCCCTCATGCAGCAGGCGCAGACGCGCGGCCGTCCGCTGGTGCTGATACAAGCTCGCGCCGGACACGCCCCCAAAGGCGAGCAGAACGAGAACGATGCTGAGGAAGATCCGCGTCGGGATCGTCAGCCGCGGCCAGCCCTTTTTGGCCATCGCACGAAGGGTAGTCTCCTTGCCTCTCGGTCGCACCTTCCTGCGCCCCCGACTGGTAAGGTGGGCGCCGTGCCCCGGACGGCTCCTCCACTGAAACGCACCCGATTCGCGGCTCTGGCGAGCGCGCTCTTCATCAGTTCGCTCGCAACGTCCGCCGCCGGTCAGCTCGCCGATGCGGGAGTCCAGGACGTCCTTCCGGCGCCCGAGGTCGGGCCGCTCCCGGAGAGCCCGTCACTGCTGCTCCGGGTGGCCTTCGTCGGTCCCAACCTGGCCGTTCGGCACCGCCGCGGCGCGCGGCTGATCGCGAGCGACCTGGAGGCGATGGGGTCTCCGTCGCTCCGGGTCGAGGTGGCGGTCGGGAGCTACGACGAGGTCACGCGGTGGGTCGCGCGCGAGGAGGTGGACATCGCGCTCCTGCCGGTGGTCGCGTACGGCGCCTTGCGGGGCAACCCGCGCATCCATGCGCTGGCGGGCAGCGAGCAGCGCGTGTCCTTCGGCGACGACGCGTTCGGTCGCCGCCACTACCGCTCGGTGGCCGTGGCGCGGTCGGGGCACGCGCCGGACTTCGCGGCGCCCGACGCTGAAACACAGTGGACCTTTGTGCACCCGCTCTCGGCGTCCGGCTTCGTGGTGCCGATGGTCGCCCTCCAAGAGGCCGGCGTACGGCCCGATCCAGACGAGATCCATTTCGCGTATTCGCATGAACGGGCTCGCGAGCGCCTCGGGAGTCGAGGAGACGACACGTCGATCACCTTCCTGAGCGGCGAGCAGTGGGAGCGCGCCCAGCGGGCACAGACCGACCTCGAGTCGGTCCCGCTGCCCAGCCTCGAGCGCGTCGCCATCCCGAGCGATGTTCTCGTCACGACCGAGGGCTTCCTCACGCGCTACGCCGAGCGGTCCGGGACGCCCATCGCCGTCTCAGCGCTGACCGAGACGCTCGTGCAGTCCCCATTGAGCGATCGCGATCGTGCCATCTTGGATGACCTGGGCCTCACGGCGTGGGTGAGACCAGTCACGGCCGACTACGCAGCCTTCCTCGACGACACCGTCACCGCGGCCTTCCACCGCGACCGGCTGCGGCCCGCAGACATCCGCCTGTCCTCCGTTCAGCTCGCCGAGCGCATCGACGCCCTCCGCCGCGCGGCCACCGAGGGCGGCGCGCCGCTCCCCAAGGTGGCCCTCGTCCTGTCGGGAGGCGGAAACAAGTGCGCGTTCGAGGCGGGCGTGCTGCGCGAACTCTACGGCGCGGGCTTCTCTCCGGATGTGGTGGTCGGCACGTCTGGGGGCGCCTTCAACGCGTTGGCCGTGATCGCCGGGTTCGCCCATCCGGACACGTCGGACGGGGAGCCGGTGCGCGGGATCAACTCGCCCACCCGGCTCGAAGCGCTCTGGCTCGGCCTGCGCGCCGACGACGTGGTTCCGCTCGACTGTGCGCTCAGCGCCGGGCTCGTCTGGCTGGTCTGGGTGCTGTTCCTGGCGACGATGTCGGGGGCGCAGCGTTGGTCCCTGTTCGGTCGCTTCCAGGTGAGCGTCGACGGCACCATCCTGGCCCTCGACGAGCAGGAAGACGGCAGCGGGGAGCGCTGGCAGCGGAGACGGCGTGCCGCACGAAGGCTCTCCTCTTGGGGCGCCGGCGCGTTCCTGCTCGTCGGCCTCGCAGCCGGCGTGACGCTGCTGTTCGAAGAGTCGCTGCCGTTCCGGTGGGGCGCCATCGGGGTGATGCGGTGGGGCGCCATCGCCGCCGCGGTCGTGGGCGTGGTCCGGCTCGGCTCGGTTGCGATCGCGGTGGACGGGCCCGAAACGCCGCTCCGTCAACTCGCCCGCTGGCTGCTCAGCCGGCGGCTGCGCATCCTCCGCGGGCTGCTCACATTGGCCACCATGCTCGGCCTGGTCGTGTACGTCACGCAGGCCTCGGAGCTGGTCCCGACGTCCGGGGTCCGCACGTTCCTCGCCACCCAGGTCGAGGACGGCGCCCTGGACGACACGCCCTCGGAAACCGGGATGAGCCACGCGGAGGCCGTCAGTCACGCGCTCGGCACACAAGAGCGTATGGCCGCCGACCTGGTGCTCACGGTCACCCCGTTCGGCGGCGAGCCGCTCGAGCGCCTGCCGGTCGACAGCCCTCTCATCGAGCATGAGGTGCGGCAGCACTACATGTGGTTTCCCGAGGACCCCGCGCAGCTCGATGCGCTGACGTCCGACCCCGTGGATGCCCTCGTCGACGATCGCCGCTTGCGGTGGTTTCGGCCCTTGCCGTACCGCCACATGGTGGACACCGCCGCGGCCAGCGGGGCGCTGTTTCCGATCTTCGGCCGCCACATCATGGAGATCGGCGGGCGAGAGGCCATCTTCGTGGACGGCGGGTACGCGCACAACATCCCCATCGAGGCCGCCTCCCTCTGGGGCGCGACCATCATCGTGGTGATCCGCGCCAGCCCCTTGGCCACCGCCGTCACTGGAGAGGACGCGCTCGACCACTTGGCCCAGGCGTTCGAGACCCTCTACGAGCGCGCGCAGCGCAGCGACGACGCGACCGAGCACGGCACGGCGGTGTTCGAGATCGGACCCACCGAGTCCTATGCGATCCTGTCCTTCCACCCGGACGACCTCGCCGCCTCAGTGCGTGACGGGCGCGTCGCAGCGCGCGGCGATGGCATCTTTGGCGCGTCAGGCTTCGCGGAGGTCTCGAGCGGGCGCCCGCGTCTGGAGCTCGTGCGGAGAGCCGGCCAACGCACGATTCCGGCCACGGTCCCGAGGACCCCGTCCCCCTTGGACCTCTTCCAATAGCGGTCCGGACTCAATGGCCCATGTCGGCGAGCTCGAACGCGACGTTCCGGTAGAAGCGCAGGTAGTCGAAGCCCGTCCGGCGGTCGGGACGGCGGTCCGAGATCTGGCCCACCTGGTCGGCGTTCGTGATCGTGCGCTCGCTCGAAGGGGTGCTCGCGGCGGGGAGCGGAGACAGCTACACGGAAGACCCGCGCTTGGTCGACGTCCCCGCCGACTGCTGCTCGGCATGCTCGGCGCAGCACCCGTTACATGAGTGGCTGCGCCGCCGGCCGGAGTGCCGGGTCCGCCTCCACCGCCTGACGCGCCGCCGCCGCCGCCTCGCGACGTTGGCCCTGCGCCGCCAGCGCGCGCGCGCGGATCAAATGCACCGGCCCCGGCGCCTGGACTTCCGCCGCGAGCGCGACCTCCGCTTCGACCTGCGCCTCCTGCGGATGCCCCGTCTCGAGCAGGCCGGCCGCGTAGTGGCGGTGCACCTCCGGGTTCATCGGGTCGACGTACACCGTCCGCTCGCCATAGGTGCGGAGCGCCTCCCAGGACTCGTCTGCGTGAAGGCGCTCCAGCCAGGCGAGGTGCGTCTGTCGGTCGTGCTGGTCGATGTCCACGAGCCGTCGCACCGCCTCGGTCGCGAGCGCCTCGTCCTCGGTGCCCTCCGCGAGCGCGAGCAGCCCTTGCCATGCCTCCGGACGCACGGGATCGATCTGCGATGCGCGCTCGAGGGCGGTGCGCGCCAGCCGCGGGACGCGAAGCCGCATGGCCACGCGCGCTTGCATGAGCCGGACTTCATACCCGTCGTGTCCGCTCTCGATCAACAGCCGCAGGTCGGCTCGGGCGGTGCGGTGGTCTCCCCGCTCGAGCGCCAAGCGCGCGGCCACGAACCGGGCGAGCGGCTGCTCCCGGCGCGCCCGGAGCGCGCGGTGCATCGCCTCGCGCGCGGCCTCGGCGTGCCCCGCCACGCGCTCGGAGGCCGCCAAGACCGCGAGCGCGTCGGCGTCACTGGGGTTCGACTCGGCCGACGCTTGCGCCGCCTCGAGGTCCCGGTACCGCGTCCAATCGACGGCGAAGTCGTCGGCGCGCGCCGCCATGCGCTCGGCGCTGTGCGCCCGAAAATCACGGTCGAGCGCGTCCACGTCCAGCCCGAGCACCGACTGCACGACCTCCTCCGTGGTGTTGCCCTGTGCCCACGCCCGCAGCATGCGGGGAGCGACCTCGAAGCCGTATCGCTCGACGATGTACTTCACCAGCATCGTGCTGGCGTAGTAGGCGAGCGTCACCTCCTCGCCGCTGCGTGCGTGGGTGAAGGCGTGGTTGAGCTGCCCGACCCGCGGGATGCTCCCGTTGCGCAGCCCCAGGAACAAACGGTGGTCTTCCTCGCGCTGCCACTCCGGCCGCGCGCGGATGGTCTCGTACTCGGCGAGCCCTTCCGTAAACCAGCGCGGGACGCGGTTGTCAGACAGCTGAATGTGAAACACGTGACTCAGCTCGTGCCACAGGATCTGCCCCCAGTTGAAGGCGCCCGCCCGGGGTGACAGCGCGGTGATCACGCGCCCGAAACACACGCCCTGGACCCCGATGCGCGGAAGGCCGCTGGTCCGCACGCTGAAGTGCTCCACGTTGCTGAACACCTCGATGTGCACGGGGTGCTCGGGCGTGAAGCCATACCGCTGCCGCATGTCCTCCCAAGCGGTCCCGAGCAGCGCGGGCAGATAGCGCCCCATGATCGCGCGCTCCTCCCGGTGCAGACGGAACACGAACGGATCGCTCTCGAGCCGCTCGTATTGCTCCGAGAGCACGTTGTCGTAGAGCTCGAGCAGGTTGAACACCCGTACGTTGAAGCGGTCGCGACGCCACGCTTCGTGCAGCGCCTCGAGCCCCTGTTCCTCTTCGCCCATGCGAAGGAGATTGATGCCGAGCGTCGCGTACGAAGCCGCGTGGGTCGGGTCGAGGCGCAGCCCCTCCCGCGCCATCTCGACGATCTGTGGGTAGCGGTGCTCCCAGTTCGCGTACTCGCTGATGACCGTGTAGAGCTGCGCGTAGCGCGGGTTGACGGCGAGCACCGCGCGCACGGCCTGCTGGTACCCCCGGGTGTCGTTCTCGAGGAACCGCAGCCCCGCCCGCACGCTCAGCGCTTCGAGGTCCCGCGGGTTGATGTCGAGGGCGCGCTCGAGGTGCTGGTTGGCGGCGGGCAGATCCATGTCACGCATGGCGATCCCCGCACGCGTGACGTGCGCCTCGACCAGGTTCGGGTTCACGGCGAGCGCGCCGTCGAGGTGGGCTTGCGCCTCGGTGAAGTCGAGCGAGTCGCGCAGCACGATGCGCGCCATCAGCGCCTGCGCGAGAGGGTGATGGGCGTTGTGACCGAGCGCCTGCTGGAGGCTCTGGGCGGCGTGGCCCGTGTCCTCGTGACGGAGGAAGAGCTGCGCCCACTCGAGCTGCGTCTCGACGCGCGCGGGGTCGGCGCGGTTGGACTGTTGAAACGCGTCGTTGGCGTCGTGCGGGCTGTTCAGCAGGTCGCTCGCGACCGCGACGTAGGCGAGGCCCTCGGCGTCCCGGTCCGAGATGGTGCTGTCGTTGTACGACTGGATGAGCGCCATCAGCGGGACCTGTGCCGCCTGCGTGCGACCGCGCATCGCGAGAAGCCGGCCGAGCAGCACGCGCGCACGGTGCGCGTCCCCTTCGCCGAGAACCGACTCGAACGCCCGCCCTGCTTCGTCGTAGTTGCCGCGGGCCGCCTCGGCCTCGCCCAGCAACGTCGCCGCCGCCACCCGGGTGGTTCCCCGGGTGAGCCGACCAGCCCGCGCCGCCGCGGCCTCGTAGCGGCCCGTCAGGAGTTCCACGCGCCCGAGGAGCAGCGACGCCTCGTTGCCGCGAAGGCGCGACAAGCCCGCCTCGGCCGCCTGGTATTGCCCCTGGGTCACCAGCGCTCGACACGCGTCGAGGTCGGTGCAGCGGGATTGCGCGGCGGCCCACGAGGGAGCCGAGCAGCACAGCAGGATCACGGCGGTCAGGAGCGGTCTTTTCACCCCCGGAGGATAGCGTTGTCGGCGCCTCTCGCCGCCCTCGACTCGCGGTCCTCGTGAACGCCGGAAACAAGAGTGGGACGCCACGGGTTGATGGAGTACCGTGCGTGCCATGAGCGAAGAAGGTGAAGAGGACCTCAAGAAGGCGGCTCACGCCTCCTACGACGGCTTCCTCAAAGCGGCGATCCGGACCTACTACGACGGCGGAGGGGACCGGGTGAACTTCATCGCGCTCCTGCTCGCGTCGCGGGAAGCGTGGGGCGTCGCCTGGGAAGAGGTAAGCGCTCCGGGCACGGGCAAGAAGCTGCTCACGGGCGCGGCGGGCGCGGCCGCGGTGGTGTTCGCGATCCGGATGCTGCTCGGCGGGCCCGTCGGCATCATTCTCACGGGCGCCTCCATCGCCTCGCTCGGCGCGCTCTACGCGCGGAACCACAAGTACATCTGGGCTCAGCAGGAGCGCTACAAGACGCTCATGTCGGAGTACCGCGTCAAGCACCAGCAGGTGCGCGGCAAGTTCCTCGAGGGCATCGTCGACGAGGACGAGCGCGACCTGATGGTGGACGGACTGCTCCGGCGTTTCCTCGCGGAGATCGAAGAGAAGCCCGACCTCGGCGAGGACGAGGCCGACGACGAGCACAGCAACGCCGACGAAGAGGAATGATGAAGCGCATCGGGGTGCTCACCTCCGGGGGGGACGCCCCTGGCATGAACGCGGCCGTGCGCGCGGTGGTCAAGGTCGCCGCTGGACTCGGCATCCCCGTCGTCGGCGTGGAGCGGGGCTACCAGGGCCTGCTCGACGGCCGGTTCAAGGAGCTCACCCGCGAGACGGGCGCGGGGCTCACCCCGACGCGTGAGGTCGAGACGAGCGCCAACCTCGGCGGGAGCTTCCTCGGCAGCGCGCGCTGCATGGCGTTCTACGAAGAGACCGGCCGCGCGAAGGCGGCCGGCGTGTTGAAAGAAGCGATGGAGGGGCTGATCGTCATCGGCGGCAACGGCTCGCTCACCGGCGCCCACTGCCTCGCCAAAGACCACAACTGCGCGGTGGTCGGGATCCCCGCGTCCATCGACCACGACATCGGCTGCACCAACACGGCCATCGGCGTGGACAGCGCGCTC
Source organism: Sandaracinaceae bacterium (assembly GCA_045106715.1). Lineage (GTDB taxonomy): Bacteria > Myxococcota_A > Polyangia > Polyangiales > Sandaracinaceae. Next base: position 67,695 of record JBGCFC010000059.1, read on the forward strand.
AACACCATCGTCGAGGCGTGCGACCGCATCAGCGACACCGCCCGCGCCCATCGCCGCGCCTTCGTGGTCGAGGTGATGGGCCGGCAGAGCGGCTACCTGTGCATGGCGGGCTCGGTCGCCGCCGGTGCCGACGCTGCGCTCTTTCGCGAGCAGGGCCGGAGCGAGGACGCGCTCGTCGACGACGTGACCGCGCTCATCCGGCGCAGCTTCACCGAGGATCGCGGCAAGCAGCGCGTGTTGATCCTGAAGGCCGAGGGAGTCGAGATCCCATGCACCAAGCTGGTTCGCCGCGTGACGGAGGCACTCGGCGACGACCTCGGCGACGTGTCCATTCGCGCCACGGTGCTCGGCCACCTCGTGCGCGGCGGAGCGCCGACCTTCCAGGACCGCATGGTCGCGAACCGGTTTGGCTTCGCCGCCGTGACCTCGCTGCTCAAAGGCAAGTCGGACGTGATGACCGCGTGGCAGAGCCCGGTCGCAGGGGGCGAGAAGACCGCCGACCACGGCGTGTCGCTGTTCACCATCGAGCGTGTGCTCGAGGAGACGGCGGCGCTGCTCGATGGCAGCAGCCCCGTGACACGCGGGCGTGTCGCGCTGATGGAGAAAGCCGCGGGGGTATTGGCGCTATGAGACGTGTCTGCTCGGTGGCTCTCCTCGGCCTCGCCTTGGTCCTGGGCGGGTGCGGAGAGGACGAGCCCGAGACGCCGCACGTGCCCTTCGAGCCGACGTTCGTCCCGATCGCAGGCGGGGTGGGTTGGATCGCGCCCGACCCGCTCGTCTACCGGCGCCCCAGCAACCCGATGCGCTCGGCCGAGTACATCATGAGGGAGCACCCGGACGCCGTGTTGGCCGTGTCGTACTTCCCGCCCAACCAAGGCGGGGGAGGCGACGTGCGCCGCAACGTGAGCCGCTGGGTCGGCCAGCTCCAGCGGGCGCCGGGAGACCGGCCCAACATTCAGGAGCGCACGATCAACGGGCTCGAGGTCACGACCGTCGACGTGCGCGGCACCTTCGTCGGGAGACTCGGCACCGGCGGCAACAACCCGCCGCGCGTCGGCTGGCGCATCCTCGGCGCGATCGTCGAGGGCGAACGCGGCCTCGTGTTCTTCAAGTTCATCGGCCCCGAGGGCGCCCTCGCCGAAGCGCAGGACGCGTTTGACGAGCTCGTCGAGTCGATTCACCCCGAGTAGCGGGGCTACGCGACGGCGTCGATGGCCTTGGCGAGTTCGACGTCCAGGGCCGTCACGCGGTTGCCCGCGTCGTGCGTCGTCAGGGCGATGTCGACGGTCGCGTAGACGTTGCGCAGCTCTGGGTGATGGCCGCGCTTCTCGGCCTCGAACGCCAAGCGCGTGATGAACGCGATCGCGTCGGGGAAGTCCGCCCGCTGAAAGCGCTTCTGAAGCTTGTGGTCCACATGAGCCCAGCCAGGGAGCGCGGACAGCGCCTCCTCGACCGCCGCGTCGTCCAGAGGCGTGCTCATTCGGTGATGGTGTAGTTGGCGGAGGACAACACCGTGCCCTCGTCGTCCCGGACGACGCAGCGGTAGCTGCCTGGGGCGCGCGCGGTGCCCGATCGCGCCAGCGTCCGGTAGCGGCGACGCGCGGGCACGGTCAGACGGTGTCCGGCGGGGCGGTTCGCCGGCTCCCCTTCGGCCCGCTCGAACGCGATGCGCACGGCGGTCTCCTGGGCACCCGGGTTGTTGAGCCGGACGACGCAGTACACCGCGCCGCTGTTGCGGGCGAAGCTGTCCTCTTGCGCCGTCGGCACGCCGGCCTCGAGCTGGCTGCCGAGCATGATCTCACGCACAGAGAGGGTGTCTTGCGCCGTGGCGCCCGTCGCGAGAAGCCCCGCAAACAGCAGCGTGGCGAGGGTGTAGATGAGGGTTCGTCGCGTCATGACCCCACGCTACTCCGGTGACGCGGCCGCGGACAAGGGCTGCCGCAGACGGGCGATGAGCACCCCGCTCACGGCGGTCACCTCCACGCCGTGGGCCTCGGCGAGCGCGTGCATCGCGCGGAGCGGGTCGACATGACGCAGCCGCACGCTCACGTGGGCCCCGAGATCGGGTTCGCTCACGAGGGAGCGTCCCCCGGCCTCCGCGAGCAGCCAGAGCGCGTCCGCGAGCGGAGCGCGATGAAGATCCACGTCGACGCGCCGGCCCGACGCAAGCCGCAGGTCGCGGGCCCGCGGCGGCGTGGCCCTCACGATGGGCACGGGCGTGTGGACCCGCGCGACGGAGGTCCCCCGCGCGCTTCCCCGCCAGGTCTCGAGCGCCGACTCCGTGACGACCGCCGGCCGCGACGCCCGCGGCGGAACGCATCCGAGCAGCAACAACGACAGGAGCATCAGGCGCATGGCCCTCAGTGTAGCGGCGGGATCAGTCAAGGAACCGCCTCTTGAACCGGGAGTTCACGAAGGAACCGGACCAGCCGCCTGCGCGCGGCCGGCTGCTGAAAGAACACCTCGTGTCCATCTTCGATCCCGTCCTCGGGGAGCTGCACCAGCGCATGCACGTGCGTGTCGTCCGGCAGCGCAGCGAGCGCAAGGTCGCGAAGCACGCCTCGTGGAGCAGCTCCGTCGAGCGCCGCGCCTTCGACCCTCAGCCCGAGCGCCAACGCTGTCGGGTTCGCGATCGGCGGTGGAATGTAGGTGTCCCGCACGCCCTGAAACACGAGGCGTTCGCGGTCACGAAGAAGCGGTGCATACACGAGCGGGTCGGCGGGCTCCCCTGCCCACGCCATGAGACTCAACATCGGGTCATGCTCGAACGTCTCGCGATGCGGCCCGTAGCCAAACAGCAGCGAGACGATGGGTCGAAGCGGCGCGGGGCTCTCCTTGTGCACCACCTGCCGAATCCAGCTCGACCCGGCTCCGCTCAGCACCAGCGCCCGGTAGCGAGGCTGGGCAGCGGCTGCGAGGGGCGCGATGGTGGCCCCGTTCGAATGCGCGATCAGCACGGGGCCAGGTCGCACGCGCGTGACCGGGGCTGCGTCGGGGCAGCCGTCCGAGCTGAACTCCAGCTGCTCGACGAGGTGGGCAAACAGCGCGTGCTCCAGGGCGGACTGACGGATGTTGTCCCGCAGCGACGCCGCGTTGAACAGGTTGAACAGCACGACTTGCTCGTCCCACCCCCCGAGGTTTCGCGCCCCGCCGAGCGGACCGTCGAAGCTCGCTCCGATCACGCCCGCCTCGGCCAACTGCGTCGCGATGCCCGAGCCAGGGACCGAGTCACCGTTCTCATCGCGGGGACCACGGTCGACGAGCGGACGGTCTCCGCCGCCGCCCGCGCGCACAAACACGGCCGCGCGACGGGGAGCGACATCTCCGTTCCGCGGCACCGTCAGCACCACGCGGGAACGCGCCGTTCGCTGCCGCACGAGCCGGTCGTCCGCATCGACCACCCAGCTGCCGCCCTGCTCCAGATACGGGGGCGTCCCTCGCTGAAAGACGGGCACCTCCATCGTCGCCTCGAAGACGCAGTACCGGTCATGGGTCTCGACGTGTCGCGGCGGCCCCTCGAGCACGAGCGGATCTCGGGAGGCCACATCCGCGGCCGCCTCGATGAGGCCGCGTGTCGGGTCTCCGGTTCGGTAGCGTGTCAGCGCGGCGACCGAGGTCGGCTCGATGCCCGCCGCGCGAACCGCGTGCATGTCCGAATTGTGCAGCGAAGCCGCTGGCAACGGCGCGCCGGCGAGGTCCGAGACGCGGGTCGTGACGACCGCCGCGTACTCCGTGTCGGGGAGGAGCGGCATCCCCGGAAACGGCAACAGAGCAAGCAGGTGGGTGCCTCCGAACGGGCCCGCGTCCTCGATGAAGCGCACGTCCACGACCGCGCGCTCGCCCGAGTCCAGCGCCATGAGAAAGACGCTGGCCTCATCGAGAGAGGAGGCCTCGACAGTGGGGAGCGACGCGGGGTCGAGCGCGACGGCGAATGGGAAGAACACGCCGGACGTCCGGCCAAAGCCGCGGGTCTCGGCGAGGGAGAGGCCGACTTCGCGGCGAAGCGGCGCCTGTGTCCCGCTCGGGAAGCGACCGAGGTCGACGGTGCCATCGTCCCGGACGTCGTCGGACGCGGGCCAGGGCCCATCGTAGAGTTCGGTCGAGGGCACGCTGGGGGCGCAGGACACCAGCAGGACGATCAGGAACGAGAAGCGAGGCATGGCCCTCACTGTGTGGTGGGCCCCCCGTGCACGGAGCCGATACGCGACGGGCGGTCGCGCGGCGCGGACGAACGGTGCCTCACGGCGGAGGGAACCGCTCATCGCTCGCGCTCGACCGCTCGTCATGCCTCGGGCGTTCTCCGGGTCCGGACCGGACAGGCTGCACGACATGCACAACCGACTCTTGTTCGCCACCACGCTGCTCTGCCTCCTGCCCTCCGTCACGCACGCCCAAATCCACGCCCGGTCGAACACCGGCCGTGCACGGATGGAGCTCTCCCTCGACCACGGCTTCGGGTTCAGCACCGAGGGCGAGTACATCGAGGTCGGGATGGACCTGCGCGTCTACGCTCCCGAAGGAGTCGGAGCGATCCTCCGCACCGGGGTCGCCACCCAGTTGATGACCATCGCGTACGTCGCTGACGCGGGAGTCGCATACCGCTTTGACCTGTTCGCGACAGATCGAGTTGGGCTCCAGATCGGTCTGGCCACGGGCGTAAGCGTCGGCTACGGGCCCTTCGACCGCGGCGAGGCCCCCGCACTCGGTGGGTTCGCGATGGCCCACCTCGACCTCCGCACCCGCGGCATGTTCTTCGGCATCGGCGTCACGACTCATGCGCTTCGCGTCTTCGGCGAAGAAGAGCGCAACTCCTTCGGGGATCCGCGTTCCACCCCGGTGCTCTCGGCCACGCCCGTGCTGCGCATCGGGGGGGAGTGGGGGTTGTGAGACGAGCCTCACGCGTCTCGTTGCAAGCGCCCCTTTGTGATACCCCGTTCCCTGTGAGCGGACGAGTCGCGCAGATCGCGTCGATGCGCACGGCGCCGCGGGAACTCCCGAGCCAGGCACGCTGGTTCTTCTTGCTCGCCCCACCGATTCTGGCCTTCGTATTCGACCCCAGCTGCGTGATGGAGCCGAGCCACGTCGCGCGGGCGATGCTCGCGATCACGGGCTACACAGTCGTGACGGGCCTGGCCGTTCACGAGAGCTACGAGTGGCTGGCGGCGCGCGGGCGAGCCTGGCCGCCCTCCCTCCGCGTTCCTGCACACACGTTGCTCGGCGCCTCGGTCGCGGCTCTGGTGACGCTCCCCCAGCTGCCCCTGATCGTGTGGCTCTACCCCGAAGCCGCGGGGATGGAACTGAACATCCTCTGGCGTGGGGTGTTCGTCAGCCTGGGCTACCTCGGGGGGGCGAGTTTCGTCGCGTATTTGCTTCGCCAAGCCGTCCAAGAACGCATGCGCGCGCACGAGGAGCGGACGAGCGCCCTCGAAGCGCGGCTCGCCGTGCTTCAGGCCCAGATGCAGCCGCACTTCCTGTTCAACAGCCTCAACGTGTGCGCTGGACTCGTGCACGAAGACCCAGACGGCGCGGAAGCGACGATGGACGAGCTCGCCGGCTTCCTTCGGTACGCGCTCGAGAGCACCGAGACCCGCCTCGTCTCCTTGGACGACGAGCTCACCGCCGTACACAGCTACCTCGAAGTCCAGCGGCGCCGCTTCGGTGAGCGGCTCCACGTGGAGATCGACGTGCCGGCTGGCGCGCTGACGCTGCGCGTGCCGCCGATGCTCCTGCAGCCCCTCGTGGAGAACGCGCTGATGCACGGGCTTCGCGGAACCGAGGCGGGGACGGTTCGCGTCGCCGCGGAGGAACGGCAAGACGAGGTGACGATCACGGTCGAGGACGACGGGGTGGGGCCCGGCGCGTCACGCCACCGCGGCACGGGAACCGGCCTCCGCAACGTTGAAGAGAGGCTCCGCTTGGTCTTCGGGGACGCGGCGGGGTTGAAGGCGGAGGCCTCTCCGATGGGAGGCTTCCTGGTCCGGCTCCACATTCCGCATCGCGCCCCATGACGCTGCGCCCGCTCCAGATCTTGGTCGTCGACGACGAGCCCATCGCGCGCAAGCGCTTGTGCCGCCTGGTCGCCCGCATCGAGGGCGCGGACGTCATCGGCGAGGCGGGCAACGGGACCGAAGCGCTCACCCAGGCGGAAGCGCTACGCCCTGACGTGGTGTTGCTCGACATCGACATGCCGGGCCTGGACGGCCTGGCGGTTGCGGAAGCCGAAGACGTTCCCCCGATCATCTTCACCACCGCGCACCGGGAGCACGCGCTCGACGCATTCGAGACGGGCGCCTTCGACTACCTGCTGAAGCCCGTGTCCCTCGAGAGACTGGCACGCGCGCTCCGGAAGGTGCGGGAGCGTGCTCCGACGGATCGCGGAGAGCCGTGGCGGCTGGTCGTCGCAGACGGTTCGCTCCGCCGCTTCGTCGACGCCCGCGAGGTGTCCTGTTTCATCGCGGGCCAGAAGTACGTCGCGTTCGCATTCGAGGGCGAAGAGTTGCTCCTCCGCGACAGCCTCGACCAGCTCGAGCGCCGTCTGGCCGAGTTCGGGTTTCTGCGCGCCAACCGAGGCGCGCTCGTACGCCGGGATGCGGTTCGAGCCTGGGACGCATCCGATGGGGGCGGCGTGCTGCTGGATGACGGCACCGTGGTTCCTGTCAGCCGCCGGATGGCCAAGGCGATGCGCACGGCGCTCGGCCTCGACCGGTAGCGGGCTGCTGCAAAAGGCTCTCGGATGGATCGCGGAGCGCGATGCGGTGCGATTTCGATGGGGAGGAGAGACCCCAGCGAAAGCGCGCCGTCTCCCGCCCGCCGAGGCGCCGAACTTGGCTTCGCAGCAGCGTGCTAGCGGTCACAGGCTGCGGCGTGCCTTGACCTCGAGGTAGCGGTTGACGGTGGCGATGGCGAGTTCGCCCGGCGGGGCCTCGACGAGACGGACCCCGCTCTTTCGGAGGTGGGCCTTGACCCCCTCCCGCTCCGCCAAGAGGTCCGCCGCCGCCGCTCGCTGGTACGCGGTCCGTGCATCCTCGACGTGCGCGTCCGCCATGGACTCGGCGACCGGGTCGTGCATCGTCACGCAGAGCGGGAGGTGCTTCTTTCGGAGCACGGCGGCGTACTTCGCCAACGGCCGCGCGTGCGTCTCATCGAGCAGGTCACTGAAGATGACCATCAGGGCGCGCTTGCGGGCCCGGACCTGCACGAACTCGACGAGCCGGCGAAAGTCGACCGACGTCTCCTCCGCCTCGGTCGCGAAGAGCGCCTCGAGCAGCGCGCGGTACTGCCCGGGGCCGCGCGCGGGCGGCACAAACGCCTGCACCTGATCGGCAAATACGATGAGGCCGACGCGGTCTCCTTTCCGGAGTGCGACCCAAGCCAGGAGCAGCGCTGCGTTGATCGCGTGGTCCAGCTTGGAGATGGCCCCCAGACGCGTCGCCATCATGCGACCGGCGTCGATCGCGAGCAGCACGATCTGGCTCTTCTCCTGCTCGAAGACGCGGGTGATCGGACGCTGGCGCTTGGCGGTCGACTTCCAGTCGAGGTCACGGAAGGCATCGCCCGCCACGTACTCGCGCAACTGCTCGAACTCCCCGCCGCCGCCCGTCCGACGGATGCTGCGCACGCCCACGCTCGCCAGCTCGCCGAGCCGCGCCGCCAGCTCGTAGCGCCTCGGCCCGAGGATGTTCGGGAACACGCGCGCCTGGTCGTTCGCGTCGTAGCGCAAGAGGCGGGCGCCGAGCCCCGCGCGCGACTCCATCTTCACATGCAGGTCACCGAACGCGAAGCGCCCCCGCGACGGCGGGGTGACCCGGTACTCCAGCGTGCGCCGCGCGTGGGCGGGGAGCTCGACCGACAGCTCCTTCGGCTCCGCCACCCACCCGGCGGGAAGGTCATCTCGCACCGTGACCGAGACGGGCCTCTCGTACGGGTTGTGCAGCTCCACGGCGATGACGTTCGGCACCCCGACCACGAGCCGACGTTCCATCCGACGGCGCGCCGCCACGGGCTGGCGATCGAGGCGTCGGCTCTCGAGCGCGGCCCCGACGAGCAGCACCGCGTCGAACGCCAGCGCCGTCCCGAGCCCCAAGCCGGTCCCCCCGTCGAGCGCCGCGAGCGGGAGGCCCGCGGTAGCGGCGACCGCGAGCCGGCGACCGGGCACGGCACGCGAGGAGGCGGGCTCACTCTTCGTCGGTTTCGTGTCGTCGTTCAACGCGGGACCTCGACCGAGGTCGACACCCGGTCGAGGACCTCTTCGGGCCCGAGTCCGTCCAGCTCCACCTCGGGCGCCAGCACGAGCCTGTGGCCGATCACCGGATGCAGGGAGCGCTGGACGTCGTCGGGCGTGACGAACGCCCGGCCTTCGAGCGCGGCGTACCAGCGCGACGCGACCATCAAGTGCACGCCCGCGCGGGGGCCGGCTCCGAGCAGGATCATCGGCGTTTCACGGGTCGCCCGCATCAGGTCGCGGATGTAGCCGCGTACCGCGTCCTCGACGACCACGGCCGCCACCCGCTGCCGCATGTCCGCCAGCTGCGCCGACGAGGCGACCGGCTCGATGCCCTCCACGCTGCCGGAGCTCACACCCACGGAGGCCTGCGCGAGGATTTGGTCCTCCTCCTCCGCACTCGGGTAGCCAACCTTGATCTTCACGAGGAAGCGATCGAGCTGGGCCTCCGGCAACGGGTACGTTCCCTCTTGCTCCACCGGATTTTGCGTCGCGAACACGGTGAAGTTGTCGCTGAGACGGTGTCGCTCCCCGTCGATCGAGACCTGCCGCTCCTGCATGGCTTCGAGCAGCGCGCTCTGCGTCTTGGCCGGCGCGCGGTTGATCTCATCGGCAAGGAGAAGCTCGGTGAAGATAGGCCCCTTGGTGAGCCGAAAGGCGCTCGACTTGAAGTCGAACACGTTGGTCCCGAGGATGTCGCTCGGCATGAGGTCCGGGGTGAACTGCACCCGGCCGAAGTCGAGATCCACCGCGGCGGCGAGGCAGCGCACCATGAGGGTTTTGGCCGTGCCGGGCACCCCCTCGAGGAGCACGTGCCCCTGTGCGAGCAACGCCACGAGCATCGCCTCGATGGCCTCGTCCTGGCCGACGATGACCTTGTGAACCTCGGCCAAGACGGCCTGTTTGAGCTGGTGAAGCGGGGAGAGTTCGGTCATCTGCCGTCGGGTGTACTGAGCGGCGCGGTGCTTGTCGAGAGTCGCCGCCGGGATCACGCCGCGCCGTCGCGCAGCGCCTTCGAGAGAAGGGCGTCGACGCGCTGCGCAAACGCGGCGAGCGCGTTCTTTTCGGGCTCGGCGTCGGCGAGCTCCCGTACCGCGCTGGCAGCGTCGTGGCGGTGCCGCTCGGCGAGGCGCGCCGCGAGGGGTCCGGGCTCACGCGCGTCGAGGTGATGATGCGCGGCGATCTGCTCCAACGCGCGACGAACGAGCACCTGCCCCGCTCCGCTTGGATCCTTCGCCTTCTGGTACAGCGTGCCGACCGCCTTGACGTAGGACGCGGTGCCCGCGGGAGCGCGGGCCGGATCGGTCTCGGGGGCGCCGAAGCGGGCTCCCATTCGCCAGCCCACGAAGCCCAAGACGAGCAGGAGCTGCAGGATGAGCGGCACCGCGCCGACCTGGCGCAGGTACCGCATCATCGACCGGCGCTCACCCACCCCGAGGTGGTACTCGTCGAACAAGATGGGGCCGTCCGGCGCATAGCGGCGAATCAGCCGGGCAAACAGGACGCCGCCTTGTTCGGCCGCGAGGTCGCGGTTCTGAAACGCGCTGGCGCTGGCGAGGGCGACGATCGCACCGCGCCCGCGATCGACCCGGACCGCCAGCGGTCGGCCCTCGGCGTCGTCGAGGCGTAGCAGGGTCTGTCGAGCGGCGTCCTCGTCGACCTCGATGCGCAACGGCCGCCGAAGGCCGGCGGCCGGCGCGCCCGCGATCGGCTCGGCCACCCCCACCGCGAACCGGGGCGGCGGCAGCGCCCCTTCTTCGGTCACCGCGTCGTACGTGGCCGCGGGGTCGTCTTCGAACGCCTGCGGGAGTTGGTCGAGTTCCGTTGGCCCCGCGTCGCCCTCCCCCGCATCGCCCGCGCCTGCATTGCGCGCCTCGTCGTCCGCGAGCATGGCGAGCAGCCCCGATTGGGGACGACAGTCCTCGGCGCGGCCCTGCATCGCCACGCCAAAGTGCTCCCGGTCCACGTAGTCCGTGACGCCGGCCACCAACAGGATCCCACCTTGCTCGATCCACGTCAGCAGGCGCTGCCGCTCGATCCGGCTCATCGGCCGTCGCATCCGCTGATCGCAGCTGCCGAGCGCCACCAGCACGCCGCCCTCCGGAAGCCGACCCAGGTCCTCCGCCCAACGGCGGGTCGGAGCCAGCTCGGAGGCGAGGAGCCAGAGCCCGCGAGTTCCCTCGGGACCGGCGCCGTACGTGCTGAACGCGCCGACATAACGGCCGCGCTCCCCGACCCGCTGGCAGACGAAGCCGGAGAGACCGAAGAACAACAGCACCGCGGCGGCGCCGGCGAGGCGTTTGGCGACCGTGCGTGTCACGACCGCGCCTCATTGGCCACGATCGCGCTCGCCAGGCGGCGGCACAACTCGTAGTCGTCCTGGGTCGTGCCTTCGCGGCCGTACCACTTGTGGTCGAACAGGCGCGTGAAGTCCCGGAACGCGTCGCGCTCCTGACCGCCCGGCATCGCGCGAAGGTAGTGCCAGTTGGTGCGGTGCGGGTCGAACGCGATGAGACGACGCCGGTCCAGTGAGACGAGAGTGGCCAGATAGAGGCTGCGAAGCGCCTCGCGCAGCCTGCCGTCCTGCGCGAGCTGAGCGGCTTCGTCCAGGAACGTTGCGGGGGCGCGGTCTCGGAGGTCGGCGGACAGGCCCGTCGAGAGCTCCGCGCGGCGCGCCTCGACGCGATCTCGGCGGCGCGTGAGCCACAGATAGAGGAACACCGCCAGCATCAGCGCCCCGCCGACGACCAGAAAAAACGTGCCGCCGGGTAGCTCAAACGGCAACAAGCTCGGGGTGGACACCTCGGGCACCTCCGAGAGCGGGCGCATCATCCACTCGAAGAGGTCCTCGAAGAGATGGCGCAGCCCTCGGCCACGGGTGTCCTCGAACTCCCGGAACTCGGGGCGAGCGAGGATCTCCTGAACGTCCGCCGCGACCTCAGCATCCTCCGCCTGCTGCGCGTGGACCACGGGCGCGCCGGCCCCGATGGCCAGCATCAACAGCACGGCCGCGGCGCGCGCCGCGCCTCTTCGACGCCCGGCGTGCTGGATCGCCGCTTCGATCCCGGCGCGCAGGTCGAGGCCTTCGGCGCGCACGCTCGCGTCGACAAACGACACCGCGCTCAAGCTGGCGCGAAGCGGCTCGAGGAGCACCAGCGCGAGGGCACCGAGGAGCACCTGGAGGAACACGTTCGTCGGGGCCAGGAAGTTGCTGACCGCCGTCACGTCCAGCCCGAGGAACGAGCGCCCCAGCAGGACGAACACGAAGGTGCATGCGTAGAGGTTGAGCGCGAGCCCGACCGCACCCGCGAGCACCAATCCCTCGAGCAAGACCGCGGCCCCCCGACGCCCCTGCGTGTCGCGGAACGCGTTGAAGAATCCACGGAACCCCGCCTCCGGGGCGCACGAAGCGCGGGCGATCCACGAAGGCGCGCTCAACCCGCGGAACGAGAACAGGGGAAGGACCGCGAGCACCCCGACCACGCCGGCGAAGCTGCCGAGGACGAGCAGCCAAGCCCACACCCAGAGCCCGGCGCCCACCACGAGGCTGGTTCGCGTGACGTCCGGAACTCGGCCGACGGAGCCGGCCACCGCGGCGGGATGAAGCCCTTGGACGATCCGGCGCGACGCCCTCCCGAGCAGCCACGCCCGCGCGACCCACGCGAGACACACCAGAAGCGCGAGCAGCGGGCGGAGCCCATGGATGCCCTCCACCCTCTCCACGTAGTAGACGCCGACGAGCGCGAGCGCGAAGAGCCCTCCGCCTCCCCACGCCGGAATCAGGACGGCCGCGGCGTGCCGCCGGACGTGTTCTACGGCGCGGTCCAGCATGCCGAGCGGGCCCACCGGAGCGAGCTCTCGCGGCGAGGCCTGACCCGGCGCCGAGGGCGCCGCGCTCGGGTCTGCGGCCGTCACCCGCCCCCCGGCAGCGCCGCTTCGAGCATCGCCCAGGTGAGCACCACTGCCAGCCCCAGGAGCCCCAAGCCGGCCAACCAGGAGGTCGTGGCCGAAGACGATGTGTGAGCCCGGGGTGCGTCCCGTTCGGCGAGACGCGTGTAGCAGCCCACGCAGTGGTTGATGCCGTCGATCTTGGTGACGCACTCGTTGCAGACCTGCGCGCGGCACGCGATGCAGATGCCGATGGCCTCTCGTCGCGGGTGGTTCTGGCAGGCGGCGGCGCTCACCCCTTCGTTGTGCGAGTAGGAGCGGCTGCCGTCAACGCTCGACGTTCTCGCGGGCCTCCGTCACGCTTGGAGCAGCATGCGTGTCTCGATCGTGAAGACGGGCTCGGCCTTCCCCGCCTTGCGGGAACGCCGTGGGGACTATGACGGCTGGATCGCCGACGCGATGGGCGCCACCGAGGTGGACCTGGTCGACGTCCAGAACGGGGCCGCGCTGCCCGATCCCGCAGGACCGACGGCCGTCGTCGTGACGGGCTCGAGTTCGTTGGTCACCGACCGTGAGGCGTGGAGCGAGCGCACCCGGCCGTGGCTCGCCGAACGCGCCCGCCTCGACCTCCCGATGCTCGCGATCTGCTACGGCCATCAACTCCTGGCCGACGCGCTCGACGGGAGCGTGCGAACGCACCCGGCCGGACGCCAGATGGGGTCCATCGAAGTGACGGTGACCGATGCCGGACAACAGGACGCGCTTCTGGGCTCCCTTCCCCCGAAACTCACCGTCAGCGCGTCGCACCGCCAGCACGTGAACGCGCTCCCGTCGGGCGCCGTGCTCTTGGCGACGACGCCACACGACCACAACCACGCCTTCCGGCTGGGGCGACACATCTGGGCGGTGCAGTTCCACCCGGAGTGGGACGACGACGTGATGCGCAGCTACATCGCATCGCGGCGCGACACGCTCTTGTCTGAGGGCCTCGACCCCGAGCAGATGATCGCCGATGTCCGCCCCAATCGCGACGGCGCGGCCATCCTCGCGCGCTTCGCGGAGTTGGTGAGCTAACGACGAAGATGACGCGCGCGCTACCGGCGCTCTCGGAACGCCGTGGTGTCCGTGGCGCAGAGGCCGCTCCCGTCGGGCGTGTGGACCTGCGCCACGCACGCCTCGCGCTCGCCGCAGTCATCCTCGCCGATGCGGCAGATGCGTACGCACTGCTTCATGGAGCCGACGCCACCACAGAAGTACCCCGCGGTGCAGTCCTCCTGGAGTTCGCAGGCCGCGCCGGCTTCCCCCTCGCCAGCCACCCGGCACTCGGTGGTGCCGACACCATCGATGATGTAGCAACCCTCGCGGTCTTCGCAGGCCTCGGCGGGCGTGTGCACGTCGCAGCGCGCGCGCGGTCGGCAACGGCCCCATGACGTTGCGGTCCCGTCGACGAGCACCCCAGACCCGCCGCAGGTCGCGTCCTCACCGCAGGCCGTCTCGTCCTCCGGACAGCAAATGCGTCCGCAGCTTCCCCGCCCCTCGACGAGGAAACACGCGAGGCCCGGTGCGCAATCGCTCACCGTCGTGCATTCGGCGTCGCGGCCCAACATCCCGGGCTCCGTATCGCACACGGCGGCCTCGCCGCGGAGCACGCAGCTGTCGTCCCCGCACCCCTCCGCCGCCCGCGGGTCGCAGGTGGTCCAGGTGCAAAGTGGGGCGCCCGCGTCCGACAACGAGGCATCCGGCACCGCCGGCCCGCTGTCGCTGGGCGTGGCCCCCCCGTCCACCAAGCCTCCCTCTTCGGCGGTCGCGTCGAGGCGGACCGCCGCGTCCATGTCCTGCAGCGTAGTGTCGCAGCCTGCCAGCGCTGCGAGCGCGAGACACGCGGCGACGAGCAGACTGGCGGACATGGCTCGGTTCGACATCAAACTACGATTGCCGTTCGAACGGGGGGCGGGAGGGGACCTGACGCATACGCTTCAGGTACCCGCTTCCTCCATGGGGACGCACACGCCGATCCCGGGGATCGCCGGCTGGCCTTCCCCAGGAGTGAGGCCCGCGCAATTGAACATGTCAGGGCAGTCGGGGCTAGTCGGGTTGCAGAACTGACGGCACTGACCGATGCACCCGAAACCGGCGACACAACCGTTGCTGGCTGCGCACTCCTGGCCCTCGGTTGCCTCACCGACACTCGAACACTGCGTGTCTCCTTCGTTGCCGAGCGGCAGGCAGCCCTGGCCATCGCCACAACTTGAAGCGTCCGTGACGTCGCATGCGTCGGGGATCTGGCAGAAACCGGCGCCGTCGGCGTTTAGAATCTGCTGGCAGAGCGTCCCGGGAGCGCAGTCGCCGTTTCCGCAGCAGATCCGAAGGCACTCGTTCGGGCCTCCCATCGGACCGGTGCATTGGAACCCTTCCTGGCATTGGCTGGGCATCATGGGGTCGCAGGCGTCGCCCTGTCCGAGCACGCCCGACGGGGTGCATTGCGCCTCCCACATTGTGGTCGACTGCCCCACCAGAACGCAGCCGTTGCCCGCGCCGCAGGAACTCACCACTGACACATTGCACGCGCCGCCGGTCGGGCCGCAGCTGCTCGGCGTCCCGCTGTCCGTGGGCGGCGGCGTACCGGTGTCGATCGGCGTGCCGGAGTCGCCGGGGGGCGGACCGGAGTCCATGAGGCCAACGCCGGTATCGCGGGGCCCCGCGTCCTCCGGGTCCCGCTCGTCGTCACATCCCATGACCAACAGGCCACTGAGGGCGATCAGGATTCCAAATCGAAGCTTGCTCATCTCTCCTCCGCCGGCCGCGAGGTGGCGCGACCCCGCTTGACGTCGCATCGGTCACCGATGGTGTCAAGGAAGGGGCTCGCTGTGTCCTTGCTGCAGGCAGCCAGCGACGCACAAGCCGTGCCAGCGGACCTCGTGAGCCCTCCGGGGGGCTCGCACGGGGCCGCATCTGACATTCATGTCGCGGCGTCCCTGGAATGGGGGCAGCGCATCCAGAGACGAAACACTTTGTCCCAGACACCGATGGGTGTACGTCTGCCAGCCTCGGAGGTCAGATGAAGCGGGTCCCGAACGTCATCGTCGTCGCCGTGTTGCGGCTGCTCGAATCGAGCTTCTTCGTCGCTCTGCGCACGCCTCTTTTGGCCACGGCCGTCCTGACCGCGGGGTCGCTGGTCGCGGCGCCCGCGATGGCGCAGGCCGGCATGGGGGAGGCCGAGCGCTACTTCGCCGATGGGGAGCGCCTCTACGGAACCGGAGACTACGAGTCGTCTCTGGCCTCGTTCCAGCGGGCCTACGACCTGCTCGAGGGCAACCCGAACCGCTTCCTCGTGCTGTTCAACATCGGCCGCTGCCAAGAGGGCGTGTTTCGGTACCGCGAGGCCATGCTGAGCTACCAGCAGTTCATCTCCGTGGCGACCTCCGGCCCCATTCAGGAGGCCCGGCAGCGCATGATTGCTCTCCAGGCAGACCTCGCCACGCTCCAGATCTCCAGCAGCGCCGCCGCGACCGTGTGGATCGACGACCACGACACGGGCGAGCGCGCCCCGGGGAACGTGCAGGTCTCGAGCGGCCGGCACGTCGTCGAGCTGCGCGCGCGCGGGTACGCCCCGGGCCGTCAGGACGTTCAGATCGCGCCTCGCACGGTGGTGCCACTCAGCTTTTCGCTCGAAAGCACGTTCTCCGGGCTCAGCCCCGCCTTCGCGCTCACGGTCGGAGGCCTCGCGCTGGCCTCGATCGGCGTCGGGGTCGGGTTCGGCGCCGTCGCGATGGGGGAGCGCAGCACGCTCGACGATCGCCTCGCGAGCATGGATCCGCGGGAACGCTTCCAGGTCACCCAAAGCGCGATCGACGCGATGCAGCAGAACGCGCTGATCGCCGATGTGCTGTTCGCCGTCGGCGGTGGGCTCGCGATCGCGGCCGTGGTGATGCTCTTTCTGACCGACTGGGGCGGAGACGCTGGCGGGACAGCGACCGGCCCCACCTTGACCCCCTATGCGTCGGACACCGAGATCGGTCTGAGCCTGCGAGGTGCGCTGTGAACCGCCTCCCGCTGATGTTGATGCTCCTCTGTGCTGGGTGCTCCGCCGTGGTCGAGGGCATCGCGCCGCCGACCTGCGCCGAGAACGACGACTGCATCATCCTGAACGAGCTCGAAGGAATCGGCACCGCTGCGTGCCTCCGCTACCAATGTGACCTCCAGACGGACCTCTGCGCGCTGGGGGTGCGGGATGACGACCGGGATGGCCTCATCGCCCCCGAGTGCGCCGCGGAGGCGCCCGACCGCGAGGTCGACTGCAACGACGCGCTGGCCGGCGGCGAAGAGCGGTGCAACGGCGTGGATGACGACTGTGATGGAGTGATCGACGAGCAGTTCGTGCCTGCGCCCACCGAGCTGTTGTTCTCGGTCACGGGGGCCAACCCCACGATCGGCTTCGGCGCACGGCCGAACACGGGCGAGCTGGCGATCGCGCACGTCGCGGGGGGCGGGGGCACCGTCTCGGTCGTGTCGGGTACGACGGCCACCGATGGGGTCGCGCTCTCCTACCGCCGCACCAGCGACCTGACCTCGCTCACGAACAGCGACCTCGAAGAGGGGTGCCACACGCTCGCCAGTACCGGTGACGTCGTTGCCGGAGCGTGCGGCTTCGTCGACACCGACGTCGCGCCCACCTCGGACAGTCTCTTCTACGCGACGGTGAGCACGGGCGGCTGCGGCGCGGGACAGCTCCGCGTCGGGTATGGAGACCGCGCCGCCGCTGCGAGCGAGGTCATTGACCGTGGGCCCGCCCGTCGGAGCAGCGTCTATGTCGGGGTCGATGTGGACACCGCCATGACGGGCGACCTGCCGTGCACCGGCGCGAGCCGCACGGACGGCGCACCCCTCGGCGCGGCGCGGCCTTCGGTCGGCGCCACCGAGGCCCAAGCGCTGGTCGCGTTCCTCGCCGATCGCGCGGAACGGGACGCCTGCGGAGGCACGTCCGTGGACGTCGAGGTGCTCGGGCTTTCACTCATGACGGACACCTTCGGCGGCAGCTACGGGTGGGTCACCGGTTCGAACGAAGGACAGCCGCAGGTCGTCGGGCAAACGACGGGCGGCGGTCGGCCCGGCGTCGGTGTGTGGGACGGCGTCGGCTACGTGGTCGCGTGGGGCAACGACGACGCCATCGAGTTGGCGTTTGTCGAGACCATCGCGACACCGCCGGCATACGACCGAGACGGGGAGCCGGACAGCCGCGTAGGGCAGGAGACCGCGGCGCTCAGCATCACCTCGCTCGGCTCGGTGATGGTGGGTGGACCGGCCGACGACGTCGTCGTGGAGGTCGGCTCGATCCGCGACGGAGGCATCGACCTCGGTGTGGCGTGGCGTGAAGGATGCGGGACGGGAACCGAGGCGGTCCGCTTCCAGCAGCTGTTCCTCACCCGGAGCGGCAGCGATTTTGGACTGGACGCGGAGCGGGCGCAGGACGCGCGGCCGCTGGCGTCGGCGAGCGTGCTGGACGCCCCGACGATCGCGTACACGTTCGCCGGCTTGATCGCCGAGGGCATCGCCCGTGAAGACGGGCGCCCGACGGGCATGTCGGAGAACGACGGCGGTTGGGTCGTCGCGTGGGCGGAGGGCGAGATCGACGCCTCGGATCGGGCTGTGTTCGCCGCGCGGCTGTCCGAAGCGGACGGCAACACCCTGGGGGAGCCCTACGCGTTGGACACCGAAGGCACGCGGTCCCGTCGGTCGCCGGCCCTCTACCGACTCGCCGACGACCGCATCGCCTACGCCTTCTTCGCCACCGACTCCGAGATGGCGGCGTATCGCGGTGGCGTGCTGACCTGCCTCGCCGAGTAGAAGGGCCATGAACGCGAGGGGCTGCCCCTCGACGTGATCTCGCCTACTCGACGCGCCGCACGAGCGCGCGATCGACGACTCACCCGCCCGTCGACGCCTGCGCCGACTGCGACTTGACGTCGACTCGGCTCTCCCGCGCGCGCCCGTCGCGCCGGGTTCGGGCGGCGGTGACGAAGCTGGAGAACAGCGGGTGGGGCGCGTGGGGCCGGCTCTTGAACTCCGGGTGGAACTGGCACCCGACGAAGTGCGGGTGCCCGGGCAGCTTCACCATCTCGACCAGGCGCTCGTCCGGGCTCAGGCCGGACAGGATCATCCCCGCCTGTTCGACGGGCTCGCGGTACTCGTTGTTGAACTCGAAGCGGTGGCGATGGCGTTCCGAGATGTTCCGGGCGCCGTAGATCGCCGCCGCGCGAGACCCCTCACGGAGGGTGCAGGGGTAGGCGCCGAGGCGCATCGTGCCGCCCTTGTTCTTGACCGTCTTCTGGTCGCTCATCAGGTCGATGACCGGATGCTCGGCCTCGGCGTCGAACTCCCGGCTCTGCGCGCCTTCGAGCCCGCAGACGTGGCGCGCATACTCGACCACCGCCATCTGCATACCGAGGCAGATTCCGAAGAAGGGCACGCCCTCCTCGCGCGCGTGGCGGATCGCCTGAATCTTGCCCTCGGTCCCGCGACCACCGAACCCGCCAGGGACGAGCACCCCGTCCATATCGGCGAGCTTCTCGGCCACGTTCTCGCGGGTGATCTCTTCGGAGTCCACGTACGCGATGTCGATGGACACATCCGCCGCGAGGCCGCCGTGCACGAGAGACTCGTGCAGCGACTTGTAGGAGTCGCGGTTGTGAACGTACTTGCCGACCAGCGCGATCCGCACGCTGCCGTGCTCCGGGTCGGTGGCCTTTCGAACGGTGCGCTCCCACGCCGACAGGTCCGGGTCTCGCGACCAGATGTTGAGCCGCTCGACGATCTGATTGTCGAGCCCCTGCTCGTGCAGGGTGATCGGCAGCTGGTAGATGACCTTCACGTCGGGCGCGGCGATGACGGCCTGCTTCTTCACGTTGCAGAAGTGGGCGATCTTGTCCTTGAGGGATTGCGCCAGCGGTCGATCGCAGCGGGCGATGAGGATCTCGGGCTGAATGCCGAGCCCGAGCAGCTCTTTCACCGAGTGCTGAGTCGGCTTGGTCTTCATCTCTCCGGCCGCGGCGATGTGCGGCACCAGCGTCACATGCACGCTCACGGCGTCCTGCGGCCCGACCTCGGTGCGCATCTGACGCACGGCCTCCAGGAACGGAAGCGACTCGATGTCACCGACGGTTCCGCCGATCTCCACGATGGCCACGTCGGCGCGGCTCGCCACGTCGAAGACGCGGCTTTTGATCTCGTCGGTGATGTGCGGGATGACCTGAATCGTCGCGCCCAGGTACTCGCCCCGACGCTCCTTCGAAATGACGGCGTCGTAGATGCGGCCGGTCGTGAAGTTGTTGGCGCGGCTCAGGCGCGCGGTCGTGAACCGCTCGTAGTGGCCCAGGTCGAGGTCCGCCTCCGCCCCATCGTCGGTGACGAACACCTCTCCATGCTGGAACGGAGACATCGTGCCGGGGTCGACGTTGATGTACGGGTCGAGCTTGAGATGCGTGACCCGAAGCCCGCGCGCCTCCATCAAGGCCCCGATGGAAGCGGCGGCGAGGCCCTTGCCGATCGAGCTGACGACGCCGCCGGTGATGAAGATGAATTTGGTGCTTCGCATGATGGCCGCTCCTCGCCGGGGACGAGGTGAGAGTGAAGTTGGTCCGCGGGGCGCGCCGTGTAGGAACGGCGACACGATCTAACAATGAGCAGGGC
Organism: Sandaracinaceae bacterium; assembly: GCA_045106715.1. Taxonomy (GTDB): domain Bacteria; phylum Myxococcota_A; class Polyangia; order Polyangiales; family Sandaracinaceae. The sequence goes on from JBGCFC010000059.1 coordinate 87,490, forward strand.
AAAAGGAACAGGACGGCGAAACGAGCACGGCACGAACCGAACACCCCGCAGAGACGCCCGTCGAGGACGCCCCAATCGCGGGGCACAGCTAGAGGTGCAATCGAACCGAGTTGTACATCCGTGCGGGGTCTCGAAGGGGGTGGGATACCGACCGGCCACCCCATGGTCGGACCGCGCATCGCACGGGGGCAGAATGTACGAACCCGGGCGGCCGCCGTCAACGCGCGCGCGCACTTGTCGCTTTTTTCGCGGAGCCTCCTCCAGGCTGCCAGCGTCTCGCCGTTGCCCTCTGACGGGACTGGCGCATCGACGGCGCGCGTACACGTGCTGAATGTGTCAGGGTGGATCCGCCACCGGTCAGGGGTGGCCGTCGAATCGGAGAGAAGCGCATGTCGCTGAGCAGAGTGGCCATCGTGGGGGCCGGGCCCAAAGCGTTGAGCATCGCGGAGGCGGTGGCGGAGGCAGAGCTTCCGGTGACGGTCGTCTGCATCACCGGCGACCGCGAAGAGCTGGCCGAACGCCGCCTCGCACGCACCCTGAAGATGCGGGTCGACGTCGGGGAGCTGAGCCCGGACGAGGCGACCGTGATCGCGGCGCGCATCACCCTGACGCGCGATCTGCGCGAGGTGTCCGCGTGTGACCTCGTCATCGAATCGGCCGTCGGAGACACCCGTATGCGGCGCGCGCTGCTCGCCACCGTGGAGAGCCAGGTCAGCCGGGGCGCCGTGCTCGCGTCGAACGTGGCGCGCGGGCCGCTCCGCGCCATGGCCGAGGTGCTCGTCCGGCCAGACCAGTTCCTGGGCCTTCGTTTCTTCCACCCCGCCAGCCACACACCGCTCGTCGAGGTCATCGCGCTGGAGGAGACGGCACCCGGCGCGCACATCGCTTGCGAGACGCTGTGTCGTTGGCTCGGCAAGATGCCTGTCGCCCAGGTCGATGGCGATGTGCAGCCCGTGCTTCGCCCGCGCCTCGCGGCCGCGGAGTAGCACTCTCCTTCATCAGGTTCGTCGAGAGCCCACCGGCCCTCAATCGTCTTCGCGTGGTAACAAACGCCGCGGCATCGGAGCCTCTGAGGCGGACCGCCCCGGGGCGCGCAACAGCTCCGCCCGCGTGACGGCTCCACCGTCTCCGAAACGCGCGCGCAGGCTGGCGACGGCGTCCTGCACCTTCCGGCGACGCACCAGGGTGGGGTCCTCGAACAGCGTGGGTGCAGCCGGCCCCTCTTCGAGCTCGCCGACACTCACGCCCGTCAGGCGGACACGGCGCCCCGCCAGCGGGAACCGGTCGAGCAGGCCGAGCGCCGCCTCATAGATGGAGCTCACGTCCGAGATTGCGGTTTCCACCCGCCGCTGCCGCGTCTTGCTCCGAAAGTCGTCGTACTTGATCTTCACCGTCACGCGGCGCCCACGGAGTTTTCCGTCCACGAGCCGTCGCGCGATCCGCGTGGCGTGCACCAGGAGCGTGCGCTCGATGTCCGCCCGATCGGTGAGATCCTCATCGTAGGTCTCCTCGGCACCCACGCTCTTGGCCTCGCGGCCCGGGGTGACCTCGCGCTCGTCGACGCCGCGCGCCAGCAGCGAGACCTGCTTGCCCCAGACCCCGAGCGTCGCCTCCAGACGCTTGGCGTCGGCCGCAGCGAGGTCCCCGATGGTCCGGTACCCCATGCTGTGCAGACGGGCGGCCGCCTTCGGCCCGACGCCCCACATCTTCTCGATCGGGAGCGGACGGAGGAACACCTCGACCTCTTCGTCGTGCACCACGACCAGGCCGTCGGGCTTGTCGAGGTCACTGGCGATCTTGGCGACGAACTTCGAAGGCGCGACGCCGGCGGAGCACGTCAGTCCCGTCTCTTCACGGACCTCTGCGCGGATCCGCGCGGCGATGTGGGGCCCGTCGCCAAACAGGCCCTGGCTCCCGGTGACGTCGAGGAACGCCTCGTCGACGGACAGCCCCTCGACGAGCGGGGTGAACCGGCGGAACACCGCGAACACCTGCGCGCTGACGTCTTCGTACCGATGTCGGTGCGGCGGCACGACGATCGCGTCGGGGCAGAGCCGGAGCGCCTTGGCCATCGGCATCGCCGAATGCACCCCGAACGGCCTCGCCTCGTAGGACGCCGCCGCCACGACCCCGCGCCGCTCTCCGCCTCCCACCAGCACGGGCTTGCCGCGCAAGCGCGGGTCATCGAGCTGCTCGACGGAGGCGAAGAACGCGTCCATGTCGACGTGCAGGATGCATCGAGGGGGGGCCACGCGTTCAGTATGCGCGGCCACGGGTGGTGGCTCCACCCGGTATCGCCTCGGGTTCTGGTAGCCTCGCCACATGTCGGAGACGGCCGAGGAGCAGAGTCGGACGGGCCCGTTCAAGTGGGTCCGCAAGCTCGACGACGTGGTGTTCGCGATCGAGCAGTCGATCGTGGCGCTCTCGCTCATCACCATCACGGTGGTCGTGTTCGTCGACGTGATCGCGCGACGCATCACGGCGCCCGACAGCAAAGTCGGCGCGCTCGTCAGCAAGCTGGCCGGCATCGAGGACGAACCCACCCGCGCTTGGGTCGACACCACGCTGGCTCCGATCGTGTCGTTGGTGGTCGGCCTGGCCGTGCTGTCGTGCGGGAGCTTCGCCGCGCGGCGCTTCTCTCGCGCTCGAGAGAACATCAGCGAAGACACGGTTCAGCGCGGCCGCGAGGTCGGCACGTCGCTCCTGATGGGCGTCGCAGGCTGCGCGGGGGTCGCCGCCTTCATGTGGGTGTTTGGCCAGCTCGAGAGCCGCACCGTGTACGTCGCGTTCTTCGGCCTGTCCGCAGCTGGTTTCGTCGCCTATGTGGTGAAACAGAAGTCCGCCGGCTGGCAGGTTCAGGCCGGGGTCGCTGCTGTGCTGGGCGGGCTCATGGCCTTTCTCTCCTGGGATTGGATTCCCGAGGGCTACACCTGGTCCAAGCAGATCTCGCTCCAGCTCCTGCTGTGGGTCGGCATGTTCTCGGCCAGCATCTGTGTCTACGCCGGCAAGCACATCCGCGTCGAAGCCACCGCCAAGCTCGTGCCCGTCAAGGCGCGCCGCTACGTCACGGCGAGCGGCATGCTGCTCGCGGCGAGCTTCTGCTCCTTGATGGCGTACCTCGGCTTCCGCTACGTCGTCGCCCCCGAGGCGTCCGACGACGAGTACATGACCGAGCTCCTCCACTGGGGCGGGGTCCGGTACGTCTACGGCTTCGAGGGCCTCGTTGGCCAGGGTGGCATGATCGAGGGCACGTCCACCGACCGTCACATCGACGGCATCCCGAACTGGATCGGCATCCTCTCGGCCCCGATCGGCTTCGGCATCGCCGCGCTTCGTTTCCTCGGCGCGGCCGTCTCCGCCGTGCTCGGCGGGAGCTACGGGGCCGCGGCCATCGAAGAAGGGCTCGAGGAGGCGCGCGCCGCCAAGGCGGAGCTGGCCGAAGCGATGGGCAACGCGAACGCCGACGCCGAGACCGAAGACGACGTCAGCGACGACAGCAAGCACACCGACGAAGCCGACGGAGACTCCGCGGAATCCGACGCAGACAGCGACGACGCAGACGCAGACAGCGACGACGCAGACGCAGGCAGCGACGACGCAGACGCAGACAGCGACGAGGCTGACGACCCGCCTCCGCGACGAAAGAAAAAGCGCCGCAAGAAGAAGCGCGGGAAGGGAGGCTCGAAGTGAGTGACGCTCCCGCCGACCGGGCCGCGGAGGCCAAAGCTACGCAGCGCCGCCTGATCGCGTTTGCGGTCCTCGCCTTGGGGGCGCTCTCGCTCCCGTTCTTCGGCCCCATTCCGGCCGTGTTCGCGCTGCTCATCGGGGGCGCGCTGCTCGGCGTGCCGCTGTTTGTGCTCATCGCCGGGATCGCGATCCTGTGTTTCCTGCTCTGGCCGGACAACGGGACGTGGACGGACCTGACCACGCTGGTCGAACGCATCAACGGCCTCGCCGACAGCGAGAACCTGCTCGCCGTTCCGCTCTTCATGCTGAGCGGCTCGGTCATGGCGCGCGGTGAGATCAGCAGCCGGCTCATCGAGTTCTCCAAGGCGCTGATCGGCTGGCTCCCCGGCGGCCTCGCGGTGTCCGGCGTCGTGGCGTGCATGCTCTTCGCCGCCATCAGCGGTTCGAGCCCGGCCACGGTCGTCGCGATCGGCGCGATGATGGGGCCCGAGCTCATCCGGAACGGCTACTCCGAGCGCTTCAGCCACGGGCTCCTGACGTCGTCGGGCTCGCTCGGGATCCTCATCCCACCGTCCATCCCGATGATCCTCTACCCGCTGATCAACCAGCGGGCGGGCATCGAGACCTCGGCGCTCTTCGCGGCCGGGTTTGGCCCGGGCCTGCTCATCGGCGGCATCCTGTCGGGCTTCTGCATCTACCACGGCATCAAGGACGGGACTGCGCGCCAGTCCTTCTCGCTGGCAAACCTCGGCCGCGCGACCACAGACGGATTCTGGTCGATCCTCTTCCCGCCGCTCGTGCTCGGCGGCATCTACAGCGGCTTCTTCACGGTGGTCGAGGCCTCCGCCGTCAGCGTGGTCTATGCGCTGGTCGTCGAGATCA
>JBGCFC010000006.1:0-107408 GCA_045106715.1 Sandaracinaceae bacterium
ACCGCGCCCGGCTCGATGTAGCGTGACTGGGTCACGCAGGGGCTCTCCGCAGGAACTACGCCGGAGACGTGTCCAATGATCTCCACACCTTACGACGCCCGATCGGCGAAAACGACGGAAGGCCGCCGCCGATCCGCCGCCGAAACCGAAAAGGCCCGCCCTCCATGTGGAGAGCAGGCCCTTTGCGTTTGCGAATCGGTCAACCGCCCGGATCGGGCTCAGGGTCCGGGTCGGGAGGAGGCTCACCGCCGGCGACACCCACGATGGTGGCCGCGACCGCGGTGATGTTGAACGCCGCGGAATGGCCATCGGCGATGCGCGGATCGCTGAAGCAACTCCGGCCGTCGATCACGGTGCCGTCGCCATCGGTGCAGGAGGTCACCACCGGCTGGCAGCCTGCGGGGCCGTCGTCGGTGACGTTGAAGCCCTCGAGGCCGTCGCCGTCGAGGTCGAGGTCGGGCGGGGTCGCGGTGAAGCGCAGCGGGAACATGTTGTCCCCAAACATCACCGTCGCCGAGCCACCCGCGAGCAGGAGGTCGAGGAGCTGGGCCGGCTCGCCCCCGTCACACGGGGCGTCCGTCACGAGCATGTCGCCCGCGAACGTTCCGAGCAGCGACAGGAGGCTCACTGGGATGCCGCCGCAGAGCAGTCCGTCTTCGAGCTCGAACAGCTCGCCGCCGGCCTGCCGCATGGTGCCTTCGATGCGGCCCTGCTGCAGGTCGATGGGGAAGAAGCCGATCGGGATCGGGATGTCCTCGGGGCCGCCGGTGAGCGTGCCGGAGGAAACCGCGCTCTGGATGCTGGTCATGGCCGAGCCGTCCGGTCCGAGCGAGTCGGAGCCCACCAGGAATTCCCCGCTGCCGGAGAAGTTGTTGGCCAGGGTGTCGTCGGCGTCCTCGCCGAACAGCCACGCGATGCGGAAGTCCTCGTCGTTCTGGCCGGCCGGATCTTCGAGGCCCTGCATGTTCAACAGGAAGATGAGGTTGCCGCTGTCGATCTGCATGCTGATCAGCGGGCCGATCGCGCTGGCGAGCAAGCCGAGCGCGCGCGCGAACGCGTTGTCCGGCGCGCCGTCGCCGTCGAAGTCGCAGCCCTCTCCGCGCGAGCCGAGCGCCAGGCTGTTCATGATGAGCGTGACTTCGTCACGGCACGCCGCGTCGCAGCCGTCCCAGCGGTCGGTGTTGCTGTCGTCGCAGGTCTCGGGCGCCTCGGTCGTGCCGTCGCCGCAGCTGCTGAGCACCGTGCACATGTCCGTGCAGGACGCTTCGCCGTCGCAGACTTCACCGGCCGAGTAGTCGATGATGTCATTGCCGCACGACTCGTCGCTCAGGCAGTCGCTCCGGCAGCCGTCGCCCGATCGGTTGTTGCCGTCGTCGCACACTTCGCCCGAGTCCGTTGTTCCGTCGCCGCAGAACGCCTCACGCGCGCAGAACGAGTTGCACCCGTCGCCGTCGTCGGTGTTCCCGTCGTCACACATCTCGCCGGGTTCGAGGTCGCCGTTGCCACACACGGAGCGCGGGGTCGCGCCGTCCGGGAGGCTCGCATCGAACATGATGTCGATGCCCGCGTCGTCTTCGCCGGTGAAGCTCTCGCTGCAGCCGACACCCATCCACACGAGGGCGATCGCCGCCCCTAAGCCAAGTCGCCTCATCCAAACTCTCCTTGTCGCCGAGGCGCCACCCCGCCATGCGGCGCCGCCGGGGCCAACCTAGCGTAGCGATCCCTCGATGAGAAGTGCGCGGTGGTTGGGGTGCTCACACACGCGCGCCGGGGCTTGCGTCTGGTTCGACTCGCCCAATGCTCGACCGCGATGGCTGAGCCGCCGAGCAAGTTGCGCCGCGTTGTTCGTGTCGTGCTCCGCATCGTCGGGGTCCTGACCATCGCGCTTCTCGTGTTCCTCACGGTCGGGCTGGTCGACGCGTGGGAGGCCATCGGCACGGCGCCCGAGGGTGAGCGTCGGTCACGGATGGAGGCGTCCTCTCAATGGGCGGACGGGGTCTTCGAGAACCCCGAGCCGCTCTACAACGACACGTGGGGCATGATCACCGAAGGCCTGGACAGCTCCGACTACGCGTCCCCTTCGGAGCCGATCCCGTACGAGCGCGTCCCCGCTTCACGGTTCGAGACCCCGCCCGCGACGGGGCTGCGCATCACCTGGCTGGGGCACTCGACCCTGCTGATCGAGATCGACGGGCACCGCTTCCTGACGGACCCGGTGTGGGGTCCGCGCTCGTCGCCCGTGACGTGGGCGGGGCCAAGACGTTGGTATCCGCCGCCGCTCGCGCTCGACGATGTCCCTGCGCTCGACGCCGTGATCATCTCACACGACCACTACGATCATTTGGACTACCCCACTTTTGTCGCGATGCGCGACTGGGACACGACCTTCGTGGTGCCGCTCGGGGTCGATGCGCACCTCGCATACTGGGGGATCCCCGAGGACCGCATCGTGGCGCTGGACTGGTGGGATCGACGCTCGTTTGGAGACCTCGAGCTGGTCATGACGCCCAGTCGGCACGCGTCGGGGCGAGAGGTGTTCGACCAGAACCGCACGCTCTGGGCGGGCTACGCCCTGTTGGGCACAGAACACCGCGCCTTCTTCTCCGGAGACACGGGCCTCTTCCGCGGCATGCGGGAGATCGGCGAGCGCCTCGGCCCGTTCGACGTGACGATGCTCGAGGTGGGCGCCTACGGTCAGCCCTGGCCGGACTGGCACCTCGGCCCCGAGCAGGCACTCCGCGCGCACGGGATGCTCCGCGGCGAGCTCTTCGTGCCGATCCACTGGGGCCTGTTCGACCTCGCGATGCACGGGTGGACGGCGCCCATCGAGCGGGTTCGCACCGAAGCCGAGCGCCTCGACATCCCGTATGTGGCGCCACGTCCCGGGCAGAGTTTCGAGCCCGGGGCGGCGCCCGAGGTGGACCCCTGGTGGCCGGAGCTGCCCTACGAAACGTTCGCGGATTACCCGATCGAAGCGACGAACGTCGATTGACTCGACGACATCTACTCGCTCGGAACTTGGGCCGGCGCGAAGAAGATCAGGTCGACGAGGACGAGGACGCCGCCGAGCGCCGCGACCGCGATCGAGGCGTTGCTGAGGTCCCGGTACAGGAGCCCGCGGTCGCGCGCCTCGGTGGTGGGGCCCTCGAGGTACGCGTTGTGCTCGTCTTCCGCGAGCAGCCCAAACGCCACGATCCCCGTGCCGCCCAAGACGGCGACGATCGCGCCCGCGACGGTCAGCGGGCCCGGGCCGGTCCACTGGGTGGGGGACGCCAAGTCGGGCGCGGTCGGGGTGATCTGCGGCTCTGGCGGCGGCGCCGGCGCAGGACGCTCGAAACGAAGCTCCGAGCGCCCACCGCGCTCCACCTCGATCGTCTGGGCGCCGTCGCTGCCCACGACCTCGATCCAGTGTACACCCGGGTCGAGGGCCTCCTCGCACGGCACTTCGCAGAGGGCTTCGCCGTCGATGGAGACCGCCGCGCCGTCCTCCGGACCGAGCACGACGACCGTCCCGAGACGCTGCCGAGCCCGAACCGCGGCTTGCTCGGCGCGGCCCCGGTCGCGCCGGCTGAGCGCGCCGCTCGCGTTGGCAGCGTCGTACTCCTCCGCGGCTTCTCGGAAGCGCCCGAGGCGCTCGAGGCAGACCGCGATGTTGAACCGCACGACGTCGTTCGGCGCGAGCTCGAACGCGCGGCGAAACAGCTCGAGCGCGGCCTCGTTGTCGTTCTCCTCGAACGCGGCCTCACCGGCGCGAAACGACTCGCCGGCCTGCCGTCGTTGCGCCCGCGATTGCGCGCCTGCCGCACTGGGGAGGGCGAGCATCGCGACCAGCGCAATCCACAGCGCGGTGGTCAGAGGCTTCATTCGTACGGGTTCCTAAGCAGGCTGCCGCGCCGACCGGAGGCGGGTGCACCTCGACGTCGGCGAGGGCGGGTCGGCGGGGCGACCTCGACCGGCTCAGGGGGCGCGGCCACCGGCTCTTCCGCCTCGACGACAGGTACGGGGAAAGAGAGCGCACGGCCGTCGTCATCGGCCCTGACCGTGTGTTCGAACAGCTCCCCGTCGGGGGCGACGATCTCGACCTCGGCGCGCTCCCCCTCCGCGAGGGTGATCTGGAGCGGTCGCTCCAGCCGGCGTTCGCCGTTCACCAAAGCGAGTCGCGCCTCTTCGGGCACGGTCACCGTCACCACGTGCAACACCGGGGCAGGCGCGCTGGGCTCCGCGACCGTGGTCGGCTCGCTCCCGGTCAGCACGCTCGAGAGCGCCGCACCAGCGCCGACCCCCAGGAGCAAGAGGACGAGCACGATCCCCACGATCCCCTGAGGGCTCTTCCATGTGCGCTTGGGCGCCGTGCTGGCCTCGACCGGGGCCTGCATCCCGATGAGCGCGGACGACACGCTGGGGCTCGAACCCACCCCGCTCACCCCTTCTTCCTCCTCGTCGATCAGTTGGGAAGGCGTCCCGCGGAGCGCCGTCCGGAGCCGTTCTTCCTCCACCGCCATATCCGCCGAGAAGAGGTCCAGCATCACCTCTGCCGTCTGTGGTCCGCCGCGGAACTCGAGGCGCCGGGCCACTGCGTCGAACGCATCGCTCAGCGACCGTGCATCGGCGGGGCGCTGCTCCGGGTCGCGCTGGAGGCACGCCATGACCAACGCCGCGACGTCGTCGGGCACGGTCGGGACGACGTCCCGGAGCGGCGGGATCTCCTCGTTGAGGATCAGCCAGAGGCGCCGCGCGTCTTCCTCGGCGCGAAACAGCCGCCGTGATGCGAGCAGCTCCCAGGCGACGACGCCGAGCGCCCAGAGGTCCGCACGGTGGTCGAGCTCCTTGCCGGTCGAGATCTGCTCCGGCGCCATGTAGGAGATCTTGCCCTTGAGCTCACCCGTCTGCGTCCCGGTGATGCGTCCGCGGGCCCGCGCGATGCCGAAGTCCACGACCTTCACGGTCCCGTCGTAGCCGACGTGCACGTTCTGTGGGCTCATGTCGCGATGCACGATCTGCATCGGCTCGCCGTTGGCGTCCTGGGCCACGTGAGCGGAGTGAAGGCCCTCCGCCGCGTCGGAGAGCACGCGGCACAAGAACCCGAGCGGCAGCTTTCGCCCCTCCCGGCGCGCCTTCTTGAGCACACGCGACAGCGTCTGGCCGCGGAGCATCTCCATGACCATGAACGGCTGGCCTTCGTGCTCGCCGAGGTCGAAGGAGTGCACGATGTTTGGGTGCTGCATCTGGGAGGCGATGCGCGCCTCGTCGAGGAACATGTCCACGAACTTTCGGTCGCTCTGCAGGTGCGGGAGCAAGACCTTCATCGCCATGACCTTGTCGAAACCCCCGATCGACTTTCGCCGTACCGCGTAGACCGCGGCCATCCCCCCGTGCGCGATGTCGGCCACGACCTCGTAGCGATCGACGTGCTCCCCCACGCGGGGAAGCGTCCCGATCCGACCGGGCATGTCACTGAGATCGGTAGCGAGCGACACCTCGGTCATTCGTCTAGACAGTGCGCGACCGGGACGTGGGGATTGGCGTCGAGGGAGTCCACCCCAGTCCCGATACGCCCGTGCTCCGCGCGGCCCCAGCAGTAGAGCGACTCGCCGCGCAGCCCGCAGGAGTGATAGCTGCCGACGTTCACCGCGGTCCAGTCAGTCGCGGTGCCCACGCGCGTCGGCACGCGGTGGTCCTCCCGATCACCGACGCCGAGCTCGCCGTGGTCGTTGTCTCCCCAGCAGAAGAGCGCGCCGTCGCTGCGAATGGCGCAGGTCTGGCCCAGGTCGGTGTCCACGCTGACCCACGTGTCCGTGCCCACGCGGAACGGGGTCAGCACATCGGAACTCCCGTCGTTGCCCACGGCGCCCGAGAAGTTGTCTCCCCAGCAGAACAACGCCCCGCTCGCGTCGATGGCGCACACGGTCTCGTCCACGCCCACGCTCACCCAGGTCGAGCCCGTGCCCACGCGCGTCGGCACGTTGCGGTCGGCGGTGTCGCCGAGGCCGAGCGACCCGTCGCTGTTCTCCCCCCAGCAGAACAAGTCGCCGTCACGCACGCCGCAGGTCACCCGGCCGCCCGTGTCGATGGCGGTCCAGCCGTCGGCGCTGACCAGCGTTGGGGTGTCTCGGCCCATGTTGTCGCCGAGGCCGAGCTGTCCCGAGGCGTTGTTCCCCCAGCAGTGGAGCGCGCCGCCGCCCGTGATGGCGCAAGACGTTTGGGAGCCCGCGACGACCGTGGACACGGACGGGAGCGCGGGGATCGGGACGGGCATGAAGCGGGTGCTGCTGGATCCGTCACCCACTTGCCCATTGGAGTTCGAGCCCCAGCCAAACAGCGCGTTGCCCGGTCCGATGAGCAGGCCGTGAGAGTCGCCTCGGGACAGCGCGTCGTAGGGCCCGCTCTCCAGGAGCGTCGGCGTGGGGACAGCTGCGCCCCCAAACGCCTGGAAGCCCCAACACAGAATCTCGCCCGCGGTGGTCCGCATGCAGCTCGCCCATGTCGTGGACGTGACCTCGACGACTCCCTCGCGGATGAGGGTCGGCGTGAGCGCGTCGAGGGCGCGCCCCGAGCTCCCGTTGCCCACGGCCCCCCAGCTGTTGTCTCCCCAGCAGCGCACCAGCCGGTCCGCGTCGAGGCCGCACGAGAATCCGGCACCCGCGGCCAGCGCGGTGTAGTCGCCGCCGAGCACCAGCCCAGGGAGGGGGCCGGTGGACGACGCACCGTCGTCGCCTCGGACGCCGTACGATCCGATGCCCCAGCACCACGCTTGGCCGTCCGGGGCGATGCCGCAGCTGTGGTGCTCGCCGACCGAGATCGAACTGAAGGTGTCGGGCGCCAGCATCTGCGTCAGCTCGAACACGTCTGGCCCGCTCGGTGCGACCCCCGCCTGGCCGAAGGTGTTGGAGCCCCAGCAGAAAACGCGGCCGTCGGTCTTGCGCGCGCAGGCCATCGTCTGCCCGCAGGCGACCTCCGCCCAGTCCGTGTCGGCGCCGACCTGCTCTGGCATCAAGCGGTCGATCTCGTCGCCGTGCCCCGTCGCGCCGTTGGCCGCGTTGCCCCAGCAGTAGAGTTCGCCTCCGCGGATGCCGCACGTGCTCGACCACCCTGCGCTCACCTGTGTCCACCCGGTGTCCGCGCCGACTTGCCCGGGGAGCTCGCCGCCCCCCGTTCGCCCGAGCGCGCCCCCCGAGTTGCTTCCCCAGCAGAACAGCTCGCCTTCCGCGCCGAAGATGCCGCAGGTGTGACTCGAGCCGGCCGAGACCGAGCGCCAGTCCCCTTCGAGCAGGCTCACTTTGCGCGGTGTTCTCTGGATCACCGCCCCGGGCGACCCGAGGCGGCCGTTGCTGGCGGTGCCCCAACAGTAGAGGTCTCCTTCGGCGTCGATCGCGCAGGAGTGGCGGTCCCCGAGTTCGACCGAGACCCACAGCGCCGACCCCACCCGGGTCGGCGTCGTCACCATCTCGTCGTCGATGCCGAGGCCCAGCTGGCCGTAGGCGTTGCTCCCCCAGCAGTAGAGACCGCCTTCTTCGTCGACCACACACGCGTGCTCGCTGCCCGCCGCCAACACGTCTCCCACCAGGCACGAGGAGATCGGACCGGCGTCGGGTGTCGTGCCATCCGGAGGCGGACCTCCATCTTCCGGTCCGCCGTCCGTCAGCGGACCCGCGTCCGTGCCTCCGGCGTCTCGCCCCGCGTCGACACCCCCGCCGTCCATGCGGGCGACCGCCCCGTCTTGCATCGGAGTGGAGCCGTCCGGCAGCAGCCCGATATCGAAGGGCAGCGTGCATCCGGAAAGGGCCACCGTGACCAGCAGGGCAGGGAGCGCGCCGCGGCCCACAACTCGAGCGATTCGCACCAGCCGACTATAGCGCCTGGACATCCATGCCGGAAACTCGCGGTGTGACCAGAACGAGATGTCCTTCGCGGTCGTTCGTCACTCGTCGCCGAGGGCCAGCGACGCGGCCGCCACCGTGATCGCGGTGACCTGCGATGCCCGAGTCACATCGAGGCGGGACACCGAGTCCTCCGCGCCGCCCGGGCAGTGATAGGCGTCGTATCGAAAGTTGGCGGTGTCGGTGAGCATGATCGCGGGGAAGTCCGCGGCCCAGAACGGCGCGTGATCCGAGCGCTGCAGGTCGGCGAGCAGGGGATCGTTCTTCAGCGTCGCCGACACCGACAGCGGTATGGCGCTCAGCCCGGCGCGCTCGCTCGCGGCCTCGAGCGCGTCGAGCCACGGCTCTGCCGACGCGTCGCCGATCAACGCGATGAAGTCGCCGCGCGTCTCGTTCCGCTCGATCCGGGCGACCGGCCGGGGGAAGAGGAGCTCGAACCCCGGAGGCAAGCGCTGGGTGTTCGGCGTGTCGTCATAGTAGCCGATCATCTCGAAGTTGAAGTAGACGTCGACGCCACGGCCGGCCGTCGTCTCCTGCGCGACCCACGCCCGCGATCCGATCAGCCCGCGCTCCTCTTCGTCCCAGCACGCCGCCACCAGCGTGCGCGGGTGGGGGCTCGCCAAGACGCGCGCGGCCTCCAGCACACCGGCCACCCCCGATGCGTTGTCGTCGGCGCCCTCGCAGCCGGCGATGTGGTCGTAGTGCGCGCCGATCACCACGCGCCGCGCAGGCTCGCTCGTGCCTTCCAGCACCCCGACCACGTTGACGCCGGTGCCGTAGTCCTGGCGTTCCACCGTGAACCCGAGCGCCTCGAGCCGGCTGGCGCAGAGGTCCTGTACGGCCATCCAGTGTGCGGTCTCCGGCACGCGCTCCTCGGCGATCGCCTCGAGGTCGGCCCGGTAGCGGGCCTCCTCCACACAAGCCGCACGCGCGAGCGAGGAATCTTCGCTGCAGGGCGGCAGGGGCTCGCGCCCGCTGTCGGTGCCGGTCGCGTCGTCGGGTGCGTCGGGCGGGGGACTCGCGTCCGGTGAGGAGCTGGCCCCACACGCGGACAACCCGAGGCAGAGGAGAAGAACGAGAGCGCGCATGCTGCACTCTCCGCCGAGGTCGCCGGCAGCTCAAGGGGAACGGCGCAGCCCGAGCTGAGTGGCCTACTCTCTTCGCCGAGGTTCGACCGAAAGGCCGTCGCTCACTCGTGCCGACGGCCCGCGCTAGAAAGGTCCGATGACGAAGGCGGGTCCAGCTCGAGGCTCGCGACGACCTCCCGCGCTCCGCCGGGCTTGGCGCCCGCTGGTTGAGTCGCGTTTGGTGATCAGTTCTCTGGATACGCGGTCCAGCCCGCGGTCCAGTCGCTGCCCGCGGGATCGATGGCCCCGACAAACGTCGCGGTCGTGTCGCCGAAGTCGCCCGTGAAGCTCGGTGTCGTCCCGGTCGGCAGCGCGGTGTGGCCAGGCACGTAGTTCGGCGCCGTCGCCGACGCGGTGATCTGCGGGTCGATGTCGAACGTGTTGTCGGCGTCCCGCAGGCGGGCCGACTCGTCGAATCCGAAGTCGTCGTCGAGCCGAGACTTGAGGAGGTCGGAGATCCTGTCCGCTTGCTCGGGCGTCATGTCGGCGTCGTCGAGTGCGCGGGTGAGCGCGCGAAGGTTCTCGGGTACGGCATCGTCGAGCGTGCCGCCGGCCATCATGTCGGCCTCGGCCCAGAACTCACTGAGGGACATGTCTTCGGCCGGGAATTCGCCGACATCGTGGAGCACGCTGTACGAGAGGGAGAAGTCGGCCGGCCAGGCGGCGTTGGGGTTGGCGACGCTCGCGTTGACGTCGATGGGCGTGCCGAAGGTCGTGATGAGGAAGTTCCCCATGACGCCCTGCATGCCTTCGCGGAAGAGCGCGACCTGGTTTTCGGTCGTCCCGATCATCGTGACGTTCCAGAGGTTCGGCCGTGTTGTCGGCGTGGCCAACTCGTTGCTGCCGAAGTTGTCCGCCTCGATGCCTCGATCGCCGATGCCCGGAAACTGGTGGATGACGATGAACTGACCGTTGCCTCGCCAGCCTTCGTCGAAGTCGAGCGAGTCATCGGACGCGCCGCTGATGATGACGTGGTCAAGGCTGGCGGTGCCGCCGAAGAACTCGACTCCATCGTCCTTGCCGCGGTGCACTTGGATGTGGCTGAGCGTCGTCCCCGAGCCGCAACCACCGACGGTGAGACCGTTGAGTTCGTTGTCGGGGCTCAGCTCGCGGCCGGCGAACTCGATGCGCACGTATCGGAGCGAACCACAACTGTCGCTGTCGTTCGTGCCGCCGTAGACACCGCGCGGGTCGGCTGGGTCGATGCCCTCGATCCGGTCCTGCAGGAAACCACCGTCGCATGCGTCGCCAGACCCTTCGACACACTCACCATCGTTGGTGGTGGCTGCGCCAAGCAGAGCCACCCCAGCCCAGTCGCCGGTCGCGCGGGCGCCGACCGGGTTGCCAGACGTAAACACGATGGGCGCCTCCGCCGTGCCGTTGGCGACGAGCTGACTGCCGCGGGTCACGAGGAGAGCCGCCGCCGTCGAGCCGCCGGTCTCCCCGAGGACTTCCGTGCCGGCGTCGATCGTCAGCGTGGCTCCATCGGTCACGAAGACCTGCCCTTCGAGGACGTACAGAGGACAGCTCCAGGTGGCGTCGGCGCCAATCTCCCCCGAGATCGGGACGCCTTCCGCATCACAGTCGCCGCCGCCTCCGTCGGCCGGGGTCGGCCCGCCGTCGGTGCCTCCGTCTGCGCCGCATCCGGCGAGTGCGGCGATCATGGTGAAAAATAGGGTGACTGTCGTTCGGCTCGTGTGATTCATGATGAACTCGCGTCGGTTGGATATCTACTCGGAGTACGTGAGGCTCAGGCTTCCACTGAGTCCGGGTTCCACGGTCTGTGTAGAGAAATCACCCTGGTTGAACTCTTGAACCTGCATGAGCAGGTTTCTCACCCTCATACGCAGCCGGAAGTGGTCTGCGAATCGCAGAGACGCGGTTGCGTCGAGAGAGTGAAAAGGGGCTCTTTCGATGTTCGGAAGAATGGTCTGTCCGACTCTCGTTCCTACGTCGGTGATCCTCGGTCCGGTCACGTTGTAGACCAACGAGGCGCCCAGTCCCGAGTCAGGTTCGTCGAAAACGAGTGACAGATTCGCGACGTACGGTGACTGCCCAACGAGCGCCCGCTCCGAGGAAACGGCACCGCTCAGTTCGTTGGGCAGCCGAACGGTCGACCACATCGCAGTGAGGTTTCCGTTGATGGACAGGACCCTCATGGATTCATGGACATGACTAAGGTTGATCCTAATCTCGATTTCACCTCCCAAATTGTGCGCCTCATCAGCGTTGATGTACTGGGAGTCGTAGGTCTGCTGATTTCGAATTTGAAGTTCGATGGGATCGTCGAAGTATTTGTAGAACGCAGAGATCGCGATCATCTCTCCTTCACCGAAGAACCACTCCCATCGAACGTCCGCGTTTTGAACCAAAGCCCGCTGCAGATCGGGGTTGCCCGACACGTTCCGGTCTCGAATGAAGTCGTAGTACTGGTAGGGGGCGAGCTCGCGGATGTTGGGCCGTCCGGCGGTCATTCCGTAGGCGGCTCGGAGGTACATCCGGTCCGCCAGCTCGAACCGGGCCGCCAGGCCGGGCAGCACGTCGATGTCGACCCGATCGGTGCGCAGCGCCGCCTCCTCGTCACGCTCCTCGGGGAACGGGCTGAAGCTCGCCACCTCCTGCTGAAATACCTCGAGCCGGGCGCCACCGCTGAGCTGCACGTGCTCTCCGAGTGGAGTCTCGACGATGAGGTAGCCCGCGAGGTAGCGCTGTGCGGAGACGTACCCATCGGTGCCCAGGGTGAACTCTTGGATGCGGGTGAGGGTGCCGATGCCCTCCTCGCTGAAGAGCGTTTCAGCTGGCTGTTCGTACACGGCTTGGTCCGTGTTGCGCGTGTCCTGGAGCATGCGGAACCGTCGGTTGACGAAGTCGCGATCCGAGGTTCGCAGGTGCATGCCGAGGCTTCCGAACGCCTGGGTCCAGAGCGGCAGACGAAGGTCAAACGTGCCGCCGAAGTCGCGCTGATCGAGCCCACTGAAGAACCGCTCTCCGGACTGTGACTTCTCGAGCCACCGGTCGAGGCTGCCCTGCGGTCCATAGGTCACGCTGCGCCGGTCGGGCTCGTTCCGTGCCGCGTACGATCCGTAGAGGCTCCAACGGAGGCGCGCGTGGCCGCCGAACAGGTTGCGGTGGTCGCCGCGGAGCTGGTTGAACCACATCGTCCGCGCGACCCACTGAAGCTGCCAACGCTCCACGTTGCCGCCGAGCTCCCCGCTGAAGCCGACCTGGCGCTGCGTGTCGTCGTCCGCCGTCCGGTTGAAGAGGCTGACGAGGCTGATGACGTCGTCCCGCCCGACCTCGAGGCTGGCGGTCCCGAGGCTGGAGAGCTGAACGGTCTCCGTACCGCGTTCCAGGTCGTACGCATTGAACGCGCTCAAGTCGCCGTTCTCCTCGATCGTGGGTCGAGGGCTCGTGGCGCCGAGACTGCGGGTCTGGGCGTAGTCGTATCCGGCGGTCAACAGGAACCCAAAGCGGTTGCCGCCGCCGAGGTCGATCGAATCGCCGATGACGCCCTCGAGGCCAAACGACGGTGGCGCCACCTGGCGCTGATACTGCCAGTCGTTGCGGAACCTCTCGCCGGCCTGTTCGATCGCGTCGAAGCTCTGGTAGCGCCCGCCACGGCTGATGGCGACCCGTTCCGAGACGCCAGAGGGCAAACTTCGCCGGCCGTCGTCGAAGCCCAACCAGTCGGTATCGCCACCTTGGTAGCGGAGCACGTCTTGTCCGGTGCTCAGCGCGTTGAACCCCGCGCTCGCCTGGAGTTGAAACGTGAACCGCTCGGGAAAACGCACCGTGTGAATGTCCAGCACGCCGCCGGCAAAGTTGCCGGGCAGGTTCGGCAGAAACGCTTTGCTGATCTGAAGGTTGTCGATGACGCTCGTCGGGAACAGATCGAGGTCCACCGAGGCGGCGTCGGGATCGGTTGAAGGCAGCTGCACGCCGTTGAGCAGGACGAGGGTGTAGCGGCCTCCGAGACCGCGAATGTTGAGGTTCTGTCCTTCGAGGGTCACTCCTGCGACGTTGGCCGCCGCGCTTCCTGCGTCGCTCGCACCGCTCTGGGACATCTGTGACGCGCCCACGCCCTCGCCGATCCCGCTCGCCGCGGCGCGGAGCTGGTCCTGCGCTGCCGCACTGCGGGTATCGGCGCGGTAGACGACCTCGACTTCCTCGGCGACGGCCCCCGCGTCCATGGGGTCGAGAGTGAGCGTCAGGTCGGTGAATCGGCCGCGACGAACGCGGACTTCGGGCATGCGCGCGCCGTGATGCAAGCCGGTGTACGCCAGCACGCTGTACTCCCCAGGCGGTGCGACCAGCACATAGCCGCCGGTCGTGTTGGTGACCGCGCTCTCGATGTGGTCTCCGCGGGCGAGCACGACCGTGTCGGGCAGCCCTTCGCCGGTCTGGCTGTCGAGCACGCGGCCCCGGATGCCGGTGTCGGCGACCGGGACGGCGCCGTCGTCCACGGGCCCGACGGACTCCGCGTCGCTGTCGGTCGCAGCGTCGATCCTGGGCACGTCCGGTTCAGGGATGTTCGAGGGCTCGGCGCTCTCGACCTCATCGGCCACGGGCGGGTCCGAAGCGGTCTCCGGCTCCGACCCATCGAGATGCGGCTCTGTCTCCTCGTGCTCCACGTCCTGAGCGCTGGCGGGCATCGCCCACATCACCAAGATGCAGACCCAGGGGGCGAGCCATGTCGTCGCGTCGCGCATGAGAAACCTGTGCTTGAGAGGAGAGCGTCAGCGAAGGCGGGTGGTCGCCACCGCGATGTGAGCGGCGCCCGCCCCTCTGGCGAGGTCCATGGCGTGCACCGCGCGCTCGAACGGAGCGCGGTCGTCCGCGTCGAAGAAGACCTTCCGCTCGGTGCGCGCGACCAGCATCCGGCGAAGGCGCACCGCGAACTCGCGGTCGGCGTACACATCCCGGTTGATGCGGAACTCTCCGCCGCGGGTGACCGACACGACGATGGGCTGTTGGGCATCGGCCGTCTCGGCGTCTTCGTCGTTCTGCGCCGGCACATGCAGCCAGAACGTCCGGCTCATCGACGGCATGACGACCATGAAGATGATGAGGAGCACGAGCACCACATCGACGAGCGGCGTCACGTTCATCTCCGGTTGAGCGCGGCCTTTCTTGCCGCTGCCGCCTCCGAGGTCCATGGCCATCAGTCGTCCCCGTCCGGTTCGGCGCCCTCGAGGTGGTTCACCCGCAGCGAGACGCCGGGGAATCCGATGCTCGACGCCGTCGTGAACAGGGCGCGCACCTCGCGGTAGGGCACCTCGCGATCGCCGCGCAGCACCAGTCGCGCGCGTGGGCGTCGAGCGTGGGCGTGTTCGAGCAAGCGGCTGAGTTCCCCGTCCCGAACCGGTTGCTCTTGCAGGTAGACGCTTCCTGCCTGCGTGATGGCGAGCATCAACGGTTCCGGCTCGCCCTCGCGCTCGTCGTCCGGATGGGTGATGGCCGGGACCTGGAGGTCGAGGCTCTCCTCCATCGCGGGGATGACGATCATGAAGATGATCAACAGGACGAGCACCACGTCGACGAGCGGCGTGACGTTCATCTGCGGCCGCGGCCGGCCCCGACCTGCTTTTCGACTCAGTCCGGCCATCTCACGCCGCCGACGGGACCGTGTGGGAGGCGTCCTCGGACCGTTCGCTTCGCCGCGTTGCGGGCGCGCCGACGTCGGCCTCGAGCTGGTCGACCAGCTCGCTGCCCGCGTTCGCCAAGCCCGCCTCGTAGGTCGCGATCCGTCCGCTCAGCCAGTTGAACACCAGGACGGAGGGGATCGCGACCAGCAGTCCGTAGCCCGTGACGATGAGCGCCTCGGAGATGGCCGGGCCAATCGTGCCCATGCCGCCGGACGCCTCCGCGCCGATGAGACGGAACGCGTTGAGGATGCCGAGCACCGTGCCGAGCAGCCCGATGAAGGGGGCGGTGGAGCCGGTGGAGGCGAGCACGCTCAGGCCGCGGTTGAGCGCCTCCGAGAGGTTCTCGCCCTTGCGCTCGAGCGCGCGCTTGGTGAACTCGGCCGCCTTCTCTCGGCTGTGGCCGTCATCCTGCCGCGCCAGGAAGGTGGACACCCCTGCCTCGATGAAATTGGCGAGGTGGCTCTTCGGGTGCTTGCGTGCGACCCGGAGCGCACCGGGGAAATCACCGCCGGCGACGCAAGGGCCGCCCTCGGCCGCGAACGCCTTCGAGCGTGCACGCGAAGAGACCAGCACGATGAGCCGATCGATGAGCACGTAGATGCTGGCGAGGGCCTGAAGAGTCAGCACGACCACCACCGCCCGAACGAGCGCGGGCATGTTGGTCCAGAGTTCAATGAGGTCGATTTCCACAGGTCACCTGGGGGCTAGAGAACATCGGGACGGAACGTGAAAACGTAGGAGAAGACGAACGGGACAGGCCGGCCCTCGAGCGTCGCCGGCTCGTACAGCCGGGTCCGTACACAGGACAGAACGGACTCTTCCGGGATGAGCGGATGGCCTTCGGTCACCGTGGCGCCCGTCACGCGCCCGTCTTCGCTGACGACAACGCGGACCCGAATCCGGATCGTCTCCGCGGTCGCTCCGTCCAGCTCCGCCGGCCGGTCCGGGACGTCGCATCCGCCGAGCCGCTGTGGCGCCTGGATCTCGACCCGCTCCTGCTGGGGGGGCGGTCGGGGTCGGCGCGGAGGACCCGGAGGCGGCGCGGGTGGCTCGGGAGCGACGGGAGGAACGACAACCTCGGCCCGACCCATGCCCCCCTCCTCGCCGCCGAGCACCCCGTCGACGGGCCCGACCACGCCGGCTTCGGCCAACGCTCCCTCGGACTCGTCGGGGCGTGCGTCGGGGATCGACGTGACCGTGTTCACGGCCGCCGCGGGCGGGGGCGGCCGCCGGCGAGGCGGGGGTGGCGGTGGTTCGGGCTCCGGCTCTGGTTCGGGCTCCGGCTCGGGAGGCGGCTCCGGGGTGGCCTCGAGCCGCGCGAACTCGACCACGACCTCGACCTCGCGCTGCGCCATCTGATGGGCGGTGGCGACGGCAGCGGCAAGCGCCAGGGCGAGGCCGGCGAACACGCCTGCGGCGAGCAACAGGGAGACGGTGCGACGACCGCGTCCTTCCTGAGGGTTCTTTCTGTCGAAATCGCTGAACATGACGCTGAAGTCCGCTTGCGGACCCGAGCGCATCAGTACGCGGGCAACGTGAACTCGACGTGTCGTGCGTTCCACGGTCTGACGCCACGATCGTGAGCGTCTTGTGAATCGTCCCCAGCCTCGGACTCTGCGCCCAAGTTCACGTGAAGCGGCGTCTCCGCCCGGGCTGCTCCTCGAACCGCGGATCAAAACGCCGCGAAATCACGCTGGAATCGTTGACAGCGGCGACGTGCCCTGACAGATTCGTGCCGGCTTTCGGGCCCCCCTCATGGTCGACCGCATCGGCAACTGCAGGATCCTCGGCGAGATCGGCAGCGGTGGCATGGCCGTCGTCTACCGGGCCGTGCAAGAGCCGCTCGGCCGTGAGGTCGCGATCAAGTCGCTCAAGCCCTCCATCGCGGTGGACAGCGGCTTCGCGAAGCGCTTCGAGCGCGAGGCCCACTTCATGGCCTCGTTGCAGCACGAGAACATCCTCCACGTCTACGACTTCACCAAAGACCGTGGGACGATGCACATCATCATGGAGTACGTGCAGGGCATCGACCTGTACGACCTCCTCGAGCTGACGCCGAGGCTCCCCGTCGACATCGCGGCGGTCATCGCCCTGCAGGTTGCCCGCGCGCTCGACTACGCCCATTTCCGAGGCGTCATCCACCGGGACATCAAGCCCGCCAACGTCATGATCAGCAAACATGGCGAGGTGAAGCTGATGGACTTCGGCATCGCCCGGGACGACAAGCTGTCCGACCTGACGGAGACGGGCACTGGCTTGGGCACGCCGAGTTACATGTCTCCGGAGCAGATCCTCGGCGACAAGCTCGACTTCCGGAGCGACGTCTTCTCGCTGGGCATCGTGCTCTATCAGATGGTCACCGGGCAGAAGCCGTTCGTCGAAGACGACGCGCGCACGGTGATGCAGAAGATCCGGCTCGACCGCTACCAGAGCCCGCGCAAGCTCAACCCCAAGGTGCCACGCTCGCTCGAGCGCATCATGGCGCGCTGCATGGAGAAGATGCCGGCCAACCGGTATCCGACGACGCAGGGGCTCATCGACGACCTGATGGATTTCCTCAGCTCGCGCGTGCCGATCAACCACAACGCGCGCGTTGTCATGTACCTGCGCGACGTCGGCGTCGTGACCGAGGACGAGGCCGACGAGATCCTCGCGGCGAGCACCCCCAACCGCAGCCGTCGTCAGACCAGCGATCGCTCCTCGATGCGCGGGGTGTGGGCGGTGAACACGCTCCTGTTCTTGGGGGTGCTGGGGGCCGGCGGCGGCATCCAGTACTCGGCCGGTCGTCTGTTCAGCGACGCCGATCCGTCCACGCGGCAGGCGACCGCGCCGGTCAGCTTGGAAGACGCGGGCTACGTTCGGTTCGTGGTGGAGCCGTGGGCGCACGTCGAGATCGAGGGCGAGCGGGTGCTGACGACCCCGAGCGCCCGCGCGATCCCGCTCGCCCCGGGCACCTACCACGTCGAGTTCAGCAACGACTTCCACGAGCCCATCGAGGACACGATCGTGGTTCGCACCGGCTCGCCGGATGACCCGCAGGTCATCGAGCAGAACATGGATCAGACGGCCGCGGCGCCCGACGACAGCGTCTCGCCTGACGAGACGGGCACGGCCGAAGACGAGACGGCTCCGACTCCGACCGAGGGCGACGAATGAGGCGCGTGTCCTCGTGGCTCGTCGGGTTGTCCTTGCTGGTCGGTGTCCTCGCGCACGGTCCGTCAGTGGCGTCCGCCAACGACTCGGCCTTTGTCCACGTCGTCAGGCCGGGGGAGACGCTGGCGTCCATCGCGCAGCGCTACTACGGCGACGCCCGGCGGGAGAGCGTGCTCGTCGCAGAGAACGGCCTCACGACGCACGGCGGCGCCGCCATCGTGGTCGGTCTCCGTCTCGTCATTCCCTGGGTTTCGTACCACCGCGTCGCGGCCGGCGAGTCCTGGGCTTCGGTCGCGACCGAGCACTATGGAGATCCCCGCCGCGCGGGCGCGCTGATCGACGCCAACCCCCAGGTCTCCGGCAACCAGCCGGACGAGGGCGCCGAGCTGCTCGTCCCGTACCCGCTTCGCCACGTGGCGCGCCAGGGCGACACCATGCGTCGCGTCGCGCTCTCGTACTTCGGTGACCAGACCGAATCGACCCGGTTGATGCGTTTCAACTCGGCGCGCCGCCAGCGGCTCGCGCGCGGTCAGATCGTGCTCGTGCCGCTCGACGATCTCTTGCTCAGCGAAGAGGGCCGCGCGGTGATCGCCGAAGCCACGGGCGAGACCCCGACCGGCGGCGAGGTGCGCGCGCTCCAGACCCGGATCAACGCGCAGCTGCCCGAGCTTCGTGAGCATGTGCGCGTCGGCCGCTATGCCCAGGCGGTGGCGCTCGGCAACCGGCTGCTCGGCGCCGGCGACCTGACCGGCAACCAGATCGTGACGATTCATCGCGAGCTGGGCACGGCGTTCGTCGCGCTGGATCGGCCTGCGCTGGCGGTCGAGGCGTTTGTGCACGCGCTGGAAGCCCAGCCGGACCTCGAGCTCGACTCGGCGCGCACCTCACCGACAGTGTTGGCGGCGATGGCGGCGGCCCGGGAGCAGCTGATCGCGCGACGCAGCGAGCCGGCCGGTGACGCGGGGGCCGGCGCGGACGCCGGCGTCCCGGACGCGTCGACCCCGTGAGCGACCGCCCGCTGTGGACGGCGTTCCCCGTCCTCGAAGAGCGGGTCCCTTGGGCGCGACTCGGCGCCTTTCCCACACGTGTCGACTGTGTCTCCGGACTCCCGGGCGCGCTCTACGTCAAGCGAGACGACCTGAGTTCACCGCGATACGGCGGCAACAAGGTGCGCACCCTCGAGGTGCTCTTCGGGCGAGCCAAGGCGCTCGGCGCCGCCCGCATCTACGCCACCGGCGCGTACGGCAGCAACCACGCGACGGCCACCGTTCGGCTCGCCCCGGAGGTTGGGCTGGAGCCTGGCGTGATGCTGTTTCCCCAGCCTCGGTCCGCGACGGCGCTCGAGAATCTGCGCGTCATGCTCGCCGCGCGCCCGGTGACGCGCGACCTGCCGCACTGGTCGTTCCTACCGTGGGCGATGCAGAAAACGGGCTTCCTGGAAGCCGACCGCAGCTTCGTGATGGTCCCCGGCGGCGCGACGCCCACCGGCGCGCTCGGCTACGTCAACGCGGCGCTCGAGCTCGCTGGCCAGGTCGATCGCGGAGAGCTGCCGTGCCCCGAGACCATCGTCGTCGGGATCGGGTCCACCTGCACCAGCGCCGGCCTCTTGCTCGGGCTGCGCGTCGCGGCCGAGCGGGGCCTCGGCTGGGAGCGGCCGCCTCGCCTCGTCAGCGCGCGGGTCACGCCGTGGCCTGTCACCGCCAAGTGGCGGGTCGTCTCGCTGGCGCGCCAGGCCGGCGCGCGCCTCGCGAAGCTCACCGGAGAGAGGCGCTGGGGCGCCCTGCCGGACCTCGGTCGCGATCTCGAAGTCGACGGACGCTACCTCGGATGGGGGTATGGAATCGCCACGCCCCGAGGTCGCGAGACGATCACGACGTGGCGTGACACGGCTGGCTTCGAGCTCGACACGACCTACTCGGCGAAGGCCGCGGCGTGCGCCATCGACCGGGCATCGCAAAGCGCCGGGCCCGTGCTCTTCTGGTCGACCAAGAGCACGGCGGTGCTGCCCGAGGTCACCGACGAGGACGTGGCGTGGGCCCCGCCCCGCATGCAGCGCTGGATGCGGCGTGCTGCAGTGACGTGAGACGGCCGCTGATCTTCTCCTCCGGAGCCGAACTGTTCGCCTAACTATCGCGTTTGACTTGATGATACAATAGCGCAATCACATCCGGATGAGTGGCGACCGTGTTCTTCAAAACGTAGTTCGTTGTTTGTCGATCCTCAGTCTACTCGTTTTGGGCTGTGATAGTGACCGAACGGTGGACGCAGGTGGCGTGGACGCGTTCCGACCGCCTGTCGACGCCACGCTGCCCACGATGGATGCGGGCCCCGGTCCGGCGTGTGTCGGAACGAGCACGGAGTGCATGTCGCTGAGTGTCGACGAGTGTTTGGGTGCGGGCGGATGCGAGCTCGGCACCTGCCAGAACGGCGTGATCTCCCGCAGCTGTTCCTCGCAGACCACTGCGGCGGGGTGCACCCCCCTTCTGTTCTGCGACTGGGATCCTGTGCGGGAGCGGTGCACCGGAAGCTTGACGCCCTGCAGCAGTCACCAGAGCCGCGAGATCTGTATCGCTCAGCGCTGCGATTGGACGACGTTCGATGATGCGAACGTGTGCCGAGGCCGGGCGGACAGGTGCACAGACCGCACATTGGCCGACTGCGAATCCCAGCCCGGATGCGCATTGGCCGACTGGGTGGACGCCGGACCGGGTGGCGTGGACGCGGGGACGGGCGCGCCTGACGGCGGACTCGATGCGGCCGCGGAAGCAGGCCCGGGCGCGAGCTGCGCCCCGTTGGACGGTTGCAACCCCCTCTATGATCAGAGCTGCGGATGCGGCTACAGCAACACCACGTTCGACTGGCAATGCGGGCGGTCCTCAGGGAGCGGGAGCGGGGGCTCCTGCGACACGAGCGCGGATTGCGGAGTGGGCCTGTTCTGCCCTCGTACGACCAACGATGGGGCCGGAGTCTGCCGCCGCTTCTGTGACGAAGACGAGGATTGCGGCGAGGGCGAGGGCTGCGCGCTGATGGGAGAGATCACCGGGGTTCGCTGTGCTGGATTCTGCTTGCCGCTCGAAGAGTGCAGCTTGCGTCTGCAGAACTGTGGCGCTGATGCATGCTACTGGCTTCGGGATCCGAGCAGCGGCCGGGATCATCGTTTCTGCAACCCTGAAGGCAGCGGGCCTCCGAATGACTTCTGCAATGAGGACGCGACCGCCTGCGATCGGGGGTTGGTCTGCGTTCGCAGGCCGGCGCGAGCGGGTCGATGCTCGGAGGTATGCGAGACTGACACCGGCTGCACGGACGTCCGCCGGCCGTCTTGCTCCGGCGTGGCCGGCGACGAGATGTACTGTCGATGACCTCCGTCCATTGCATGGGGGAGGTGCGAGCAATCGAACTGTCTTCAGTGCCCGGTCATCGCCGGCGCCGGACCTCTCGCAGAATCGCCTCAGCCAAGACGCGGTCCGCGTCGATGGGCGCGCAGAGGGTGGCGAGCCAGTCCGGGTAGCCCTCCGCGAGAAACCCGCCGCTGTCGGGATCGAGCAGGGCCTCTTGGGACTCGCCGCGCCAGCGCACGCGCCACGGGGTGCTGCCGATCAGCACGTTGAGTTGGACGCGGCCGCTGCCGTCGGGGTCGGGAACCGAGATGCGCACGCGGCGAGGCTATCAGGCCGCCGCGCCCGAGGTCAGCCGACGATGAAGCGGCGCGGCGCGCGAACCGGCTTGCCGCCTCGGATCCACACGGGCTCGACGGCTCGACGACGCGGGGCCGAAGCCGAAGGCATCGACGGTCGCTCTGCCACACGAGACAGCCGAGCCACGCGCTGCTTCGTCGGGGGGTGGCTGCGCCATGACGCGGGGGGCTCGACCGTGAACATGCGCGCCCACCAGGGGCCTCGGTGCGCGGCCTCGATGCGTCGGAGCGCGCGGGCCAGCGCCAGCGGATCGCCGGTCAGCTCCACCGCGCCTGCGTCGGCGGCGTGTTCCCGGGCGCGGGACAAAGCCAGCGAAAGCAGACTCACGACGCGCGGCGCGAGCAACAGGAGCGCGACGCCGAGCCAGGGCAGGGACGCGCCGCCGAACAGGACCAGCGGGAGGTTCAAGACCAGCAAGATCAGCCCGAAGGTGGACATGGTCTTCGTGGTCCGGCGCACCGTCTCGGACAGCCGAAGCAGCGCGAGGTCTCCATGGCGAAGGTGGCTCATCTCGTGGGCGACGACCGCCACCACCTCGTCCGGGGGAAGCAGCCGCAGCAACCCCGGAGACACCGCGATCGTCGCGTGCTGTCCGCGTCCCGTGGCCAACGCCTGCGGGCCCGCGACGGGCATCATCACCAACTTCGGCGTCGGGATGCCGGCCGTCCGCGCCAAGCGGGCCACCGCGTCGTGCAGCCACCTTGCGTGATGGCTCGGGATGGGCCGGGCCCCGCGCGCCTCGAGCCATCCTGTCCCGGCGGGCGCGAGCCACGCCATCAGCGCGGCGCCGCCGAGCGCGATCCACACGCCGATCTGGCCGCCCAGCGTCCATCCGACCAGCGCGAGCAGCGCGCCCATGGCCACCAACAACAGCCCCGAACGGATCCGGTTCCCGAGCTGGTCCCGCTTCAGTTGTCTCGACACCCCCGCAACCTAACCACCTGAATTCGCGGGTGAAGGGCTTGCGCTTTCGATCTTCGTCTCTATCGAAACGGCCCCTCGAGCGGGGCCCCGCGCGCGATCCATCGCTCGAGCGCGCCGGTCTCGACGCCGACGTGGGCGAACCCCGGCAAGAGCACACCGGACAGCGCGTCCCGGACGGCGTCGCGGGCCGTCTCGTAGGGCGGCACACCGTGCGCCCAGAGCGTGTCGTCGTCCGGCAAGGAGAGCCGGTTCCACTCCCGGAGGTTGCAGACCGTCAGCGGCAAGATCCACTCCGCCAGCGGGGCCTTCTGCTCTCGGCTCAGCGCGGCGAGGAAGCTCCACCCGATGCGGGCGTGGTCGATCTCGTCTTCCATCAGCTCGCGGATCGCGAAGCGTGCCGAGCGTGTCTTGGCGCCGATGCGAGCGGCGTCCAGGTACGCCGTCGCCAAGGTCTCGTTCAGCGCGCACTGGCCCACGACCCAGAGGGCGTGTCGGAGGGTGTCGGTCTCGGCGGACGGATGCGCGGGCATCTGTCCCGGCAGGGGGCGGTACGGGCCGACCGGGTGCCCGGCGTATCTCCCCGCCAGCTCTTCGGCGAGGGCGGCGTGACGGTGCTCGTCGTCCACCGCGCGACCTGCTAGCGCGATGAGATCCGCATCCGCGCCGAGACGCTGAAGGCTCCGGTGGATCTGCGCGAACGATGTCGCCACGCGCGCCTCGGTCGCCGCCTGCCCGAGCCAGGTCTGGCTCAGCCGGCGGCGCGTCTCGGGGTCGAGCGCCCGGATGGCGTCTTCCTCCGGCCACGCGCGACGACAGACGTCACCGCCCCAGCGTCCGTCGGGCGCGACCGCGACGCGTGTCTGTTCCGAGGTGTACGCCAGCATCTCAGGACCCCTGCACGCAGCACTGGGCGGGGTCGGTGCCGAAGTCGGGGTCGCTCGGGTACAGGCGGTCGCAGCACACGGTCCGCATCGCGCCTTCCGGGTCGGGGGTCGTCTCGCAGCGGAGCGACGCGCCCTTGGTGGTCGGCCATCCGGGCTCGCAGTACCGCTCCACGGTAGACGCGGGGCTCGCTTCGGTCCGGCCCTCGCCCTCGGCGTCACGGTCGGCGTCGGTCTGCGACGCGTACGCGACCGGTTCGTACTCGGGTGCATCGGCGGCCGGTTCGACGCTCACCGGGCGCGCCGCCGCGACGGGTTCGAGGGGGGCCGGCGTGGCCGCGCCACAGCCGCCCGCAGCGAGCACGCTCGAGAAGACCAGAGTGTGCAGAAGTCGATGTCGTTTGATGGCCATGGGCCCTCCTTCGACCCTGGAACGCAGCCACCCGCCGACCGGCGCACGTTTTCTTTTGCACGACCCACTCCAGGCCGCTCATCGGTGGAGCATGCCCTCGGGCCCCGCTCCGTGCGAAGCTTCGCGCGTGGCAGAGAAGTTGAGCCTCCCGACAGCCTCGGGCCCGAGCAAGCTGGGCCGACCGACCATCATGGATCCGGCGCTCGCGGCCGCGCATGGCGTCGACTACGTGCACCTCGCGGCGTGTGCGATCGACCTCGATCGCATCCGGGAGGCGGTCGAGGGGTACGGCGATCCCCGTCCGTTCGGCTGGGAGGTGTTCTTGACCGAGCAGTACATGTTCGCGCACTTCGACCCGATCCGAAGCCCGCGTCAGGTCGTGTTGTTCGAGGACATCGTCATGGGCGTGCTCGAAGGCCAGGTCGACGCGCTGGGCTCGCAGATCGTCTTTGCCGTGTGGGACGCCATCGTGCGCGGTCGCTTCCCGAAGCGGCTCGAGGCGGCCTTCGCGTCGTGGGAGGCGCGCCCGGATGAGCTGGTGAGAGACCTCGACGTGCTCTTCGAAGAGGAGACCGCGCTCCGGTCCCGCCTCGCCGAAGGCTGCCTCGCCGTCGAGCTGGACCCGCCCCTCGCTCCCCCAACCCAAGCGGCGCTGGCCGCGCTCTCGCAGACAGGAGCACCGTGATGCGCTGGATGGTTTTGTCTCTCTTGCTCGTGGCCTGCGGTCAGGATGCGACGACCCCCGAACCCGAGCCCGCCGCTCCGGCGCGCGTGCCCTGGCCCGCGGTGCAGACGACCGACGGGATCACCGAGCTGCGCGCGTTCGAAAACGATCGCGTGCTCTTGCTCAGAAGGGTGGACGAGGACGGTTGGGTGCGGGGGTGGGCCGGGCCTGCCGACCGCTACCGCCGGCAGAGCGGAGAGATCGTCTACGCCGGTTTCTGGATGCACGCGGCGTCGCTGCGGGGCCAGCTCGAGGACGGCGAGCCGGTTTCCGTGGCCGAGGTCAACGTCTCTCCCGCCTTGATGGAGACCTTCCTCGAAGACGTCGGTGTTGGCGTCGACGCCACACTCTTCGAGAGCGAAGAGCACGAGGGCCGATACGACTACGTCATCCGAGAGACGTTCACAGGGCCCGGGGTCGAGGACGGCTTTCGCTGCGACGCCTCGCTCCTGATTCGTCCGCGCACCCCGCCGGCCGGGCTGCTGACCGTCGAGCAGCTGCAGGTGGAGGGAGCCAACCGCGCCCCGATCGACGCGCCCATCCAAATGTGGCTCGAGGACGCCGAGGGCGAACAGACGCGGCTCGTGCGTGGTGAGGTCCCGCTCGAGCAACTCGGCGCGCTGGCGGAAAACGAGGGGCTTCAGCTCTGCAGCGTCGATTGCTGCATCCAGACCTCCGAAGAGGATCGCGCCCAGCTCCAGGCGAGCGTGACGCGCGGCACGGCGCTGTCGGCACAGATCGCCGCGCGCCCTACGCCTGACCCGCTCCGTCGTGGGACCCTGCCCCCGCTGCCCTGAGCACGGCCCTCGTCGGAACCGTTCGTGCGCCGCGCTGGATCCGTGAGGAGCCACACCGTCGGGGCATCCCCGGTGGATTCGCCCCCGTCAGTAGTGGCACGGTTGTGGCGTATGCCTTCGCCCATGCGCTTGTTGCTCTCCCTCCTTCTTGTTCTTCTCGCCGGGAGCGCGCCGGCAGCGGCCTCGGCGCAGTACGGCTTCGCGCTGCGTGTGACCAACCCGGGGCTGGATGAGCTCGCGACGGCAGCGCTGCCCCGCCTGCCGACCACGGTGCCGGTCGGGCCGATCAACCGGGAGCTGTACGAGTGCTCGGACGGGGACCTCATCACGGCGGAGGTGCCGGCGTTCGATGTTGGGCTGAACTGGCGCGCGCTGGCGCTCGAGGCGGTGGACGGAAGTCTTGAGGTGCAGGTCACGACGGACGTCGACGTGAACGCGCCCAACATCGTGCTCGACAACGTGCTGGCCTGCGCGGGCCGGGAGCGCTGCGATCTGGCGGTGATGCTCTCGAACCTGAGCGCGACGGTGGCGCTCGGCGCGTCGACCACGCCGGAAGGACGCATCGAGTTCAACGGGGCCATGGTCGACATCACGATCGCGCCCGAGGACGTCGCGCTCGATTCGGAGTCCTGCGCCGTGGGGGACCTCGCCGAGGTGGTCTTCGAGAGCCTGCAGGACCTCGCCGTGAACTTGGTGCTGCCGATCCTCGAGGACACCATCAGCGAGCAGATCGGCCTCCTGCTGACGGAGATGTTTGGCGACTCGGTCGCGCTGAGCTTCGAGCTGGAGAACCTCACCCTCGACGCCGCGCTGAGCGACCTCGAGCTCACCACCTCGCAGGGCATCACGATGCTCGGCGACGGATCGCTCACGTGGACCGGCCCGCTGCTTCGTGACCGTGAGGTGCCCGACTTTCCCGAGGCCGAGGGCACACCGCTGCCGTTCGGGTACGAGGGCCAGTTCCAGGTGGCGGCGTCCGACCGTCTGGTCAACGAGGCGCTCTTCGAGGCCTGGCGAGGCGGCTTGCTCAAGCAGCTGATCGAGGCCCAGGCGCTCAGCTTCAACCTCGGCTCGAGCGCGATCACCAACCAGATCGGGCTCGATGGAGGCGCCCGCCTCGACATCGGACTCGACCTGGCCGAGCCGCTCGTCGCCAGCTTCGGGCGCGTGGCCCCGAACGTCACGGAGATCGCCATCGAGGGCCTGACCATCCAGGTCGACGTCACCCCGGACGCGGGCGGGACGAGCCGGATCGACGTGGGTGTCGACGGAACCGTGGCGGCGGCGCTGCGGATCGACCGCGACCTCGGCGGCCTCGTGCTCGAGGTGGACGACCTGACGATCGACGAGCTGCGCATCGAGAGCGAAAACGAGGATCTGCGCCTCGACCGCGCGCGGCTCGCGTCGTTCATCACGCGGACCATCACGCCCATCCTGTCGGGGGCGCTGTCGGGCCTTCCTGTGGCGCCGTCGCTCAACGGCTTCGACGGCACCTTCGTGGACCTTCGCCTCACCGAGAGCGTGGACGGATGGCAGCGCATCGGCGCAGACCTTCACACGCCGGACCCGAGCGACAGCACCGCCCCGGAGACGCAGTGGACGGACGCTCCCACGCTCGTCGGCGCGGGCACGTTCGCGTTCGTGGCGACGGGCAGCGACGACAGCACCCCCGAGGGCCTGCTGCGGTTCAACGCATGGCTCGATGGAACGCCGCTCAACGAAGAGCCGTCGAGCGTGCGCACGTTCCGCGTGTCGGCCGAGCAGGGCGAGCACGTGATCGAGGTCGCAGCCATCGACCTCAACGGCAACGAAGACGCGAGCCGGGCGAGCCACACCTTCTTCGTCGACAGCACCCCGCCGGAGCTGACCCTCGTCGAGGGCCCCGCCGGCATCATCCAGACCACATTCGCCACCGCGACCTGGACCATGTCGGACAGCGAAGGCGGCGTGCAGGCGAGCTGGGAGCTGCGGCGCATCGAGGACGACGGCTCGACCGTCGCCGTCCAGGTCGGTCCGCTCTCGGACGCGACATCGCACGAGCTCACGCGACTCGAGGGCGGTGAACTCTACGAGTTCGAGGTGACCGCGGTGGACGACGCCGGGAACGTGACGTCGCAGACGCTGGGCTTTGGCGTTGACCCGAGCCTCGCTTCCGGGTGCGCGGTCTCACCGCGCGATGGTCGGCCTTCACCGCTTCCGGTGATGTGGGTGCTCGTCGTCGCCGGCGTCGTGGTATGGCGACGTCGATGAAGCTGCGTCACGCGTGGGTCCTTTTGCTGCTCGGCGCCTGGGCGCCGGGGCTCGCCTCGGCGCAGGGCGGAGGTCTCTCCGCTCCGACGGAGGCCGACGCCGCGTCCGCCTGGATGAACCCGGCTTCGATGTCGGCTGGCGAGGGCTCCTATTTGGAGCTGATGGGCGGTGTGTTGCCCGTCGGCGCGCAGTACACCACCGCAGACGGTCGGCGCTCGGAGACGTTCGGGATCGCACCGCTCGGCACGCTCGGTGGCTACACGGACGCGCTGCATCCCGACTGGCGCATCGGCTTCTCCCTCGGGCTGGTCCGCGCCTCGGGCGGCACGTGGAGCCGCGACGATCCGGCCGGTGACATCACGCGTTGGTACCTCGTCTCGGGCACCTCGTTTCACATCGCCGCGACGCCCGCCGTGAGCTGGTCGCCCATCCCCGAATTCAGCGTCGGCCTCGGCGTGAACCTGGTCTACTCGAACGCCGCATCCGAGCTGGACAAGGACTTCGGCGCGCAGCTGAACCAGACCGTGATGAGCGACGATCTGAACAGCCCGTTTCCGTACGCGAACGCCGACCTGGCGGCGCCGGTCACGGTCGAAGGCGACGGCGTGGGCATGGGCGGCATCCTCGGCTTTCTCGTCCGGCCCATCCCCGAGGTCAGCCTCGCGGCGTCCGTGCACTCCCCCGTGCCGCTGACCACGACGGGCACGCTCAACGTCGCCTACCCCGACCGGTTGCGCGCGTTCGTCGACGACGTGCTCCCCTCCGCCGAGCTGCCCGAGATCCGCGGCGACATCTTCATGGACTTCGATCTGCCGCTCTACCTCTTGTTCGGCGCGGCCTTCCGCCCGCATGAGATGGTGCAGATCACCACGCAGTACCGCTACGAGAACCAGGCATCGCAGCCCAATTTCTACGTGCGCGTGGACGAAGCGACCCGCACGAGCGACTCGCTCACCGACAACGTCAAGCCGCAAGCGTTCGTCGACCGCCACCAGGTGTTCCTGCGCGTGTCGGTGTTTCCCATCCCGGAGCTACGTATCGCCGCGCTCTCGATGTTCCAGACGAACAGCGCACCGGAAGCGACCACGGCGCCCAACACGCTCGACTTCAACCGTCTCGAGCTCGGCCTCGCCGCGCGCTGGCGCATCGCCCCGGAGTTCAGCGTCATGGCGCAGTACTCCCACACGTTCCTGTTCGACACGAACGTGGACGAGAGCCTGTTCCGCCCCGTCGCGCAGCCGTCGCTGACGGCGTTCAACCGCCCGACGCCGACCGGCGTCTACAGCGGCGCGGCCAACTCAGTCCGGCTGGGCGTCGCGCTCCACCTGTAGAGGCCCACC
Organism: Sandaracinaceae bacterium; assembly: GCA_045106715.1. Lineage (GTDB taxonomy): Bacteria > Myxococcota_A > Polyangia > Polyangiales > Sandaracinaceae. The sequence continues at coordinate 28,826 of JBGCFC010000006.1, forward strand.
CGGTAGGGGCTCACGGCGCGTCTGGGTTGTTGCCGCAGAGGTCGACATCGCCCGAGCAGGTCGGCAGCCGGCACATCGGGGTGCCAGCGCATCCCGCACCTCCGCATGTATCACAGCAGAGGCTTCCTGCTTCGCAGCGGGCGTCCGGTGTGCAGCTCTGCCCAACGTTGCGCTCCATGCAGGCCAGTCCGCGCTCGCATCCCCGCACTGGGTGGAAGACCTCGTCGGCGGCGCAGGCGCACGCGGGGGCGATGCAGGCATCCGCGCAGTACTCACCGCAGACCGTGTCGCAGCAGATGTCGTCCCACGAGCCCCCGGTGGTGGTGCAGAGCACCTCGCGGTCGATGTCGACGTCGGGGCAATCGACATCGATGCACCCAACGCCCGGCTCGAACGTCTGGTTCAGGCCGCAGTCGCACGCGGGCTGCCCCACCTCGCAGCTATCGGGTGCCCTGAACCCGCAGGTGTAGTGGCCACACACCTCATCCCACCAGCGCCACTCGCCGCCCGTGTCTGTGCAAAGCTGCGCGGCGCACGTCGAATGGACCGCTTCGCACTCTTCCAGCGACCCGTAGCCGAGACCACAGTCGTCTCCAACGCAGGTTCCGCAGGAGACTGGGTTGCAGGTGCCCCCGTCCCAGTACCAACTGTCGAGCGCGTCACAGACGACATCGTTGCAGGGCTCTTCGGCGGCGTCCTGAGGGTCGCAGCTGGGCGCGCCACCGTCCACGACGCCACCGTCCACGACGCCACTGTCCACGAAGCCACCGTCCACGACGCCACTGTCGGGGCGGCCTGCGTCGGGACGGCCCGAGTCAGGACGGCCCGAGTCAGGCCGGCCGGCATCCGGTCGACCCGCGTCGAACGGGCCTGCGTCGAACGGCCCTGCGTCTCGTCGTTCCCCGTCGAGCCCGTGGGAGAGCGCACATCCCCCGAGCAGGGTTGTGAGAACCGCGGCGTGTGCCAGAGCGTGTCGAAGCCAAGTCATGCGCGGGCCCGCTGCACGGACAGTGCCGGCCGAGACTGGTGTGACTGGAAGAAAGGTGCCTTACTCGCGCCGTGATGGTCCGCGTTTGCTCCTTGTTGCTGCTGCTCACGGCGTGCGGCTCCCCGGCTCGACCCGCCTCCACGCCGGAGGCGCCACCGGGTGATGGGCCGGTGTTCGCCTCGCTCGAGCCCCTGAGCCAGATCAGCCTTCACGGGCCGGTTCTTGCGCTCACCGCGCGCCCCAGCGGCGGGTTTCGTGCGGGGGTCGGGCACGACGTCGTGCACCTGACGGCCGACGGACAGGTCGGCGCCCGCCACACGCACCCGGGTCTCATCGAGGCCCTCTCGGCTGAGTCGATCCACGAGATGACGCTCGCGGGCGGGCAGCTCGAGCCCGGGTTCGGAGAGGCGCTGACCGCGCCCGATGGCATCGTGGCGATCGCGGCGTCCTACGACCGCGCGTTTGGCTTGAGCGCCAGTGCGCTTGTCGATCTGCGCTCGGGCGAGGTCCTGCTCGAAGAGCTGCCCGCCAACAGCACCAGCCTCGTCGCCAACGGGGGCACGCTCTTGATCGGGCACGCGGCCGGGGTCAGCGCGCTGTCGCTCGCCTCTCGGGAGCTCAGCCCGATGGCGACGACCGCCGGTCCGGTGAAGGGGCTGGCGTTGGACCACACGGGCTACGTCGTCGCTGCGATCGAGGAGGGCGGCTGGGTTCGCATCGCCCCGGACGGGCAGGCCACGCCGCTGCTTCCGAGTGGGCCGGCCGGCTTGCTGGCCTTCGACGCCGTGAGCCGTCGTCTCGCCGTGCAGCGGGGCGAGGAGATCGCCGTGTACGACTATCTCCCCCTTGTGGGCGAGACCGCCAGCCAGTGGCAGACACGCGACGCGCGCCCGATGCGGCCTTTCGCCAGAGGGCCGTACGCGCTCAGCGGAGCGGAGTACTGGCCGTTCCGCGGCGATCAGGAACCCGACTACCCCGCCGACGTGCTGTGGGGTTTCTATCCCGAGGCCGGCGTCGTGTTCGAAGGCGAAGCGCCGACGGTATCCGCCACCCCTGCCGCCGTGGCCTGCGCTGAGCAGTCGTTCGCGGCCCTCCAGGCGTTCCTCGCCAACCCGCCCTCCGAGCTCGCGTCGGCGCTCGACGACACCACCTCGCCGCGTTTCTACCTCTGGGTCAACGACTACTCGGAGGCGGTCGATCCGTTCCCCGAGCCGCGCCGACCCGCGCGCCTCTGGTACTGGCGGCGCGACCCCGCGGTCGCCGGGCGTGTGCCGGGCTACTGGAAGTGGGAGACCACGCTCGCCCAGGACGGTACATGCGAGGTCCCCGACCCCAGCCAGACCGACTGGTCCGAGATCTGATCCCCGCTTGGTGTAGAGTCGGCTGCGAAACGGGGGGAATCCGATGATCAACGGTTGTGAAGTGCACGTGGCGTTCGAGGGCGACTTGGTGAAAGTCCTGAGCGGGGTGGCGACGGAGCTCGAGAAGCTCGGCTACGAGCCGAAGAAGGCATCGGCCAAGGAGCTCAAGATGAGCTTCGCCGGCAAGATGATCACGAGCGATCCCAATCAGATGAAACACGCCGTCACGGTCAGTCCGAGCGGCGAAGGGCTGTCGTTCAAGTTCGGGACTGGGTTGATCGCGTCGAGCTGGAGCGACGCGGACAAGGCCTGGGCGCAGGCGCGTGCGCAGGGTGTCGTGGACGCGATCGCGTCGTAGCGACGCGTCCCCTTTTGCCTGCTTGACCCCGCCGGGCGCCCGCCAAACAGTCGGGGCGACATGCATCCCGTCTTGTTCGAGCTCCCGACGCCGTACGGCGCACTGCCCGTCTACGCGTACGGCGTGATGTTGGGCACCTCGATGATCGTGGCTTGGTACGTCGTCATGCGGCTCGGGACCACGCGCGAGGCCATGGCCAAAGAGACGATGGCCAACTGCTTCATCATCACGGCCATCGTCGCCATCGCGGGCGCGCGGCTGCTCTACGTGCTGACCAACCTCGACGAGTTCGGGGACGCCGCGAGCTGGTTCCAACTGCGAAGCGGCGGGCTCGTGGCGTACGGCGGGTTCCTCGGCGGGCTGCTCGGGTCGTGGGTGTACCTGCGCATCAAGAAGGTGAGCCTGCTGGGCTGGGCCGACGTCGTGGCCCCCACGCTGGGCATCGGGCTCGGGTTCACGCGCATCGGTTGCTACCTCTATGGCTGCGACTTCGGCGCGCGCCTGGAGCCCGGCGCGCCCTCCTGGCTCGTGAACGCGGGCACCTTCCCGCACTGGCCGCCCGGACTGGAAGAAGGCCACGGCTCGCCCGCGTGGGCCCATCACGTGGCGGAGTACGACCTGTCTCCCTTGTCGGACGCGAGCCTGCCCGTGCACCCGACGCAGATCTACGAGAGCGTGTTCGGCTTCGTGGTGTTCGCCGCCGCGATGTTCCTCTGGCAGCGCCGCTCGTTCCGAGGCCAGGTCATCCTCGCCGTGACCATGATGTACGGCGTCTGGCGTTTCTTGATCGAGTATGTGCGGGACGACCCCGAGCGCGGCTTCTACTTCGGCTTCTCGACGTCGCAGCTCATCTCGCTCGCGCTCGTGCCGTTCGCCGCGTTCATGTACCTCGAGCTCAAGAAGCGCGGCGCGCCGCTGCCGGTCGTCGGGAGCGCCGCACCGAGCGAGGCGGAGGAAGATCCGTCGGCACCCGAGAGCGCGCGCACAGCGAAGGACGAACCCGTGGGAGACAAGAACACCGCCGGAGACAAGAAGGCCAAAAGAGCGCGGCGCTCCAAGAAGAAGCGGCGCTGAAGGTACGACCAAGCCACGTTCTGCCACGCTGTCCGCCGCCCGCCGGCCGTCTGACAAGTTGTCATCGGAGAGGGTCTTCTGGAGTCCTGATTCAGCGTGGATCACAGGCGACAGGGTTTGGCACGGGGGATGCTGACTCGACGAGCATGCGTTCATCCATCCTGCTGTACGGTGCCATCGCGTCTCTCGTTCTCGGTGCCGGGGTGCTCACCGCCGACGCGCTCGTCACGACCGACGAGGAACACCTCGAGGAGCTGTGTGACGACGTCACCGAACGCGACGCCGACGCCCGGGTGGGCGCCATCATGACGTGGACCGACCTGAGCCGGCAGCCCCTGGAGATCTCGGACCGCGGTCGACGCGAGCGCTACGAAGAGCGGGACGAGGCGGCCCTGTCCCACGACCTGGAAGGCGTGCTCGCGCCCCTGACGGACCCGGACCTCGAAATCCTGCAGCGCTCCGTGGAAGTCGACGACGACCGCGCGACGATCGCAATTCGCACCCGGTCGGGCGGTGAGACGCACAACACGACGTTCCGCCTCACCCGAAACGGTCAGGGTTGGTTGATCACGCGCCTCCGTGCGAGCTGAGCCCCGAACCCAACGCCTCGGCGGGCTGACTGAGTGTCTCACGAGCAGTGTGTGGCACACCCGACGTGACACCGAACGTGCCAGGTTGCGCCGGAGAGAGCACGAACCCCATGACAGGAACCTCTGCCGGGCCTGGCACGGCGGCTGCTAGCCAGGGAGGCATGACACCCACCACCACTCGCCTTGCCTCCATCACGCTGGTTATGGCCGTGGTGCTGTTCGGCGCGCCGACCCCCGGCGAGGCGTGCGGTCCGCCCCCGCCGCCGTTCCAGCCGATGTGCACCAACGTGTTCACCTTCTCGACGGCCGCGCGCGTCCCTCTCAATCACGCGTACCACCCCATCGTGGCGGCCGTGATCGAGGAGCACGGCGAGTTCAGCGCCCCGCCCGAAGGTTGGACGGAGAGCCTCGTGCTCGAGCGCGAGACCGACGCCGGGTGGGCCTCGGTCGAGTTCCGCCTCGAGACGACGTCGCCAGACGAATACCAGCTCGTGATCACCGATCCGGTGCCCGGGCTCCACGTGCTCTCGTCGCCCGACGACACCTGCGACACGGAGATTGCTCCGAGCGGCGCGGGCACTCTCGTGACGCAGTTCGAGCTGCTCCCCGAGGCCGAGATCCCCACCGCGCTCGGGGCGGCGCCCACCGTGACGTCGGAGCTCGTGTCCGCCGACGTGCAGACGGGCAGCGACGGCCGGTGCGAGCCTGTGCTCGTGTCGGTTGTCGACCAGGTCACGACCGTCGATCTTCCGCTCGACGAGGTGATGCGTCCCTGGACGGACCTGGCTCGCTTCGAGATGCTCATCGACGGAGAGCTGGTGAACCGATACTCGGCGCAGCCCGCGCTGGGCGAGGACCTCGTCGTCTCGCTGACCTACGCCCACCGCTGCGAGGCCAGCGACGAGTCCGTGTCGCTCGGCGTGCTCGACGAGGGCATCCACCAGGTCCAGGTGCGCGGGGTGATCCGCGGCAGCGACGAGGACCTCGTGTACCTGTCCGAGAGCGTCGACATGATCATCTCGTGCGAGGAAGGCGTCGACTCGCCGACGACCGACGCGGACACGGCGACCGTGAGCTCTCGGGGCTGCAGCGCCGCGCCGGTTCGGAGCGACGATTCGGGCTTCGGCCTCCTCGCGCTTCCGCTGCTCGCCGTCTTCGCGCTGCGCCGCCGCCGTGACTGGCTTCAGGCTTCTCCCCGGTCCGACATCTGTGAGGACTAGCGCCGTCAGAGGGCTATCCGCGTGTGTTCTTCGCGTCCGCGAGCTATTCGGTCTTCTACGACGATTCCACCACCGCGCCCGTCTATCTTCAACGACAACTACAGTCTCGAGGTCGTCGAGGTCGGCGTGGACCGCTACACGGACCAGACGGGCACCTACAGGCTGAGCGTCAGCGGGTCGTGAGACGTTCCGCCCAGACCCTCGGGTACGACACATCCGGGTGAGCGATCCGTCCGACGGCAAGGCTGGCTGCTGACCCGCCTGCAGGCCGGTTGATCCGAACGACAGGCGGGAACCCGAGCCGCAGAGCCGCGCTCAACGGACGCCCAGCTCGACCAGGTCACCAACCCGAAGCTCCGACCTGGAGAGCAGGAACGACTTGTCCTCGCCGACGATCTCGAACTCCTCGAACGCCGGGTCCGCGCTGAACGCAAAGATGTCCTGCTTCAGCTTCCGGAAGCACAGCCGGACATCTCGGGAACGGATTTGCTGGCGTACGTCGCGTGGCGGTCGACCTCGCACCTCACGAAACAGAGGGTGTCGAGAAACTCGCGGAGGGACGAGACGGAAGCCCTGGGCCTGGAACGTGGGCGCGAGGGCATCGGTGTGGAAGCCAAACTTCCACGGGATCGTCGAGCCGGCCGGGACCCCGGGCGCCAGGAGGTCGCCGAGCATGGCGGACTTGGCGGCCAGGTTGAGAACGTCCTGCCCGCGACCGCCTTGGCGGGGATCGCGCGCCGAGCTATCACCCTCGTGTGCGCGCCGTCGAGCTCTTGGGAAGTTCCGGCCCGCTCGCCCGGGCCATCGACGGCTACGAACACCGCGAGTCGCAGCTCGCGATGACGGACCTCGTCCAGCAAACGCTGGAGCACCGCGGGGTGGCGTTGATCGAGGCGGGGACCGGGACGGGCAAGACGCTCGCGTACCTCGTGCCGGCGCTGCTCAGCGGTCAGAAGGTGGTCATCTCGACCCACACGCGCGCGCTGCAGGACCAGATCATGGAGCACGACCTGCCGGCGCTCCGAGCCCACCTCGGGCTGCCGGTGAAGGCCGCGTGCATGAAGGGGCTGTCCAACTACGTGTGTCGTCGTCGCACCGCCGAACTGCTGCGCAGCCCGGACGCGGAGGCGCCGGCGATCGCGCGGCGGCTGCCTGTGTTTCGCGCGTGGATGGAGCGGACGAAGCTCGCCGACCGTGCCGAGCTGGCGTCGATTCCAGAGCAGGATCCCCTCTGGGCGGCAGTGCAGAGCGGCTCGGACACGCGCATCGGTCCACGCTGCACGTTCTTCGAGGACTGCTTCGTGACCGCCATGCGACGCGAGGCGGAGGACGCGCAGTTGCTGGTGGTCAACCATCACCTCTTCTTCGCCGACCTCGCGATGCGGGCCCCCTCCGGGATGGGGGTGTTGCCGGCGTACGACGCGGTGATCTTCGACGAGGCCCACCGCGTGGAAGACGTGGCCACGCGCTTCTTCGGCTCGCAGGTCTCGGAGTCGATCTTGAGCCGTCTGGTGGGCGACGCCGAGCGTGCGCTGCTCTCCCTCGACCGGCTGGACGCGTCGGCCGACCGGGTGCTCGCCACGGTGCAGCGGTCGGCCGCGCGCTTCTTCGATCAGCTCCCGGTCCGTCCCGAAGAAGGGCGGCTGGAGCTCCCGGACGGACTGTTCCAAGGCGACGGGGCGGGCGCGTTTCACACGTTCGATGCGGCGATGGAAGCCATGGCGCTGCACTTCGATCGCGAGGGCGACCGCCACGATGGGCTCAAGCAGATCGCGCGTCGGGCCGGTCGGGTGCGAAACGACGCGGCGAAGATCGCCGACCGGTCGTCGGCCGCCCAAGTGACGTGGTTCGAGACCCGTGAACGGGCCCGGGCGATCGGCGCGAGCCCGGTCGATGTGAGCAAGCTCTTTCGGGAAGACGTCGTGCTTCGGGTGCCCAGCGTGGTGTTGACGAGCGCCACGCTCACGACCGGCGGCTCGTTCGATTTCATCAAGCGACGGCTCGGCATCGACTACGAGATCGACGAGGTCTCGCTTCCGTCGCCGTTCGACTACCCCACCCAGGCGGCGCTCTACCTGCCGATGCTGCCCGACCCGCGCGCGCCCGATTGGCCTGAGGCGGCGGTCGACGAAGTGGTCAAGCTGGCGCGGCTCACCGGGGGCGGCGCGTTTGTTCTCTGCACGTCGTTTCGCATGATGTCGCGGCTCGCCGCTCGCTGCCGTCCGGCGCTCCGCGGTCGTCCGATCTACGTGCAGGGCGAGGCCCCCAAGCGCGCGCTGCTCGATCGCTTCCGCGCTGACGGCGACGCGTTGTTGTTCGCCACCATGAGCTTCTGGGAAGGCGTGGACGTGCCGGGCGACGCGCTCCGGTTGGTCATCGTCGACAAGCTCCCGTTCGCCGTGCCGAGCGATCCGCTCGTCGAGGCGCGCTGCCGCCAGCTCGAGGAGGAGGGCGAAAAGCCCTTCATCCGCTACCTCGTGCCGAGCGCCGCGCTCCTGCTCAAGCAGGCGTTCGGACGGCTGATCCGGGCGCGCACGGACCGCGGCATCGTGGCGGTGCTCGACGCGCGGCTGCGCACCAAAGGCTACGGGAAGGTGTTCCTCAAAAGCCTGCCGGACGCGACCCGCTGTGAGACGTTCGACGCAGTGGAGGCGTTTTGGAGCTGATGCGGAGGGCGAGGCGGCCGGTCCTGGGATCGCTGCTCCAGGGGCTGTTGCTCCTGGCGATCGGCTGCGAGGACCCAGAGCCGCTCGCGGTGCCCGAAGCGCCAGAAGCCCACGAAGCGACGACCGGGGCCCCGCCCGTGGAGGCGGTCGAAGTGCCTTCCGTGGTCGCCGAGGCCGCTCCCGCCACCGCCCCGATCGAGGCCCCCGCGGAAGGCTGCAGGCTGTCTGAGACCGAGGACCTCGGACGTGCGGCGTGGTCGGACGTCGTGACGTTTGGAGACGGCTTCGCGGTCGCGCTGCTCACCTCCGACGCGGACGGTGAATCGCTCCAGCTCTACGACGTGTCGAGCGAGCCGCCCCGGTCGATGGGGCAGGCGCGGTTGGATCTGCCGGCCGGGGCGCGGAGGGGGTCGGGGCCGGCGCTCGCGTCGGTGGGTCGTCGGCTGATGGCGGCCTATGTCGACGGCGGCTCGCGGCTCCGCGTGGTGGTCCTCTCAGGCCGGCCGCGGCTGACCCCCCGCACCGTTGCGGAGGGTGCGTCGCTCCGCTTTCGGCCCGCGCTGGCGGTCGCCGATGAGGGCTGGGCGGTGGCCTGGACCAACGCGCACGACACCCCCATGCGCGTGTTCTCCCGCGCGCTCCGAGCGGACGGACAGCCCGTGGGTGACGAGCAGGACCACACGCCGCTCGCCGGGGGCGCAGCCGCTCCCACCATGGTCGCCGGGGCCTCGCCGCCGCGCCTGCTGTTCCTCGACCCGCGGCAGGCCACGAGCGTGTGCTTGGGTGCAGCCTGGTCGGAGGGCGCGTTCGCTGCGGCTGAGGTCGCGCGCCCGGTGGGACTCGTCACGGAGCCGCCCGAGATCGCCGCGGTGCGTCTCGGGGCCGACGACTGGCTCGCGTACACCGGCATCGGCAACCTCGCGACGACGGCGGTCGGGTTCGTCTCGCTCGCGAGCGCGGACGACCCTGGGCTGCTCGTGCCTGGCACCGGCTACGGCACGCTGCACGTCGACGGCGCGCCCATGATGGAGGGCGCGGTGCTCGTCGCCGACGCTCCTCTGGCCGCGCCCCCGAGCTCCCCTCGCGAGCTGCACGTCCGCGCGGTCAGCCCGACGGGCGCGCTGGGGCAGACCCTCACCGTGGCTGGGCCCGATGCGCACGCGGACCGAGGTCGGATCGCGGCGCGGGGCGACGGACGCGTGGCCGTCACGTACCGGAGCGCCGAGCACACATGGCTCGCCGACGTGCGTTGCGCAGTGCCCGCCGAAACGCCCGAAGACGCGCCAGTCGAGACGCCCGAGGAAGCGCTCGACGGACCGAGTTCGGACGCACCGTAACGTTGGCGCAGGCTTTTCATACAGCCCCTGCATCGGTCGCGAACAGTGAAGGAAAAGAGCCATGAGTGAACGCTCGGTAGACGTCGCCATCATCGGAGCTGGGACCGCGGGTCTCGGCGCGCGCCGCGAAGCGGAGAAGGCGGGCAAGTCCTACGTGCTGATCGAGTCGGGGCCCTACGGCACGACCTGCGCGCGCGTCGGGTGCATGCCGAGCAAGCTGCTGATCGCGGCCGCCGAAGCGGCGCACGAGATCAAGAAGGCGCCGATGTTCGGGGTGCACCCGGGCGAAATTCGCATCGACGGAAAGGCCGTGATGGACCGCGTCAAGCGGGAGCGGGACCGCTTCGTCGGCTTCGTGGTCGCGGGCACCGAGCGCATCGACGCGGAGAACCGGTTGATGGGCCACGCGAAGTTCGTGTCCCCCGGGGTGCTCGACGTCGGGGGACACACGACGGTGCACGCCAAGACGGTGGTCATCGCGACCGGAAGCGCGCCGTGGGTCCCGCCGCCGTTTTCGGACCTCGGCGACCGCGTCGACCTCAACGATGACGTATTCGAGTGGGACGACCTGCCGAAGAGCGTGGCGGTCGTCGGCACCGGCATCATCGGCCTCGAGCTCGGGCAGGCGTTGCATCGGCTGGGGGTCGAGGTCGCGTTCTTCAACCCCTTCGAAGTGCTCGGCCCGTTCTCCGACGACGCGGTGAAACAGAGCGTGCGTGACGTGCTCGGCGCGGAGCTCGAGCTGCACGTGGGGATCGACAGGGACATCGAGGCCAAGCGCGTCGAAGAGGGCGTGGCCATTTCGTTCACGGAGAACGGCGAGCGCCAGACGCGGGTCTTTCAGCGCGTGCTCGCTGCCGCGGGCCGACGCCCGAACCTGCCGGGTCTGGCGCTCGAGAACGCGGGCATCGAGCTCGACGACAAGGGCCGCCCAGTGGGCTGGCGCCCGGACACCTGCCAGATCGGCGACTCGAGCGTCTTCATGGCGGGCGACGTCAGCGGCCACCGTCCGCTGCTTCACGAGGCCAGCGACGAAGGGCACATCGCCGGCCGCAACGCCGCCACGTTCCCCGACGTCCAAGCGGACACGCGGCGCACCTCGCTGGCGATTGCCTTCACCTCCCCGCAGATGGCGATCGTCGGCAAGTCCCACGAGGAGCTCGAGCCCGGCACGTTCAGCGTTGGGGAGATCGACTACGGCGACCAGGGGCGCGCCCGCGTGATGGGACTGAACGCCGGCCTCGTGCGCATCTACGCCAACAACGCGGACTGCCGCATCATCGGCGCGGAGATGTTCGGCCCGCGGGTCGAGCACATGGCGCAGATGCTGGCCAACGCGATCCACGTCGGGGAGACGGTGTCGAGCATGTTGGGCATGCCGTTCTATCACCCCGTCGTCGAAGAGGGCCTGCGCACCGCGCTCCGCCAAGTGGGCGAGAAGCTCGACGCGGTGGGCGGCTGCCGCGGCCAGGACACGGCCGACTGCCCGGGGGCCTGACTCGGACCTTCGACTACGTCCGCACGCGACCGCTCGTGCGCTCGCCGAGCACCACCGAGGGCTGCAGGCCGGGGGTGAGCGGCGAGGGAGTGACCTCGCTCGAGGGCAACATCTGCACAAACGCTGGCGCGTCGGGAACACGATCGACAATCGACCGCTCAACGATCATCGAGGTGTACTGCGTGGCCGCCGCTTCCGGCGTGTTTGCGTTCAGCACCACCTCCACGTCGAAATCCCGCGCGAAGCCACGGAGCCCAGGCAGGCGTGATTCGTAGGGGCTCCAGTTGTCGACGCTGGTCCCGTTCTCGCTGCACCCGAACACGCCCTGGTCGGCGTGCACGAACAGCGTCTGGTTGCCGCTCGTGTGCCCCGGAGTCTGCACCAGCACGCAGCCGTCGCCGAGGAACAGGTCGTCGTCCGTGAGCACCACGCGCTCCATGTCGACGTCGCGTTTGCCATGTTCGACGAACCACGCGCGTTGCATCGGGTGGAGGCGGTCCCAGTCGTTCCATTCGACCCGCGGCGCGAGCAGCTTGGCGTTGGGGAAACGCGCGCTCAGCGCCGGCTCGATGCCGTCTCCGCGGGTCGTGCCCAAGGTCGGCCTCAGGTCCTGGGTGTGGAAGTGGTCGAACGCCAGGAGATCGATGTCCTCCGCGCCGAGCCCGACGCTCGCGAGACTCTGCTCGACCGACTTGAAGGGCCGCGCGATGAGCGGCTCCGCCCACCCGTACTTTTCGACGATCTGCGCGAAGAACGGCGTCGCCTTCGAACTCTCGCGGTCGGTCGGGTTGAAGAGCAGGTTCTTGGGGCCCGCTTCGGTGTCGAGCTGCACCAGAAGGCAGCGGTGCCGCATCGACACGTACGGCCAAGGGCGGCGGAGCGCGCCCTGGTACGCGTAGCGCGTCGGGTAGATCAGGTCCGAGATGTCGAATGTGCGAACGCTGGCCACACGCGGGCCTTCCCGGAGCGCATCGCCGAGCCGCTCCGCACGCCGTCGCATCGCGTCGAGTCGCGGGCCCAGGCTGGCCTCCTGACGCGCTTCGTCTAGGTCGCTCAGTGCCCGCACCCAGGGGAGCGATTCGTGGATGGGAGATCCGAGCTTCATGACGGCTTCTCCATCTGGTTCAGTACGTCGACCCATGCGCGCCCCACGCCGGCCGCGGTGGCGGAGGGCAGCTCGGCGTCGCGCCAGCCGGGCTCGGTGACCTCGCCGAACGCACCGCGCGCACCGCCCCAGCCCGCGCGCTGGTCCACCACGTGAGAAAACCCCGCCGCCTGCAGCTTCGTCGCGGCGTGCATCGAGCGGTTGCCGGAACGGCAGCCCAAGATGAGCCTGGCGCCTTCGCCGAACTGGGCTCGCATCGCGCGAACGAACTCCGCATTCTCGACCATCCCGCCGCTCGCAGCGTGTTTCCAGGGCACGTTGAAGGCCCCCTCAGGATGCCCCTCTTCGAACTCGGGCACGGAGCGGACGTCGACGTAGGTCCAGCCGTCGGCCATGCGGGCCGCCGCGTCGTGTGGCGAGATGCGTTCGATGCTCACCTCAACGGCGTGGACCTGTGTGGCGGTCGCGTCAAGCGTCGCCTTCGGCCGCGGTTGTGTCCTGCCGCTCCTGGAGCGCGTCCCGGACGAACACGCCTTCGAGCGTCTCGCGCCCTGGCGTGACGGATAGGATCTGCGCGCCGTGCTCGATCGCCGCCTTCATCACCGGCTGCGCGTCCCCCTCCACCACCACGCGAAGATGACCGTGCGCCGGCTCGAGGGTCGCGCCGAGCCCCTCGAGAGCGGACTCGAGGTCGGGCCCGACACTGTCCAGTTCGACCTCGACGCGACGGGTCTCCGCCGAGAGCAGGGCGTCGAGCGCGCCGTAGTGACTCATCTTGCCGCGCTGCATGATGCCCACACGGTCGCAGAGCATTTCGACGTCGCTGAGGATGTGACTGGTGAACAGGATGGTCTTGCCCTCGGCGCGCTGCTCGAGCACGAGGTCCCTCACCTCCTTGCGCCCGATGGGGTCGAGCCCGCTCATCGGCTCGTCGAGCACCAGCAGCTCCGGGTCGTGCAGGAGCGCCTGGGCGATGCCGATGCGCTGCATCATGCCTTTCGAGAACTTGCCGATCGGACGGTCCGTGGCGTGCCCGAGCCCAACCCGTTCGACGAGCTCCGCGCTGCGCTTGCGGCGCGAGGGACCATCCATACCGGCGAGCCGTCCACACAGATCGAGGAACTCCATCGGGCGGAGGTACTGATAGATGTACGGGTTCTCGGGCATGTACCCGACGCGCGCCATGACCGCGCGGCCGGGGTCGTCCTGGTCGAAGAGCGCGATCGAGCCGCGGTCCTGGAAGATCAGCCGGAGCACCATTTTGATCGTGCTGGTCTTCCCCGCGCCGTTGGGACCGAGCAGGCCGAACACCTCGCCGCGCCTCACCTCGAAGTCGATGCCACACACCGCCGGCACCTTCTTACGCAAGAAGCCGATGCGGAACGTCTTCTCGAGCCCCTTGACCCGGAGCACGCTGTCGCTCTTGCCGGTGCTCGCGATGTCGGTACTCACGGCGTCGTCTCCCGCAGGAATGTCTCGATGACACGATCTTGATCCGCGAGACTGAGCAGCGGGTGCAGCGGAAGCGCGAGGCCCTGTCGCTCGACGCGCTCGGCCACCGGGAACGGCCCCCCTACGTGGCGCGCTGCGAGGCTGCCGAGGCGATGGAGCGCATACGAGAGCCGCCCCGCTTCGATGCCTTCGGCCCGCAGGTTCGTGATGATCGCGTCACGGTCGAGGCCATCTTCGAGCACCACACCGAAGGTCTGCCAGTTGCTTTGCGCCCCCGGCATGGCGCGCTGCAGGCCGCGCCCTTCGAGTGCCTTCTGGTAGCGGGCGGCCAAGGTGCGGCGACGCTCGAGAATGGTGTCCAGTCGGTCCATCTGCGCGAGCCCCATCGCAGCCGCCATCTCGCTCATGCGCTGGTTGCCGGCGGGTTCGCCAAAGGCGCCAGGGCCACTGACGCCGTGGTTGCGCAACACCCGGAGCCGCGCTGCGAGGTCGTCGTCATCCGTGAGGCACACCCCGCCCTCACTCGTGGTGATGACCTTGCGCGGATGAAAGCTCATGCACGCGATGTCGCCGAAGGAGCCCGCGGGCTGGCCGTGTGCGCGCGCCCCAAGAGAACATGCCGCGTCCACGATGATGGGCAGTCCGTCGAGTGCCTCGGCCGCGTCTGGACCTGGGTTTCCGAACTGGTCGATCACGATGGCCGCTCGGGTTTGCGAGGAGCGCGCGGCTTGGAGGCCGGATGCCGTGACGTTCCAGGTGTCGGGGTCGATGTCCACCAGCCGCAGACCCGCGCCCGATCGCGCCACCGCGTGCGCGGGGCTCGGCCAGCTGAGGTCCGGGCAGAGCACCTCGCCGTCACGGATGTCGAGCGCCTCGAGCGCCAACTCCAACGCCGCGGTGCCCGACCCGACCGCAATCGCGTGGGTGCGGGAGGTGGCCTCAGCGAGCCGCGCCTCGAAGGCAGCGACGTTCTTGCCCATCACGAGCATGCCGGTCCGCATCACCTCGAGTACCGCGTCGCGCTCGGCGTCTTCGATCCATGGACGTGCCAGTCGAATCACGCCGCGAGGATACCCCGTCACCGATTCCCCGGCAGGCTGGTATGGTCGAGACCGTGACCGGCACCTCGCCACCTCCTCCTGAGAGCCTCGGGCGCTACCGGGTCGTCCGCCGCATCGGGGCGGGCGGCATGGCAGAGGTGTTCTTGGCCAAGTCCACGGGCGCCGAGGGCATCGAGAAGATCCTGGTGGTCAAGCGCGTGCTGCCGACCTTTGCGCGCAGCCCGAAGTTCATCTCGATGTTCGTCGACGAGGCGAAAGTCGCGATGCGCCTCAACCACCCGAACATCGTGCAGGTTTACGCGTTCGAGCAGGTGGGCGAAGAGTTCCTGCTCGCGATGGAGTTCCTGGATGGACTCGACCTCGGACGGCTGATCTCCGCGGCGCGCCGATCCGAAGGGCGCCTGCCGCCGGAGCTTTGCGCCTACATCGTCAGCGAGGTCGCCAAAGGCCTCGACTACGCGCACAACCGCAAGGACGAGTCCGGCGTGCCGATGGATATCGTGCACCGCGACGTGAGCCCGCAGAACGTGCTCATCAGCTACGACGGCATCGTCAAGGTCGCCGACTTTGGCATCGCGCGCGCCCGCCTCGTCTCCGAGGAGACGGGCGTGATCAAGGGCAAGTTCTCCTACATGTCCCCCGAGCAGGCGCGCGGGGTGCGGGTGGACCGCCGGAGCGACGTCTACTCACTCGGCGTCTTGCTCGCCGAACTGCTCATGAACCGCAGCATGTACCCTGGGCAGCAGGGCATGCAGGTGCTCGAGCAGGTGCGCGACGGCAAACGCACGCTGCCTCGCCGGGTCGACCCGAGCATTCCGCCGGAGCTCGATGAGGTGGTGCGCCGCGCGACGGCGTTCGACCGCGAGGAGCGCTACCAGACGGCGCGCTCGCTCGCAGGGGCGCTGTCACGCTGGCTTCATCAACAGGACGAGCTGCTCGACGCGATGGACCTCGAGAACTTCGTGTCCGAGATCGCCCCGCGCGAAGTCACGAGCCCCGACCAAGCGTCCAGCCCACGGCCCAACGGCACCGCCGCAACCCATGCGTCCCTGGCCCATGCGACCGGTCGCGAGATCCGCGAGCGGCGCAACGTGGTCGTCGTGCACGGTCAGCTACGAGGGGACGTCGAGGAGATCACCGGTGTCGACCAGCCCGGTCGCGGCGCGGGCGAGATGGCCGCCCGCGTCCTTGACGACATCGCCTACAAATACCACGCGATCCTCGACTGGCCGGAGGGGGAGGGCAAGCGCAGCTTCCGCCTGCTCGTGGGTCTCGGTCGGGTCTCCGTAGACGACCCGCTGCACGCCACTCGGGTCGGGCTCGATGTACTCGACGCCTTCCAGGGCATGTCGGCCGACCTGATCTCGCCCGTGACGGCCTCCATTGGTCTCAGCCGTGGCACGGTCTCCACCGTCCGCGTGGTGAACGGACGCCTTCGCTACCAGCCGATCGGGGGTGTCTTCGAGGTCGCGCGAGTCCTCGCGGAGAACGGGCGCGGTGGTGAAGTCCTGGCGACCGGCGAGGTCTATCGGCTGGCCAGGCGGGCGTTCTCGTTCGACGAGCAGCGGGTGCGGGAGATCACCGCGCCGGATACCCAGAGCGGTCCCACGCGATTCCGCGCCTACCAGCTTCGCGGAGCGCGCACGCGCGAAGAACGCGCGGCGGAGGCGCTGGCGGTGGCTGGTCAGGTGGGCCTGTTTGGTCGCTCCGACGAGATCCAGGCCCTCGTCGACGCCTACAAAGAGGTGGCGCTCCCACCCAAGCGGAGTGCGTACCTGTCCATCCTCGGTGAGCTGGGCGTGGGCAAGTCCGCCACCGTGGCGGCCGCGCTGGACAGCTTTGAGCCCGAGCCGCGGCTGCTGCGTGTGGAGTGTGTGTTCGGGACCGCCGACGTGCCCTACGCGACCGTAGCGGAGCTGCTGCGTGAGGCGTGCGGAATCTCAGAAGATACCCCCGTAGAGGAAGCGCGGCAGCGGCTCTCCGAGACGGTTGACCACGCGCTCCCAGCGCCGATGCGCCCGTCCGTGCTCGAGTCGCTCGAGCCGCTGATCGCCCCCGTGCCGGCACCGGAAGACGCTGGCGATCGCAGCACCGCGCTGACCCGCGCGATCCGCAGACTGCTCGGCGGTCTCGCCCAGCACGGGCCCCTGCTCGTGTGGGTGGACGCGGTCCAGTTCTCGGACACCCCGAGCCTGCAGCTGATGGCCCGGCTGATGGGCACCACCTACGACGCGCCACTCATGGTCATCTTGTGCAGCCGTGCGGACGAGCGGGTCGACGAGCTGCTCGGGAAGGTGCCGCGCATCGAGCTCGGCGAACTCGACGACAGCGAGCGGGAAGCCCTGGTCGCGGCGCGGTTTGGGGACGCCAAGGTGCCACCGGACGTGCATCAGGCGATTGTCCACCGGGCGGGCGGCAACCCCTTCTTCATCATCGAGCTCATCGATGCGTTGCTCGATCGTGGGGTCGTGAAGGTCGAGGATGGCCAAGTGGTTCGCCAGAGCGGCGCCGCGTACGCGCTGCCGACGACGCTCGAGGACGTCATCGCCGCTCGCCTGGCAGAGCTTCCGCATCATGAAAGATACGCCCTCCGATGGTTGGCGGTCACCGGACCCGGTCTTCGGGCTCATGAGCTTCAGGCGCTGTCGAAAGAAGACCTCAGCGCGGAGTTGAGTGCGCTCGAGGCACGCAAGCTCGTGCAGAAGCGCGCCACGGGCGGCCTGTTCTTCCCAAGCGCGGTTCTGCGTCACGTCGCGTACGAGAGCATCGACTCCACCGACCGAGTCCGCATGCATCGGATGACGGCGGCCTATTTGACTCGCCTGGACGTCCCGGTACCGCCGGCGCGGCTCGCCCATCACCGCGAGCAGGCTGGAGATCGCGAGGGAGCCGCCGAGGCATACCTCATGGCAGGGCACGCCGCGCACTCGATGTACTCCCACGAAGACGCCATGCGGTTCTTTGGGCGAGCGCTCGCGTTGCTGCCTCCGCATGCCACGGCCGCGTTCGAGGCTCATGAAGCCAGAGAGCAGATCCTGCGTGCGCTCGGGCGGCGGTCGGAGCAGCGAAAGGAGCTCGAATCGCTGCGCGCGCTGGCGGAACGGACGCGGGCGCCGCGGCACGTGGCCGTCGCCTTCAGTCGGCTCGCCCGTTTCGATCTTGATGCGGCCCGGCCCATGGGGGTGGATGCGCTGTTGCGCCGCGCCCTCGACGCCGCGATCGAAGCCGACGACAAGGGCGCCGAGATCGAGGCTCTGCGTCTGCTTGGTCAACTGCGCCGTGAACAGGGGGACACGCATGGCGCGATCGAGGCGCTCGACCGCGCATTGGCCCGAGCGGGCACGGACGCCGAGTGGCTGAGCGCCCGGGGGCAGACGCTCGTCCAGAAGGCCATCCTCCTGTGGCGCGCGGGGCAATCGGACGACTCGTTGGAGGCGAGCGCCGAGGCGGTGGTGATCTTTCGTCGATTGGGCTTCAAGGGGCACGAGGCCAACGCGCTGTCCAGCCTGGGTGTGGCGCTGGCACACAAGGGCTCCTTCGAGGATGCGATCCGAATGATGCGCGCGTCGATCCTGCTGGATCGCGAGGTTGGCGACCGGCTGCTGTTGGGAAGAAAGGTATCAAATGTAGGTCAGCTCTACGCGGAGCTGGGTGACGTGGACAACGCCATGGGCTTCCTGCGCCGCGCACTCGATGTGTTCGAGCTGGTCGACGACCAGTCAGGGCAGTCGGATGCGTTGAGCGCCATGGCCGAGCTGTTGGCGGAGCAACTCAACGACGTCGAGACGGCTGAGGGCGTGGTGTTCGACGCCCGTGCCATCGCGGAGCGGATCCGCGACCCGTACGACCTGGCGCACGTCAACCTGGTCGAGACGTCGTTGGCGATGGCGCGCGACCGATACGATGAGGCCGAGCGCACCGCGCGGGCCGCGCTCTCCCACGCGCGGGCGGCCGGCGCGCGAGGCTACGAGGTCCTCGCTTTGGCGGCGCGAGCCCGTGCGCTCGCGGAGGGGCAGCGCGGGGAAGAGGCCGCCCGCCTGACACGCGAAGTCGAGCGCATGACCGACGGACGCGAGGATGTGGAGCGGGCCGAGCGGGTGTACCTCCACCTCGCAGCGACCTACCGCTCGCTGGACCAGCGCGAGCCCGCCCAGCGAGCGCTCGAGCGCGCCGAGGCCGTGGTGCAAGGGCGTCTGTCTCAGATCCGCGACGCTTCGCTCCGGCGTGCGTATCTTGGTTCCCATGTCGTTCGAGCGATTCGAGCCGACCTCTGAGGATTTCATTCCAGCCCTGACGGACATCCCCAGGCCGTCCGCAACCTGGGGGACAAATTGTGGATAAAGTCTGCTAACCCCTCGGATTCTGAGCAGATTAGACAGAATCGAGGGCTGTGCTATCGTTGGGGATAGGTCGTATCAACGAGCGTCGATGGCATCCGTGAAACAAGTGTCGAGTGAGCGCTCCCCAGGGGAGTGTCTTCGGGCGGCGCTCGACGCCGAGAGCCCGGCGCAGCGAGCCGAGCACGCACGTGAGGGATTGGTGGCGATCTCCCACCAGTCGGACGACGAGCTGGACGCGGACACGCACTTTCTTCTGCTGCGCCAGGTGTACCTGAGTGAACTCGAGGCTCATCGCTTCCGGGCTGCGGCCGACGTCGCGCTCGAGATGGCGATGCTGCCCTCGATGGTGGACGTCGCCCGTCACGACGCCTCACGCGCGCTCTTGGCCCTCGAAGATCGCGGCGGTGCGGTGGCCCAGCAGCGTCTTGCCGCCCGGGCCGCCCCACCCGAGCGGCGCAGTTTTCAGTGGTGGTCACTCGGCGTACTGCTGCACTTCGGCGGTGACGCCCACGGCGCCCTGCACGCGTTTCGACGAGGCCAGCGCTGGGCGAGCGACGACCGCCCCCTCATTCAGGCCCACGCTGCGTGGGTCCAGCTCGAGAACGACGAGGTGCCGGAGGACCTGGAGATGACGCTGCACGCTCTGGAGTCCTCTCCTCGCGCGCGCACCGGCTATGGGTGTCTCATCCTCGGTATGCTCCGGTATCTCATGGGCGACCTTCGCGGGGCGGCCGTGCATCTCCGAAGCTGGCTTCGTCGCAACGCCGCCGCGGATGCGGCCAAAGCGATCACGCTTCGAGAAGAACTCCGCCGAGCCCGGACGGTCCTCGCCGAGATCGAGTCGGACTAGCTCCAGAGGGTCAGGCGACCACCGCGAAATCTCCGCCTCGAACTCCTCCCTCTCTGCTTTTTGCGGCCTTCGTGGCTTGCGTCGCCAACGCGGACGTGAGCGCGGGTTCGCAGACGCTCCGCCTTCAAAACCTCCTCCTCCAACTCCTCGTCTCCTTGTCTCTCTGCTTTCGCAGCTCTCGTGGTTTGCATCGCCAACGGATCGGCGCGGGCACGAGTACGTCTACGTGGATGTTCACGTGAGCTCGGGTTCGCGGGGCTTGCAGCCGCTCTCCACGACTTCGAAAATCTCCTCCTCGAACTCCTCGTCTCCTCGTCTCTCTGCTTTCGCAGCTCTCGTGGCTTGCGTGTCGCCAACGGATCGGAGCGGGTACGAGGACGCTCACGAACACATGCACGTCTACGTGGACGGTTGAAGACGCTCCCGAACACCTCGTCGCTCACAACGAATGGATCGGGTAGGAGAACGCATACGTGGACGTCCACGAGTACGAGTATGTGGACGTTCACGCGAGCCAAGTTTCTCCGGGCTTGAAGAAGCCCGCCATCGGCTCGCGCGAAGGGTGAATTCCGCTCCACTCTGACCGCTTCGGGTTGCAGCGGTCGGCATCTGGACAGAGCATCCGTCCATGGTTCGTGACGCCGTACGCCTCGTCTCCTGCTTGGTCCTCGCGCTCCTGTTGAGCGCTTGCGGGGAGGATCCCCGGCTGCTGCTCCGCTTGCGCACCGACTTGGTGGCAGAGGCCGACTATTCCGAAGCCCGGGTCGTGGTGTCTGGGGTGAGCCCGAGCGTCCGTGACGTGACGATGCCTCTGACGCGCGCGGTCAGCCGCGATGAGGGGCGCGACGTTGCGCTCGGGGAAGTCGGGCCGCTCCCGGCAGGGGACTACCGTGTCGAGGTCGAGCTGTGGACCGACTTCGGCTCGCGGGTCGCGGTGAACCAGGTCCTTGTCCAGGTCCAAGGCCTGGCTGTGGTCACGGTGCCCATCACCGCCGACTGCATCGGGCTGACGTGCCCAAGTCGTGGCGACGCGCCCGACGCGACGTTCTGCCTCGGAGGGACGTGCGTGCCCGAGGTGTGCCGAGAGAACCGGGCGGCGGCCGGGTGTCCGGCGGCCGAGTGTGCCGTCGACACGGATTGCAGCTCGCCGGTCGCGTGTGCGGAGGCCCGCTGCGTTGAGGGGGTGTGTGCCGCCGAGCCGAACGACGACCTCTGCATGGCGGACGAGATCTGCAGCGCGCGGCTGGGCTGCCTACCCATCGACAGCGGAACCGAGTGCACACCCGGTTCGTGCGACGACTTCAACCCGTGCACCGACGATGTCTGTGAAGACGCCGGCTGTGTGTTCACCCCCAACGCCGCGACGTGTGACGACGGGGTGTTCTGCAACGGCGCCGACACCTGTGCCGCGGGTCTCTGCGACGGCAACTCCGGGGACCCGTGTGGCGCGCTCGGGGCGTGCCAGGAAGCGACGCGCTCCTGTGGGGCGGGCACGTGCGGCGCAGACGAGCGCGTCCTGAGTGGCAGCTGCGTGGCGTGCCCCGCGGGTACCGGCAACGACCCCGGCGACGATCCCACCGGTTCAGACACGAGCTGCACCGCCATCTTCTGCGCGGCCGACCAGCGTGTGCTCTCGAACACCTGCTTTCCGTGTCCTGCGGGCGCCAGCAACGCGCCGGGAGACGACGCTTCGGGACCGGACACGACATGCGTGGTGAACGCATGCGAGGTCGACCGGCGAGTCGTCTCGAACGCGTGCATCCCCTGCCCGGCGGGCGAGACCAACCCCGCTGGGGACGACCCGACCGGCCCCGATACGACCTGCATGGCTGACGTCTGCAGCGCGGACTTTCGTGTGGTCTCGAACGCGTGCGTGCCATGCCCCGCCGGGGAGACCAACGAGGCGGGGGATCTCGCCAACGGTCCCGATACCGGATGCACGGCCGTCGTGTGCCTCGCCAACTTCCGGGTGATGTCGAACGCGTGCGTGCCCTGCGGCGTGGGTCAGACCAACGGCGCGGGGGATGTCGCCACCGGTCCCGACACGAGCTGCGACTGTGTGGAGTCGATCCGCACGGACACGTTCGATCCGAGCGCCCAGTGGTACGCCCGTGGGAACGCGTTCGATGCCGGGGGGGCGCGGGTGTTCGGGGACACGGACTTTTACCGGAACACGTCCCCGGCCCGCGCCATGTTGTCCGTCGCCGGCACGACCCAGCTCGTTATCAACGAGTTTCTCAACAACCTGTATTGGCGGGAGTTCTCACGGCCGATCGAACCGGAGGGCCTGAGCTTCTGGATCGGGCAGTTCGAGTCCGGAGGCAGCTTCGAAGGGATCCGCTCCTCCATCCTCGCCGGCGCGAGCGGGGAGACGGCCGCGCGGGTCGAGCAGTCGTGCGGCACGACCATCACCAACGGCTGCAGCGTGGAGATCCGCACCGACGGTGGTGCCCCGTTCGCGCGTTGCTCCGCCGGCCGCGTCTATGCGCGCGACAGCAGCGGCGCCGGGGCCGCGCCGCACGAGACCGGCGAGTACTACATCGAGACGGCCATGCCGGGCCGGATCGCGCGCGACGCGACCACCTACGGCGAGCTCAACGAGTTCATCGACGGTGTCTACGAGGGCGAGTTTGGCCGACCGGTCGACTGCGCGGGACTGGACTTCTGGGCGGGTGTGTACGTCGCCAACCCGACATGGGACTTCACTCGGTTGCGGACCGAGCTGATCGCCGCCGGGAGCTCGGAGCTCGAGCCGTGCGGCGGCGCAACGAGGGACTGCGTCGACTTCACGCTCGACACGTGTGGGGCGGAGCTCTGAACGACTACTCGTCGCGCATGCGGTAGCCGACACCGCGCACCGTCTCGATGGCATCCCGGCCCGCTCCCAGCTTTTCGCGCAGTCGCTTGACGTGGGTATCGACCGTGCGTGTCTCGATGCCTGGCGCGTAGCCCCAGACCCGCTCCAGCAGCGCGTCGCGGCTCTGCACTCGTCCCCGTCGACTCGCGAGGTCCAGCAGGAGCCTGAACTCGAGCGCGGTCAGGGGGACCTCCTTGCCCTCGACGCGCACCTCGTGGCGGGGCACGTCGATCTCCAGGGCGCCGATATTCAGGTGCTCGCTCCGGGCGGGCGGGACCTCGGACGGACGCGTGCGTCGGAGTACGGCCTGGACGCGCAGCACCAGCTCGCGCGGGCTGAAGGGCTTGACGATGTAGTCGTCCGCCCCGAGTTCGAATCCGACGACGCGGTCGATCTCCTCGCCACGCGCGGTGAGCATGACGATGGGCAGGGATGCCGTCTCGGGCTCCCGCCGGAGCCGCTTGGCGATCTCGGTGCCCGACATGTCCGGCAGGTTCAGGTCCAGCAGGACCAGGCTCGGCGGCTGCCTCTTCACCTCCGCCAGCGCCGTGGCGCCATCCCCTGCGCTGCGCACCTCGAAGCCGGCTTGGCGCAGGTTGTACTCCACGAGATCGACGAGGTCGGGTTCGTCGTCAACGATCAGGATATGCTCAGGCATGGCTTCGCTCGACGTTGGGCTGTGCACGTGACTTTGGTGTGACCGGAACGTGTCGTGGCAGCAAGAAGGCGTGCGTTGATGAGTACCCGCCAAGTACGCACGGATGGCGCTCCCGCGAGGGGTCCCGAGACGATCTCGCCGATCGTGCGTCTTGCGTGCGAGGAGCGTCACAAGTAAGCCGGCGCGCATGGCACTGTCGGTAGGCATCGTCGGGCTCCCCAACGTGGGGAAGTCCACGCTCTTCAACTCGCTCTCCAGCAAGCAGCAGGCGGAGGCCGCGAACTACGCTTTCTGCACCATCGAACCCAACGTCGGCGTGGTGCCGGTACCCGATCCGCGCTTCGACGCGCTGGTGAACCTGTCCGAGCCGAAGAAGGCCATCCCTGCGACGGTCGACTTCGTGGACATCGCCGGTCTGGTGCGCGGCGCCAGCAAGGGTGAAGGCAAGGGCAACGCGTTCCTCGCCAACATCCGGGACGCCGACGCCATCGCGCACGTGGTGCGCTGCTTCGAAGACGACAACGTCCTGCACGTGGACAACCGCATCGACCCGGTCGCGGACATCGAGACCATCGAGACCGAGCTCATCCTCAAGGACCTCGAGACGGTCCAGAAGCGGCTCGACCGCGCGCGCCGCGCATCCAAGGGGCCGAACCCCATCGAGAAGAAGGCCGTGCCGCTGTGCGAAGCACTCAGTGAGGTGCTCGACGGCGGCATGCTCGCCACCGCGTTCGACACCGAGAGCCTCGACGACGACGCGAAGAAGATCCTCCGGGAGATGCAGCTCATCACGAGCAAGCCGCTCTTCTATGTCTGCAACGTGAAGGACGACCAGCTGGGCAGCCTCGACGACGACCCGCTCGTCAACGCGGTGCGCCAGCGCGCCCAGCCGAGCGGCGCCCCGGTCGTCGTGATCAGCGCGCAGATCGAAGCCGAGATCATGCAGCTCGAAGCGGATGAGCGGCGTGAGTTCCTCGCCGACATCGGCCTCGAGCGCCCCGGTCTCGACCAGGTGATCCGCACGGGCTACGCGATGCTCGACCTGATCACCTTCTTCACGGCCGGCCCGCAGGAGGTGCGCGCCTGGACTATCAAGAAGGGGACCAAGGCGCCGCAGGCGGCGGGGAAGATCCACACGGACTTCGAGCGCGGCTTCATCAAGGCCGAGGTCATCTGGTGGGAGGACCTGATCGAACTGGGCTCGGAGTCCGCGGTGCGCGCCGCAGGCAAGCTCGGCATCGAAGGCAAGGAGTACGTCTTCCGCGACGGAGACGTCGTGCACTTCCGCTTCAACGTGTGACGCCCTCAATCCAAACGACGTTGTCGTCCGGGAGCACCAGCGGTGCGGCGTCGATGGTAGGCTCTCGCCACCTGGGGGCCACACATGGACGAAGCCGACGCTCGCGCTGTCATTCTCAACACGAACAGCCACATGCGAGTCAACTACAAGGGGCTCAAGGATCGGGTACAGACCCGGCTTGACCCTCTGGTCGTGGTTGCCAACGGACCCGAAGGTGGGACGTACTGGCTGATTCAGAATGGCAGCGTGATCGAGATGACGACTCCGATCGACGTGATCTTCCAGCTGGCCAAGTCGGTAGCGCACATCCCTCTGGGAACGTTTTCCATTCTCGCACCGTATCTGCCGAAATCGCTTCCCGACCACCACCGCACTGCGGGCGACATCGACCCTCATGATCTCTCCATGGTGGCTTTCGAGCGGCCTTCCTCTACGGCGTGGGTCCAGCCCCTGAAGGAATGGGGGGACCAAATTCGGCTGACCGAGGAGAGCCTCGAGCATGCGGCGCTTCCCGCGGAGCTCCTCCGGTCTTCAGCAAACATCTGCGATGCCGCGGGCAAATTCATTGAGAAGACTATCGAGAGTGGCTCGTTCACGATGAGCACCTTCGAGGGTTTTACCGGTGCATTATTCGATGACATCTCGACGAACATGCATTGGGCGGCGAAGTATCAGATCGAAGCGGTCACGGAGCTCATGGGCCGGTGGAAAACCCGGCTTGGGAGCAAGTGGCGAGACCTCTATGTGCTCGTCTACTCGATGTGGACGACGAGTGTCCTCAATCAGAACACGATCATCATTCGTCACTTTCTCGATGCCGATCGTGTGGACACACATCTGATCGATATCATCGCCGACCAGCTTCCGGTCGACGACCCCGTTGGAGTTGCGACCGAGAACCTCGCGAGGATTGTGCAGGACAACATCGCGTCGGAGATGGTGTTCCCCACGAGCCAGACCACCGCCGACGCGCTCGAGGGGAAAGAGGACCTTCTCTCGCAGCAGATTCTGGACATCCTTGGGGATCGGGTTGCCGCCGAAATTGCGGCGGCCTCCTGCCCGTTTGACCACAAGCGGGAGCGAAGGCGAGCGAGCAAGGAGTAGGTGGGCGGCGGCGCTCGACTTCAGATGGCCCCTGAGACCTGGAAGGAAGGTGGCCACGGAGCTCGCCGCGAGGCCCACCGCCGGTGCAGCGCTCCGAGCACCATGCTAGCGTGGCCCGCCTCATGGCGAACGAAACATCGCTGCTCGATCAGGCGTGGGCAGCCCGCGCAGCGGGCCGGTCGGAGGACGCGATTCGTGCCTCCATGGCGCTCGTCGCAGCCGACGAGGGGCAGCTGCACGCCGCGGCGCTGCTGCTCGAGCTTCTGGCCGACGCAGGCCGCACGGACGGGCTCGATGCCGCGGGCATTCGCCTCGTGGACGCGTTTGTTCGGCGGGGGAATCTGCCGCGCGCGCTCGCCGTTCGGGCGTGCCTCGCGGAGGCGGGCGTCAACGAGGGTGGCCTGACCAAGACGATCGCGTCGGCCTTCTCTCGCAGCAGCGAGCGGCTCGGAGATGTGGCCCCCGCCCCGCCGCCCCTGCCGGTCGACGCGGATGCGGTCGAGGCGAAGGGCGCCGCGCTGCTCGATGCCGCCGAGACGGTGCTCCGGATGTTCGTCTCGAGCGACGACGCCTTCCCCGAAGATCGCGCGGTGCCGACGCTGCCTTTGTTTGGCGCGCTCCCGACGAAGCGCCTGCGAGCGCTGCTCGGCGTGTTCGAGATCCTCGAGGTCGAGCCCGGTGACGTCGTCATCGAGGAGGGCACCGAGGGCAAGGATGCCTTTGTGATCGTGCGCGGTCGGCTCGAGGCGCGGCGGCACGCGGGAGAGGAAGAACAGAGCCTGGCGCAGCTCGGGCCCGGTGCGATTTTTGGAGAGATGGCGCTCGTCAGCGAGGCGCCGCGCGCGGCGTCGGTCGTGGCCCTCGAGCCCACGCAGCTGTTGGTCGCGCACCGCGACGACCTCGAGAAGCTGGCCAAGAAGACGCCGGAGATCGGCACCGAGCTGTCCGATTTCTGCCGCGCGCGCATGGTCGCCAACCTCGTCCGCCACAGCGCTGTGCTCCAGCCGCTCGACCCGGCCGAGCGAGCGGCGCTGATCGAGCGCTTCGAGGCGCGGCGGTTCAAAGCCGGCGAGGCGCTCGTCACGCGCGGCGAAGAGATCGAGGGCCTGTTCCTGATCGCGAGCGGCAGCGTGCGCGTGATGGGGGAGGACTCCGACGGCGACGCGCTCCAGGTCGCGGAGCTCGGGCCCGGAGACATCGTCGGGGAGATCAGCATCGTGCTGCGTCGACCGGCCACCGCCGACGTGGTCGCCACCCACCCGACGGTCGCGCTCGAGCTGCGCCGAGAGGCATTCCAGGCGGCGATCAAAGAGCACCCCGGCCTCCTGGGGGAGCTGTATGAGCTCGCGACGAAACGGGACGAAGAGTTGCGCACTGTGGTCGCCCAGGAGGCCCTCGACATCGAGGAGCCGGTCCTCCTCTAGCTTCGGACTTCACGATGATGAACCGCCTACGCCCCGCCACCCGACGAAGCCCCCTCGGATTGGGGGCGGCGCTGCTCGTCTCCTCGATCGCCGTCCTCACGACCAGCTGCGAATGCGGCACGCCCGAGGCCGCTCTCTCGATCACGAGCCCGTCGAGCGGGAGCACCTTCACGCTGTCGAGCGACGTGAACCCTGACGAGACGGGGGTGCAGATCGACGTGACGGTGCTGACCGAGGGGCTCGCGGGCGAGCTGCTGACGCTGCAGCGCGCCGGTGCGCCGCTCGGGAGGGTCATCGCAGAGGACGGCGAGGTCTCGTTCGAGGTGACGATCGACGTCGGTTCGCAGGTCCTGTTCGTCTCCGCGCGTGACGGCGAGCTGCGCTCCGACGACCTGACGGTCACGCTCACGGAAGACCCCAACTGCGGCGGCGTCTCGTTCACGACCCCCGTGGCGCCCGCCGATGGGCCGCTCACGCTCGGCGCCGCGGACAACACCAACGGCGGGACCTGTGCGACCGGGTTCGAGACAACGGTCGTCGCCGCGACGGACGCGGACGACGGGACCGAGGGGAGAGTGTTCGTCAACGGCATGCCGAGTCGAACCGCGTTCGTCGAAGGGGGGATGATCCGCTTCGAGGGAGTGGGTCTCGGCGTGTCCGACAATCAGCTCTCGGTGCGCGTCGGGGCGTCGACGTGTGCGGCGGAGCCCTTCCCCGCGGTCGTGCGCGTCGCTTGCGAGGGCGTGGACTGCGCGATCGTCTCGCCTCAGTCGGACACCGGCTTCCTCAATCGCGACGACGACGTCTCCGAAGAGGACGGCTTTCAGGGGGACTTCACGGTCGCGACCGTGGACGGAGCGGGCCGCCCGGTCCGGCTGATCGTCGACGGAGACACCGGTGGTGCCCTCGAGCGGACGGCGAGTGCGACGTCCGTCACGTTTGGCAACCTCAGTTTGACCGAGGGGGTGCATCGGCTCGTGGCGGAATGCCAGGGCGCCGAGGGCACGGTGTCGCGCTCCGCGCCGGTTGAGTACACGGTCGATGTCACCCCGTGCGTCCTCGAGATGGACCTTTCCTCCGGCGAGCGGGTCTACTCCGAGCTCAGCGATCGGAACGAGAGCACGCCGGAGATCGACATCAGTCTCAACGGGTTCATGGGCGAGGCGTGCCGGGGTCTACGCGTCGCCGTGTGTTCCGGCATCGAACACATGCCCCTGACCCCTCTCGAGGCCGGGTTCGACGACTTCTGGGTACGGCAGATCCCGCTCGCTTGGAACACACCGCAAGAGGTGTGCGCGCAGGCGGTCGATGTGGCCGGCAACCTCTCGGAGGAGCGCCAGACGGTGCACCTCTCCACGACCGCGCCGCTCCTGGAGATCGCGCAGCCGATCGACGGCACCCGCTTCAACCTCTCCGGCGACGCGCTGCACACGGCCGACCTGGCGCTGGGCAACGAGACCTGCGAGGCGGCCTTCGAGGTCTACTGCACCGAGATCGGTCAGAGCGTGGTCTTGGAGACGGACACCCGTCTCCCGTTGTCGGTCGCCGACTGCGTGGTCGATGGCTCGGTGCCGACGCCGTTCGCGGGCCGCGCCGCGTTCCCGGGCGTCAGCCTGCCCGCCGTCGACAGCGGCGCCACCTTCCTGGTCTACGCGCGGCAGACGGTCGACGACATCGAACGCCGCTCCGCCCCCATCGCGCTCGCCGCCGACTGCGTCGCGCCGGCGCCCTCGTTGAGGCGACCGTCGTGCGGGGCGACGCTCAGCCCCGAGACCCAGGACGAATCGCCGGGTGTGGAGGGGCTGCAGTTCCGAACCGAGGTCGAGAACCTCGGAGGGGGCGCGCTGACGCTCGAGGTCCGCTCTGCCGATGCGGTCGTCTACTCCGCGACGGACACCTCCGGCGACGCCGTGCTCACGTTCGACGAGGCCACGTACGATGCCGGCGGTGCGCTCGCGGTCGTCGCGATCGGCGTCGACTCCGAAGGGAACACGGGCGTCAGCGAGGCCTGTACGGTGACGGTGACGGATCTCCCGACCCTCACGGTCAGCAGCCCCGCGTTCGGCAGCGTGGTCTCCGACCCTGGGAGTTGTGCCTCTGGCGAGGTCTTGGTCACGGGGACCTCCGACGCTGCGGACGGCAGCGCGGTGCGCGTCTCGGTGCGGGGAATCGAGACCGTAGGGGCGGTGACCGGCGGCGTGTTCAGCGTCTGTGCCGAGGTCGCCGACGGCCGCGACGTGGAGCTGGCGGTGGCGGTGACGGACGCTCGCGGCACGGCGCGCGCGGGGGTCACCGTCAGCATCGACCGAGCTGCGCCGACCCAGGCCATCGACGACCTCAGCGTCGAAGTCACGGACCGGCGCGGGGGGATCGTCCGCTTCGGTTGGACCGGTGTGGAGGACGCGGATGGCTTGCCCCTCGCCAGCTACGCGCTGCGCTGCGCCGACGCGGCGATCGTCGACGACGCCGGGTGGGACGCCGCAGTGCCGACGGCCCTGGCCACCCAACCCTCCCTCGGTACGCCTACGTTGAGCGAAGACGTCGGCGGCTTCCGCATCACGACGACCGTCCACTGTGCGCTTCGCGGTGTGGATCCGGCGGGCGAGCTCACCCCACGCGGCCCCAGCGTCGAAGTGGCGCTCGCGTTCCGGACGCAAGCGGTGTTCGGCGCCGCCCTGCCCATCCTGGGCAGCGGTTCGAGCATCGCGGCGGTGGGGGACGTGAGCGGGGACGGAATCGCGGACGTCGCGGTGGGCGGCGCCGGCGGGGTCGCGCTGCATTTCGGAGACGACGGCCCTCGTGAGCCCACCTTGGTCTCCGATGAGTACGTCCGGATCCAGGCGCCGGAGGGGAGCACCGCAACCGAGTGGAGGCCGGTCGGCCTCGGCGACTTCAACGGTGACGGGCTCTCGGACTTTGCCGTCGTGGGGGTGGCGCCCGACACCGGCGTCTTGGCCAACGAGACCCGAAGCGTCTACGTGTTCTTTGGCCGGATGCGCCTCGAGAGCTGGCCGCAGGTGTGTCAGATCGACGGCGCCAGCTGCCGGCAAGACCTCACGATCGTCGGCACGGGCCCGCAGGCGTTCGGCACCGTCGACGCCTTCGCCGCGTCGATCGCGCCGGTGGGAGACTTCGACGGAGACGGGCGGATGGACTTCGCCGTCGGCGACATCGCAGGCGCCGGCACCGTCACGGTGATCCTCGGTCGCTCACTCGGGAGGGGCGCCGTTCGCGAGGTGCCCGGCGACACGGAGACCGAGGCCGACGGGTTCGTCTTCGACAACCCGGGTGAGATCGCGGCGTTCGGCCAGGTCGTTGGCACGCCGGGCGGCACCATCTTGGGAGACGCGCGCCCCGATGTGCTGGTGCTCGCCGATCAGGGGACCGACGCCGCGATCTATGCGCTCGTGGGGCAGCCCTACATCGGCACAGGACTGGTTGCGCCGGCGGCGGGCACGACCCAAGAGCTGTTCGCGCGCCGCGATCCGACGCCGGTCAACGGCCTCGGTGCGGTGCTCACGTCGGGCGGAGACCTCGACGGTGACGGGGACCTCGACTTCCTGAGCGCGGACGACGGTGACGGCTCGGGTGCGGGACTCGTCTTCGTTCAGGAAGCGTCTCTGTTCGGCCCGCCGAGCGACGTCACCGGAGCGACGGGGCTGGCCGGGCTGGGGCGCTCCGTCGCGATGGCACGCCACCCCGCGCACCGCATCGGGCTCATCGGCGACATCGACGCCGACGGCGTCGCAGACCTCTTCCTCGGTTCGGACGACAACGCGGACGGTGGCGATGGCGTCGCCGCTCTCTTCTTCGGTGCGGCCCTCGCCGGCCCGCGCGATCTTTCGGCGGCGGACTTCATACTCACGGAGGACACGGACACCGGAGCGCGGGTCGCCGCGTTCGTAGGCGACCTCACCGGCGACGGATACCCCGATCTGGTGGTCGGTGAGCCGGGGAACTCCACGGCGGGGCGGTTCACGCTCGTCTATTGACCGGTGCGGTATGGTCCCGGCGATGCGTTTGCGCGTGAGCGTCGGGGTCGCGGCCGTGGGCGTGTGTTCGCTTGCCGGGGCGGCGTGGGTGCTCGGAGGCAGTCCCTTCGTCGCGCTCGTGGCAGTGGCCGCGCTGGTTTCCGCTGCGCTCTCGCTGCACCACGCCGGCCGGCGCAACCCTCGGCTCGACGAGGCCGTGCTGGCGCTCGAGACGCGGCAGAACGAGGCCGCCTCCGAGCGGCGGGCAATGCGGACGCGTGCCGAGACGGCGGGTCGCTTTCGGGAGGAGTTCGTGGCTGCGGTACGGCACGAGCTCAACACTCCGCTCAACTCGATCCTGGGCTTCTCGGGGGTGCTCCTGCAGGAGGTGGACGGGCCGCTCAACGACGCGCAGCAAGAGGACGTCGAGTCCATCCGTGATGCCGGGGCGTACCTCCAAGAGCTGGTTCAGGCCGTACTCGCCGAGTGGGCTCCGGGGCGCTCTCCGGCGCGCCGCAGCGAGGTATGCCTCGCGGGGCTGATGAGGGAAGTCGCCCGGCTCTTGTCCGGCCAGGTCAAGGGCAAGCCGGTCCACATCGAGGTCGTGGTCACGCCGGAGCGAGCGGGGGACGATGGCCTCGTCCTGCGCGCGGATCCGCGCCGCCTCCGCCAGATCCTGATCAACCTCGGCACAAACGCGATTCGCGCCACCCCGCGGGGCACGGTCACGCTGCGTGCGGAACGCATCGAGGACGCCACTCGCATCACGGTTCGCGACACCGGCCGCGGGATCCCCGAGGAGGAGCAAGCCAAGCTCTTCGAGCCGTTCCAGCAGTCTGGCCACCGCGCCTCTCGGAGAGGCGGGTCGGGGCTCGGGCTTTCGCTCACCCGCGACATGGTCGAGTGGCACGGCGGGCGAATCGAGATCGAGTCGGAGCTCGGCGTCGGCACCGCGTTTCACCTCTACTTCCCTCGGAGCGACCGATGAGCCGACAGGCCATCGCGCTCCGGGCGCTGGGCCTCGCGGCCGCGCTCATCGCGCTTCAGGTGGCGGCGGCCATGGCGGTCGGCGCGGCCGCGGAGATTGCGAGCTCGCCGTTCGACAGCGCCCTCCTGTTCCTCGGATCCGGCGTGCTCGGCACCGTGTGGGCGCTGCGTCAGCACTTCGAGGACGCCCCCGAGGTCAGCTCCTCGGCTTCGTTTGCCTGGGTCCCTGTCGTCGCGGTTGCGTTCTTCGCGGCGCCGCAGCTCGTCCGTAGCAGCGCGTCCGCCATGCTGCCCTTGGCGGCGGTGTTGCTCGTCGCGCCGTTGGCGGAGCTCGGTTGGTCTCATCTCATCGCGCCCCGGGACGTGCACGCTCGCCCGCTTCGCGCCGCGTTGGCGGCGGGGCCTGTCCTCGGTCTCGCCCTGGCCACCGGGGTGCCGTACCTCATCGCCGTCGGGATGGTCCTCGCGGGGGTGATCGGCGCGCTCGCCGTGATGTCTGTCCAGACGATCGAGTCGGAGGAGCAAGCGTTCATCGCGCGCGTCAACCGCGTCTCGGTGCGCCCCGACGAGGTCGCGAGCCTGCCCCCGCGCCGCTTTCGCGACCGGAGGCTTCGCGCACGGGACCGGCAGCTCACCGACCGGATCAACCAGTGGGCGGTGGAGGCGATTCAGGACGCCTCGGCCCGGGAGGAGATCGCGGACGCGCGCGCCCTTCGGACGCGGTTCATGGCCGTCATGAGTCACGAGCTGCGGTCCCCGCTCAACTCGATCGTCGGCTTCACAGAGGTCCTCGACCGTGGCCTCGACGGGCCCCTCTCCGAGGGACAGCGCGAGAGCGTGACCATGATTCAAAGGAGCGCGGGCGAGCTCATCTTGTTGCTCACCGACGTGCTCGACCTGGCCCGGCTCGAGGCGGGCCGGCTGAGCTTGGACCGCGCGTGGACGCCGTCGGTCGAGATCCTCACCGAGTCGGTGTCCCGGGGCCGGACGTTGGTCGAGGGTCGCGACGTGACGATCGAGGCCGAGCTGCAGCCGGGATTGCCGCCCGTGCACGTCGACGCTCGCCGCATCGTTCAGGCCGTGGTCGCCCTGTTCCGGAGCTCCGCCAGCGTCCTTCGGCGGACGACGATCCTCGTGCGCGCCCGCACCGCGGAGGGACCTCCCGGGCCGACGAGCCAGCTCCGGGTCGAGATCCACCACGCCATCGGGGTCATCCCGGCCGGCGAAGTCTCCAACATCTTCGAGGCCTTTCAGGAGATCGCCGCGCCGACCGGGCGTCGTCTCGGTGGCCTCGGCATGGCCCTGACGCTGTCCCGCGGCCTGGTCCGCCTGCACGGGGGGGAGGTCTGGGCCGAGCCGTCGCGCGCCGAGGGCACCGTCCTGTGTCTCGCGATCCCGCTCGACGATGCGCCATCCAGTCCCTAGGGTCTGCCCACCGTGACCGAACCCTCGACGTCCGCCTCCGTGTCCTCGGCCAGCGCCCTCGCGGCACGTCTGAACGACAACGTGGAGCGGGCGCTGTCCGGCAAGCGTGAGGCGGTGGAGCTCGCGGTCACCGCGCTGCTCGCGGGCGGTCATCTGCTCGTGGAAGACGTACCGGGGGTCGGGAAAACCACCCTGGCCCGCGCGCTCGCCCGCTCGCGCCAGCTGGACTTTCGGCGGCTTCAGTTCACGAGCGACATGATGCCGGCGGACGTGGTCGGCGGCAGCATCTACGAGCCCAGCAACGCGAGCTTCACGTTTCGGCCGGGCCCGGTCTTCACCAACGTGCTGCTGGCGGACGAGATCAACCGCACGACGCCGAAGACCCAGTCTGCGCTGCTCGAGGCCATGGGCGAGCGCCGCGTGTCGATCGACGGCGAGACCCACACGCTGGCTGCGCCCTTCTTCGTCATCGCCACCCAGAACCCAGAGGAGTTCTACGGGACGTACCCGCTACCGGAGTCGCAGCTCGATCGGTTTCTCCTCCGTCTCCGCCTGGGCTACGCGTCGCCCGAAGTCGAGCGTCAACTGCTCCGGACCCGTCGTGGTGCCGATCCCGTCGACGCGCTCGAGCCGGTGGCGGAAGCCGATGAGGTCCGCCGCGCGCAGGCCGCCGTGGACGACGTCCGCAGCGAAGACCCCGTGCTGGACTACGTGCATGAAATCGTACTGGCCACACGCAACAACCCCCTGCTCGAGCTGGGCGCGTCGACCCGCGCAGCGCTGTCGCTCGAGCGGGTGGCGAGGGCTCACGCGCTGGTGAAGGGGCGCGACTACACGCTCCCCGACGACGTCGCCGCTGTGGCGGTCCCGGCGCTCGCCCACCGCGTCCGGGTCGCGGGCGCGCGTGACGCCGCGGCGGACCGGGGCGACGCCGAGCGTGTCGTCGAAGACCTCCTCCAGTCCATCGTGGTCCCCGTGTGAGCACGGCTCCCGTCCCGCCGAAGAAGGCCAAGCGCCCCCGCCGTCGCGCCCCCCGCACGCTTAGACTGACGCGCGAAGGGCGTGTGTTCCTGCTCGCCACCGTCGGCCTCGGCGCCGCGGCCGTGAACACTGGCAACAACCTGATGTACCTCGTGCTCGGCTTGCTGCTGAGCCTGATCATCCTCAGCGGACTCCTGAGCGAGTCCGCGCTTCGCCGGCTCCAGGTCAGCCGGCGCATGCCGAAGCGCCTCTTCGCGGGGAGCGTCTCGCTGGTCGAGCTCACGGTGCACAACCGGAAGCGGTGGATCCCGAGCTACTCGATCGAGCTCGAGGACGTCGTCGAGGGCGAGGCCGCGGCGGGCTCGGTGTATTTCCTGAAAGTGTCCGCCGGGGCGTCGCAAACCGCGTCGTACCGGAGGACACCCAGCCGGCGGGGGAGGTTGGTCCTCGGCGAGGTCGTCGCGCGCACGCGCTATCCGTTCGGGCTGTTCGAGAAGGCACGTCGCCTTCGAGTCTCCGACGAGCTCCTGGTCTATCCCGCGCTGGTTCCCCCGCCGGCGCACGCCGCGCTCGACAACGGCGTCGGCCCGGATGTTCCCCTTCCACGGCCGGGGCCGGGCGTGGAGATCGCGGGCCTCCGCGCCTATCGACCGGGCGATGAGGCGCGCTCGATCCACTGGCGACGCTCGGCCGCGCTGGGCAAGACGGTGGTGCGCGAGCGGCACTCGGACGCGGCGCGCCGGTTGACGCTGCGCGTGGACGAGGCGGAGCCCGAGGGCGCCGACGACGCCTGGCGACAGCGGTTCGAGCGTCGGCTGTCCGAGGCGGCGGCTTCCGCGCGTCAGGCGCTGGAGCGAGGGGCGAGCGTGGAGGCGGTGGCGCGGTCGGGGCGCTCGCCGCGGGTGCTCCCCGGCCAGCCCCCGGATCCGATCTGGCGGTTCTTGGCGACGCTCGAGTCCGTGCCTGTTGCCGACGCACCCCCGCTGCCCGACCCCGAGGGGGAGCGATGAGCTTCTCGCGACTTCACAAAGGGGTCGCCTACCTCGTGGCGGGGCTCGGCTTCTTTGCGCTCAGCCTGGGCGATGAGCTCGGGCCGGCGTCGGAGATCCCGATCTTCGTGGGCCTCGTGGCGAGCTGGTTTGTCGAAGGTGACCGCATCCGTGACCCGCGCTGGGGCCGCGGCATCACGCTCGCGCTCATCGGGCTGCTCGCGCTCCAGCTTGGACGCGGGTGGCTCGGGGGCTCGCCGCTGACCTTGGGTCTCGAGTTCACCGCGATGCTGCAGCTGTCGCGCATGTTCAATCGACGAAGTGCGGCGGAGTACCAGCAGATCGCAGGGATCGCGCTGCTGCATCTCGTGGCGGCGACGGTGCTCTCGAGCGAGATTGGCTACGCGGTCGCGTTCTTCGGCTTCGTGGTGGTGACCCCCTGGGCGTTTGCGCTCGCCCACCTGCGCGCCGAGATCGAGAAGCCGCGCGGGATGGACGAGGCCGAAGCGGCGCGAACGTTGCCGCGGCGTCTCGGGTCCCGAAACCTCGTCGGCGCGGGGTTCCTGTTCAGCACGGCCGGGCTGTCGATCCCGCTCTTCATCGGCACGGGCCTGCTCTTCTTGCTCTTCCCGCGCGTGGGAGTCGGCTACCTGTCGCTCGGCGCGGGAGCGGGCCAGCGCACGACCGGGTTCGGGGCGAACATCGAACTCGGCGACTTCGGCGTCATCCGCAGCGACCCGACCGTCGTTTTGCGCGTGACGCCGCCCAACCTCCCCGAGTCGCCCCCTCCGCTCCGCACGCTTCGCATGCGCGGGACGAGCTTCGATCACTACGACGGGCGCCGCTGGACGCGGAGCCGTGAGCTGCTCTCGGTGGCGGTGCCGGCGTTCGACGGCTTCTACCCTGTGCCCGTCCGACAGCCTAGGTTGGGTCAAGACGAGGCCTGGGAGGTGGTGCTCGACCACTTGGATGAGCCCGTCTTGTTCTTCCCGCCGGACGCGGTCGGCCTTCAGGTGCCGGCGCGCGTCGAGAGCGGGATCGATGTCTCGCGCAGCCTGACGCGCGCCCCAGGGATGGACATCCGCTACACGGACGCCGATGGGCTCGGGCTCCGCTATACGGCGTACGTCTCGAGCCGGCCGCGGTCTCTGACACCGCTTCGCGCCTCGCTCGCGGAGCGCTATCTCCAGGTCCCCGACGGACACGAACGGGTCGCCGGGCTCGCCGCCCGCTGGGTCGACGGACTGGCTGACCCCGAAGCCCGCGCCGAGCGGGTGGTGGCGCGCCTGCGTGACTCGGGTGAGTTCGCGTATTCGCTCGAGATGCCAGAGCTCGGTGGGCGGCTGCCGCTCGAGGTCTTTCTCTTCGAAGCCAAGCGAGGCCACTGCGAGTACTACGCCACCGCGGCGGTCATCATGCTGCGCACGCTCGGCATCCCCGCTCGCAACGTCGCGGGGTATCTGGGCGGCCGTTTCAACGGCTTCGGCCGGTACTACGCGCTCGCTCAAGGCGACGCCCACAGCTGGGTCGAGGTCTGGATCGAGGGGCGCGGATGGGTGACGTTCGATCCGACGCCGCCCGCAAGGGGCGAAATCCAGCCGGAGCGGGGCTGGACCTCGGGACTTCGCGATGCCCTCGATGCGATCCAGACGCGCTGGGCCAACGACATCGTGGCGTTCGACCTCCGCGATCAGGTGAACGGGCTCCGCGAGATGCACGCGCTCTACCGGCGCTGGCGGGGGGCGTTCCAAGAGGACCCGCCCTCGAGCGCCGACGCGGAGACCGAGCTGACGTCCGCCGACGACAGCGCACCGGATCGAACGCCGATCCTGCTGTTGGCTGCACTCGCCGTGATGCTCCTGGTGTTGGGCTGGCTGTGGCGCCGCCGTCGACCGACCGAAGACGACGGGCTGACGGTGGAGATGCGCGAGGTGGTCGCGCTGTACCGTGCGTTCGAGCGTGTCATGCGTGCTGCGGGTCATCCGCGATCTCCCCACCAGACCCCTCTCGCGCACCTCGAGGCGCTCGAGCGGGCAGGCGTGGCCACCGAGACGGCGCGAGCGGTCACGGACTGCTACCTCAAGGCTCGTTTTGGCGGCCGGATGCCGCCGGAGGGCGAGCTTGCGCGTCTCCACGAGGCGGTCGCGGTCCTCCGCAAGTGACCCCGATCACAAGAGACTTTCCGCAGGCGCGGGATACCGACTACCCTTCGTGAGCCGGCGGCGCCTTTCTTGCGCTGCACCGCACATCATCGAATGGGAGCCGCGAGCCAGGAGCTGACCGAACGCGCGAAGCTTCTGATCTCGGAGCGTCGATATCAGGAAGCGGTTCGTGCGTGCCGGCGCGCCTTGTTGTCGAAGCCGTCCGACGTGGGGCTGCGTCTTCTGCTCGGCGAAGCGCTCCTCGCGCTCGAGCGCTACGACGAGGTCCGCGTCGAGATGATGGCGCTCGCGCGAAAGGCCCCGCTCCGTGGGGAGGTGCACCGCCTGTTAGGAGAGGCCTACCTTCGTGACCGCCGTCCCCAGCAAGCATTGGAGTCGCTGCGGCGGGCCATCGAGCTCGATCCCAACGACGAAGTCGCCGCCGACCTGATCGCGGAGGCGGCCGACGAGACAGCGCCCATCTCGACGACCATCGAGCGGTGGTTCGCCGAGGACGTCGAGCCCACCGTCGAGACGAGTTCCCCGGAGTGGGAGGAGGACCGCACCCCCATCCCGGGGCCGCTCCCCGCCACGCCGCCGAGCGACACGCCGCCGCCGCCGAAGGTGGAGATCGACCCCAGCCTGACCTATCAGGCGCCGCCGTCGGCGCCCCGCGCCGCGCCACCCTCCGCGCCCGCGCCCCGCGCCGCGCCGCCTCGACCTCCGGGCGCGCCCCGTGTCCGCCCCATGCGTTCACGCAAATCGACTTCGCTGGGCATGCCGGCGGCCAGCCCGTTTGGAGACCCGGCCAAACCCCCCCGTACCTTGTCCAGCCCGGCGACACCACACGCCGCGCCTCCCTCGAAACCAGGCAGGTCGGGGCCTCCGCCTCCGCCCGGTCGCCCGAAATCGGCGCCTCCGCCCCCGCCCCCTTCGCCGCTGTCCGCGGCATCGCGTCCGGTGAGTTTCACCGACGAGCACACCAGCGCGGCGCGTCCCTCAGCGCTCCAGCGTGCACCGCATCCCGTCACCGAAGAGATCTCCATTGAGGACGCCGAGGAGTCCTTCGACCCCGTCTCTTTCGAGATGGATCTGAAGGAGGAAGATCCTCCCCGCGAGGACATGTTCCCTCCGTTCGCCGAGCCCTCGTCGCCCTACGACGCGCTCCCGTCCGACGAAGGCCCCACCCTCGAGCAGATCGGCGCCGACGAGGTGCCCGAGCCGGAGACGATGGGCGTCTTCCGCTCCCCTGGCCGCATGCTCGAACCGGCCCCGCCTCCACCCGAGCCGCGCTTCGAGCCGATCGCCGATCCGGCTTTCCGTCCGGAACCAGCACCCGCGAGGGGGCACAAAGGTGGCCAGCGCGCCCTGCCGACCAGCCGCGTGCCTCCAGACGCGGGTGACCCGGACCGCTCGTCTCGCTCGGCGCAGTCAAAGCCGCAGTCCCCATCCAAGTCGAAGGCGCGATCGAAGTCGAAGTCGAAGGGCAAGAAGAAGAGCCTGCTGGTCCCGGTCATGGCCGGTGTGCTCGCGCTCGTCGTCGTCGGGGGCATCGGGGGCTTGGTGCTCTGGATGGCGCTCGGCGCGTCCGAGGTCGCCGAGATCCGAGAACACGCCGCGGCGGCGGGCGACTCGGGCTCGCGCGCGGCGCTCGAGTCCTTGCTCACCGAGATCGGCGACAGCGACGAGCCGGAACTGGTGGCGCTCCGCGCCCGAACGCTCGCGACGCTCACCCTCGAGCATCACCAAGACCATGCGGACGAGGTCCGAACCCTGCTCTCGCAGCTCGACCCCAGCGAGACTCACACCGACGCGGCCATCGCAGTGGCGCTGTTGGCGATTCAGCGCGGTCGGCCCGAGGAAGCCACGCGTGCCATCGCGGACATGCCCGCGCGCGGAGAGTCGATCGCCGAGGGGTTCCGCGCGTCCGCGCTCGCGATGTACCAGATGGGTCGTTGGCAACGGGCTGCGCAGATGGCGGAGCACGCGTTCAACAACCGCTCCGCGTCCCCGCGCCATCTCTCGCTCTATGCGCTTACGCAACACGGGCTTCGCAACCCCAACGCGCTGACGATTCTGGAGGGCCACGCCCAACACCAGACGCACGCCGGCCTGCGCACCAACCTGGCGCGCATCCTCCAGGAGAGCACCAGTGATCCGGCCCGCGCCGCGGTCGAAGCCAACGCCGTCATCGAAGAGATGGAGGGCACGGCGACCCCCGCGCAGCTGGCGTGGGCGAGGCTCGTCCGGGCCCGTCGTCGGGCAGAACTCGGTGAGTCGGAAGCGGCGCTGGAAGACGCGCGGGCGGCGGCGGGCAATGGCCCGGCTTGGGACCCGCACTTCGGGGTCCAGGTCGTCGAGGCGCTGATGCGCGGCGGCGCAGCGCAGGAAGCCGATCATCAGCTTCAGCAGCTGCGCCCGGTGCCGACGGAGTTGCCGCTCGAGGCGGCGAGCCGCGCGTTGCTGACGGCGCGTGTGGCGCTGGCCGTGGGAGACCTCGACCGGGCGGAGCAAGCGCTCGGCGCGGCGCCCGATGGCGTGCCGAAGAACTTGATTCGCGCAGGTGTGCTCGAGGCGCGTGGACGCCCGGCAGAGGCCCGCCCGCTGTATGAGAGCGCGATCGCCGATCCGGGCCCGGCTGGACGCCGTGCGCGTGTTCGCTTGGCGACGATGGCGATGGAATCGGACGAGTCGGCGCGCGCCGTCGAGCTGCTGGAGCCCACTCTTCCGGCGGCCAACGACGACCTGTCGGTGGTGCCGATCCTCGCGCGCGCCTACCTCCAAGAGGACCGGGCGAGTGACAGCGCTCGGGTGCTGGAGGCGGCGCTCGCGGCCCGAGAGGGCGCGCCCGAGCTGTTGGCTGCGCGCGGCGCGCTGGAGCTCTACCGAGGCCAACATCAGGCGGCGCTCGCTTCACTTCGCGTGGCCGCGGAGGCGCGGCCCGAGGACGCGGACCTCCAGGCGGACATGGGGCGAGCGGCGGCGGGCGCAGGCGAAACCGATGCCGCGCGCACCGCCTTCGAGCGCGCGCTGGAGCTGCGGTCCGGCCACCCACGGGCGCTGATCGGTTTGGCTCTGCTCGCGTTCGCCTCGCACGACCTCGAGCAGGCGGAGTCCCGCATCGATGCGCTCGCCGAGACCGGTCGCGAGGGGCTCGAGGTGGCGCGGCTGCGCGGACGGCTGTTCGTGACGCGCGGCGATGGGCGGACCGCGCTCACGGTGATGCAGCCGCTCGCGCGTGAGCACAACGACCCCGCGGTGTGGACGGCGCTCGGCGACCTCCAAGCGCAGGCGGAGCAGGACACCGACGCGGGGCGCTCCTACGACCGCGCCCTCCGGGCCGAGCGCGGATTCCCGAGAGCGCTTCTCGGCCGCTCGCTGGTGCAGATCCGCCGTGGGTCGCTGCGAAGCGCGCGATCTGCGATCGTCGAGGCGACGCAGCAGGCCGCGCGGAGGGGCCTCGAGGCGGAGCTGGCTCCCGCCATCGCCGTCGCGAGTGGGCGAGTGAGCTTCGAAGAGGGCTCACTCGAGACCGCTACGACGCGCGCCAACGAAGCGATCCAAGCGGATGAGGCATATGGCCCGGCCCACCTTTTGTTGGCCAACGTCGCCATGGAGCAGAGCCTGTCTCCGGCTGAGGCACTTCAGGCATCGGTGGCCGGGCATGAGACACCTCCCGAAGCGGTTGGCCGCTTGGCAGTGCAGCTCGCGCGTGGGGAAGAGGCCTGTCGCCTCGCGGCACGGTACCTGGAGATCGCGCCTCGGGGCTACGACGCTGAAGACGTCCGTGACGTCGAAGATCGTTGTCCGTGACCACGCACGCCCTGTGTGTTCCCGCTGGGTTCGGCTTGCGCTGGTGTAGGGTATTTCCCACGGTAGCGGGCTCGATCCCCGGCGTCCCTAGCCGGACGTCTCAGTCGAACGCACTTTGTGTGTCGCGCCGAACGGAACGGATCTTGTAACTTCGAGACTCACATGGTCGTTCTACGCGAAATCCCAACGGGGTCTTCCCAGCAGTTCGGGCCGGGTGATGTGCTCGGCGGCTACATGATCGAGCGGCTGATCGGCGTTGGCGGGATGGCCGACGTCTACCTCGCGCGGCACAAGAAGCTGGATAAGGAAGTCGCGATCAAGGTCCTCCGCGCTCACGCGCAGGAGCGCTCCGACCTCCGCGCGCGCTTTCTGAGGGAGGGGCAAGCCGCTTCGCGCATCCGAAACCCGCATGTGGTCGAGGTCTTCGACGTGGGCAGCGACGGTGACGTGCCGTACCTGGTCATGCAGTACCTCCCAGGGCCCACGCTGGAGGAGCACATCGCGGAGCGCGGGGCGCTCGACATCCAGGAGGCCGTGCACATCTTCCTGCCGATCTGCGCAGCCGTCGCGGCCGGGCACGAGGAAGGGGCCATCCACCGCGATCTCAAGCCCGAGAACGTCATCCTGGCGATCGAAGGAAACCGCACGCGGCCGACGGTGCTCGACTTTGGGGTGTCCCGTCTGATCACCTCGGACCCGCGTCTGACCCTCGACTCCAGTGTGGTCGGCACGCCCCACTACATGTCTCCGGAGCAAGCGCGCGGAGAGGCGATCGACAGCAAGACGGACCAGTACGCGGTCGGCGTCATGCTCTACCAGGCGGTGACCAGCCGCCTGCCGCGCGACCGGGCGTCCGTGTTGGAGCTGCTCAACGAGGTCGGGCACAAAGGCTTCGAGCCGCCCTCCGAACACCGGCCCAGCATCTCCCGGGACTTCGAGTCGGTCATCCTCAAGGCGATGGCGCCGAGCCGGCGCGACCGGTTCGTGACCGTGTACGACCTGGCCGGCGCGCTGCTGCCGTTTGCCAGCGAGAGTGCCCAGTCGTTCTGGGCGGAGGAGCTGGGAATCAAGCCCATCCAGATGGATGCCTTGAACGAGCGTTCCCCTCAGATCGGTCCGGAGACGCCGACGCTCCCAGGCTCCGTGGATGCTCCGAAGCCCCTCCCGGATCTGCCGCCGCCGAACCCGCGCGAGACCGAGTCGTCCTCGTCGCGCGGGCCCATTTGGGTTGCACTCGCGTTGCTGTTGATCGCGGCGGTGGGCGGGGCTGTGTATCTCTTCGGAGGCAGCACTCCAGAGGCCTACGTGGTGCGGCTTCAGACCGAGCCGGCGAACGCCACCATCGAGATTGACGGTGAGGTGGTCGGCCAACACGAGGCAGCGCTCAGCTTCGACGCAGATGGCACGACCCACCATCTGCGTGTCACCGCGCCGAACTTCGAGACGTACACCGCGACGTTCCGCGACACGCCGCCCTCCGAGTCGGTGGTTCTCGTGCCCACCGCGTCGGTCGAGCCCGGTGAGGTCGAGCCCAGTGAGGTCGAGGCCAGTGAGGTCGAGCCCGGTGAGGTCGAGCCCAGTGAGGTCGAGGCTCCCGAAGCTGTGGAGCCGGCCGCGGAACAGGAGCAAGCCGACGCGCCCACGGTGGACGTGCCATCGGACGACGCGTCCCGGGCCGCCCGTCCGGCGCCTGAGCGACGCGCGTCTCCTCAGGCGCCGTCTCGCGCCGACGCCCCTCCACGCGCCGAGTCGGAGCCCCGAGCCGCGCGCCCGACGCCGCCCGTCGCTGACGAGGCACCA
Source organism: Sandaracinaceae bacterium (assembly GCA_045106715.1). Lineage (GTDB taxonomy): Bacteria > Myxococcota_A > Polyangia > Polyangiales > Sandaracinaceae. Next base: position 72,176 of record JBGCFC010000006.1, read on the forward strand.
GAACAGGGTGGGCAGTGGCAGCGCCCCAGCCTCACGGAGAACCTGGACCCATGGAGCGACTGATGCCCTCAATCCGGAGGGCCGGCTGGCTCACCATCTCCGTCGTCTCGCTGACGGCGGCCTTGCTGACGACCGCGTCCGCGCTCGCGCAGGACGCCGCGCAGGAGGAGCCGCCTGCGGAGGAGCCGGGCGTGGACGCCCGCGCGCGGGAGCTGTACCTGCGCGGCGATCGCGCTTACGCCGAGGGGCGGTACGAGGAGTCCATCGAGCTCTTCCGGGAAGCCCACGAGCTGAGCGGCCGTGCCCAGTTGATGTTCAACCTCGCCAACGCGTACGAGCGTGCGGGTCGGGTGGAGGAGGCGATCGCGGCCCTGCGAGCCTACGCACCCAGCGCCCCGGCCTACGACGAAGACACGATCGCCCGACGGATCCGAGCGCTCGAGCTACGGCTCGAGGAGCAACAGCAGGCCGCACCGGAGCCCGAGCCGACGCCCGCCCCGGCCACGGCGCCTCTCCCGGATCCGGAGCCGGTCGCGTCCGAAGGCGGCGGAGGCGGCGGGCTGCTCGCGGCCGGTTTGGTCCTGCTGGGTCTGGGCGTCGCGGGCGGAGGTGTCGGCCTGGGCCTGGCGCTCGCGAAGCAGGATGCCACCAGCGAGCTCGAGATGCTGTGCATGAACGGCCTCTGCAACGCGTCCGCGGAGGACGTGCTGGACAGGGAGTCATCGATGGCGCTGGGCGCGGACATCTCGTTTGGAGTGGCCGGCGCGCTCGGGCTCGCGGGTCTCATCCTGACCATCGCGGGCGCCGCGTCCGGAGACGACGAGGAGGCGGCCGTCGCCGTGCTCCCGCTGGTCGCCCCCGGGGTTGGAGGACTTCATGTCTCGACGCAGTTCTGAGCGTGCGCTCGTGTGGGCGCTGTTGCCAGGGGCGCTGCTGTTGGCGGCGTGCTCCACGTCGTTGACAACCCAGATGGACTGCGCCAGCGACGAGTCCTGCCAGACGGAGTTCGGCGCTGACTTCTCGTGCGGCGAGGCCGGGTTCTGTGTCCAGGACGGCGAGCTGTGCACGACGGACCTCGAGTGTCGCCAGAGCGCCGGCACCTGGGCGAGCGCCTGCGTCGAGTCGCGCTGCCAGCCCCTCGAGGTGCCTGACAACTGCACCGAGACCTACCCCTCGAACCTGCTGACGTCCGAGGATGCGGCGGGCACGGTGGTGTTCGGCAACCTGATGGACCGGTCTTTGACGACGCACGACGCGCGAGAGAAGTCGGCTCGGCTCGCCGCGCTCTTGGCGAACGGCGCGGAGGGGCTCGCGAACGGCCCCTACGGATTCATCTTCTGCGACATCCAGCCGGCCGACGCGGGCGACTCCATGCAGCGGCGGGACGTCGCGGTCGCGTCGGCGACCTGGCTCAGCGGTCAGGCGCACGTGCCGGCCATCGTCGGACCGGCTTCGTCGGGTGACACGCAGGCGGTGTTCACCGCCGTCTCCGCCAACGCCACGCTGGTGATCTCTCCGTCCGCGACGAGTCCGGCTCTGACCGCGCTCGACAACGTCAACCCCACGGACGAGGCGCCTGGCCTGCTGTGGCGGACGGCACCGCCAGACAGCTTCCAGGGCGCCACAATGGCGATGGATCTCCTCACGCGCGGCGCGACCGACGTCGACGTCATCTTCCAGAGCGGCGCGTACGGTGACGGACTCAGCGGCGTGCTCGCGAGTGCGCTCCAGGCGGAGGAGGTGAACGTTCAGCTGCTCAGCTACACCGACGCCACCGACCGCGGCGCCGCCATCTTGAGCGCGCGGGACAGCGGCAGCGGCAACGTGGTGTTCATCTCCTCATCCACGTCCGAGGCCGTCGGGTTCCTGAACGCCGTGGCGAGCGACGCGGGAACCGACTGGGACGGCCGCGTGATCACGCTTCCCGATGCGGCCGGCAACGCCGATTTGCTTGCGGGAGTCGAGCCGGCGAACCAGGCCGTCTTCGATCAGGTGCGCGGGACCCGCCCCGCCCCCGCGAGCGGCGTGATCTTCGACCGCTTCGTGGTGGACTACACGGGGGAGTACGGCAGCGACGTGACTCAGTTCACGTTCACGGCGAACGCCTACGACGCCGCCATGATGGTCATCGGCGCCACCGGCTGGGCGGCCTCCCAGGAGAGCGGCATCACCGGCGTGACGATCGCGCAGGGGCTGCGGCGGATGAGCGACACGTCGGGCCCGGAGCTCGACCTCATCGGGTCGAACATCCCAGCGATCCAGAGTCAGCTCGCGATGGGCAGCCGAGTGAACGTCAACGGCGCGTCAGGCCCGCTGGACTACAACCTGTCGACCGAAGAGACCGTCGCCCCGATCGAGGTGTGGGCGGTCACCGATTGTGACGGACTCGACTTCGCCGTCGTCGAGGTCGGGGCCGATCGGCCCGCCTGCGAGTGAGATTCAACTCGCTCCTCGGCGCACCACGAACTCGAAGACGGTCGAAACAGTCGGAGACGGGGAGCTCGAGGGGCTTGCCCCCTCGTCCGTGGCTCGTGCAATCATGTCGCGCGGAGCGCGGCCGCACGCGCGCGAACTCAAAGACTCTCGATCCATCGGAGAGGGGGAGCTCGACGGGCCGCGCCCCTCGACGTGGCGCGCAAGCGCCACCGAAAATGGTGAGTTTTCGAATGTGCAAAACTGCGCGAAGCGCGCACATTCGAAAACTCAGTGAGCGGTGACGGCGGCGTCGTAGATCGCGGCGCCCTCGTTGATCTTGGCGAGCGTCGCGGCGTTGGGCGCCTCCGCCAGCTCGATGCGCGCGCAGGCAGCTTCTCCCCCAGAAAAGACGATGTTCGACATCTCTTGCACGTTGATGCTGGCCTCGCCGAGAACGTCGAGCACACGCGCCAACACGCCGACCTCGTCTCGGTGGCGGACCACCAGCGTGTGGGTCGCCTCGGTCTCCTGGGCGAGGTTCACGCAGTTCGGGATCACCTCGCCGCGCCGGTACGCGTCGACGATGCGCACGACCTCTTCGCCGACCGCTTCGCTCGCCTCTTGCGTGCTCGCGCCGATGTGATGTGTCCCGTAGACGTGAGAGTGCTTGGCGATGGCGGCGTCCCAAGGCCCGGCGGCGCGCGGTTCGTCATCGAACACATCGAGCCCGGCGCGCAGATCGCGCTCGTCCAAGGCGCGCATCAGCGCTTCCTGGTCGACCACGGCGCCGCGTGACGTGTTGATGAAGTAGGCGCCGGGTTTCATCGCCTCGAAGATGCTCTCCCCGATGCGCGCCCGCGTCTCCGGCGTGAGGGCGAGGTGCACCGTGACGGCATCGGCGTCCCGGACGGCTTCCTCGGGAGATGCGGCGTAGAGGACCCCGAGGGCCTCGGCTTGGTCGGGGGCGAGGCTGCGGGACCACGCGCGGATCGTCATCCCGAACGCGCGGGCCCGCCGAATGACCTCCTGGCCGATCGTGCCGCATCCGAGCACCGCGAGCGTACGGCCCTTGAGGCCGGGTGCGCCGCCGAAGCCCTTCTTGTCCCACTGGCCCTCGCGCAGCATGGCCACGTTGTCGGCGATCCGGCGGTCGAGGTTCACCAGGTGGCCGATCGTCAGTTCGGCGACCGCCGCCGCGTTCTTGCCCGGGCAGTTGGCGACATACACGCCCCGCGCGCTGGCGGCGGCGAGGTCGATGGTGTTCACGCCCGCGCCCGCGCGGATGACCAGCGACAGGGAGCGCGCCGCATCGATGTGCGCAGCCGTTACCTTCGTGCTGCGCACGACCAATACGGCCGGATCCAGCTCTCTCAGTCGCGCGATGAGCGCGTCGTCCCGAAGCGCGGGCTCCGTGGTGACCGAGGCGCCCAGGTCCTGGAGATGGCCGGCGGTGAGCGCGGCGAGCTTGTCGGCGAGCAAGACACGAATCATGCGCGGGAGAGTATCAGGGCCGGTCGGGCCTCCGCTCCGGGACGTCGACTTCGCCAGCGAACACCCGCCGCGCGGGCCCGGTCATCCACACCGGAGCGTCGGGCGCCTCCACCCGGATGGTCATCGGACCGCCGGGGAGCGTCACGCGGAGGTCTCGTCCTCGCTCGGCGCGCCCGGTCTCGACCGCCGCGACGGCCGCCGCGCACGCCCCCGTCCCGCAGGCCTGAGTCCAGCCGCAGCCGCGCTCCCACACGTCGAGCGTGAGGCCCTCGTCGGTCACCTGAGCGAAGCCCACGTTCACGCGCTCCGGGAAGTGGGCGTCGGTCTCGAGCGCAGGCCCCAGCACCCGGCGCCGTGCTTCGAGCGGGTCGAACGTAACCGCGTGCGGGTTGCCCATGGAGACGGCGGTCAGCCGCACTTCGATGCCGTCGACGTCGAGCGCGTGATCGATCCACGGCGTCTCGGAGCGCAGCGGGAGGCGCGACGGAGTGAGCGAAGCGGGCCGCATTCCGACGCGGACCTCGGCCCGGTCTCCGTCGACCGAGAGCACCTCGACCGCGTGCGGCCCGGCGTCCGTCTTGACCTCGAACGCCCGGGTCCCGACGTGCCCCCGCAAGACGAGGAACAGAGCCACGCAGCGCAGGCCGTTGCCGCACATCTCCGGGGTGCTGCCGTCGGCGTTGATCACGCGCATGAAGGGCTCTCCGTTCGACAAGCCCGTGAAGAGCACGCCGTCGCCCCCGACCCCGAGATGCCGGTCGCAGAGCGCCATGGCGTCCTCCGCAGAGAGGTCCCCGGTGTCCACCACGAGGAAGTCGTTGCCGAGCCCCTCGTACTTTTCGAACGACAGCTTCACCACTCGACCCTGGCGCCTGGCCGGTTCGGTGTAAAGTTCGCCCCATCAGCCCGCGCCGTCGTGGGCCCGACAACATGGAGGGAGGCCGCCGCGCACAGCCGGCGCAGCGCATACGCGCCTCCCGGGGGAGCCTCTCCAGAATGGATCCGGTCAACATCGTCCTCGGCCTCGTCGCCTTCACCTTCGCGCTGCTCGCGCTCACCCAGCGCATGCGGGTGGGGGACCTGGAGACGAAAGTGAAGGACCTCGAGGCGAAGCTCGCCGACCGTCTTCCCGCGCCGCCGCCTGACCCGGAGCCCGCGCCTGCTCCGGAGCCCGAAGAGGAGGACGAAGAAGACGACGAAGAGGAGGAGGACGAGGTTGCGGACGAACCCGCGCCTGAGCCCGACGAAGAGGAGGACGAGGAAGAAGCGGAGGAGCTGGAGGAGGTCGACGAGATCGAGGAGCCTCCGTCGGAGCCCGAGATCGCGACCCCGGCGGAAGCCGCTGAGCCCAAGGTCGAAGCCGCTGAGCCGAAGGTCGAAGCCGCTGAGCCCGTCGGCGCGCCGGTGCCGACGCCTCCGAAGAAGGCGGGGCCCGATCCGCTGCGCTTGGCCGCGCTCGAGCACGTCCAGCAAGCGTTCGAGACGTGCCGCTACTTGGACTTTGACGCGATCGTGAAGAAGCCTTCGACCTACCGCGTGACCGTGCCGGTCACCGCCGCGTCCGGGCCGGCGCTGCGCCATCTCGAAGACGGAATGTTCCCGTGCCTCGAGGAGGTTCGCATCGAGGGCAGCAACGCCATCCTGCACATCGACACCTCCAAGGGCCCCCCCTGAACGCGTCGCGTTCAGCGGACTCTGACGACGGTGCCGCGGGCTTCTTCGCTCGGCAGCACCGCATCCCAGCCGACCGGTAGGTTCGGCTGGGTGAACGAGAACAGCCAGCGCGCGTCCTGCGGCGAGAGATTCACGCATCCGTGGCTTCGTGGCATGCCGAAGCGGTCGTGCCAGAACGCGGCGTGCAGCGCGATCGAGTCGTTGAAGTACTGCACCCACGGCACAGCCTGGATTGCGTAGTTCTCGGAGACGTCCTCCCGCTCGAGGTCGTCCATGTCGTCTTCGGCGAGCTTCACCCAGATGCGAAACGTGCCCGTCGGGGTCGCGTGGTTGGCGCGTCCCGTCGAGACCGCCGTGGCGTACACGGGGCGCGATCCGACGTAGGCGACCAGGGTCTGCGTGCGGGTGTCCACGTCGATCCAGCGGGCCCCATCCCCGACCTCCGGAGGAGGGGTGGCCGGTCGGGGTCGGGCCACATCACGGGCGCGGATCCATGTCTCGTCGCTGGTGCGGAGCCAGTCGCCGGACGTCTCGACGATGGTGAGCGGTTGGAGGCGCGAGGCCCGCCCCTCGACGCGGCCGTTCGGGCGGGCGCGCAGCGTGGCGTTCGGCCGCACCACCCAGGCCACCGAGTCCACGGCGCGACCCTCGTCGAGTTCCGTCCCGAGGAACGCGCTCGGCTGCGCGAACCGCAGCTCCGCCGAAGGGATCCAAAGCCCGTTCAGGGTGCGGGACAGCTCCACCCCGTCGAGCGTCCTCCGATCCACGATGGCCACGCCGAAGCCGCGGCCCAGCGACTCGGTCCACCGGTCCATGAAGTAGTCGTCGGGTCGGGAGTACGCCCAGGTGCCATCGGTGCGCACAAACGCGTAGTGCCGCGGCGTCAGCGAGCCCTCGGGCACCAGCGGCACTTCGTCTCCGGCCGGCGGCGACGGGCTGAAGCGGACCAGCGTTTCGCAGACGAACGCGCGGGCGCCGACCTGGATCCACTCTCCACCGGGGCAGCCCTCGCCCATCACGCGCCCTAGGAATGGCATGCGGGTCCCCACGCGCACGGTCCCACGCCGTGGGCTGGCAGTGGTCGGTCGCGCACGCACGGTGGTGCCGGGGCGCGTGACCTCCGCGCTCCTGACCCAGTTGGGGGCCGAGAGCCGACGCTGCGCCGAGGCCGCGGCGGGGGCGGCGAGCAAGGTGAGGATGAGGAGGGCGCGAAGCACGCGAGGAGTATGACGTGCTGGGGCGGAGGATCGAAAGTTCAGGCCATCGGACGAGAACGGCCCCCGGGTCTGAGGACACGGGGGCCGCGGTTTTTTGCCGTGCTCGATCAGGGGGCGGGGATGTAGACGAGCGCGCCGACCGACGACTCGCGGTCCGCCCACACGTCGTAGCCCCAGATGCCGGCGCCTGTGCCGCCACCCGCGCTCAGCCCATCGAACCAGGGCATGTAGTCGTCGAACACCGCGCCCTGCCCGGTCCCCAGGTTGAAGAAGCCGATGTCCTGCACCTGCCCGAGCCCGTTGGCCGCGAAGCCGGCCCCCTGGATCCCGCTTCCCCGGACGAAGAGCATGCTCTCGCCGAGCGCCATCTGCGGCCCGACGTACACGACGGGAGGGATCGGCAGCGTGCTCGAGAAGTCCCGGATGTACGCCTTGATCCGGTAGTAGTCCATGTCGACTCCGTCGTCCGGTGTGCCGTTGCCGTCGATGTCGAGCGTGGTCGTGGCGACGTCCGCACGAACCCCAGTCAGGTCGAGCACAGCCACGAGGTTGGTGTCGCTGTTCTCGGTCCCAGCGCCGGCCGGAAGCTCGAAGCGGGACCGCGCGCCGACCGTCTTGCAGACCGGGAGCGCGTACATGAGGCGCCCATCGCGGGAGGCCGTGAACTGCGTGAACAGCTGCCCGTGCGACTGCAGATCGAGGGCGTAGCTCTCCGTCAGGTCCGAGGCCTTGTGAGCGGTGACGCCCGTGTCGCTGCCGACGAAGATCTGCAGCTCCCCCGAGACATCCACCAGCGCGGCGCCCGACGGATAGCTCGCGGTCGAGCCGCAGCTCGCGTCCGCGGTCGTCCGTGTCTCCACCGCGGTGCCGAGGGGGCCGAGCGCGCCCGTCACGGCGTTGACCTCGATGGGCAGAAGCCGGTTCACCCCGATGGAGTTGTCGTTCGAGTACTTGGACCAGCTCATGTCGACGGCGACGAGCGAGGCCCCATCGCCCCGTGGAACGAGCGCGCGCAAGGCGTGGTCCCCGAGTGCGTCGTACGGGGTCTCGTAGGTCCCCGCCGTGATGTCCACGTGCACGAGGGGGTGCGGCAGGGACTGGTCCTCCGAGCCCGCGCCCTTGTAGTGGATGAGGTAGAGGTGGCGGTTTCCGTTGCTGCTCCGCTGCCAGACGCCCCGGCACGGGTAAGGGAGCGTGGTGGGGTCGCCCTCGGTGGACGGAGGGACCCGCACGACCGGAGTGGTGGATCGCTGGGTGCCGTCGAGGTTCAGCTCGAACACGGCGGCGCCACTGATGTTGACGGCGATCGCGTAGAGCGCGTCGTCCGCCTGCACCACCCCGCACACGTCCCCGGCGTAGTCTCCGCTGCCTTCTTGAAGGATGTAGCTCGCGCCGGTCGTCGCGCCGGGCGTTGCGCTCGCGTCGTCGAGGTCGATCAGCGCCATGTAGTTGCGGTACGAGCTGTCCGAGTTGCTCATCGCAGCCAGCAAGGTCCCGCGGTCTTCGGGGGCGGGATCGCCGGCCACCGTCGCGAGGTCGAAGACGACGTGCCCCAGGTAGATCACGTCGGTCAGGTCGACGGTGCCGCCCGCGGTGACGCTCACGGGTGTGCTCGACGCGTTGGGGTTGAAGTCGCCTCCAGCGACGTTCGGCTCGATCTGGAACCCGTCCATCTGGATCACGTCCGCATCGGCGGGGCAGTCGGCGACCGTGCTGCACGTGCCGCGGTCCCACAGACGGCTGCGCTGCGTGTCTCCGACGAGCTGCATGAACGAGCTGCCCGCGGGCGCCTGTGGGATGACGAAGTCCTTGGCGAATCCGCCGCCCGAGACGGACGCGGTGGAGAAGACGTAGAGACCGTCGGATCCCGCACCGGCGACCTCCGCGGGCACCACGGCGATCGGGTCGTTGCACGCCGCGTCGCTGCAGAACCGGGCGAAGAGCTGGAGGCGCCCCATGCCGGACCCCGCGGCGAACGAGGCGCGGAACAGCGGGTGGATCTGCTGGGGGTAGTTGTTGCCGAGCAGCACGGAGCCGCGGATCGTCACGTCGACGAGCCCGCTTGGGGGCCCCGCATCGGCACCGCCGTCCGTCGGTCCGCCATCGGCGGGGCCAGCATCGCCCGGTCCGCCATCGGTGGGTCCGGCATCACCGGGTCCGGCGTCGTCCGGCCCGGCGTCGGTGAGTCCGGCGTCGGTGGGTCCGGCGTCGTCGTCCGTCCCGGCGTCACTCGAACCCGCATCCGCGGAGCTGGCGTCCGCGCCGCCGCCATCAAGGGACGGCTCCGAATCGCAGGCGACGAACGCCAGCGCCATCAGAGCCGCAAGAAGGGTGAGGTGTTTCTGCATCGCCCCTGCTCTCATCAAGACCCGGACCAACCCCGGAGGCGGACATTCGGCCGCGGTCGTCCGACCGGCGCGTGCTTCTTGAACGTTCGCGAACGTTCACGCGGCTCCGACGGCCACGTCGTCCGCGCGCGCTTCGGGCGGGCTGACCTGCCGGCGTGTATCATCCGCGCGCGGTGATGTGCGCGCTACGCAGAGGGCTGGTCTTCGTGCTCGCCGGGACCTCGTGTCTCGTGGTCGCGCACGGCGTCCAAGCCCAGGAAGACGGGGCCGAAGCGCCCGAGGTCTCCACCGCCGACGAGGAGGCGCGCGCGCATTTTCAGGCGGCTGCGGATGCCTTTCAGATCGCCGACTACGCCACGGCGCGGCGCGAGTACGAGGCGGCCTTCACGCTGAGCGGCCGGCCCGAAGTGATGTACCAGCTGTACCTCTGCGACGAGCGACTGGGCGATCTCGAAGGCGCCATCGCCTGGTTGGAGCGCTATCTGCTGGAGGTGGCCGACGTACCGCGGCGCGACACCCTCCTCGCGAGGCTGGCCACCATGCGGGAACGCGCGACGCCGCCGGAGCCGCCCGTTGAGCCGCCTCCACCGGAGCCGGTCGAGACGTCGTTGCGGCCGCCTTCGCAGGCTGCGCGGGAAACCGCTTTGGCCCCACCGGCCCCCCGAGAGGATGAGCCTCTGCTCGGGGTGGGCGTCGTGTCGCTGAGCGTCGCGGGGCTCGGATTCATCGGAAGCGCCACGACGGGAGGGCTCGGGCTGCGGGAACAGGGCCGCCTCGCGGAGGAGTGTACCTTCGATGTGTGTCCCGGGTCGCTGCGAGGTGTGCGCGACGAAGCCGACGCGTTCTTTCTCGCCGCTGACGTGCTCTGGATCGGCTCTCTGGCGCTGGCGAGCGTCGGTGTCGTGATGACGGTGCTGGGGCTGACGGCATCCGGGGAGGGCACGCCTTGAAGGCGGCTGCGCGGCTGGGCGCCGTGTCGATGCTGGCCGGGTGGTTGCCCGCCACGTTCTTGTCCGGCTGCTTCGCCGTGAGCGACCTGGACCGCTACTCGTTTGACGACGATCCCTGCCCCCCGGTCACGAGCGAGTGCGCGGGCGGCGTTCGGTATGTGTACACCCAGACGGCGTTCGACTTCGTCCGCCCCTCCGAGGGAGGGCGGCTCCAGGGCTTCGACCTCGATGGCACCGACCGCGCGGTGTGCCGCCAGGACGACTTCGTTTCGCCCCGCGGAGACTCCGGCGTCGACAACCAGACCTCCGCCCTGCTGCTCTCGCTCGAAGAGGTCTCCGGAGAGTCCCTCTCCCAAGGGATTCGCGAAGCCCAGCTCAGGGGCGAGCTGCTCAGTCTGTACGTCCTCGACAATGTCGACAGCTTCGACAACGACGACTGCGTGCGGATCCAGTTCCTCCCTGGCCGGGTGCCGCAGGGTGAAGAGCCGGCCGGTTATCTCGATGGCGACGGCGACGGAACGGTCGACTCTGGGATTCGGTTCGACTTTGGGACCGCCACTTCGGAGGACATGTCCGCGTGCATCGTCGATGGTGAGCTGCGGGTCCGGATCTCGGGCAACCAGACGCTGCTGCTCGGGCCGGACGACCCCGGCGCCGTCGTCCAGCGCGCGCGGCTGAGATGCCAAGCCAGCCCCGAGGCGCTCACGGAATGCCTGTTCGGCGGTTCGTACTCCGTCGACAGCCTGTCGGACCCGGCCCTCATCCCGATCCTCCAGTCGACCGCGGACCTCGACTTCGATGGTCGACGCTGCCAGTCGGTGTCTTTCGCGATGGAGCTCGAAGCGGTTTCCGCGGAGCTCGGTGAGCCGCGAATTTGAGGGCGCGTCCCCGGCCCCTACTCGAGGGTGTACTCGACGGTGAGCTCGGTGCTCCCCCCGGGCGGCGGGCTCCAGTTCAGCGCTCCCAGCGCCCGGCAGACACAGGCGCCGAATGGTGTCGACGGGGTCGCGCGGCATGCGTGGGCTCCGCCATCGTCGTCGACTCGAAGCCGCGCCTGCACCGTCTCCCCGATCGGCGAAGCACCGGTCGCCGCGCATCGGTTCACCGGGCCCGTGGCCGCATCGAGGTGCACCGCGATCGTCCACGTGTCGTAACTTCCTCGGTCGCGTACCGGCTGTCTGCGCGCCAGGGAAGCGGTGGCGACGGGGGGGCGAGGACGCGTCGGCCGGACGGGCAGCGGCGCGGGCTCACGAGGTGCCGCCGATACGGGCTCGCTCGGGGCAGGAGGTATCGGCGCTACCGCGGGGCGAGACGGAGTTGCCCTCACCGAGGCGTCCGCCTTGAGCGTTCGCGCTTCGGCGCCTTTGTGCGGTTGACGGGGCGTGTTTTGGAGTTCCGTCGTCGTGGCTGCCCCGTCGGGGAGGGCAAAGAGCCCCGCCCCAACGGCGAGCGCCACACCGGTCACCGCGATGGCGAGCCAACGTCGCCGGGAGGGTGGTGGCTCGCCATCGTCGGAGGGAGCCTCGGCCGCAGGCGGTCCGATCTCAGCGGTCGACGCCGTCGGTACGCTGGGGGCCTCGGCGATCTCCGTGACCGTGGGCGGCATCGTCGGCTGCTGAGTATCGACGCTCGAATCGGTCGTCTTCCTCGTCGCGACGGGCGCGTCAGGGGCCTCCGCGACAGAGCCCAGGAGCGCGGCCCGCAGTGCCGAGACATCCTCGAAGCGTGCCCCGATCTCGAACGCGAGGGACCGCATCACCGAGGCGGCCAGCGGCCCGGGCAGTTGAGGACACAGCACGCTGATCTCCGGCGGCGCCTCGCGGAGCTTGGCCAGGGAGAGCATGGCGGCCGAGTCCCCCTCGTGCGGCAGGCGCCCGCTCAGGCACTGGTAGAGCACCACTCCCACGGCGTACTGGTCGGCGGCGGGGCCAGCGAGCCTGGCCGAGCGCACCTGCTCGGGCGCCATGTACGCGATGGTGCCGAAGATGCTGTCCGTCCGGGTGAGCCGCTCCGCGTCTGCCCCGACGGTGTTCGTGGGGCGGTCCTCGTCCGGCTCTGAATCGGGCTCCGAATCCGAGCGGTCGCGATCGCTGGCGATGCCGAAGTCCAACAGCTTCGGCAACGGCTGTCCGTCATCATCCCACACGATGAAGACGTTGCCGGGCTTGATGTCGCGGTGGACGACGCCGGCGGCGTGCACGACGCGCAGCGCGGCGAGGACCGCGGCCGCGATGGCGACGGCGCGAGACGGGGGAAGCGGACCGGCGCGGGCCAGGTAGTCCCGCAGACTCTCGCCCTCGAGGTACTCCATCACCATGAAGGGCCGGTCGCCGTCGATGCCAAAATCGGTGACCTGCACCAGGTTGGGGTGCATCAGCTGCGCGATGGTCTCGGCCTCACGTCGGAATCGCGCGCGCTGACGATCGCTGGCGACCCGCCCCGGGTGCAGCAGCTTGATCGCGACCCGGCGCCCGAGGCCCTCTTGGATGGCCTCGTGCACGGTCCCCATCCCGCCTTCGCCGAGCTGTCGGACGATGCGGTAGCGCCCCCCGAGCAGGGGCTCTTCATTGGCGGTCTCGGACACGCGTCGAAAGTGGACCACAGCGACCGCACCGCGTCGAACACACCACCGACGAGCGTGCCCCACCCTGCATTCGCAGAGCGGGGCGTCTCGCGGCGGATGCGGCCGCTACTCGGCGCGGTCCAGGATCGTGTCCGCCAGCACGCCATCACGGGACCAGAGCAGCTGGTCACCTCCGTCGAGCGCGATGAAGTTGTCGCCGACCATCGGGAACCCGAACGGCTCGGCGATGAAGAAGTAGACCTCCCCGTTGTCGTCCTGGGTGAACTCGACGAACGTCCCGTCGCGGTGCCGCTGCGCGTAGCTGAAGCGGTCGCCCTCCACGCCGTCGACGATGCGCGAGGCGATGATGTCGTCGACCCCGATCTCGAATCGCTGCGCGAACGTCTCGCCTTCGACCGTCACCGCCTCGCTGACCCAGACTCCGTACATGCGGGCGGGTGGCTCGATGACCGGGGCGCGGCTGGCGAACAGACGAGGGGCGCCGTCGACCGTCACGCCGCCGCCGTCCGGCTCGGTGATGCGGATCGCGGCGCGTAGCGCCAACAGACCGGGCTGCGTGTGCATCCAGCGCACCTTGGTGATGGACTCGGGCTCGCCCGCGGTCGCGGCGGGGATCACATCGAGATCCAACATCACGAACGTCGTCCAGCTCTCGGCGTGGTCTTCGTCCCCATCGGCGCGTTCCGCGTACGAAGTCACGAAGTCGCCCGTGAGGATCGGCGAGCCGTCTTCGGGATAGCCGAGCCCTTCGCCGCGCACGTCTTCGAAGGCATCCAGGAACGCGTCCCAGCTGCCGTCCAACCAGCCACGAAGGTGTCCGAACTCGTGCACCAGGCTCCAGTCGAAGCTGCCGCGACGCGGGACGAGGGGCGCGCACACGTCGGGGTCGTCGGCGTCGATCGTGTCGATGTGAAAGCCGAGCTTCAGGCCGGTTGAAGTAGGCCGCCTGGCCGCTGTTCGTGAAGACGTCGAACTGAACCAAGTCGTGCAGCTGGTTCTCCGGGATCCGCAGGACGACTTCTTGCCAGGCGCGCAGCCCGCGCCGCGCCGCGTCGGCGTCCCGCACGTGTTTGCCGATGAGTTGGTCGCCCTGGACTTCGAAGGTCGCGAGCACATCTTCGTCTCCGTCATCGAGGCTGGGGTCGTCCGGGATGCTGTCGAGTTCCAGGAGCGGCGGCGGGGTGCAGGTCGTCCCGATCGTCACCGGGTCTGCGACGGTCACGAAGTCCACGGGCCCTTCGCTCGGGCCTCCGTCGGTCGGTGGCGTGCCCGCGTCGCCCCGGGCGGCGTCGGCGGGTGTGGGCCCGCTGTCGGCGCTCGGCGGCGTGCCGGCGTCGACCATCGGATTGCCGGCGTCGACCATCGGATTGCCCGCGTCGTCCATCACGACCGACGCGTCGTCCCGCATCGGGTCGGGGTCGATGACCTCCACCGTTTCGAAGCAGCCCGCGCACAGCAGCGTCGCGCCGAGGGTGATGAGGGTTCCGAGTCCGCGCTCTCTCGTCGTCATGGCTTCCCGCTCTCTGAGGTGTTCGAGCGCCAGCGGAGGTGCCGGCGCGCTTCGAGTCAGACAAGAGCAAGCGGCGTTCCGGCTTTCGGTGGGGCGATCTGACCGATCGCGGGCCCAAACGAACCTGCCAGGTACGGTCTCAGCGTTCTCCCCGTACTTCCGAGGTACACCCGTTGCACGACCCTCGACCGTCCCCCACCATCGGAGCACCTTGGGAACGGGCGAGCGCACCAGAGCCAGCCGCGAGCCGCGCGGTGTCGACGTCCACTCGGTCCGCGTCGAGGTGCACGAGGGCCCGGACGCCGGGCGTTCGTTCGAGGGCCGGCCCGGCGCTCCGGTCTCCGTCGGGACGGCGCGCGACAACGATGTGGTGCTCACCGACCGCGCCGTCTCGCGCTACCACCTCGATCTGACGCCAGGGCTCCGGGGCATCCGTGTCGACGACCTCCCGGGCCAGCATCTACGACCGCGGTCGCGGCCAGACGCTGGCCCGGCAGGGCGTCGACACGGAGCCGGCCGCGGCGCCGCTCGTCGTACGCAACGTGATCAACGAGTGGCGTAGCGAGGTCGAGTCCGGCGGGCCAGAGTGGTGGGTGTGGACCATCGTGGCCGCCTCCGTTGTCGTCGCGGGTGTGGCGGCGTTCTTCCTCCTCCAGCCCGAAGTCACCAGCTACTCGTACGTGTTCACGTTCGAATGAAGTGGGGACGGCGCATCGTCATCACGGGAATACCTCCTCGATCAGGGAGAGGCTCTCCTCCACCAGCATGTCGCCCCCTTCCGGCCCCACGCGGCAGATCGGGGAGACGGATCCATACCCTCCGCCTGATACCGCCCGTCGCGTGGGCAGATAGGTGCCGCTGCCGGCCAACTCCACGACGAACGTCTGCGTCGCTGGGCTGCGTCCTTTGATGCGCGTCCCGTAGTCCAGGTAGAGCTCAAAGGGGTTGGTGATCATGACGATGTCCGCGATCCGAACGCTGTGGAGTTCAGTGCGGTGGGGCGGCTCGTCAGGGTCCGGATCGCAGTCTTCGGGCAGCTCGAGCGTGCGGGTCGCGTGGGCGAGTTCGGGGGTCTGCTCGAGCACAGGTGCGACGACCGGCAGCACGTCGAGGATCGTCTCTACGATTCGGTGCGCGATCTGACTCCTTCGCAGCTCGCGTCCTTCCCCCTCGTCGACCACATCTGGAAAGCGGAGCCTCGCCATGCGTGCTTCCCCTCCTCTCTCCACGACCACGGTCGTGGAGACCTCCCCCGCGGCGCTGACCTGGGGCAGGATGAAGAGGGGGCGCTCGACTCGCGCGTCGAGTTGTTCGCGAACCTCGTGCCAGTAGTCTGCGCTGAGAAGAGCGCCTCGCATGACCTGAGCCGGGCAGGCGATGTTGACCACGACTCCGGTCACCTGGCGCGAGGTGTCGAAGGTGTAGAGCAGATGCACCGAGTGGTCCTCGAAGCCTTCGATGTGGCTGAACATGGGGTCGTTCGTCGTTCCGCCCTCTGACCCGATCATGCGGGATTCCCCGTCGGTGCGCGTGGTGATCCGGTTGTGCCCGGCGACCGCGTGCCCCAGTCCGTAGGAGATGGCTCCCGGCGCCCTGCTCTCCCACGCCCGGACCACGATGTCGGCCAGCCTCTCGGCGTAGTAGGCGAGCACGCTCCGATTGAGGCTCGGCGCCGCGTGGGTGTGCGTCGCGTTGAGGATGACCCGCGAGCCCATCAGCGAGGGGACACGTCCCGCGACGAGGTCCCGTACCTGCCCGACGAGGTCGCGGGAGTCCCTTCCGCGGTCGGGCAGCCAGAGCATGTCGACGCTGACGAGGACGATGGAGGCGTCCGGATGCAGCGGCGACTCGATGGCCATCGCCGTGGCGGTGATGGGGTCGAGCACGCCGTCGGCGGTGCGTGGGCCCCCGTCGTTGCCCGGGCCCCCGTCCGCTCTTCCGCGGATGGCGACCGGCGAGTCCAAAGAAGGCGTGATGTCTGCGCTGGCCCAGCCGATCCGAACGGCATCCGGATCCCAGGGCTCTGCGGCGTCTTCGGGCGTCCCCCCATCACCTGCATCTTCGGGCAACCCCGCGTCGACGATCCCCTCGCCATCGGTCGGGATCGCCGCATCCGGTACCGCCGCGTCCGGCACCGCTGCGTCCATGCTGGGACTCGGCGTCGGGGGACACTCGCAGGCGGGATCGAGCGGCGGCGCGGGATCGTTCGCACACCCGAAACCGAACAAGAACAGGAGGAGAGTTCGTACGGCCCATCGTCGTGCGTGCATCGCCACCATGGTCCGAGCCTCGTCAGGCCTGTCAAGCCCGAGCGCGGAACCCGGGCCAGCTCGCGGAGGTGGTAGCGCGTGAGCCCAGTGACCGCGCAGCGTCGGACGCGTCCAGATCGAGAACGCCCCGACCCTGCGATTGACAGAGCGGGGCGTCGTCATGGCGCCTGGGGATCACGTCAGACAGAGGGGCCCGTCCAACCCGCGCCTCTCGCCGTGTCAGCAGCGACTGCCGCGTCCTGCCGCGTCGGCCCAGCGTCCGCTGTCGCTGTCGCTGCACGCCCTCCCGCTGCGTGACCGGCGTCCTCGCCCAGCAGGGTCGGCGCCGCGCCCGGTGTCGCTGTCGGAGCCTGGAACGCCGCCACCGCGTCCGCCGCCGCCGCCGGCCGGGTCGGCGTTGCGTCCGCTGTCGCTGTCGCTGACCTGGGCCTCGGCGCGCGCCGTGACCAGCCCCGTCACGACCATCGCGCCGCCGGCCGCCATGCCGCCCAACAGCCCAAGGGCGGACCGACGGCTCTGAACCCGCCGCGTGGAGATATCGTCTTCGATCAGGGTGCCCGTGGGGCTCGGAGTCTCTTCGCTCATTCCATCCTCCATCGGGCGCGAGAAATTAAGCGTCGCCCGAATGCTGCTGTCTTGCTGTCATCGCAGGATGGGAGACGAGGCCTGGGCGGCACCATCGTAGGCACGCCAATGTGGCATCGAAGAACTTCGATCTTGGCGTCAGCGCCGGCGCGCGCGCGACCAGTCGGGCTCGATCGGAGCCTCGAGGAGCGAAGGTCGGGGCCGCGACCGCGACCGGGATGGAGGGGGAGGCTCCACCGGCGGGGGTGTCACGCTCGGGAGCGGCGCCGTGGGCGGGGATTCATCGGTGCCCCTCGCGGAGGGGGAAGTCGCCCCAGACCGTCTGGAACGAGCACGATCCCGTCGCGACGTCGGTCGCGGAGAACGCTCCTGGGCCACTGCCACGTCGGCTTCCGACCTGCGCGGCGGCTCGGGTTCGGTTTCGGCGGTGGACGCGACCGCTGCACCGACCTCGGTCGACGAGTTCACCTCGGTCGGTGAGTCTGCTTCCCCCGGGATGGACGTTTCGCGCGCGGTCGGGGGCGCTTCGTCGCGCGCTTCGCGCCCGGTGTCCGTCTGGACCTTGCTCGACGCAGCCAGCGGTGAAGCCACCCTCCACGCGAGGAACGCTCCCATCAGGCCGACGAACGCGAACGCCGCCAGCGGAGCCCATCGTGAGCGGGCTTCTGGCGCTTCGACGGACGCTGCGAGCGTGGGGTGCCCGGAGTCGAGCCGCGTCGTGGCGGTCGGGGCCGACTTCACCGCTGCGGTGTCCAACCAGAGTTGCAGCGCCATGGCCATCGCGCTCGCGTCTTCGAAGCGCAGGTCTTTGTCGGGCGCCAATCCGCGCTCGATCAGGGCAGCGAGCAGGGGGTCGACCTCGAACATCGAGCGGAGCGGCTCTCCGCCCGTGGGCGGCAACACGCCGTGCACCGCGAGGTGCAGGCAGACGGCCACCGAGTAGACATCGCAGCGAGGGTCGATCGGATCGCCGCGCAGACGCTCCGGAGCCATGAACGATGAGGTGGGCGACGAAGAAGTCAGCCGCGTGGCGCGGGTCCGAGCGGAGAACCTTCGACGCCTCATCTCAGAACCGGAGCCGGAACCGACGGAGTCGACGACCAGCCCTGCGCTTGCCGCCATGACCGCGACGCCCGGGCTCGTCGAGCGCGCCCCGACGCGCCCCGAGGATGACCTTTCGTGGGTGCCGTGGGTGGTTGCGGGAGGCGGCTTCCTGATCGCACTGAGCGCGGTGGCCCCCGCGGTGCTCGCCGTGTCGGACAGCGAGCAGCTCGACCGGCTCTGCGCCAGCGGTCGGTGTGAGGGGGACTACGAAGCCGTCCAGGACCGGGGATACGCACGCGCCCTGGCCGCCGACCTTCTCATGGGGATCGGCGTCACGGTGGCCGTGGGGGGAATCGTCGCAGCGGTGATTTTGCTGCTGACCGCAGACGGTTCGGGAAGCGCCGACGTGGCCTGCGACACGCAGGGCTGTCGTCTTCAGCGAGGAGTCGTGTGGTGAGTCCGATCCGGGTCTTTCTTGCTGACGACCACCCGGTGGTGGTGGATGGGCTCCAGCGCATCGTCGACGCCCAGGCCGACATGGCCTGCGTGGGTCACGCACCAAACGGCCGAGACGTCGTCGAGCGCGCGCGCGGCGACGGATGGGACGTGCTCATCTTGGACCTCTCTGGCCTCGGGGACGCCGGCGGCGTCGAAGTCTTGGACCAGCTCCAGCGCGAAGCCCCCGAGCTACCGGTCATCATCTACTCGATGTATCCCGAGTCGCAGTACGGGGTGCGCCTGCTTCAGGCCGGCGCGCGGGCCTACATCGCCAAGACTCACCCGATCTCGGTCCTGCTCGACGCGATCCGCAGAGTCGCGGGGGGCGGGCGGTACATTACGCCCGACCTTGCCGAGCGCCTGCTCGAGCCTCGCACCGCGAGCTTGGCCAGCCTGAGCACGCGAGAGCTTCAGGTCCTGCAACTTCTGGTCGATGGGTCGTCTGTGTCGAACATGGCCAAAGCGCTGCACGTCAGCATCAGCACGGCGAGCACCCACCTCAAGAACATCCGCACCAAGCTCGCCGCCAACTCCAACGCGGAGCTGGTGCGCCTCGCGCTCCGCGAGGGCCTCGTCACATGAAGCCCATCGAACGATTTCGATCGTGCTTTCGCACGCTTTCGATGGGGTGCTCGCTCCCCTGAAGCTATCTCTTGTCCATTGTCCGGTCCGCTCATGAATCGTGCCCCGCCCGTCGTCTGCTTCAACGCCACGCTGATCTGTGCGGCGCTGGCGTTGGGCGCCGGCTGCACGGCGCTGCTGGACTTCGACCGGGGCGGCGACGCTGGCCCGGACGCAGCGACCGTTCTCGACGCCGGCATGGACGCGGGGGCCCGGGACGCGTCTGCCTCGGACGCAGGTCCGGTGGATGGAGGCGTCTTGGACGCGGAGTCTCCGGACGGTGGACCCCCGGACGCGGAGTCTCCGGACGGCGGAGCTCCCGACGCGGGCTGCGGAGACTGCGGGTCGTGCTGTGTCGATGGCACGTGTGTGAGCGAGACCAGCGCCTCGCAATGCGGTTCGGGCGGCGAGGCCTGCGTGTCCTGCGGGGCCACCGCCGACCGCTGTGGTGTGGATGGGGCATGCGTGTGTGGGTTCGGCCCGGCCTGTTCCGAAGGCCAGCGGTGCAGCGGAGGGGCCTGCGTCTGCAACGGAGATTCGTGCCCCGACGGCTGCTGCGATGGCAGCCAACAGTGCCGAAGCCGTGACGTCGCGACCTGCGGCGTGCGCGGCGCGGCGTGCATCGCCTGCGGCGCCGGAGCGGACCGTTGCGATGCGGCGGGCACCTGCGCTTGCGGAGCCGAATCGGCGTGCGGGCCGGCGCTGGTGTGCCCGCTCGGCGCGTGCGTGTGCTCGCTCCCGACGACGATGTCCGAGGTTGACATCGAGGGCACGGTGACGCCGCGAACGCGCTATGCCGGGACGCCCATTCAGGTTCGGCCGGGAGAGACACTCACCCTCAGCGGGGTGGCCTCCGTGCAGACCAACTGTCCCAGCTGCGTCATCCAAGTCGCGCTCGCGGTCGCAGGTGAAGGCTACGGATACGACACGTTCGGCTGCTACAGCGCGGGTGTGCCGGGCGCGTGCAACGGCGTCCTGCGAAGCTCAGGGCCGCAGACGTTCCAGGCCCCGGAGACGCCGGGCGTCTACCCGATCCGTGTCGGACTCGGCGGCTTCTTCAACCATCAGTGCGATCTCGTGTTGGACTTCTTCAACAACTACCCGGACTACGGCCTGGAAGCGGTGGCCGAGATTGAAGTGGTGTCGAGCGTCCCCGGCCGCTGCGACGTGCTTGATGCCGCGACCGTGCGCCTCAATGGTGTGGACGACGAGGTCACGGTCGCGCCCGGGACCACCGTGAATCTGGACGTCGACTGGACCTACATCTCGTCGACGAGCGGCACGGTCATCTCGCAGATCGTGTTCGGCGTGGTGGGTCCCGACGACTTTGTGCTCCCGCTCGCGTGCCCGTTCAGCCGGACGTTCGGCGGGGTCTGCGTGGAGTTCTCAGGTGCGGGCACGACCGGCAGCTTCGTCGCGCCCACCACCCCAGGCCGCTACGAGATCCGCTGGCAGAACTGGGCGGAGTTCACGTGCGCTGACGCCCTCGGCCGCTTCGTCGCTCCAGGCGCTACACGACGGCAGCGCACCATCGGCATCGTCAACGTCGCGCCCTGAGACGCCTCGAAGTGGCGCGATGCACGCCACAAGCTCAATCCTCGTCGCGCACGCCGTACTTCTTGGCCAGCTCGCGGAGGTGGTAGCGCGTGAGCCCGGCGGCCTTCGCGCTCCGGGTGATGTTGCCGCTGTGCTTCTCGAGCAGTTCGCGGAGGTAGGCCGCCTCGAACTTGTCCAGGATGAGCTGCTTGGCCTCCTTGAACTCCACCTCGTCGGCCACGAATTGCGCCGCCGATCCGCCGCCGAGTGCGGGGACCGGAACGCGCCGATGGCCCGGCATCACGTCGGCCACCGTCAGCTCCGTCCCGTCGCACAGCGAGCCGCCACGCTCGACCGTGTTTTTCAGCTCACGGATGTTGCCGGGCCAGGCGTAGGCCTGCATGCGTCGCATCGCATCGGGCGCCACCGTGAGCGTCGCCTCTCCGTCGGGGAACCGGCGGCGCGAGACGTCGCTCAGGAAGTGCTCGACCAGGAGCGGAATGTCGTCGGGCCGGGCGGAAAGAGGGGGCAGCTCGATCCCTACGACGCTGAGCCGGTAGTAGAGGTCTTCGCGGAAGGTGCCCTCGTTGACCATCGCGCGGAGGTCGCGGTTGGTCGCGGCCACGACGCGCACATTCACCGGGATCTGTCGGTCGCCGCCCACGCGCTTGATTTCCCGGTTCTCGAGCACCCGGAGAAGCTTGGGCTGCAGGTTCAGGTCCAGCTCGCCGATCTCGTCGAGGAAGATCGTCCCGCCGTCGGCTTGCTCGAACGAGCCGCGGTGCCGGTCGGTGGCGCCCGTGAACGCGCCGCGCTCGTGCCCGAAGAGCGTGCTCTCGATGAGGTCCTTCGGGATCGCGCTGCAGTCCTGAACGACCAGCGGTCCGTCGTCTCGCTTGCTCGCGGTGTGCACCGCGCGGGCGATGAGCTCCTTGCCGGTCCCCGTCTGGCCGCGCACCAGCACGGTCAGGTCGGTGGGGGCGATCTTGCCGAGCGTGGCGAAGATCTCCCGCATCCGGACCGAGCGCCCGATGATGTTGTGGAACGACTCCTCCTGCGACAGCTCGATGTCGACGGTGCCCTTGTCAGGCAGGAACTCGATCCGCGACTGGCCGACGCGCACCACCGTGCCCGGCTTGATCCAGACCTCTTTGACGCGGAGGTCGCCGATGAACGTGCCGTTGGTGGAGCCGAGGTCACGCAGCAGGAACCCGGTCTCCTGGGCCTCGACCTCGACGTGCGTGCCGCTGACGGCCTTGTCGTTGAGGGTCAGGTCGCAGATGACGCTGCGCCCGATGGTCACGCGTTCCCGCTCGATGGTGAGGTCGGTTCCCTTGTCGGGTCCGTCGAGCACCGCGAGCTTGGTCCGCCGCAGCTTTCGCTTGGTGGCTCGCTTGTCGACGAAGATGGTGGTGAGAGCGGGCTGCCCCAGGTCGTCGCTCACGCTACGTCCTCCCGAAGGGCCGTGATGGCCTTCCCGTAGTCCTCTTGTCCGAAGATCGCGCTGCCCGCGACGAGCACGTCGGCCCCCGACAGCGCCACCTTCTCTGCGGTCCCCGGCTGGATTCCGCCATCGACGGCGAGCCGGATCGGCTTGCGCGACGCGTCGATCATCCAGTGGATCGCCTCGATCTTGTGCACCATCGACTCGATGAACGCCTGGCCCCCGAAGCCGGGGTTCACGGTCATGACCAGCACCTGGTCGATCATCGGGAAGAGGTAGTGCAGGACCTCCTCCTTGGTGTGCGGGTTCAGCGCGACGCCCGCCTTCTTACCGAGCTCACGGATCTGCCCGAGCACGCGATGCAGGTGCGTCACGGCTTCGGCGTGCACGGTGATCCGGTCCGCGCCGGCCTCCGCGAAGGCCTCGATGTACCGCTCAGGCTTCTCGATCATCAGGTGCACGTCGAGCGGGAGGTCCGTGATCTTTCGCAGGGCCTTCACGACCAGGGGCCCGATCGTGAGGTTCGGGACGAAGTGCCCGTCCATCACGTCGACGTGAATCCAGTCCGCGCCGGCCGCCTCCACCGCGGCGACTTCCTCACCGAGGCGGGAAAAATCCGCGCTGAGGATCGACGGGGCAATGAGCACGGAGCGTTGGGACTTCGACACGGGCGCCAGTCAACCCGGGTGCTCCTCGACTGTCAACACCGGTCGTGCCGAGCGTGATGATGCGAGGCTCGACGATCACCGTTCTTGCCGCTTTGGTTCCGGATTCCTACAATCCGGCCTCAGCTCCAGACCGGTCTTCGGCCGGGAGCAGTCACGGGAGAACATGGCCTCCGCCGAACAGCGTTATAGGGTCGTCGACCGCCTCGAAGCAGGCGGCATGGCCGAGGTGTTCCGTGGGGAGGCCCTCAGCGTACAGGGCTTCAAGAAGCAGGTCGCCATCAAGCGCGTCCTGCCTCACCTCGCGCAGAACAAGTCGTTCATCACGATGTTCCTGGACGAGGCGCGCCTCGGCGCGCGCATGAGCCACGCGAACATCGTCTCCGTCTTCGACATCGGAGCCGCCGACAACACGTTCTTCATCGTCATGGAGTTCATCGACGGCTGCAATCTGAAGGCCGTCATCGAGCACTACCGACAAGCCGGCAAGCGGATCCCCGTCAAGGAGGGCATCTACATCTGCATGGAGACGCTGCGCGGCCTCTCCTATGCGCACGAGCTGCTCGGGGATGAGGGCGAGCCGCTGCACATCGTGCACCGCGACATCTCCCCGCCGAACATCCTGCTGAGCAAGCGGGGCGAGCTGAAGGTTACCGACTTCGGCCTCGCGAAGGCCACCACGCAGCTCGAGAAGACCGACCCGGGCGTCGTCAAGGGCAAGTTCAGCTACCTCTCGCCCGAGGCTGCGCTCGCTGAGCCCGTGGATGCGCGCGCGGACATCTTCGCGATCGGCATCGTGCTTTGGGAGATGCTGGCCGGCCGCCGTCTGTTCCTGGGGGAGACGGACTACCAGACGGTCAAGCTCGTCCAGCAGGCGAACATCCCGAGCCTCTCGCGCCTCAACCCCGAGGTCGACGAGGAGCTCGAGGAGCTGCTCAACAAGTCGCTCGCGAAGGACCCGAAGGACCGATTCCAGGACGCACGGGACTTCGGCGACGCGCTGGCCAGCTACCTCTTCGCGAACCAGCTGAAGGTCACCAGTTACGACATCGCCAACCTGGTGAAGTCGGTCGTCGAGAACAAGAAGCGCAAAGGCCCGGCCAAAAGCCAGGACGCGTCGATCATCGATCGCCTCATCCAAGAGGAGTTGCTCCGCTTTACGTCACTCGACGACATCAGCGAGGGCGGCGAAGCGATCGACATCGGCAATACGCCGCTCAGCCCCGACGACGTGGCCGGCGCGCAGCCGCTCGATGGCAGCTTGTTCGAGAACCCGGCGGATTGGTTTGCCAACGACGACGAGGTTGGCGAGGCGATCGCCAGTGCGTCAGGGGACACGAGCGAGCCCGGCTGGCGCGAGTCCGGCGTGGAGGCGAGCGATCTGGCCAGCCTGCTGGAGTCCGACGGGAGCGAGCCGCCTCCACCGCGTGCTTCCTCGCCGCGGATCTCCTCGCCCGAGCCCGTCTCTGTGAACGACGAGCCGGCGGAGGCCTCCGCTCCGGAGCGGACCTCCCGTCCTTCGGGTCCCGGTCTGCCTCCCCCGGCGACGGGAACGCCTGCGGGCATGCCTCCGCCCGCGTCCGAGGGCTCTGCGCTCGAACCGTCGGAAGAGTCCGGCGGCGGCGGCATGAAGTGGGTGGTGATCGGCGGGGTTCTGCTGCTCGCCGCAGGCGGCGCGGCTGCCTGGTTCCTCAACCTCATCCCGCACTGAGCCGCGCGCGCCGCTGAGGGGCGTGCGGCCTGCCGTCAGAAGCAGCCGGGGCCTTCGCATGGGCCGACCCACGCTTCGGCGCCGACGCGTCGGTCGTCCGACGACCCCGTCATCTGTCTTTCGACCTAGGCTGCGCGGCGCTCGTCGAACGCCACGGCGACCACATACGGGAAGCCGGTTTCGTCTGCCTTCTCGCTGCCGCAGCGGACCACGCGTCCGAGGCGGAGGGTCTCCTCCGACCCCTCGCTCGAACAGCACCATCCGACCATCACGCGGTGGCCGGGAGAGTAAGAGCGGCGCGCGCGGAACGAGATGCCTCCGCGGCTGACGTCCTCGGTGATGCCGACCTGAACGCGGTCTTCGGTCGCCATGTGAGGGCGGATCGGGCGCACGCCGGCCGGGTACTGGGGGGGCGCAGAGACGCGGACCGGACGCACCATCGCGGTGCGCGCATACCGGCGTCGCTCGTCGACGATGCCCCCGCGGGTCGATTCCTGGGTGCGGCGTGCGGCGCGGCTCGCGTCGGGTTGCATCACCCACGACTCGCGCAGCTGGTCGAGCGCGCGACCGAGCGGCACGCAGGCGCCGTCCGGCGTGAGAAACGCACATGTGTCGTCGAGGATCCAGCTGGCCCGTTGCGCAGGGTCATGGTCGAGAAACTCGTCGACCGTCAGCACCATCTGGCTCTGGTTCTCCGGCCGAAGCCAGACGTGACTCACTTCACTCTTCACACCGCCTCCATCTGCGCCACTCGAAGGGCGGCCGACCGAACTCGACCCCTCCCTGGCATAGGGACAACGGCGCGTCCGCCAAAGATTTGACGGCTGGTGCTACTGCGGGCGGCGTTCGGCGAGCACGGCGACCAGAACCGCCCGGAGGCCCGCCTCGTCGAGACCCAGGAGAAAGTCCACCTTGTCGACCAGGTAGGACAGCCCCGCGGCGTGCAGTCCCTGCGTGGTCAGCGGGGTGGGAAGCAAGCCTTGATGAAGCCGCCGAAGCACGTTCTTCAGCTCTTGTGTCGAGCGCTCAGTGAGGGCCGTTCCGTATGCCATGGGCGCGGCCTATCACGTGATGAGCCAGCTGTCCCCGAGCTCGTGGCCGCGATAGCCGTGTCGTACCGACGCCGACAGCGCGCGCGTCAACAGAGGCCTCGGCGCGAACGCCTCCAGCAGCGCGTGATGGGAGCTCATCGGGTCGTGCGCGCCGGTCAGCAGCGCGTCGACGATGGCGAGCGACGTGTCCCGTCCGATTTTCAGGCTCGTCTCGCCCTCGCCCTGAACAACGCGGCCGCGTTCACGCACGACCCCCTCGAGCGCACGGGTCACGCTGGTGCCCACCGCCACGACGCGCCGCCCCTCGTCCTTGGCCCGGCGTACCGCGTCGGCCGTGCGCGCGGGGATGTGAAACCGCTCCGGCAGCGGCAGGCTCCGGTCGAGCGCGGGGTCGCCCGTGGCGCTCAACCCCGCCGCGTGGGTCAACGTCGACAGCTCCACCCCGCGCCGCCGAAGCGCGCCGAGCAGCTCGGTGGTCAGCGGCCGGCCCGCGGACGGGAGCTCGAGCGCCCACGGCCGGGCGGCGTACGGCGTCTGCACCTCCGAGAGCGGCAGCGGGCGCGTGTGATAGCTGTATTGAACGGGCCGCCCCAGCCGGTAGAGCTGCTGCCAGAAGGCATCCCCCGAGGTCGGGAAGCGGACCTCGATGAGCCTTCCTGCCCGCACGACCGTCAGGGCGCTCCCGTCTTCCAGGCCGAGCGCCTCGCCGGGCGAGACGGACGGAGGCGCCGGCCGGAGGTCGGTGTCGTCCCGCCACGAGCCTTCCCCGAAGAGCACCGCCCACCACGTGCCGCGGGTCGTCGCCTGAGCGAGACGGATCTCCAGCGCGCGCCCCTGGACCCGAACGCGGAGCGAGGCGGGGATCGTCGCGGCGTCGTTCAGCACCCAGAGGTCGCCCGGCTCGACGGTGTGGAGCACGTCGCTCAGCCGGGCAGGGACCACCCGCCCCCGCTTCCGGTCGACATGCAGCATGCGCTGCTCACTCGGCCCGCGCCGCGCGGCGGTCGCCGGCGTCAGCTGGACGGCGTGCGCGATCGCCGCCGTCCTCACGACAGGCCTCCGATGCGAGTACCTGACGGTGCATCGACCAAGCGCACGAGCAGCGCGCCCGCCACGTCCTCGGGCCGGGCGAGCGTGTTTCGGTTGGCGTCGGGCAGCGCCAAGGCGTGCATCCGAGTGTCCATCTCGCCGGGGTCGACGCTCAGTACGCGGACGCCCGTGCCCTCGAGCTCCGCGGCCCAGATCCGCGCCAGGTGATCGAGACCCGCCTTGCTCGCACCGTAGGCGCCCCAGCTGGGATACGCGTCGACCGCGGCGTCGGAGCTGACCAGGACGACGGTCCCTTCTCCGCGCAGGACCATCGCGCCGACGACCGCGCGGGTCAGCCGGAACGGCGCCGACAGGTTGACCGCCAGCGCGCGCTCGAACGCGTCGTCCGACGTTTCGGTGAGCGGCACGAGCGGGACCGGCCCCAGTGTGCTGGCATTGTTCACCAACAGATCGACCGGCCCGAGCAGCTCGTGCGCCACCGCCGCGATGGTGGCCCCGGCTTCTGGCGCGGCGACATCGAGCGCCAGCGCATGGGCATCGGCGCCCGAGGCGACCAACGCCTCGACCACGTCGTGGAGCGCCTCCTCGCCGCGCGCGACGAGCAACACCCGGTGACCCTCCCGCGCCAGTCGCTCCGCCACCGCGCGCCCCAACCCTCGGCTCGCGCCGGTCACCACTGCGTTCTTTCTCTCGGTCTTCGTATCCGTCGTCATTGTCGGCCTCCTGAGAATCAGGGTGACTCGCGATGTCCGTTTCGGTGACAATCGCTCCAACACGTTGGCAGAAGGCTCTCAGAGGAGACCCATGAGCGAACTCTCCGACCACCTCGCCCAGAACCTCCGGACCCTGCGCCAGGCGCGCGGCCGGACGCAGCAGCAGATGGCGAAGCTCGCCGGCGTCCCCCGCGCGACGTGGGCGAACCTCGAGTCGGGCGGGGCCAACCCGACGCTCTCCGTCCTGCATGCCGCGTCCACCGCGCTCGGCGTCTCGCTCGAGGAGCTGCTCGCCCCGCCGCGCGCCACGGGAAAGCACTACCCGTCCGGCACGCTCAAGACACGGCGCCGCGGCAAAGCGCTGGTGCACAAGCTGCTCCCCGACCCCGTGCCGGGCATGGAGATCGACCGCATCGAGCTCCCCACGGGAGGCCGCCTCGTGGGCGTCCCGCACACGGCCGGCACCCGCGAGTACCTGACGTGTGAGAAGGGCACCCTCCGGCTCATCGCGAGCGGTGACATCTACACCCTGGCGGTGGGCGACGTCGTCGCGTTCCGGGGCGACCAGAAGCACAGCTACGAGAACGGGGGTCGCGGCACCGCCGTCGGCTTCAGCGTGGTCGTGCTCGTCTCGCCGCTCTTGTGATCAGACCACGAACCCGAACCCATACCGGTCCGGTCCCGTGCCGTGGAGGAGCAGCGCGGACCGCATCCACGGATCGTCGTCGTTGTGCGGGTCGCCCGGAAAATAGAGCTGCGTCGTCAGCGTCGGGCGCGTGTCGGCGTGCACCTTCACGTGGATGTGCGCCGGGCGGACCATGCTGCCCGCGCGGTAGCGCCCGGGCACGATGGTCTCGAACACGAACCGCCCCTCGGCGTCGCACCGCACCTGACGCCGATGCCGGTAGCCCACGTTGTCGTAGTCCCCGTGCGCGTCCGCCTGCCAGACCTCGATGACTCCATTCTGCGCCGGCCGGCAGAGCGTGTCGCGAACGCGCCCGTGGATCTGAATGGCGTGACCGTCCGCGTCACTCGCCAAGCGCGTGCCGATCGGGGCGCCGGCGCGAAAGAAGGGTCCCTCGATGTTGGGCAGCGTCGGCGCGCAGCGATCCTGGGCGAGCAAGGTCTCGGGGCGGGCGCAGGCGAGCAGGCCGGTGGCCCCGAGGGCGAAGAAGCTGCGACGGTTCATGATGCGGTTCCCTTTCACCTCGGGAACGCACCCCGGTCACGACCGGCGCAGAGTTTCTTCGAGTCGCGTCCGGAGGTCCCGCTCGCGGGCGGTTCCGGAGTCTGAGCGCGCGAGCAGGGCGGCGAGGTTCACGGCGTCCAGCGCTCGGGCCTGCGGGAGCCAGCCCGCGGGGAGCTCGCCTCCGTGCGCACGGTAGCTGCGCTCGAACGCGTCGACGAATCCCTCGGGCACGTCCCACCGCATGAGCTGGCCCACGTCCATCAACGCCGGGCCCGCGTACGCGTACTCCCAGTCGAGGACCAGCACCGTATCGCCAGACGCGTGCACGTTCGAGAGCTTGAAGTCCCCGTGCAGCAGCCGAGCCGGCCCAAGCTCTCGCGCGTGGGCCTCGAGGTGCTCGACGACCCTCTGTCCGAGCGCCGGCTCGAGTTCCAGAGAGCCGGCGTGTTCCACGAGCGCAGCCCCGAAGTCCACCTGCGGTTCGCACACCCGCAGCGTGCCGTCGAGCCAGCCGCACGTTGCGAACGACTGCGCGTGGATCTCCGCCAGCGCCGCGCCGACCGCGGTTCCGTGTTCGCTCCTCAGGGGTTCGTGGGGCACACGCTCCAGCAGGAGCCAGTCATCGCCGCGCCCCATCAGCCGTGGGCTGCGAAAGAAGCCCCAGGCCAGCGTCGTGAGCGCCTCCTCGAGATCGAGCGTCGCGGGGGTGCGGACGACACGAAGGACCTTGTCCCCGATGCCCACGCACAGGCTGGCCTGCCCGCCGGCGAGCACCTCGAGCGCGCCCTCGACCGGACCGAGGCGCGCCTCCACCGCTCCGCGTGCGTCGGTCGGGGCCGAGCGGGCCCACTCTCGCTCTGGATTCGGCAGGATCATTCGACCGCCTGCGCCGCCCCGTAGGTCAGGCCCCCCGTGCGCGAAGACGAAGCGGGTGGAGTCGGCGTCTCCTCGGCGGCCGGCTCGGTCGGCGGGGGGGCGGGGCGCGAGCCTGCAGATTGCGATCGTGCAGATTGCGAGCCTGCAGGTCGCGACCGTGCTGCAGGGCGGGGCGCTGGACGCGTCTCTTCGACCGCGGGCAGCGCGGCCAGGTGCTCCTCCGCGGCTGCGATGTCGTCGGGTTCGCCCCGCTCCCGCGCCGTCTCGAGCGCACGGGTCAGCGCGGCCCGCGCCGCCGGGAGCGCTCCGAGCGCGATCTGCGCCGCCCCCAGGCTCGTGAGCAGGTGAAAGACACGCTCGCTCCGCGCGCCTAGACGCGCTGTGTCCATCTCGATCGCCCGCTCGAGCCGGTCCCGCGCTGCTGCCGGCGCCCCGTCCTCGAGGTCCAGAAGCGCCAGGTTGGACAGCGCGATGGATGCGTCGTTGTGTCCCGCTTCCTCGAGGATCTCCACCGCGGTCGCGTAGTGTGAACGCGCGGCGTCGGTGTCACCGCGCTCGGACGCCACGAGCCCGAGGCTGTTGTGCGTCAGCCCGCGCTGCGCGGCGTCGCCACCGCTCTGTTCGGATGCGGCGAGGGCTTGCCGGTAGTGGGTCTCCGCCTCCTCGAGGCGTCCCATTCGGCGGAGAATGCCCGCGACGTTGTGGAGGTCCCGCGCCACCCTCGGATGCGCTTCTCCAAAGGTGTTTTGGTTCAGCCGCAGCGCGGCGCGATGGGAGTCGAGCGCGTCCTCGAGCTCACCGCGTCGCCGGTGCAGCTCGCCCAGGCTCGTGTAAAGCGGGGCCAATCGCGCGTCCTCCTGCCCGAACCGACGCTCTGCCCCGTCCAGCGCGGCCCGAAGGTCCGACTCGGCGCCGTGCTCGTCCCCGAGGTTGGTCCGCACCACGCCTCGGACGTGCAGCAAGGCCTGCCGCGCCTCTTCCTCATCGCCCGCCCCGACCAGCGCGGCGTCCGCGTCTTCCGCGTCCTGAGCGGCCTCGGTGAAGCGCCCCGCGGCGGCCCGGCTGCGCACGAGTCCGATCCATGCCTGGGCTTGCTCCGCGTCGGCATCCGCCCGCCTCGCCTCCAGCAGCCCGAGCCTCCCTTCGGCGTACGCCGCGTCGTAGTCACCCCGTGCGCGCAAGAGATCGGCGCGCAGGCGTCGCGCCTCGGCGATGGCCGGCCGCCACCCGCTCGCCGCGGCCGATTCGAGGGCGCGCGCGGCGTGCTGCGTCGCGTCGTCCCAGCGCGCGACCGCAAGCGCCACGCGTCCTTGGTCGATGTCGGCCGCGACCGCCGCCAGCGCCTCGCGTGCGACGGCCGGGGGCGCGAGCGAGTCCATCAGTCGGTCCGCCGCGCATGCGTTCGGCTCGGGCAACGCGTCGAGCGCCTGGACCGCGTTGGGACCGCCGCGCTGCAGCTCCTGCACCACGCCGTCGTGCGCCATGCGCTGCCGATCCAAGCAGGCGAGTCGGCGGTCGAGCAGCGCGCCCGATTGCGCGTGCCGCTCGTGGGTGGCGTCGCAGGCGTCGGTGCGCGCGTCGCCCCAGCGCTCGGCCCATCGAGCGAGCGTGGCGCGCACCCCTTCGGGTACGTCGGGTGTCGCCGGCCCCGACGGGATCTGGAAGCCGGCATCCAGCGCGACCAGCGGAGGGGCCTCGGCACAGGCTTCGCTGGGGGAGTCGCGCAGCATCAGCGTGAGCCCGAGCGCGGCCGAGAGAACCAGCCCGGTCGCGAGCGCCGCTTTCCAAGGGCGCTCCGCCGGCGGCGCCAGCGCGTCCAGCAACGAGCGCATGTCCGGGTGTCGTCGAGCCGGATCGGGGTCGAGGCCGCGCCGCAGCGCCGCGCCGATCCGCTTGTCGCCGAGGGCCTCGGGCGGCGGTGCTTGAAGCGCGACACGGAGCTCGGCGAACGTGCGCGCGTGGTGGGGCCGCTGCCCGTAGAGCGCCTCCCAGAGCGCCACGCAGTACGCGAACTGATCGGCCTTCGGACCCACCTCGCCGCCCTCGAGCTGCTCGGGCGCCATGTACGCCGGCGTGCCGAGCACCGCGCCTGTCCGGGTGAGGGTCGCGCTCACGATGTCGGCGTCGTTTGGGACCTCGCCCGCCTTCGCCTCGCCGCGCGCGAGCCCGAAGTCCGTGACCTTCGCGCCGCCTTCGCCGATGAGCACGTTCTCGGGCTTGAAGTCCCGGTGCACCAGGCCCGCGTCATGCAGCGCCGCGAGCCCCATCCCGGCCTCCCGAAACGCGCGCAGGCGGTCTTCGCGGGGCGGCTCGCTGGCCATCCAGGCGCGCAGGTGGGTGCCCTCGACGAGCTCCATCGCGACGTAGACGTCGTCGCCGCGGGTACCAACATCGAAGACCGCCACCACCCGCGGGTGCGTGATGCGCGCCATCGCCTGCGCCTCCCGCACCAAACGGGCACGACCCATCGAGGTGTCCGCCTCGCCGTACAGCACCTTGATGGCCACCCGGCGGTCCAGCTCTGGGTCGTAGCCCGCGTAGACGACACCCATCGCCCCGCGCCCGAGCTCTTCGATCAGCAAGAACCGGCCGATGCGGTCCGACCGAACGGAGGCGCTCTCGTCGCGTCGTCGGGTGCCGCTGGCGAGCATGCCCACCAGCTCACGACAGCTGTCGCACGTGTCGAGGTGTGCATCGACCGCGGAGAGAGCGTCCCCCCGGAGCTCGCCGTCGACCAGGGCGAGCAGCGCGCCGTCGTCCGGGTGCATCACCACCGGAGCGTACCTCGGGTATCGTCAGCGGGATGGCCCTCGCGCTGCCCTACCTCGCCCTTCGTCCCGACGCCGACGACCCGGACCTCGAGTCGACGCTTTCGCGCCTGTGCGCCCTGGTGGAGGCGGCCGACATCCCGGTCGACCGGCTGGCCTTCATCGAGGCGCTCGCTGCGCTGCCCAAGCCCGCCGGCAAGCTCGACGACGAGCGCGTCCGCGAGCTGGCGCTGGGTCTCGCCTGTGCGGATGGCGACCGCGCGGCGCTCCGGCGGTTCGAGAACGATTACCTCGCGCACGTGCCGCGGCTGATCGGCTCGATGAAGCTCGCCGACGCCGACGTGGACGACGTGGTTCAGGAAGTCCGCCGCAAGCTGCTCGTCGCCGAGCCCGGAGAGCGCCCCAAGATCGCGGGGTATGCGGGCCGCGGCTCGCTCCGCGGGCTGCTCAAGGTCACCGCCACCCGCACGGCGCTCTCGATGCTGCGAAAGTCCGGGCGCGAATCCCCGGCCGACGACGCGATGGACGCCGTGGTGGGGGAGGCCGACCCCGAGCTGAACTTTCTCAAGGCGCGCTATCGAACGGCGTTCCGCGAGGCCTTCGAGACGGCGGTCGAGCAGCTCGAGCCCCGCCAGCGCAACCTGCTTCGGCTCCATTTCCTGCGAAAGGTGACCCTCGAGGACCTCGCCTCGATGTACGGCGTGCACCGGGCGACCGTCGTCCGGCACCTCGCGCGGGCCCGGGACGACATCGACCGCGCCACCCAGCGGGCGTTGCGCACCCAGCTCGAGGTGAGCCCGCGCGAGCTGGAGAGCGTCATGGATCTCATCCGCAGCCGCTTCGACGTGAGCGTCGAGCGGCTCCTGAAGACCCAAGCGGGGGGCTGAAGAACACGTCATCTCGCTCATGGAACGCCCGAGGCGACCCAGTGGCGCAGGGTTTCTTCGGATCACCGCGCTCGGCGCAGGGCCGACAGCGCGCGATCGGCCTTCTGCATGCGCTCCGCGTCGCACGACGGCGAGAGCCGTCCGAGATCGCGGCAGACATCGGGCCTCACCAGGTAGGCGTCGCAGCGGAACTCCCGGGTCGCAGGGTCGATCACCAGCGCGGCGCAGTGCCCGTCCTCCATCCGCATGAACGCCCGGTGTCCGTCGAAGACGGCCAGGTCTTCGGCCCGCTCGCCGAGCCGCGCGTAGTCGGCGCCCGTCACCCTCACGTAGTGCGTCAGCTGCGAGAAACAGCACGCGCCACACGCCAGACACGCGGGAGCCGGCGGGAGTGGATGAGCCAACGACCCACCGTAGTGTCGCTGGGCGCCCCCCGCACCCTGGTTTCGCCCCCTCAGCTGCGCTACAGGGGTTTTCCCTCTCACGCCCGCTTCGGCTAGGATGGGAGCGCGTTGTGCCACTCACCGAGGTTCAGATGAAGAGAACGTCCCTACTTGCCTTTGTTGCCGTCATCGCCGCTGCTTTCGCGGGCGCGTGCGGCAACGACATGCCCTTCGACCCCATGGACCCGCGCCTCGAAGGCGCCACGCTGCAGATCGTCGGCTCGCCCGCGGTGACCCTGATGTACGGCGGGACCGCGAACCTCCGCGTCCGCTACGCCGACGCGTCCGGCGTCGGCATCGAGAACGCCCCGCTCGACTACGAGATCGTCGGCGAGCCCGGCGGCTCCCGCCTCGCGGCGCTCCAGACCATCAGCGACGTCGAAGGCGAGGGCGTCATCACGCTCACGGCCGGCGGCACCAACGCCAACTTCAGCATCGAAGTCTCCGCGCCCACCGGCGACCCCGTTCGCTTCGACGTCGCAGTCAGCGACTCCGAGCTCGGCAGCATCGTCGTCTCCATGACGTACGCCGGCGACCGCGCGCTCGAGCGCTTCGACACCTTCCTCTACCGAGGCGAGGCCTGCGGAACGCTGAACCCGCGCATGCTTCCGACGGCGATCCGCATGTCGCCGAGCGTCACCAGCGTCACGTCCATGCCCGCCTTCGCCGGCGTCCCCGTGGCGAGCGACTACACCATCGCCGTCGTCGCGCGCACCGGCTCGGCCGTCTCCGCCTTCGGCTGCCGCGACAACATCGTGGTCACCAACGGCAACGAGACCCCGGTCGCCATCACGCTCCAGGACCAGATGATCCCCCCGAGCTTCGTGGGCATCTGGGACCTCGACAACCGCTTCGACTTCGGTGAGGCCCTTCCGGGTTCGGTGAACAGCGTGCTCGAGATTCTCGAGGAGCTCGCGGACGACAACGACCTTGAGGGCGAGCACATCATGCCCCCAGGGATCCCGGACCCTGACACGGACGGCGACGGGCGGGCGGAGTACGGTCAAGACCCCGGCGCCTTCATCGTCGACATCGCCGCCCGGCAGACTTGCCATTGGGAGTGCGATCCAGGCGACACCCGAGACACGTGCGAACCCGATCACCGCCTCGGGGATCTGGAAGCGATGTACCTGCAAGACTTCACCTCGTGGGGCGGTGGCATCTCGCGCGTCGAGTTCGGCGGCTGTGGTGTCTGGGAGCTGTTCAACCAGGACGCTCAGGGGTTGGTGAACGACCAGATCGACGACTTCCTGCCCGATTTCGTGGGTGATTGGCTCGAGCTCGTTTCGGACCTCGCGTCGGCCATCACCAACGCCAGGATCCTCAGTGTGATGACCGTCAACATGTCGGGAGCTGGAAACGAGTTCGACCTTCCGATGCAGCACGAGCTGGTTCAGATGGTCGTCAACTTCCGGAATCCTGAGTCCGACCCGCCCGGCGCGGTGGAGGAGCGAATTTTCTCCTTGGCGGACGCCGGCTTCTCCACGCTTCCGGTGGAGGAGATCACGACCGTGGATGGAACCACCCTCAACATCCCCGAACACAGCTTCACGATGAACTGGGGCGACCTTGTCCTGTACATCTACCGCAACGTGCTGCTGAACGAGATCTGGGGTGTCACCAGCACGGGTGACCTCCTCGGCATGTGGGTGAACTGCAACAGCATCGCCACCTCGCTACACGGGGCCATCG
>JBGCFC010000060.1:0-19129 GCA_045106715.1 Sandaracinaceae bacterium
GACATAGGCCAAGTCAAGCGACGCCGCACCAAAGCGGCGCACCCCGGCGCAGACAGGAAGCAACCGGCCCAGATCCTTGAGGGCAGCAACGATGAAAATCCCAGTGGGGATGATGCAGCGGTTGTCGACCGGCCCTCGCCGCTCGGGGTTCCGCTCACAGCATCCCTTGAGAATTTGCGTGCTGAACGGAGGGCGAGTATGTCTCATAGTACCAGGATTCAGGTTGAGGCTTTAACGGGAGATCGAGAGCTGAATCTGGAGGACGTGCAATCTGCTGTCTCCCAGGCGGATGCGCGGCAGGGGGGAGGCGATGGTCGACGTCTGCGGTGAGATGCTCAGCTCGCGCCGACCGAACACCTTGTGGCGTCCGCCCGCGATGGGTTCGTCGCGCGATGCGACCACCCCGAGAAGGACGTCCTCGAGCCCATCGATGCCCCGCGCTTGCGCCGCGCGCGCGAGGTAGAAAGCACCGGAGCGGTAGTGCAAGAGCGCCGGGTCCGTCACCCGCGAGGCAGCGGCGACGGCCGCGTTTCCTTCGTGCCCAGAGCTCCCGATGGTGTAGTAGCCGCGCCCCTCGGCCCGAAGCGCGCGCGCCGCGACGTCGAGATGGCGGCTTCCCGCCTGCGCCCGAAAGAGCGCCTTGCCGTCGGCGACCGTGAGCGGGCTGCCCTCCCGCATCGGAGCGTCCGGGCGCGGGGCCGACGCGCCCGTGTGGAGGGGGTCCGTCAGCATGTTGAGCACCGCGCGGTCGAGCGCCTGGGTGCGATCCTCGGTCATGCCGGATGCTACCCCGAAGCCGGGCCCGTCAACGCGCAACTCCGCGCGAGAAGCACCACGGGCTCCGAAGGCGTTCGGCTGCTAGAGACGCCGACATGTCACGGACGGAAAAGGCACGAGCGTTGCTCGCGAAGATGGGCGTCGAGAACCACCACGGGGTGGTGGGGAACGGGTTCAGCCGTGAGGGCGCCGGCGCGGAACACGTCGTCTGCGAGCCCACGCGCGGCATGGAGGTCGCCCGGCTGAAGGCCGCGGCCGACGCCGACTACGACGCGGTGGTGGAAGGCGCACAGGCGCGGTTCCAGTCCTGGCGCATGCGGCCCGCGCCGAAGCGGGGCGACCTGGTCCGCACGCTCGGTGAGCTCCTGCGAGAGCACAAGGAGCCGCTCGGGGAGCTGGTGAGCCTCGAGATGGGGAAGATCCGCGCCGAAGGGCTCGGTGAAGTCCAGGAGATGATCGACATCTGCGACTTCGCGGTCGGTCTCTCGCGGCAGCTGTATGGGCTGACGATCGCCTCCGAGCGGCCGCGCCACCGCATGATGGAACAGTGGCACCCACTCGGCCCCGTCGGCGTGATCACGGCGTTCAACTTCCCCGTCGCTGTCTGGGCGTGGAACGCGGCCATCGCGGCGGTGTGCGGCGACACCGTCATCTGGAAGCCCTCCCCCCGCACCCCCCTTTGCTCGATCGCCGTACAGCACTTGGCCCAGCGGGCGATGGAGGCGCACGACGCGGCCGGGGTGTTCAACCTGACCGTGGGCGGCGCCGCGCTGGGTCAGCGCATGGCGGACGACCCCCGGCTCCCGCTTGTCAGCTTCACCGGCTCGAGCGAGGTGGGCCGCGGCGTGGCGGCCCGGGTCGCTGGGCGGCTCGGGAAGTCTCTGCTCGAGCTGGGCGGCAACAACGCGATCATCGTGCTCGACGACGCGGACCTGGATCTGGCGGTCCGCGCCATCACGTTCGGCGCGGTCGGCACCGCCGGCCAACGCTGCACCAGCACCCGGCGCGTGTTCGTCCAGCGAGGCGTCGCGAACGAGCTGGTGGAGCGCGTCACCCGCGCCTACGGCACCGTGCGTATCGGAGACCCACTCGAGGCCGGCACGCTGATGGGTCCGCTCTGCTCAGCCGCGTCCGTCGAGGCGTTCGAGGCTGCCGTCGCCTCCGCCAAGGCCCAGGGGGGCGAGGTCATCACGGGCGGCGCGCCCATCGGCGGGGACGGCTTCTTCGTCGAGCCCACCCTCGTGCGCGCGCCCGCCCAGAAGGACTTCCCGATCGCGTTCGAGGAGACGTTTGCGCCCATCCTCTATGTCTTCGAGGTCGACTCCCTGGAAGAGGCCATCACGGCGCAGAACGCCGTGTCGCAGGGCCTGTCGAGCGCGCTGTTCACCGAGTCGATGCGCGCGGCCGAGTCCTTCCTGAGCCCGGCCGGCTCCGACTGCGGCATCGCCAACGTCAACCTCGGCACCAGCGGCGCGGAGATCGGCGGCGCGTTCGGCGGCGAGAAGGACACCGGCGGCGGTCGGGAGTCCGGCTCCGACGCATGGAAGGCCTACATGCGCCGGCAGACGTGCACCGTGAACTACGGCGGCGAGCTCCCCCTGGCACAGGGCGTCGAGTTCGTCTGAGCGTCCGCGAAGAAAACGACGGGGTGCGAGCCCGACGCACACTCGGACACCGTGCGGCTACTCGGGGGTGACGCCCGGGATCTCGAAGGGCAGGTCGAGCTCGCCTCGCATGTGCGCCCGCAACCCGAACCCGGCGGCGGCGGAGCCCGCGATCACTACGATGAGCGCAACGAGAAACAGGATGAGCCCGGTGCGGCTCTTCTTGGGCGCCGAAGCGGGCGGCCGGCCGAGGTACGCGCCCGGCTGACTGGCCCCAGGGTGCGCCGCGCCCGGATGCAGCATGCCTGGCTGGCTCATGCCCGCGTGACTCATGCCTGGCTGGCTCATGCCGGCGTGACTCATGCCCGGCTGGCTCGTTCCCGGGTGCCCGCTCGGCGCATAGGACGCAGCGGGGTTCGAGTGCGGGGGCGGTGCGTACGAGGGATTGGGCGTGGAGCGGGGCGGGAACGATCCGTGCGGTGCCTGCGACGAATACGGGGACGGAGTGGGGGAGAAGCTCGGCTCCGGCGGCGGAATGGGTCCCACGTCCCCGAGAAACAGGGTGTCTCCCCCTTGCGCCTCGGGCAGAGGGCTCTGGGACTGCGAGCCCGCCGAGGCCCCGGGAACGGACAACGGATAAGGCGAAGCCGGCGCTCTCCGCGCCGGAAAGCCGGCCGCCGTCGCCGGAAAATGCGCGGAGGGCTGGGCCGGAGCGGGCGTTGGCTGCGCAACGGGCACAACGGGCGCAGCGGCAGGAGCAGAGCCAAAGGCCGGCGGGAGACTCTCGACCTCATCGGGCGTCGTGCGCTCCGTACCGTCGTCCCATCCATCCTCCTCCAGCTTGGAGAGGTCGGGCAGGGCGTCACCGAACACCGCGGAGGCGTCGAAGGCGAGCGTCGAGCCCTTGTTCACCGGGATGTTCGAGAGGCTCGGGACGTTGCGGGGCCGCGGCGCCTTCGGTTTGGCCTCGGCGACGATGTCGGCCGCCTTGGTCGCGCTCCCGATCGCATGACCATACGCCGCCGCGAAAGCGCCACTGCTCTGGAATCGGTCGGCCGCTTGGGGCGCCATCGCGCGTGCGAGCACGTCGGAGAGCATCTGCCCAAGATCCGGTCGGACCTCGCTCAACGGCGTGGTCCGGGCCTCCAAGACGCACCCGAGCAGCTGGCCGTAGTCTTGTGCGGGGTACGGTGACTGGCCGGTGATCGCCTCGTAGGCGAGCACGGCGAGCGAATAGAGATCGCCCGCTGGGCCGGAGGACGACGCGTCCCGGATCTGCTCGGGAGCCATGTATCGCGGCGTGCCCAGAATCATCCCGCTGTGGGTGAGGTCCTTCTCCGCCCGCTGAATGCGGGACAGGCCAAAGTCCACGATCTTCACCGCCGGCGAGCCCGAGCTCGGCAAGAACAGGTTGTCCGGCTTCATGTCACGGTGCACCACACCCCGGCCGTGCGCCGCGTCGAGCGCCCCGCACACACCGTCGAGCACAGGCTGAAACGCGCGCGGGTCGGCGTAGTGGCCCTCCCGCAGCCGCTCCTTCAGGGTCACCCCTTCGAGCAACTCCATCGCCAGATACGGGCTTCCGTCCGGCGCGTGGTGGAACGCGTAGATCTCCACGATGCACGGGTGCCCGATGGAGGCCAGCACCTCCGCCTCCCGCTGGAAGCGCGCTACCGTCTCTTCCTCGCCGAGCCGCTCCTTGTGCAGCACCTTGATCGCGCACTTGCGCCCATTGTGGAGCTCCGTCGCCGCGTACACCCGCCCCATGGCCCCCGTGCCGAGGGTCTTCTGGATGTGGTAACGGTCCGCGAAGAACGAGCCCTCCGAGAAGGAGGCGATCATCACGGTGCTCTCGTCGTCGTCGTCGTCTCCGAAACCGTGGTGCATGGCGGCTCGCCGCGGGAGCATACCGCGTTCGCCCCCCGAACGGCGGACTTCACTGCCCCCAGGGGACCGAGCCTCGCGGGTGTGTTTTCCGGTTGGTCTCCACACTTTGATAGGGTGGACCGATGTCCGATGGCGACGAACCGGGGGGCTACGTCCCCGTGCCTGCCGCCGCGCTCGACGCGCTCGACGCGCGAACACGCGAAGTCGAGGCCGCCGGGAAACGCGTGCGGAAGGCCATCGACGCGCTCGCGGAACTCGCTCGGGACTACCGAAACGACGCCGTCCGCCGGCTGCAGGAGCGCGGCGCGTCGGAGGCCCAAGTCGCGCGGTACGAGGATTCGCTCGACGCGGCGTTGGGCACGCTGCGCCAGCACCAGGACGACATGGACGAAGCGTGCGAGACGCTGCGAAGGCAGGCGCTGACGCTGCTCTAGGAGGTTCGCTTGGCCTTGGGTTCGCCGTCAGGTTGGGCTAGCTTCGGGCGATGGCGCGAGCGATAGCGGCCTTCTTGATGGCGCTGGCTGGATTCGGCTGCGTGCAGCTGCCGGAGGGTCAAATCCTCTGCGGCCCCCCACCCGACCTCAGCTGCCCAGGCGGATGGACCTGCCACCCGGGCGACGTTTGTCTTCCAGGGCCGGCGCCTGACGCCGGCCCGGACGGCGGCGATCCCGATGCGGAGTTGTCGCTCGAGGTCATCGCGACGTTCAACGGTGCGCGCCTGGATTTGGCCAGCGACGTCGCCGTTGTGGGGAACAAAGCCTACGTCACGGGCTTCTTCAGCGGCTCGACCCGCTTCGGTGCGCAGGGCACGCGCGAAGCCGGCGAGACCGCCCACGCCTACCTCGCTCGGGTCGATCGGGAGGGGCTCGTCGAGATGCTCACGACGGCGCGCAGCGACGAACTGACCACGTTCAACGCGGTCACCGCCAACAACGATGAGGTGGTCGTGATTGGCGTCTTCGGTGGCGAGTTCGACCTTGGCAACGGGGTCACACTGTCGGCGGGCGAGCTGACGAGGAGTGTGGCGATCGTCGGCTACGATGCGAGCCTCACCGCCCAATGGGCGACTGCGCTCGTCCCGTCCGAGGACGACGCGATGGTCCCATCCTCCATCGCCTTCGCGGGCGAGCGGGTCCGGGTGGCCGGCACGTACGGGGGCGCCATCGGGGAGCTCCTCCCCGAGCCTACCGGTCCGCTCGCCGGATTCGTGGCGACGCTTCAGCTGGATCACGCCGCTGAGCCCGTACGCACCTTCGCTGTGGCAGACGGAGTGTTCGGTCTCTCTGCGAGCGGTGGCGACAACGACCTCTTCGGGGTCGGTGGAACACGCAACGGCAATGGGTTCGTCGCCGCCTTCTCCGGAAGCCGCACCCTGCAATGGGAGGCGGAGATCGGCGGACCCAGCGAGGACGCCGTGAGGGCCGTCACGCGGTCGGGGGAGACGATCTGCTTCGTTCTCGAATCCGGGTCGCAGGGAATTGTGTTCGACAGAATCACGGTTGCGCCCGGCGGCGCGGTCGGCCTCGTTCAGTGCCGGAATCGCTCCGGCGACGTGTCGTGGACCAAGTTCCTCTCGGGCGACAATCCGGCCGCCGTTCGGCCGACCGACGTGCTCGCTTCGGGCGACTCGCTCTGGGTGGCGGGGACGTTCACCGCCAGAGTCGATTTCGGCCTTGGGCTGCTGACGAGCACCGCGGCTCAGGACCTGTTTCTCCTCGAGTTCGATCTGTTCTCCGGCGCTCTGAGGCGCCAGTTCACCCTCGGGGGGGCTGGCAACGAAGAACCGCGGGGCCTCGACGTCGGGCTCGACGGCAGCGTCTGGGTCGTGGGCACCTACGAAGAGACCATCGAGTCGGCCTCCGGCACCATCGCCGCGGACGGGGCTCTCGACGCATTCGTCGCGATCGTGGATCGGGAGGGAGCACAATGAAGCGGCTGCCCTGGCTGTTCGCCCCGCTCATGCTGCTGGCTGCTTCCACCGCGCTGGCGCAAGAGGCTCCTCGCTCCGACGTCGACGCTGACGTGACCGACGCGGACACCGCCCGGCAGCTGTTCTTGGAAGGCCTCGAGGCCTATGAGGCGGCCGAGTTCGAGCGCGCCCTCGAAGCGTTCGAGCGGAGCAACGAGATCGTCAACTCAGCCGAGCTGGTGTTCAACATCGCCCGCAGCGCCGAGCAGATCGGTCGGCATCAGCTCGCGCTGGACTCGTATCTGCTCTTCCTCGAGGTGGAGCCGGACGTCGAAAACCGAGACTGGGTCGAGCGGCGCGTCGCCTTCCTTCGGACCCAGATCGAAGAGCCTGCGCCGCCGACGGAGACGCCCGCCCCTCCAGCGACGCCCGACCCCACCCCACCCGCGGAACCGACCCCGACTCCGTCCCCGGTCCGGAGCGATCCCACCGGCCCCGTCGCGCTCATCGTGACGGGCGCCGTCGTCGCCGTGACCGGCGCCGCGCTGCTCACATGGGGCCTGGTGGAGCGCGCGGAGATCGAGAGTCTGAGCACGCCCACCCCGTGGCCGGATCTCGAAGACCGGGTCGCTCGGTCCCCGATCATCTCGACCTTCGGTGGCGTCACCGCCGGGGTCGGGGTGGCCTTGCTTGTGAGCGGTGTCGCGTGGCTCGCGGGCCAGGACGGTGACGAGGCCGTCGCGATCGGCGCCGCCGGCGTCGGTCCCCGATTCTGAGCCGCGCCCTCTCCTCAGCTGCTGGCCGACGTGTAGCCGCGGATCGACCGCGTCCAGATGGCCCGGCTGAGCCATGTGAACACCACCGCGCCGACCAGGCTGCCCGCCACGTGGGAGGTCTCGAGGGTGCCGAGCAGCGCCCGGGCGGGATACGTCGTCATCAGCGCGAGCGGAATGACGAAGGTGAACACGAATGCGAGCGCCCCCTTGAACACGGACGCCGGCCACCGCGCCGCGTCGAACACGGCCTCGAACAGGTAGCGGAGGTTGTCGACCCGGACGGCGCGGAACGCGATGCTGATGACGAGGATCCACAGCGAGTAGAGGATGCAGAGCCCAGCGCCGAGCATGAGCAGCGAGAGCAGGATCGCGAGCGGTCCAGGCGTGCGCCCCAGCTCGTGAAAGGCCCAGCCGAAGATGCCGAAGGCCGCGAACACGCTCGTCATGCGCCACGGCATGAACCGCGCCGTCGAGACGAGGAACTGCGCGTCCGCCGGCTTGAGCAACACGAAGTCGAGCGTGCCTTTTCGGATGTGGTCGATGACGGTCACCAGGCTCGGGTTGATCGCGCCCTTGAGCACGCCCTCGAGCAGGGTGAACCAGCCGACGACCACCAGCGCTTCGCCGTAGCGCCAGCCCGCGATGACAGGTCGTTCCTGGAACACGAGGTAGAGCGGAATGAGCGCGGTGACCGTCCAGAAGACGCTCATCACTCCGTCGAGGATGAAGTCGGCGCGGT
The DNA here is from genome assembly GCA_045106715.1 of Sandaracinaceae bacterium. Lineage (GTDB taxonomy): Bacteria > Myxococcota_A > Polyangia > Polyangiales > Sandaracinaceae. Next base: position 7,693 of record JBGCFC010000060.1, read on the forward strand.
ACTGCATGGCCAGCATCAAAGAGAGACGTGTGTGTGCGCCAAGCAAGCGGGCGTGACGTACGAGGGCCGCCTTCACCCGAACGCCCCGTAGTGGCGGAGGCCGCGGCGCCAGAGCACGGACGCGACCAGCGCGAGCCCGAGCACCCACGCCCATTGGGACCCGAGCATGGACCAGGCCTCCACGCCTCGGACCGACCCGGTGAGCAGCTCCACCGGGAAGCCGAGCTGGTACTGAAACGGCAGCCAGTCGGGCAGACCGCGCAGCCACGAAGGGAACAGGTCGACGGGCACGAGGTAGCCGCTGAAGACGAAAAAGCCGGCTTGCCAGAGGTCCATCACCTTGATGCTCTGGTCCATCCAGAGGCTGAGGGTGCCGATCATCACGTGGGCCAGGAACGTGATGGCCCACGCGCCGAAGAGCGCGAGCGGGACGATCAGCCAGTCGAGGCCGCGCGCGATGTGCTCGGCCTCCGTGAAGTAGAGCGCCAAGAGCCCCACGGGCAACGCGAGCAGGGCGCGAAGCGGGATCGCGGCGAGGTTCTCGCTGGCGTACATCCAGACTGGGTGAAGCGGCCGGAGCAACCGGTGGTTGAGCCCGCCCGAGCGCACCTCGTAGTTGATGGTCCATGACGCCCAGGACGCGGCGACCTGGCGGACCACAAACGCCGCGAAGAAGTAGGCCGTGAACCGCGTCGGACCAAACCCGCGCACGGGCGCCTCTTCGGCGACCGCGTGCCAGAGAGGCAGCATGATCAGCGGCATGGTCGTCGTGAGCATCCAGACGAACATCTCCGCCCGGTAGGCGGCCGCCTGCGCCACGCCGATGCGCGCGAGCGTCGGCAGGACCCGCAAGGTCCTCACTCGCTCTCGCTCCCGTCGCCCGGCGCCTCGCGGCCCGCGCGAAACAGCTCGCTCATCACCTCTTCGAGCGGCGCCGAGCGCACCTCGAGGTCCCGCACCGACAGCGTCGACAACGCGCGCGCCACCGTGTCGGCGAGCACGTCGGCGCCGACTTGGATCTCCACCTCTTGTCCGTGGTCTTCGACGACCGCGCCGAGCGCGGCCACCGCGCCCGCGGGGGGTGCTTCGGAGAGCCGGAGAACGATGCGCTTCTCGGGCCGGACCTCCTGCACGAGATCCTCGAGCTTGCCGTCGTAGCGGATGCGGCCGCGGTCGATGACGATGACCCGCGGGCACAGCGCGGCGACGTCGTCCATGTAGTGGCTCGTGAGCATCAGCGTGGCGTTGAAGCGCTCGTTGTAGCCACGGATGAAGTCGCGGACGACGACCTGCGTCGTGACGTCGAGCCCGATCGTCGGCTCATCCAAAAAGAGCACGCGCGGCCGGTGCACCAGCGCCGCCACGAGCTCGCACTTCATGCGCTCCCCGAGGCTGAGCTCGCGCGTGGGCTTGAGCACCAGGTCCCCGAGATCCAGCAAGGTGGTCAGCTCGGACACGGTCTCTTCGAACTGTGGCTTGGGCACCTGGTAGATGGCGCGGTTGAGCTCGAACGTGTCGGCGGGCGGCAGGTCCCACAACAGCTGCTGCTTCTGGCCCATCACGAGCATGATGGACTCGAGGAACGTCGGCGCCCTCTGTTGCGGGATGTGCCCGTCCACCCGGACCGAGCCCGACGTCGGGTGGAGAAGCCCGCTGAGCATCTTGAGCGTGGTCGTCTTGCCGGCGCCGTTCGGGCCGAGGAAGCCGACGCGCTCACCCTCGGCGATCTCGAACGAGACCCCATCCACCGCGCGCACGGTCTTCTCCGGGCGACTGAACACGGAACGCAACGACGACCAGAGGCCCGGCTTGCGCTCGTGCACCTGGAAGTGCTTCGCGAGGTCTCGGACTTCGATCTGCGCGCTCATGGTCGTCGGCGCCCGTCCCAGACCACGAGCAGCACCGTCGATAGCACGGTGGCGACTTCGAGCCCGGTGGACAGGAAGCGCGTGGGCCCGGAGACCGCAGGCACGCGTACGGAGAGCATGTCGGGGTTCGTGATGGGCCAACCCACCCAGGCGCTGAACAGATACCCGCCGAACGTGATTCCTTCGGCGACGTCATCCACCGGGTCGACCAAGACGTGCAAGAGCCCGCCCAAAAGAACCAGCGCCGGCCACATGAGCGAGCGGCGCGTGAATGTCGCGGCCCCCACCAACAGCCCCGCCAGGCCGACCCACAACACGGCCGAGTGCCCTACGGTGCGCCCGTACGGCGTCCAGCCGCTGAGCATCAGGCTCTTGTCCACCAGGTCCGGGAGCAGAACCCCCAACGCGAGCGGCACGAACCGGCGCGTCGTCTCGCGCGGGTTCCGACGGGCGACGAGGTAGGCCGTCGCCAGGTGGCCTGCGGGCATCACGGCCGCATCCTACGCCGAGTCCGGGTGCCGAAGGACGTTCCTCGACCCGACGCTCGACGCGGAGCGGTGTATGGTCCGCCCATGGTTGCCACCCTTGGTCTCGTGGGGCTGCGCCCCGCCCCTCAACACGTCGCTGATGTCGTCACGCCGCCCTACGACGTCATCAAACCCGGCAGCGCGCTGGAGTCCCGGCTGAAGGCGCGCTCGGCGTCGATCTTCAGCGTCATCCTCGGTGAGACGCCCCGACCCGCGCTCGACCGCTTGGTGGAGACGGGCGCGTTGCTCGGCGACGACGAGGCCGCGTTCTACGTGATGGAGCAAGCCTGGGGCGACGAGCTTCGCACCGGTGTGTTCCTGGCCGCAGCCGTGACCGACTACAGCGAACAGCAGGTGATCCGACACGAGAAGACCTTCGATGAGAAGGTGAAGGGCCGCATCGCGCTGACCCGAGCGACGGAGCACACCATCGGGCCCGTCTTTCTCTTGACGAAGGGCGCGCTCGGTGCGGCGCTCGAAGCCGTGAAGGGGACCCCGCCGCTGTATGCGTTCACCGGAGAGTACGGAGGCGGCACCGACCTCGACGGGGTCGCCACGCGCGTCTGGCGAGTCGTCGAAGCGAGCGCCGAAGGGGCGGCCATCCAAGCCGCGATCGGGCCGCACCCCCTGTACATCGCCGACGGTCACCACCGCTACCACGCGGCGCTCCGGAACGGGCAGTCGCATCTCCTGGCCTACGTCACCGAAGGCGCGCGCATCTTGGCCTACGACCGCGTGGTCAACGGCGTCAACGCGTTCGCGTCGGTCCAAGACCAGCTCGACCTGACCCCGACGGAGGACTTCAAAACGCCGCCGAAGAACCACTTCTGTCTGTACAGCCGTGAGGGGTGTTGGACGCTGTCGGCCAAGGACGTCCCCGGCGACGTCGTCGGGCGGCTGGACTGCTCGATCCTGGAGCGTGAGCTGTACCCGAAGCTCGGCCTGGCGCACGAGCACATCATCGACCCGAAGCACTTCGACTACTACCCCGAGAGCGCCCTCGCCGACATGCGCGCGGTGGTCGACGACGGCACCTACGAGCTGGCCATCGCGCTGCATCCGGTCAGCATCGATGAGCTGATGGCCGTCGCGGACGCGGGCCTCGAGGACGGGGACATCGTGATGCCCGAAAAGAGCACCTTCTTCAGCCCGAAGATTCCGACGGGTTTGTTTCTCTACAGGCACACCGCCACGGTCGCGCACCAAGCGTGAGCGACCGCCGGGGGTGGCCGGGGGCGGATCGGTTCAACCGACCTCGATGATCACCACGCCACGGGGCTCCGCGTCCGGCTCGTTCAGAGGGCGTTCACGGGGCACGGGAACGGGGAGCTCGAGTTGAATGCGCGCGTCGGCCTCCTTGCGGGCTTCTTCGCGCTGGCGGAGTTGCTCGATGATGTAGGGAGGAAGCATGCCCGTGAGAGAGCACACAACGTGCCATCGAGGGCCTCTTACGAGATCATTGACGAATCGGCGAACAGCCGAGCCCTGGGCGTTCGTTTGTGAAACGATCGGGGCGCAATGGATGTGAACGGCGACGCGAGATCGGACAGGAATGTCGTGGTGAACATGGCGCGCGCAGCCCGGATCGCGGCCGTATTGTTGCTCCTGATCGGGTGCAATGAGCCCGGCTGGACGTCCGACAGCCTGCTCTCGGTCTCTGGCGACACGTCGCCGGTCTTGTCCTGGCCCTCGGCCGGATCCGACGTCGTTGGATACGAAATCGAGCTGGACGGGGTGCTGCTCGAGGAACTCGAAGCGAACGCGAACCGATTCGTGCTCGAGGGCCTTCGCGAAGGCACGACGCCGCGCGTGCGAGTGATCGCCCTCGACGACGAAGGGAACGAGCTGGGTGTTCTCGAGCAGCGGGTCCCGATCCCCGACGCGACGGCGCCGCACTTCACCCCGAGCGCGCGGATCCGGGTGGAGGCACCGACCGATTCGGACGCGAGCGAATCCGCGCGCGTCGAATGGCCGGAGGCTGGGGATTTGGTCGGCGTCGAGTCGTACGTGCTGACCGTGGGGGACGCCTCGTTCACGACGCCCTCTCTTTTCCACGACGTGCCGCTGCCCGAGATGGGTGAGAACCCCACGCTCGAGGTCCGCGGGCGAGACGCGGCAGGCAATGTGTCCGACCCAATCTCGATTCGCTGGCTCGAGACCGAGATGGGACGCGTCCGCCAGGCGGCCGTGCGCGCGCTCCAGCAACGCATGGAGGAGGAGATCACCCGCCTGGCCCACGACGAGGCGCTCGGCGCACGGCTGCGCCAGAGTGAGAACGTGGTCCTCGGCGAGAACACCCTCGACGCGGATCGCTGAAAGGCGACAGCTCTACCCGAAGGGCTATCCGCAGGTCCCCGCGGAACACGTCTGCCCGGCCTCGCACACCTCTCCGCACCCTCGCAGTGAGCGTCGCTCGCCTGAAGGTCGACGCACATTCCGTCGCACGCGGTCAGCGTTCCAGGGCAGGCGATCCCCATGCAGACGCCCGCGCCGCAGCCCTCGTCGGGCGGGCACTCGACGCCACAGGCCCCGCAGTGACGGTTGTCCGAGTCCGTGTCGACGCAGACCGCACCGCAGAGGAGCTGAGGGGATGGGCACACCAACGCCGCGTCCTCGTCCCCGGGTCCGGAGTCAGGGTCTTCCGTCGAGCCACACCCAACGGCGACGACGGCAAGCAGGAGAATAGGCCCGAGTGCACGCTCCATGAAGGACATGACGGGAAGCTACGCCCATCGGAGACGAAGTGACCGTCAGCGCAGCGGTCAACGGTTCCACGGAACGAGCGCGCCCAGGGACTCGAAGCTCGGAAAGGTACCCTCGAACCGGACCGCCCGGTCGTCGAGGTAGATCTCGGCCGGCGGCTTGTGACGCGGGAAGCGGACGCGCTCGAGCACCCGCTGCGGCAGGCCGTTCGCGAGCAGCCACGCACGCATGGCGTAGGTCGCCTCTGGATAGGCGTTGCGAACCGACACGATCGCGACTTCGTAGCGCTCGACGGCCTCCTCGAGGAACGCGATGGCGCCGTCGACCGGCGGATCGGCAACCACCGTGGGGCCGCTCCACCCGCTGACGTAGGAGTGCAGGACCCCGTCGAAGTCGAGGCAGATCGTGCGCCGCTTGCGCCCAGGGCCGACGGACGCCCAAGCGCCCGGTCCCTCCCGCGCGAGCAGGCGGCGTTTCGCCAGCGTGAACTCCGATTTGGTGAGATGGCCGGCTTCCCGCAGCGCGGCGAGCCGGCCGAGACCTTCAACCACGGTGGCGGGCTGAGCCGAGCCCTCGAGGCGCTCGAGCACGTCCTCGAGCCGCGAGGCGACGGAATCGAGGGAAAGGCCCGAGGGTGGGACCGAGCGCGGCAGCAAAGACAACGGCTCGGCGGGCACCGGTGGTGGAGGCGTCGGCCGCTCAGGCGTAGGCGGCGCGGGCGAGATCGGCTCGGGCGGCGCAGGCGCGATCAGCTCGGGCGGCGCGGTCCACGAGGGCTCCGACTCCCACAAGGCGTACTCCTCGAGCCACGGCGCGTGCGCGTCGTGATCGACGTACTGCTTGTCCGGGTCCTCGCCTCGTAGGACCGAGGGCTCCCCGTCCTCGGGTCGGCGCGCTTTCAAGCTGAGCGCGCTTCGGTGCGAGAGGATGCCCTCATCCACCGGGTCGAGTAGCGCGCCGGGCACGCTAAACGCCTCACGAGGCCACGCTCGGTGCGGCACCGCCGGCAACGCGTAGGTCGCGGCGGGGCTCTTCATGGAGGGGTCGATCTCGAAGTGGGCCAGCGTCTCCGCCCAGCTCCAGACCTGGCTCCAGTACTCCGCCGGCACGGCAAACGAGAGCGGCAGCACCAGACGAAACCGAGGGCGCTCGGGCAGGTGCGACCAGGTTGTGTAGAGGATGTGAAACCACGCGCCAAAGGTGGTGCTGACGTCCCGGATGGGCGTGCCGTCGTCGTAGTCGAGCACCAGACACGAGACGTGGGTCACGCCTTCGGTGCCGCGCTTGTGGGCGCCCGGTGCATACAGCGCGGGAGACCAGAGGCGGAGATCCCGCTTGGCGCCCTTTCGCGCGTCGATCACGAGTTCTGCCGCCCGTTGGTCGATGGCTCTTTCGACGCTCTTGCCCGCGCGCTTGGCCGCCTGCCCGGCTTTGTGGAGCTTGCCCATGAACTTCCCCCGCGGGTCGTCCCCGGCGTGCAGCAGAAGTCGCCCCTTCTCGATCCGCGCGACCTCTCGCTCGATCGCCGCAGCGGTGCCGGTCTTCACCTCGAATCGTCGGAGCGAAGCGGTCAGCTCGGCCAGCGTCAGCACCTCCTGACGCGGCACCGTGTCAAAGACGCGACCGAACGTGCAGGCCGGCAGCAGGACCGTCGTCATCGGCGCTGGGCCTCGGCGCTCCCCGAGGGGTGGAGCCCGCCGCCTGTCTCCAACGATCCCGGTGCCGCGCCCGTCCCGAGCCACGCCCCGAGCGCGCCGAGCGCCAGCACCCCGAGAAGCGCGGCCGCCAGCCAAGGCGCAGGCGACGTCAGGGTCATGCGGGGCGGCTCGGGACCGAGCCGCCTTCGGGCCGCCGTCCGCCACCGGCGAGCCCGCCACCACGGGGACGACACGGCCAGCACGAGCAGCCCCTGCGCTTCGAGGAGGTGGGCTCCGCACCGTGGACACAAGTGCTCCCGGGCACGGCCGGGCGCCACGTCACGACGCGCCTCGCAGCGTGGACACGCGCCCCGCCGGGTCTCGGTACGGGCGCGCGCTGCCAGACGACACGTCCCCGCCACGCGGCGGCGATGCGACCGCCACGCGCTTCCCACCAGCACCACCGCGAGCAGCCCCCCGAGCCACGCCACCCAAGGATGGCCCGTGCTGCGACTCAGCTGGGCGGAGACTCCGAGAACCGCGGTGGACCCGGCGATGAGACTGAGCCCGATCAACGCGCGCCGCGCCAGCGTGTCCCCGGTGCGACGGCGAATCTCGTGGGCCCAGGCGTCGGCCGCCTCGTGTTCTGCGCGCTCGGTCATCGGACAGGCACAGGATAACAAGGCTCACGGCATGACAAGGCTCACGGCGCGGTCAACGTTCGGGCATCGTGAGCGTCTTCGCCGCGGACCACCGCCACGCGCACCGTCGTTCCCGGAGCAACCCCACGGAGCGGCACACGAAGCTCGAGCATGCCCGGCGCGGCCACCATCGGCGCGTTGAGCCCGTTGGGCGTGCCGTCCCGCCGCGCGCGCACCAGCGCCGCTCGCCACGGCCAGTCCGCGCGGGTGTCGAAGCCGACTCCGAGTCGAAAGGCGCCGTCGAGCTGAGGGAAGGGCCGCGCCGCTCGATCCGGGAGTCGGGCCTCACGGCCGCCGCGCTGGAAATGCGCCCCGGACGCTGCGGTGACCACCGGGGGCTGCGTCAGCGTGTTCGGCATGACCTCCACCTGCGCGATGAGCAGGAGCGTCTCGCCTTCGCGCTCGAGACGCGCCTCGCGCAGCTGAGGCCGGGAAGCGGGACGCCGCGCGGTCCCGTCGGGAGAGAGGCGGAGCGCAGGCGTCTCGCACGGCGCACGCGGCCCGTCTTCAAAGGTGGCACAGCGATCGCAGTTGCATCCGTCGCACACCGGGGCCGCCACTCGGTCGGCATCCCCCGACTCGGCCCGCAGCCACTGCTCCAGTGTGATGACCTGCCCCGCCGCCTCCGCCGCGCGTGATGCCTGACGGAAGCGAGCCGCGTTGTCGACCCCGATGTAGCGGAGGTGCCACGGCTCGAAGCGGTACCCGGTGCGCGGATCGATGGCCTCTTCCAACCCTCTCCTCGCGGCGCACGCGCCCTCGGGTTCGCGGTAGTCCGGGTGAAGCGGATACGGCAAGACGAAACCGTGCTCATGCCCGTGCTCCGCGAGCCACCGGCCGCCCGGCGAGCACCCGTATCCACGCCGGAACTTGTTGCCCCCTTCCATCCAGGTGCGCGTGAACACATCGAACGTCGTGCCGAGCTGATGCTGACTGTGTCCCGGAAGCGCGCTGGCCGCCGACGCGGTGCAGTAGCCGTCCCTCTCGCGGCCCGCCCACCGCAAGAACGTCGTGCACTGCACGCGGTAGGCGCGGAACGCGCTGGAGACATGAGGCCGAAGTCCGTCCGCCTGCATCGCCGCCGCGAGGGTCCGATACGCCTCGGCGGCCTCCCGACGAAGGCACTGCATTCGGGGTGGTGTGCACTCCCACCAGCGCGCGGGACGCTGGGTCGCGAGATCGATCAGGTCTTCCGGGGCGTACTCCGGAGGCAACGCCCCGGTTGGGGTGCGGTTGACGAGCGCGAGCAGGTCGTCCCCGTCCACCCCGCTGCTCGGACGCATGAGGTCGGCCCGACCGATGAACTGCCCCTGGCGGTTGGCGCGGTTGAGACCGCTGCACATCGGAGGCAGTTCCGGCTGCGAGGACTCCGCTCGGGGCTGCGCCGCGGCCCACCCCACCCCACCCACCATCACGGCGAGGTAGAGCAATGCGGGAACCACGCGGCGAACCGGTTCAAAGCCGCGCGAGCGGGAAGCTGTCGGCCTCGGCATGCTGCGTGGTGTAGCCATGCACGGGCGGGACGGGCAAACCGCCGAGGCATTCAGTATTCGAGTGTGCGCCGCGCTCCGCGCGTCCGATTGCACACTCGAAGACTGACGATGTTCATGGCGCCGGCTTCGCCGTCGCGTGGGATCCGGCAATTCTTGCCGGACCTTCAGAAGGCGACGTCGATCGCCTCGCAGAGCAGCTTCATGTGGGCCTTTCCAGCCTTGAAGTGCGCGGTCGCGAGGTCCACGAGGTCGGTCGACTCGGCCTGCTCCACCGTCAGGTCCGCCACCAGAATGTGGTCCTTGCGCTTGAGCACCTCGAGCATCGGGTGCTCCTTGTCGAACCCCTTGGGCGGTCGCTTCAACGACTCGCCCCCGTGCCGCCACACTCCGTTGAGCTTCTTGCCGTTCAGGACCCGCTTCCACTTCGCAGGGTTCGCGTCGATGGACGCACGAATCTTCCGCAGGCTCGGCCCATCGGGGTGCCACATGCCCATGCCGAGGAAACAACCGTCGAGCCCGAGGTGCACGTAGCAGCCGGGGGCGTGCACGTCCTTGCCGCGCGCGTGCCGAAAATGCATGCCCACGTTGGTCTTGTACGGCGTCTTGTCCTTGCTGAAGCGCACATCGCGGTGCACCCGCATCAGCGCCCCGCCGACCTTCTTGTCGCTCGCCACGATGTTCTTGGACACCTTCGCCAGCCGGGGCCCCATCGCGCGGATGAACGCACGCGCGGGCTCCCGCACCTCGTCCTCGTAGCGCTGTCGGTTCGCCTCGAACCAGTCCTTGCGGTTGTTGTTCGACAGCTGCGCCAGAAACGTCAGCGTCTCGGGCCCGAAGCCGGGGAACGCGCTCTCAGTCTTCGCCATTTGCTCTCCTTCGCCCAGGAGACGCGCGAGCGCGCCCCAAATCGACACGTCGCCACACATTTTTGGGGTGGCGGACCTCCCGGTACCCAAGGCCACCGTGACGGGAGTGTCAGATTCTTGACCCCATCGGAACGGACGGATACCAGAAAAGGCGTTGATCCGCGGGGTACGCACCCATGGCACCAGCGTTGCAACACGTGTGAGTGCCCCCGGTTCCGAAGAGAGGCCCGCCCATGATCCCGCTCGAATGGCTCAATGACATCATCCAAACCCGCGACGGGTACCGTCGCCTGCTCGCCACCGAGGGCAGCCTGCCCGCTGCCGCTCATCGGCTGGCCGTGGCCAAGTGCCTCACCCGTGAGCGCCACACCACCGTGCCGACCCGCTCCGAGGTGCGCGCCGCCGCCCGCATGATCGCGTCCCGTGTGCCCGGCACCAGCGTGCCAGACTCCGCTCGCCTCGCCGTCGAGTGCGAAGCACTCGGCCTCGACGTCATGTAGGCCCCGCTCGTCAGTCGGGGGCCGCAACCAGATGGCTGAGGCGGAAGTCCTGATGTGGATCGACGAGCGCGAATGGGTCCACCTGGGGCGCGGCGTGACGAGTCGATGCGGTGCATCGGCGAGGAGCGACGCGCCGCAGGGGGGCCCGCTCCCGCCGCCGAGGCGCGTCGCGACTTCCGCCGAGGACATCTAGACGCCACGCCCCGTAGCCTGCACCGAGCAACCCCGGCGCGCCGCAGCACAGGGCCGAGCTCAGGAGACAGAGCAGACCACTCTGAGGGTCCCGTGGCGTATTCGGCGCCACCATCATCCCGACCCCGATCAGCCCGACCAGTCCTGCGGTCCCAAGCCCGGCGACGCCGCCTACGATGGACATCACTGGCAGTGTCTTCGAGGGTTTCGCGGGGATTGTCGGGAGTTCGGCCGCGCTTCCCGGCGGAGCGCCGAAGCCCGGGCCCACGCCCCCCAACGGACCGAACTCCGAACCGCCGGGTGGACCCAACCCGGAACCGCGGAACCCGGACGACCCTGGCGACGGCCCGAAGCCTTCGCCCTCCATCGGGGCCGCGCCGGGTGCGGGCAGGGACAGCGAGCGGAGGAACGTCACAACGTTCAGCGGCAGCGTGAAAAGCGTGACGAAGAACGAAATGATGCCCCACCAGCCGAAGAAGAAGCTGATGGCCGACATCTTGAAGAACGCCTCATGGATTCAGGGCTTGCAGAGGTTGCCCCTCAACGTGCGCGTAAAGTGGAGGATCACCAGCCCGATGTTCTGAACAAACGTGGCGCTCATGCACGGCGCATATCGGCCGCACTGATCACACGGCATCGTGGGGTAGGCGCTCACTTGGGGGAGCTTACGATACCGCCCGTCTCGAGCTTCCCCCTGCCAAGGACGGGGACGGCCCGGGAGTCCGAACCACGATGCCGTCCCGTCCAGGCGGGGGCGCTGGTATCCTTCTGGTTCCTCCCGCGGCTTCACCCTCGAACGCGCGAGCTCTCGAACAAACTATGGTCAAGTACATCGTCGGCGGCGTGATCGTGGTGCTCTCGTGGATCTTCGCGATCCTGATGGAGCTCCAGCTCATCATCCCCACCCTCATCACGCTCCTCGTGGTGCTGGTGATCCTGCTGATGGTCGG
>JBGCFC010000061.1:0-8603 GCA_045106715.1 Sandaracinaceae bacterium
AGACGACACCGAAGACGACACCGAAGACGACACCGAAGACGACACCGAAGACGACACCGAAGACGACACCGAAGACGACACCGAAGACGACACCGAAGACGACACCGAAGACGACACCGAAGACGACCGCAACGCCGAAGAAGACGCGAACGCGGGGCGCAGACTCAGCCCGCCTACTCGTCCTCGCTGAGCTGTCTGGAGAGCTCGGCCGGCAGGCGGCGCGGCGCGATCAGCCCTGCGGTGAGCTCGGCCACGAACTCGGACCGCGGGCGGACGGCGACGTCGCCGGGCTCTCCAGACTGAACGACCCGCCCGCCCTCGAGGACAAACAACTCGGTCCCCACGTCGCGCGCCACCAGCGGATCGTGGGTCACCACGATGGCGGGCACCTCGGTCCCGAAAAGCCAGCGGCTCAGAAAACGACGCGCATCCGGCCGCACCGCGGCGTCCAGCCCTGCGAGCGGCTCATCCAGCAACACGAGGTCGGGCGCCGAAGCGGCCACCCGCGCGAGGGCCACCCGGAGCCGCGCCTCGGGGGCCAGCGACGAAGGCATCCGATCGGCGAGCCCGTCGAGGCGGTGGTCCGCGAGCAGCTGCCGCGCGAGCGTCCAGCGGTCCTCGCCGGTGAGCGGGAACATCACATTGCCCAACACAGACAGGTGCGGAAAGAGGCCGAACCCCTGCGGCACGTACGCCACGCGACGCTGCTCCACCGCCAGGCAGATCCCGGCCTCCCGGTCGAACAGCACGCGCTCGTCGAGCAGGATGTGCCCCGCCTCGGGCCGCAGCGCGCCGAGCAAACACGCAAGCAAGGTCGTCTTCCCCGCGCCGTTGGGCCCCATGACGACGGCGTTCCCGGCGCTCTCCAGCGTCGCGTCCAGCTCGAAGTCGCCCCGTCGGACGACCACGTGGGCGCGCACCCTCACGCCTGACGACCCAACAGGCGGTGGGAGACCTTGGAGCGGACCGCGAAGTAGACCACGCCGGCCGCGAGCAACAGCGCCACCGCGGTCGCGCGCTGGACCCCCACGTCCTCGGTGCGCAACAGGGACAACGGCATCGTGAGCCCGACGGCACCGACCAGGAAGTGCGCGGCGCCCAGCTCCCCGAGCGCGCGGGCGGAGCTGATGGCGAGGCCCTCGAGAGCGGCCGGGGACGCGAGCGGGACCGCTACGCGGGTGAAGACCGCCGCCGGCGACGAGCCGAGCGAACGGGCTGTCCAGAGGAGCTCCGGGTCGAGCGTTCGGAACGCGGCGGTGGTCGGCAGCACGAAGTAGGGCGCCGCCACGCACACCTGCGCGACAACCAGCGCCATCTCCGCGGGAAAGCCGGCACCGAACGCAGTCGAGAGCGCGATGCCGAGCACCGCGGGGGGCGCGGCGAGCGGCAGTCGGACAGAGACCTCCGCCGCGCGCGTGAGGCGCCCCGGGTGCCGCGCGATCCACCACGACAAGGGCGTGCCCGCCAGCACGATCGCCACGAGGCTCGCGATAGTGAGGGCGAGGCTGTGCCCCAGCAGCCCCATCAGCCCACCGTCGAGCGCCCGCGCCAAGTCCGCTCGGCTCACCGACGTGAGCAGCAGCGCAAGCGGCGTGAGGAACAGCAGCAGCAATGCCGCCGCGAGGAGACGGCCTCCCCAGCGAAGCATCGCGCTCAACGAGCACCCGCCCGAATGCGCGACAGGAGCCCACCCCCCCGCTGCCGCATGCTGATCATGAACGAGGCCAGCATACCCGAGGGCCTGCCCACGGCGCCGCTTTGTGACGAGGTGTGAACACCTGCTACGCCCCCGAAGTGCCGCCTGCCGCATACCTCGCCCTCCGCGCCAAGTTGGACCGCTTCGCCGCCGACGTGGCGGCTCGTCAGTCCGAACACATGTTGTGCCGCGCGGGCTGCGACGGCTGCTGCCACACGAAGCTCTCCCTCTCTGATGTCGAGGCCCAGGTCCTCCGCGATGCGCTCGCCGCGATGCCGGCCGCGAAACGAAAGGCACTCTCGTCCCGGAGCGACGAAGTCCGCTGTCGGCTTCTGGACGACGCAGGGCGCTGCGCGCTCTACGACGCACGCCCGCTCGTCTGTCGAAGCCAGGGCCTGCCCCTGCGCTATCCCCCCGACACGATCCCCGTCGAGAGCGTGCGCGCGCGCGCCGCGGACGCGGAAGTCACGTGGTGCCCGCTCAACTTCGAGGACGTGACGCCGGCGGCCGACGACATCCTGGACGCCGAGCGGGTCGACGTCGTGCTGGCGGTCATCAACCGGCAGGTCAGCGACACCCCGCTCCGTCGCACGTCGATCGACGCGATCGTGGACGAAGCGGCGTCCTGATTGGGAATCGCCAGCCCAGCGAGCCACTCAACACGCTCGTTTGTCCGACCTGCTCACACCGGTATGCCCGGCCCGCCCGAGGGCTGCTACGCTCCCGCGCGAAACCCCATGACCGAGCCTTCCCCCGAACACGCACGCCTCGAGCAAGAGCTTCCCAGTGGCGAGACGCTCTCGGTCGAGGTCACCGGCGCCCAGGCGGCGCTCTTGGCCGAACGCGCGCTCGCCGGCGCGACCGCGTCCATCCTTCCGGAGCGCGTGACGCAGGACGGTCTGGACGGGGGGAGCTACGCGGGCATCGTCGGGTCGAGCGCGCCGATGGTCGCGCTGTTCCGCATGCTCGATCGCATCAAGAACAGCGACGCGACCGTGCTCGTGCTGGGCGAAAACGGCACCGGCAAAGAGCTCGTCGCGCGCGCGATCCACGCGGAATCACGCCGGTCGAAGGCCGCCTTCGTGGCCACGAACTGCAGCGCATTCAACGACAACCTGCTCGAGAGCGAGCTCTTCGGGCACCGCCGCGGGAGCTTCACGGGCGCCGTCGCCGACAAGCCGGGCCTGTTCAGCGTGGCGGACAACGGCACGTTCTTCATGGACGAGGTCGGCGACATGTCCCCGGCCCTGCAGGTGAAGTTGCTGCGCGTGTTGCAGGAGGGCGTGTTCATGCCGGTGGGCGGCACGGAGCCCAAGCGGGTCGACGTTCGCATCATCGCCGCGACGAACCGCGACCTGTCGGCGATGGTGAAGAGCGGCGCGTTCCGGGAAGACCTCTACTACCGCTTGCACGTGGTGAGTCTGCGCGTGCCACCGCTCCGTGAGCGCGCCGCGGACATCGCCTATCTGGTCGAGCACTTTCTGGGGCGCCTCGGCGAGCGCGACGGACGCTCGAAGGTGCTGACCCAGCGGGCGACCAGCCGGCTGATGGCGCACGCTTGGCCCGGCAACGTGCGCGAGCTGGAAAACGAGATGGAGCGGGTTTGGGTCCTGTCCGGGGACGATCGCGTCATCGACGAGGATCTGCTCAGCCCCAGCGTCAAGCGTGCGCGGGCAGCCAAGAAGCCCGAGGCCGTGGCGGCGCCCGTGGAAGAGTCCGGTCCGCACAGCACCCTGCCCGAGGCGGTCGAGGCGCTCGAGCGGCGCATGATCGCGGCCGAGCTTCAGCGCCACCGCGGAAACAAGACGCGCACGGCGGAGGCGCTGGGCATCAGCCGCCGCAACTTGATCCGCAAAGTGCAGGGATACGGGCTCGAAGACGCTGGCAAAGGCAACCGCGGGGGCCCGTGAGCGGACTCGTCCTCATCGCGCAGGCGGACCCCTTCGATCTGCGATTGCTGGAAGAGGTCTGCGATGAGGGCGGCTTCGATGTGGTCACCGCCGTGGACGGTGACTCCGCGCTCAACGTCGTGTCGCGCCAGCGTCCGGCGTTGCTCGTGGTCGACATCGAGCTCGCGAGCGAGGACGGAAGCCCCATCCTCGAGGTCATCCTCGCGGACCCCCGCCTGGCCGCGATCCCGGTGCTGCTGACGGTCGGCGCTGGCGCCGAGGAGCGCGGGCGGATCGGGCTGGCGCGCGGCGCGGCGGACTTCGTGACCCGGCCGTACCGAGTGTGGGAGGTCGAGCATCGCATCCGCACGCTCCTTCGCCTCGCCGTCGCGGAGCGCGCGGCCGGCGGCTCGATCCCGCCGTCCGTCGGGGGCGTGGACACGACGACGCGCGCTGGGGACGCCGGCCAGATGCGCATGAGCCTCGAGTACGAGACCACCCGGGCGCTGCGCTACGAGCTCCCCTTGACGTGTGTGGCGCTCCGCATCGCCAACCACGAGGCGGTGGTCACGGCCGGCGGCGACGACGGGGACGTGGGCTTGATGATGCAGTTGGCCGCGAACCTCCGGCAGAGCGTGCGGGGCATCGACCACCTGTTCCGCGCCGAGCTCGATGAGTTCGTCATCCTGCTTCCGCAGACCAGCCGCGAAGACGCCGAGGTAGTGCTCGACCGACTGCGGACCGAGAGTGCGTCACTCGCGGGTGCGGGCATCCAGCCTCCGCCCGAGCTCTGGCTCGGCGTCGCCGGCCTGCACGAGTCCGGCGCGAAAACCGGCGAAGCGCTGCTCCGGGCGTCACGCGACGATCTGCGCGTGCTGGCGTAGTGCGCGTTGCGCGCGGCTCCTCTCAGGGACAGGTCTGACCCCAGCCCGCGAGGCGCGCTCGCACGTCGGACACGGCGGGGTTGTCGGGCACCAAACGACAGAAGCGTTGGTAGTCGCGAACGGCCTCTTGGCGACGGCCCGCCGCTTCCAAGCAGTCCGCCCGGCGCCGCAGGGAGATCGCCGGCGCGCCGCTGCGGATCGCCTCGTCGAGGAGCGTGATGCACCGGTCCGCGTCCCCCGCGCGGAGCGCTTGCTGTGCTTCACGCAGCGCGCCGAGCGGACTCGACGGGGTCTCGGCCGGGCTCGGGTCCGGCGTGACGCGAGCCCGCCGGCGGCCGGTCGCACGCGGGGTGCGCGCGCTCGGCGTGACCTCGGCCTCCGGCTCCTCGGGCGTCGGTTCTTCGGGCTCTTCGGGCGGAGGCTCGCTGCCCTCCGGCAAAGCCCGCGGAGGCGCCGCGGGAAGCGCAGTGGGCCGGACGGGACGGGACGGATCGACCTCCTCGTGCGCGTCCGTGTTCCTCGCCTCGAGCCACTTGAGCCCCCCGATGACCGCGCCCGCGCTGATCGCCCCGGCCAAGAGCGCGCCAACGATGAGCAACCCTCGCCGGGTCGAGCTCGCTTTCTCGGTGGGGGGCGCGACCGTCGGGTCCGGAGCGCCGTAGCGGCTCGTCGCCGACGGGGCGTGCGTTGCGAACGCACGGGACGACTCGCGCAGCTGCGATGCTTGGGATGCGTCGAGCATCGCGGTCGGCGGGACGGAGCGCGCGGGCTTCACCGTGGCGGGCTGGGGTGACGCGGCGGTGGAGGGCACCGGCTCCGAGTCGAGCATGCCCAGCGGAGTGGCGCGCGTCATCGGCACGGCACGCTTGCGCGTCTTGGACGCGACGGTGACCGCTTCGGCCGGTCGCTCGGGCGCGAGTCCGGCGCGCACGTCTGGCGGCCCCGGTGCGGCGGGAACCGCGCTCCCGGAGAGGGCCCCCATCGCCATGGTGGCCTTGGAGACCGCGGGCCGGACCTGCTCCGGGGATTCCGTCGCCGCGCTTGGCGGGTCATCGACCTGGGCGGCGGGGGCGATCTCCCCCGTCTGGTGCGGCGAGCCGAGCGGGGCCAGACCACTGAACGTGCCGATCCGGAGCGCCGCGCCGTCGTCGGACGCCTGCGCGCTCGGCTTCGGGGGTCGCGTAATGGGGACTTCGGCGAGCTTCGGCGCGGTCGCGCCGCTCGCCGCGCTGCCGATCATGCGGGTGGCCATCCCCCGGTTCTGCACCTTGCGAACCGCTTGGGCGCCGCCCACCGCGTCCACGTAGGCCTTGGCGAGCCCCATCGCCGTGTCGTACCGCGCGTCCCGCGCGCAGCTGAGCGCGCGCATGACCACGCTCTCGATCTCGGGGGGCACGTCCGGGCGCGCAACGGACAGCGGCGTGACCTTGCCGTTGATGATCGCGATGATGAGATCGGTCGGGGTCCCCGCCGCGAACGGAGGCTGACCGGCCAGCGCTTCGAAGAGGATGATCCCGAGCGCGTAGACATCGACGCGCGCGTCCACGTCACGCTCGGCGCCGAGCTGCTCCGGGCTCATGTAGCGCGGCGTGCCGAGCACCTCGCCCGTCTTGGTGAGCTTGTTCCCGCTGACCTTGGAAATACCGAAGTCGAGCAGCTTCACCTGGGTCCCGTGCTTCGTGGGACAGAGAAAGATGTTGTCCGGCTTGAGATCGCGGTGAACCACCCCTGCGCGATGGGCCGCGTGCAGCCCGGCGCACGTACCCGCCACGATGGGCGCCAGCTCGACGGCCTCCATCGGCCCTTTCCGCATGCGGTCCCCGAGCGTCTCGCCCTCAAGCAGCTCCATGACGAGATACACCGTGCCGTCGTCGAGCTGCCCAAACGTCTCCACCGAGACGATGGCCGGGTTGTCCAACTGGCTCAGGAGCTCGCCTTCGAGCTTCGTCCGCTCCACCGCCTCGTCGTTGCTGGCGATGTCGGCGTGCAGCAGCTTCACGGCGACGGCGCGCCCCCCCGGCCCGTCCGTGGCGCGGTACACCTCCGCCATGCCGCCTTCCCCGAGCATCTCGAGGAGGTGAAAGCGGTCCGCGAGGACCGTACCGACGCGCGCCCCCGATTGCCTTCGCGCGGCGCGACTCATCGCATCACCCTGCTGCGTATTGCAGCCCGACCTTGACCACCCATACCAAGATGGAGACGACCGAGAGGGCGATGGCGATCTTCTCGGCGTGCAATCGGTCGAGAAGATCGACCACGGGCATCTTGCGAACGAGGCCCCACAGGGCGACCGGGACCATGGCGGCCGTGCAGGTAAACAGAAGCACGCCGAACGGATTGGCCATGAGAGCACCGCCCACCTGGAGGCGGATCATGTGGCTGAACGAGGTGGTGAGCCCGCAGCCCGGGCACGGGAACCCGGTCGCCACGAGGAAACCGCACGGCGGCAGCCCGAGCTGGGTGTGGGTGCCGTGGCCCTCGGTGGCTGGTGTGAGCATCGCGGCCGTAATGAGAACCGCGAGGGGCCCGGTCAGCAGAACCAGCCACACGACGATGGAGACCCAGTCGCCTTTTCCGGCGAGATCCGTCCCAAACACGGAGCCCCGGCCCGGCCGGGAAGGGGGCGGCTCAGCGAGCTCACCGGGACGCGCGGCATCTTCCATCCCTGGAACTCAAACGCACCGAACGGGGCACGTCAAGCGGGCCCGAGAACACATGGGCCGCCGGCTACACACGGAGCCGGCGGCGGATCGTCGGCGCGAGGGGCAAGCGAGCTGCTAGATGGCCGAGGCGGAAGTCGTGACGCGGATCGACGAGCGCGCCGGGTCCCCCTGTGGTGCGGCGTGACGAGTCGATGGGGTGCATCGGCGAGGAGAGACGCACCGCAGCGGGGCCCGGTCCCGCCGCCGAGGCGCGTTGCGACCTCCGCCTCGGCCATCTAGATCCACTGCATGGCCGCCTTGCCACTGAGTCCGCGCGTCGTGCGCGCCGCCGTGAACAGCCCGCTCACGCGCCTGCTCGCGGGCAAGGCGCCGAAGAACGATCGCGGTGAGCGACTCGACCCACAGACCCACCGCATGTTGGCGCTGCAGGAGCAGCTCGGACAGCCTCGTCTGGACGAACTGGGCCCCACCGTTGCGCGTCCGCATTTTGTCCAGGAGGTGCGCTTGGTGGATCTGCCCCCGGTGCCCCTCCATCGAGTCGAGGACCGCAGCATCGAGAGCCCACGCGGCGCCATGCGCGTCCGGATCTACCGGCCCCGGGCGCGTCGCGAGCCCCAGCCAGCGCTCGTCTACTACCACGGCGGCGGGTTCGTGGTCGGCGACGTGGACAGCCACGACGGCCTCTGCCGACACATCGCGCACCGCTCAGGGCTGACCATCCTCTCGGTCGACTACGCGCTGGCCCCCGAACACCCGTTCCCCGCCGCCTACGACGACGCGGTCCTCGCGTTCCGTTGGATCGTCGACCATGCGGAGGAGCTCGTCATCGACCCCGCGCGCCTGGCGGTCGGCGGCGACTCGGCCGGTGGGAACCTGAGCGCTGAGGTCTGCCTGGCGCTCCGCGGCGATCCCGGGCCCTGCCCCGCGTTCCAGCTCCTCATCTACCCCGCGACCGACATGACCCGCTCGATGGAGTCGCATCAGCATCTCGGCAGCGGGTACCTGCTGGAGCGGGAGACTGTCGACTGGTTCCTCGCGAACTACCTCGTGCGGAACGAGGACAAGACGGACCCGCGCGCATCCCCTTTGTCGGTCGCCGACCTCTCCGACCTGCCGCCGGCCCACGTCGTGTTGGCCGGCTTCGATCCGCTGCGCGACGAAGGAGAGGCGTACGCGATGGCTTTGATGGCGGCCGGTGTACCGACCACGCTCCGCTGCTACGGCAGCCTCGTGCACGGCTTTGCGAACATGGGTGGCCTCGTCGACGCCGCCCGCTTCGCCCTCGACGACATCGCCGACGTGCTGCGCGACGCGCTCAGCTGAACTCGCTCAGCCGAAAAGCGCAGCCGAAAAGCGCAGCCGAAAAGCGCAGCCGAAAAGCGCAGCCGAAAAGCGCAGCCGAAAAGCGCAGCCGAAACGCGCAGCCGAAAAGCCGAGCCGAAACGCGCAGCCGAAACGCCCAGCCGAAAAA
>JBGCFC010000062.1:0-97945 GCA_045106715.1 Sandaracinaceae bacterium
CGACGGGCTTGGGCTTCGGGCGATCCCCGCGTGAGCCCAGGCACCCGGTTCGGCCTCGGCCAAACGAGAACAACTCACCCGTGGGGGTCAGGGCCACCGAGTGCGCATCGCCACCCCACGCCGCCCGGATCGCCCCTTCGAGGTCCGTCTGTCGAGGCGTGGGGTTGTCCCGCGTCCGGCGGCCCACACCGAGCTGGTGCTGCTTGCCAAGACCGAAGGCCCACAGCACCCCAGCTTCGTCCACGACCAACGAGTGAAACGCCCCCGCTGCGATGGATTGCACCGGGCGGGAGAAGGAAGCGACGGTCGGTGGCACCTCCTCGGTCCCCGCTGCACCGAGCCCCAGCTGGCCGAACTGCGAGGTGCCAAACACCCACAACGCGCCGTCCACAGTCAGAGCGAGGGAGTGGTGGTACCCGCACGCGACCGAGACGAACTCGACGTCGGGCAGCCCGGCGACGGGCTCGAAGGTCGGCGTGACGTCCCCGGCTCCGGGGACGACCTTGCCGTTTCGCACCCCGCACCGAAAAACGCGACCCGCCTGAAGGAGGAGGCTGTGGTGAAGCCCGGCGGCCAGGCCGGTGTGCGGCGGCCGATCGTTCACCGGCTCACGCCTCCTGCATGAGCCCAGTGATGCGTCCGTTGTCGAGGATGCGCACGTCCTTCGACGCGGGCCGACGGGGGAGGCCCGGCATCGTCATCGTGTCGCCGAGCACAGGGACCACGAAGCCTGCGCCAGCCGCCAAGCGGACTTCGCGCACGGTGACCGTGAACCCGGTCGGCCGGCCGACGAGCTTGGCGTTGTCGGAGATCGACCGGAACGTCTTGGCCGGGCAGACGGGCAGGCCGCCGTGGCCGTTCTTCTCGAAGCGCTTGATGGCGCGGCGCGCGGCCGGCTCGAAGGTCACGCCGTCGGCGCCCCAGAGCTTGGTCGCAATGGCTTCGATCTTGGTCTCGTACGAGTCGGCGACGTCGTAGAGGTACTGCGGGCTCGTGCCGGTCGAGGCGTCGAGCGCCTTCTTGACGGCACGCGCAAGGTCCTCTGCGCCCTCGCCGCCCTTGGCGAAGCCTTCACACGGGACCGCCACCGAGCCCCGTGCCTCGCAGTGCGCGCGGATGAGCGCGAGCTCTTCATCCGCGTCGTCGGCGAAGCGGTTGATCGCCACCACCGCCGGCAGACCGAACGCGGCGACGCCGTCGAGGTGCGCGTCGAGGTTGCCGAGCCCGGCCGCGAGCGCCTCGTCGTTGCGGGCCGCGCACTCCTTCAGCGGCGCGCCGCCATGCATCTTGAGCGCCCTCGCCGTCGCCACGACGACCATGAGGTCGGGCCAGAAGCCGCCGGAGCGGCACGCGATGTCGAGAAGCTTGCTGCCGCCCAGATCGAACCCAAAGCCGCCCTCCGTGACGCATACGTCGGCGAGCGCGAGGCCCATGCGAGTGCCCACCACGCTGGAACAGCCGTGCGCGATGTTGGCGAACGGCCCGCCGTGCACGAGCGCCGGTGTGCCCTCGCTGGTCTGGGCGAGGTTCGGTTCGAGCGCGTCTTTCAGGAGCGCCGTCATCGCGTCCGCGGCGTCAAGGTCGCCCGCGGTCACCTCGCTCCGGTCGGCGCGCTGGCCGATGACGATGCGGGCGAGCCGGTCGCGGAGATCCGAGAGGGACTCGGCGAGGCAGAGCGTGGCCATCACCTCGCTCGCGGCGGTGATGTCGAACCGCGTCTGCCGCGGCGCGCCGTGTCCGCCCATCGCGACCATGATGTCGCGCAGCGCCCGGTCGTTCATGTCCATCACCCGCGGCCAGGTGACCCGCCGTGCATCGAGGCCCAGATCGCTCCGGAAGTGGAGCGCGTTGTCGATCAGCGCGGCGAGCAGGTTGTGCGCCGACCCGATGGCGTGGAGATCCCCGGTGAAGTGGAGGTTGATCGTGTCCTGCGGCTCGATCGTGGCCTTGCCGCCACCGGTGCCGCCGCCCTTGATGCCGAAGACGGGTCCCAAGGAAGGCTCGCGCAGCGCGACGATGCTCTTGGTCCCGATGCGGTCGAGTCCCATCGCGAGCGAGACGCTCGTGGTCGTCTTGCCCTCGCCGGCGGGCGTGGGCGTGATGGCCGTCACACCGACGAGCTTGCCCTTTCGGCTGCTGCCTTCCATCGCCGCGTGGGCGATCTTGAGCGCGCCGCGCCCGTAAGGGGTCCGGTGTTCGGCGGCGATCTCGAGCTGATCGGCGACCTCGTGGATGCTCCGTGTCGTCATGCGGCCGACTGTATCCTCGACCGCGACGGAACGGCATCCCTCTGAGATGTCCGATCGGAACTTCCTGAGTGGCGAGCGAGTCTCTCGGTCGCTAGCCCCCGTCCTCATGAGAGGTGCGGCGGTTTGTGTTGTGCTCTTCGTCCTGAGCGCCTGTGGCTCTCCGCCACCCTCAGAGAGAGGGGCGCAAGCCCCAGGAGAGTGTTCTCCTGGCACCGCGACGCGCGGACATCCTGTTGATGTAAACGCCGCGGGCGTCGCCGAGCTCATGACCCTTCCGGGGATCGGACGAGCCGAGGCCGACGAGATCGTCTGGCGAAGGGAGACCTACGGCCCAGCCTTCAGTCTCAGCGAGCTTGCGACGGAGAGCCGTGGTGGCTCCTCCGGGGACAACGGAGAACCTTCGTTGTTGGATGCTAACGCCATCGACTGCCTTCGCGACTACGCCACGCTGTCCGTGCCCGATTGAGGAGGTTTGGTGGTGGCTCTTGGGGGATTGGGGATCGCTGCTACCTGCGGAGTCGGTGTGAACTGGCGGGACGGATAGAGTATGGTAGCTGCCCCCCTTCGGAGGTCCCTGCATGCGCCGCTGGTCTTGTCTTCTTGTCCCCCTCTTGCTCGTCGGCTGCGACTGCGCCGGAAACGTCGGCCCCAACGGGGATGCGGATGTCCGGATCGACTCCGGCCCCGAGCGTGACGCCGGCCGCATCATTCCGGACGCGGGGCCACAGGACATCTGCGGCAACGGGCTCGACGATGACCGCGACGGCCGCGTCGAAGAGGGCTGCACCTGCACGCCCGGAGATGAGCAAGACTGCTTCGCCGGCGACCCCGATCTCGCGGGCATCGGCGCCTGCACGTACGGCGCCCAGAACTGCTACACGAACGAGGAGTTCGGCCTCTGGGACGCATGTGTGGGCTCGGGGGAGCCGACCGACGAGGTCTGCGACGGCGTCGACAACAACTGCGATGGTGAGGTCGACGAAGGCTGCGACTGCACGCCCGGTGAGACGCGCCTCTGCTACAGCGGTCCGCCCGTGACCGAGGGCGTCGGCTCCTGCACGGCCGGCATGGTGACCTGCGTGGAGACGGCCGAGGGCTCGGCGTTCGGTCCCTGCGAAGGCTCGGTCCTTCCGGCCGAGGAGCTGTGCGACGGAATGGGCGACGAGGACTGCGACGGCCTGATCGACGAGGGCTGCGACTGTCCGCTCGGCACCACGCAGAGCTGCTACGGCGGCCCCGCGGGCACGGCGGGCGTCGGCGCGTGCATGGCGGGCACCCAGACCTGTCTTGCGGGCACGGGTGAAGAGGTCATGTGGGGCACGTGCAGTGGGGAAACCCGGCCGAGCTCCGAGGTCTGCACCGGCGGGGTGGACGAGGACTGCGACGGCCTCGTCGATTGCGACGACCCGGAGTGCGAAGGCATGTGCTGCGAGCCCTGGATGGAGACCGTCCCGGTCGTGCCGGCGGAGGGCGAGATCTTGTTCGCCGTCGATCGCTCGGGCAGCATGGACTGGCTCGCCGAGGGCTCGGCGCGCACGCGCTGGGTGGAGCTCACGGACGCCATGGGCACGGTCCTTCCGATGCTCACCGACCTGCACATGGGCCTCTGGACCTTCCCCGAGCAGGATGGGACGAGCGAGAGCCTGAACTGCGACATCGCCACCACGCCCGACGTCGGCCTCGCTTTGGGCACCGGCAGCGCGATCAGCTCGCGCTTGGTGGCCGCCGACCCCCGGGCCGGCGACACCCCCACGCCCCAGTGCCTCTCGGCCACGGACACCTACCTGAGCGGGCTCTCGACCTCGCGTGAGCGCTTCGTCGTGCTGGCGACCGATGGCCTTCCCGAGCCGAACTGCGGCTCGACCGTGCCGGCCACCGTCGCGGCGATCAGCGCACTGCGCAGCGCCGGCATCGACACCTTCGTGCTCGGTATCGTCGGACCCGACAACACGGGCGACACTAGCGGCATCCCCGCGCTCCGCGCCGGCCTCAACGAGATGGCGGACGCGGGCGGGCGCGCACGCTCCGGCTCGATCCGCTACTACGAGGCCGGCGACACCGCCTCGTTCACCAGCGCACTCGAGGACATCATCGCCTCGGCCACGAACTGCAACTTCACGCTGGCGAGCACGCCACCGCGCCCCGGCGACCTCGAGGTTCGCTTCGACGGCAGCCTCGTGCCGGCGTCGGGCTACACGCTCACGGGCCGCGACCTGGTGTTCACTGGTGCCTACTGCAGCCAAATCCAGACCGGCGTCGTCACCACGGTGACGGCCTCGAACCCCTGCATGTGACGCGCAAGCGCATTCGCTGAAGGAGAGCCGGTCCCGGGAGGGATCGGCTCTTTTTCGTAGAGAAGCGGGCTCTACCCTCAACCGCGACGTCCGATCGACCGTTCGGGGTTGAATGTGAGCCTCCCCCTCGACCTCGAAGCGACCCACCCCTCGCGAAAGCGATCCGATGAGTCGCTGCGAGGTCGCCGCCTCGGTCCATACCGCATCGTCACCGAACTGGGCTCGGGCGGGATGGGCACGGTCTGGTACGCGGAGCACGATCGCATCGGACGGCGGGTGGCCATCAAGGTGCTGCATCCGTCCTTGTCGGCCGAGCCGGAGCCGGTGTCGCGCTTCCTTCGGGAGGCGCGCGCCGCCAACGCCATTCGGCATCCGAACATCGTCGACATCACCGACATCGGCGAAGCGGACGGGTTGGTCTATCTGGTGATGGAGCTGCTCGAGGGCGAGACGCTCGGCGCTCGCTTGGAGCGGATCGGCCAGCTGGACCTCGACGGCGCCCTCGCGCTGACCGCGCAGATCGCGGCGCCCCTCGCGGCCGCTCACGATCGCGGGATCATCCACCGGGACCTCAAGCCGGAGAACATCTTCCTCTGCGCCGAGGACAACGCACCGGACCGCGTGAAGCTAGTGGACTTCGGCATCGCGAAGCTCGCGAGCTCCGTCGGCGGACCCGACGCGACGCGGCCTGGGATGGTGCTCGGCACGCCCGCCTACATGGCGCCGGAGCAGTGCCTGGGTGACCAAGAGCTGGACCACCGCGCCGATCAGTACGCGCTCGGGTTGGTGATCTACGAGATGCTCGCCGGCGAGACCCCGTTCTCGGGCAACAGCTTCGGTCGGCTTTGCATCGCGCACACCACCCAGGACCCGGACCGGCTCGACGAGCGGGTGGATGAGGTCCCGACGGCGGTCGCCGACGTGGTGCACCGGGCGCTCAACAAGCGCCCCGACGATCGCTACGAGAACGTGCGCGCGTTCCTGAGCGCGCTGATCGCGTCTACGCACGGCCGCCCCGAGTCGGTCGCGCCGCAGGGCCCGAGCCGCGCGGAGAGGCTCGACCTCGAACGGCGTCAGAGCTTCTCGGTCGGCCGTGAGCTGACGAAGATCCTTCGCCGCCGGATCGCCTACGGTCGCGCCCAGCTGCCCGCGATGCCGCACGTGGTGTCGGAGTGCATGGGCTTGATGGAACAGGGCGCGAACCTCGGCGAGGTGGCGACCGCCATCGAGCGTGACCCGCTCGTGACGTCCCGGTTGCTCCGGGTGGTCAACAGCCCGGCGTTCTGTGGTCGCGAGACGATCGCGTCGGTCCGCCAGGCGGTCAGCCGGCTGGGTTCAGGGCGCATGCGTTCGTTGCTGCTCGAGCTCTCGGTGCGGAAGGTGTTCGTCTCGTCGGACCCTCGCATCCGTGTGGTGTTCACCCGTCTCTGGGAACATTGCCTGGCGGTCGGCACGCTCGCCCGCGCGGTCGCCGCGGAGGTCGAAGGCGGGCCCCACCCGGACGAGGCGTACCTTGCGGGCCTGCTGCACGATGTCGGAAAGCCGATCGTGGGCGCGTTCCTGCTCGACGCCGAGCGCAGCTTGTCCGCGGGCCTCGATGCCAACTGGATGACCGATTCGGTGTGGCTTCGGGTCGTGGAGCAGACACACCGCGAGGCGGGCACGGCGTTGGCCAAAGAGTGGGAGATGCCCGCTCCGATTCTGGAGACGATCGAACACCCGGACCGCTACCTGCCGACGAGCTCACACAGCTGCGGCAACATCGTGCGCTACGCCAACTCGCTGGCGCGCCTCGAGGGCCTCGACGCTGGCGAGATCGACCAGGCGGAGGAGCACGCCATCGCCCTCGACGGTCGTCGCCTGTTCGACCTCGACGAAGAGCTGGAGGCGAAGATGTGCCTCGACATCTCCACGCGGGTGCGGGAGCTGACGGGCAAGTAGACGCAGCTCTTGGCGGCGCTTGCACGCCGCGTCGTGGGGCGAGCCCCTCGAGTTCCCCATCTCCGATCTCTCCACAGTCTCTCCGGCTTTGCCGAACCTCACTCGTAGAGGGTCCCCATGATCCGGAGGCGCGGGCGCGTGAGATCTGCCGGATAGGACACAACGGCGTTACCCTCAGAACATGGCGGGAGCGGAGGGCTCGGGTCTCGTCGCGCTCGGCGCGCGCATGAACGATCGCCGCAGCGGGAGAGGGTAGCCAAATGAGCACACCCCCGGGATCCTCTGCTCGCCCCTCGAGCGTCGCGATGCGATGGCCTTGGGTCGTGGCATGTGGGCTGGCGCTCGGCTCGTGTGGTCAGCCAGCCGCGTCTCGCAGTGAGACGCCGTCCGGTGGGCCCAGCCGCGTCGCCTTCGAAGGCGATGCTCTGGTGCTCGTCTCGCCGCGCAACGGTCAGGTGCTCGGCCGCTTTCCGCTCCGCGGTCGAGGCCTTGCTCTCGATGTCGGGATCGCGCCGGACGATTCGAGCGTGGCCCTCTACGACCGGGAAGCGACACACTTCCTCGGCCCAAATGGCGTCGTCACCTCGGTCTCCCGATCGGGCCCCGGCCTCATCCGCTCTCCTTATGAGGGGTTCGACTCGGTCCCTGAGACCGACCTGCCCGATGAGGTGCAGTACGTGTTCGCGCAATCCGCCGGCCACACGCTCGTGACGTTCGTGGAGTGTCGCGGTCTCACGATCGTCGACCTCGACACCGGCGCGCGCATCTCGCTCGAAGGAACCGCTGACGAGGAGGCGAATCAAGATGATTTCGGCGACACCCACCACGCCGCGTTCAGCGCCGACGGGCAGCAGGTGGTTGTCCTGGATGGTCTGACGGCATCGCGGCCCCACCGGTTGCGCCTCTTTGACACCCGCGACGGTCGACTGCTTGAGAGCCGCCCGCTCGCGGAGGCTCGGGATGTTCGCTTCGTTGGCGAGCACGTCGCCTACGCGCTCGAAGGCGAAGACCAGTGGCGTATTCGCCGCCTTTCCGACGGGCATACGCTCGAGGGCTACCCCACGCCACGTCTGGGTCAGACAACGCTCGTCGAAGGCGATGTGGTCACGACTTTCAGCAACCAAGGGGTGGAGACCTTCGACCTGTCCTCCGAAATCCGCCGCCTGCGGGTCGCTGGAGGGGGTCCGCCCGCTCTGAACCGAGAGCGGAGCGCGGTCTGGGTGACGCACGGCAACGACGAAGTCCGCCTGTACTCGTGGCCCGACGCAAGGCTGCTCCACCGCGCGGTTCGGCCCGGTCTTGCGCGCCGCTGGTGGATCGAGTCCGAGCACGGCTTCGAAGCCCTCGGCTGTGTGGGTGGTGAGCTGCGACGGTTCCGCCTCTCGGACGGAACGGAGTCGCGCTTGGCGGAGTGTCCTGCTGGCTCCAGACCTCGGGTTGGCGGGGCTCTGGTTGCCATCCCGCGATCCGCGGAGACCCAGCTGATTCGGCTCCGGGACGAAGCCTCGCTGACCGTGCGTGTCAGGCGCTTCGACTCTGGCGAGCGAATCGTGGTGGCCGTCGCGAACGACGGGGCGTTCTGGGTTCCGCCCGGGAAACTGCGGCGTCTGCTAGGCCGCGCGCCCGGCGCCGCACACACGCTGGACGAAGCACACCCGAGCTACACCCCGGGCCTGCTCGGCGCCTTCGCGACAACGGGCTCGGCGGACCGTGTGAGGGTCGTGCCCACGTCACCGTGACCCTTGGGGGGCACCGCCTATTGGGTGAGCGCCTCGGCGAGCGTCTGGCCTCCGCGCACCTCCGCCTCGGCGACCAGCGACTCGGCATCTCGTTCGAGTGCGCCGAGCGAGTAGCGCCGCGCGAGGCCGTCCCAACTCGCGGTCCAAGCATCGCCTTGCTCATCGAAACCGACCCATCCGATTCGACCGTTGGCCTCGACGAACGTCGCGAGGCGCCTCCCGGTGTTGGCGTGCAGGAGGACCGCGGCTCCACCGCGGGTCCCGACGAGGAGGTGTCGTCCGTCCGGTGAGTAGGCGATGTCGAGTGGCCCTTCGGGCACCGGTACGCGCGTGTCGCGTCCCGACGTGGTGCGCAGCCGGACGTCTGTGGGGCTCGCCTGCGCGTAGCGTCCATCGTTCGCCAATGCGACGGCCACGGTGCGGGCGTCGACCCCCGGCAGCGGCTCGCAGGCCAACAGTCCGCCGCAAGCACCTGGCGCGGGCTCGGTGGACGGCACGGCGATCCACAGCCGACCCGGCTCCTCGAGCAAGAGGGCAGTCCGGCCATCTGGTGCAGCGTCGACGTCGACGTACATCGCGTCACCGGACCATGTGGCCGACGACGGAGGGCCCACCCGCATGCCTCGGCGATAGGGCAGCGTGACCAGCAACTCGTCCCCGCGCGCGTCTCTGAGCCTGGCGATACGCCGGGTGGGAATGCCGTCGCGAGACGGCTCGACTGCAGCCCATGAATCCACATCCGCGGCGCCCATTCCGGTGGGATTCGCCAGCGCCGCGAAGAGCGTGTCGCCGACACGCGCGAGCCTCTTCACGACGGGTGGGAACTCGACGCGGGCGCGCACCGCGCCGTCGCTGCGGGCCCACACGGTGACCGATCCGTCGCCCGCGCCAGCCGCGATCCAGTCGTCATCGACCCACAGCGAGCTAAGCCCGGCGCTCGCGCGGAACACGGACGGGGTGCTCTCGGGAGCTGCCGTCCACTCGAAAGTGCGGCCGTTCCCCGCGAGGAGCAAGCGGCCGTCGACGACCTGCGGGCTGGCGCCGTATCGGCGGGAGATGGTCCACCGCACCGTTCCATCTCGCGCATCGAGAATCTGGGTGTCGCCCCGCTCGGGCTGAACGACGAGGCCGACCTCGGCGACAGCGAGCCTTACGACCGGCGCCCCATCGAGCGTTGCGAGGTGCGACCATCGCCCCGTCGCAAGCGAGAGACGAGCCACCTCGCCGCCCACGCCCCCGAGGAACATCTCGGTCCCCGTCGCATCGAACGCCGCGACGTACGCGGGCAGCCACTGGTTGCCGAACGGCAAGTCGATCTCGCGTCGCGCGGTCTGATCCAACGCCTCGAGCACGAGGCTCCCACCTTCGCAGACCGCAGCGACGCGGTCTGGGCCGAGCGCGACCGTCTGGGTGGTCCTCTCACCGCAGATCGTGTGGCGACGGTGTCCAGGGGTGCTCACTTGCGTGCGAAAACCAACCCCCCACTGCTCCGACGTCCCCAGCAGGCGGTCGGGCGAATGGACTCCGGTGATGGTCTCCACCAGGTTGCCCTCCGCGTCGAACAGGCGCCCCTGATGCGGTTCGAGCACGAGCCATCGTCCGGACGACAACGGCATCGCGTCCACCGGCCGTCCTTGTGCGGTCCACCGGCGCGTTTGCGAGTCGTCGAAGAGCGTTACCGAAGACGAGCCCAGGCAGAGCCTCGGCGCGGTCGGCGCACCGGAGAAGACAAACCGACCGCGGCACGCGGGTTGGGGGAGCTCACGCAAACGGACAGCGCCGCGCGTCTCCGTGGCAAGCACCACGCCGCGAGCGGTTGGGCTGGGGCGGCGCGCGAGCGCATGCGCCGCGTACAGGTAGGCGTCGCTGTCGTTCCCGGCGTTGAGCGCCTGGACCGCGCGGGATTCGAGCACCGTGGCGAGTGTTTGCTCCGATTCCGCCTGTGCCGCGCGCGCCATTTGCTCGGCACGCATGGCGCGGTTGCGCTGTACCCGCTCTCGAAACGCGCCCACCCCGAGTGCGGCGATGACCGCGACCGTAGCCACGCCGACCAAAGCGAGCGGTATTCGAAACTCCCGGAGCACCCGTGTGCCGAGCTCGCGAACGGTGTACTCGTGGGTCGCCAGCCGTCGTCCGTCCAGGAACGCGGCGAGCTCATCGCGAAGCGGACCCGCGTCGGGATAGCGGGCGGAGGCGGCGGGCGAGGTCGCCCGTGCGATCACGGTGGTGAGCTCAGGAACCCGCTCGTCGCTGGCCGCGGTGACGATGCGTTCGAGCACACGCCCCAAGGAGTACACGTCTGCGCGCGGGTCGGGCGCCGACGCGTCGCGTTGCTCCGGACTCATGAAGCCCGGGGTCCCGACACGCCCCTCGAGCGCTTCCAGTGTGCCGATTCTCGACCCAGTGGGCGGCTCGATCCGCGCTTGAGCGGTGAGCGCGGCCAGCCCCCAGTCGACGATCAACACCTCACCAAACTCGCCGAGCATGATGTTGGCAGGCTTGATGTCTCGATGGACGACGCCGCGGGCGTGCGCGTAGGCCATCGCTTCGCAGACTCTGTGAAACGCGCGCACCATCGAGTTCAGTCGGGGTTTGCGTTCGGGCAGCAGCCCATCGTGTAGCGACTCCCCGCGCACCAATCGCATGGTGAAGAAGGCTTCGTCTCGATCGTCTCGCGAGGCGTCGTAGATCGGGATGATCGAGGGGTGTTCGAGTTGAGCGACCACCCACGCTTCCCACGCGACGCGCTCAGAGCGGTCTCGGCGTCGTGCGCGCTTCAGCGCGACCTCGCGGCCGAGACGCGTGTCGTAGACCGAGTACACAACCGAGGTTCCGCCCTGGCCGAGCACGTCCTCCCAGTCGTACCGATCGGAGGTCGGCATCGAGCGCTCGTCCGGGTCGTCGTGCGGAGGCCCGCTCCACCCCGGCTC
The DNA here is from genome assembly GCA_045106715.1 of Sandaracinaceae bacterium. GTDB lineage: Bacteria > Myxococcota_A > Polyangia > Polyangiales > Sandaracinaceae. Next base: position 11,154 of record JBGCFC010000062.1, read on the forward strand.
AGAGCTCACTCTCGGCACTCCAGCCGGTCCTGGGTGCGCAAGATCAGTTGAACGAGCCCGTGGCCGTCGGACCGAACCAGGCCGGCCGAGATCCCCTCGGCCTCGAGTCGCTTTCGCAGTCGGACCAGGCCCACATCCCATCGGCGCCGCAGGGTGGCTTCGCTGAGCTCAGGCTCATCGCGCCAAACCTCGCGCGCCACGATGAGCCACTCGATCGCGGTTCCGAACGCGCCCAGTTCGGTGAGGATCCGGGCGCCTACTCCCGAGATCACCGTCACTTGGTCGGCGCCACGGTGGATCTCCACCGCATCGTAGTGGGTGACGATGCGGAGCGGAGGAGCGATGCCGCCTTCCTGTGCGGTGCTCACCGCCCCCACACCGAGGGGCTCCTCTCCAAAGTCGAACCGGAGGTCGTCCACCATGAAACTGCTCTGCGCGTTCACCGGCATGGGCGCCTCACTGCCGAGCCGAACGCGCCACTCCTCACCGACCCGCCAAACATGGGCGGCAGCCTCGGGGTCGAACCGCGACACGATGCGCGGACGGGGGTGCCCGAAGACGCTGGCAACCGACCCGAGCCGTCGAACGGGCACCGTGGGCGGCGAGCCCAAGGTGAGCGCGGCGGTGGGAAGCCGAACCGCACACGTCCGGAGCGCGTAGTCCTGTGCGAATCGCACCTCGGTTCCGACGACGAGTTCCACGATCGGCTCGGAACGTCCGTTGACTGCGATGCGGCGACGCAAGGCCAACAGGCACAACTTGCCCCGACGCAAGCTCACCATCGCATGGGCTTCGGAGACGCTCGGATTGTCGACCAGGAGCGCGGCGTGCGCGGCGCGGCCGATGACATCACCGGGGTGCAGCGCGACCCGCGAGCCATTGGGGCGTTCGAAGACAACCGTCGCGAGATTCGTTTCCGGCGTCGCCACGTGCACGCGAAGAGCTTACCGCTATTGTTCCACGCAGTAGAGACGTCGTCGGAGGCCCGGGCACGCAACGGTCGTGAAGTGCGTCCAGCCGCTCCCCGTGCCGCTGACGCTGCCCAGTGCGCCTCTCGGGGGGGGCGATGCCGTGGCGCCCCAGTCGTTGCACGCGTTGGAACCCGCGGTGATGTTCGTGCCGCTCACGTCGGTGTTGGTCCACGCGGTCGCGTTGGTGGCCAGCGTGACGCCGTTCTCGTCCACCGAGATCGGCGCGTCGAGTGTGCCATCCACGAGATCGTCCCAGTCGTCGGCCACCCGCACGCCATCGATTCGAACGTACGGCACCGTAGCCTGGGTGAGCCGCGTCGCGGCGGAGCTGCCGGAGTCACTGAGCCATGCTGCGAACGTTCCGGTGAGCCCCGCGGTGCTCGCTAGGGTGGCGCATTCGCTGTCCGCTCCCGCAAGACCGCCGAGATTGGAGGTGAACCCAACGCTGCTCGCGAAGACAATCTTCGGGACGACCGCACACGGGTCGGGGAGCTCGAACGAATCGACAAGGGTGCAGCCGTTGAGATCGGTGACCGTGACGTCGTAGCGACGCGGCGACAGCCCGGTGATCGTGTTCGTGGTGGATCCGTCATCCCACGCCAGGCTGTAGATGGGCGTTCCTCCGCCCGGCGTCGCGGTGATCTCCCCGTCGTCCCCGCCGCAGGTTCCCGCCTCGTGACGAAACGTGACCGAGAGCGGCGGCGGCGCGAGCAGGAACACCGTTTGGCTCGCGGTGCATCCGTTCGCATCGGTCACCGTCGTTGTGTAGCTGCCGTCGCCGAGCCCGGTGATCGATTCCGTGGTTTCGCCCCCGTCCCAAGCGAACATGTAGGGCGGAGAGCCGCCACTTGGAACGGCACTCGCGCTGCCATCCATCGACCCCGCGCAGCTCGCGTCTACGAACGAGACACTCACCGCCAGGGGCGCGGGATCGGCGGGGCACATCGCCGAGACCCCATCGCACAGCTCGGCGATGTCGCAGCCGCCGGCGGCTGCACGGCATTGGGTTCCCGCCCCGTTCACCGCGTCCGGAGGACACGCGGGGCCCGTTCCGTCGCAGACTTCAGCGACATCGCAGAGACCGACGGCGGAACGGCACTCGGTCTCGGTGCTCAGAAACCCATCGGTCGGGCACTCCGTCGACACCCCATCGCACGCCTCCGCGGCGTCGCACCCCCCGGTCGCGGCGCGGCACGATCGGCCGTCCGTAACGGCGGAGCAGGCTCCGTCGCCCTCCCCGGTGTTGGCGCCCCTGCACGACGCGCACGCCCCGTCGCACGCGGCATCGCAACAGACCCCGTCGGTGCAGAAGCCGCTCGCGCATTCGACGCCACTCGCGCAACTTGCTCCCAGCTCTCGCTCTTCGTCCGAAGCCCCACCGTCCGCGCCCGCATCCGGCGGGCCGCTGTCTGGGAATGACCCGTCGGCGCCGGCATCCATCGACGCATCCACCGGCGGCGCTGAATCGCATGCGGAGAGAACAACGAGCGTGCAGGAGAGGCAAAGCAAACGACGGAGCATGTGCCGAACGTAAGTGCAATCGACTGCGGCGAAAGTGCGCGGGTGCGGATGTAGGAAGCGTGAAAGGTCGTCCCGTTCGTGATGGCTGGCCGTTCACCTCGTGAGGCACGGCTGGCCATTGGTTGTCGGAGGTTCACAACACGAACCGGGGTCCTTCCTCGCCCGCCTTGGTCCTCACGCGGGCGGCTGGCCGACTGAAGCAGAGCCGGCAGGAGTACCCCCTCGCTCAAGCTAGAACCGGTACCCCGCCGAGAGGTTGAGGCGCAGCGTCAGGCCGTCGCTGGAGCCGCCTCGCCGCAAGTCGAAGTCGCCCTCCGTGCACGGCGCGGTGCAGCCCGCCTCTTCCTGCCGGTCGAGGTGCAGGTAGCCGCCGCTCACTTCGGCGCCGAAGGTGAACCCGCCGGCGAAGCGCCAGCGCACACCCACACCGAGCTCCGCGTGCACGCCGCCTGCGCCGCTCTGGGACGGAAGCGCGTCGGAGAGGCCGGTCAAGAACACGCCGCTGAGCGACGCGCGCAGGGTGGGCGCCACCGCGTCCGTGGTGAGGATGGCGCGCACGTCGGCGCCGACGGTGATGAGCAGGAAGCTCGGGTCGATGGTCAGGGTCGCCCGGGGGCCCACGGTGATCGGGCCCATGCGCAGCCCGGCCGAGAGCCCGAGGTTGGCGCCGAAGCCGCCTTGCTGGTCGGGGCGCACGAGGTTCTGGTTCTCGAATGCCTCGACCGACGTCAGGCCTCCGCCCAGCCACAGCTGCACATCGAAGCCGTAGAAGCTGGGCTCCGCGAAGTCGCCCTCCGCGCTGCCGGCCGTCAGCTGGACTCCCTCTCTGCGCATCTCGTCGTGGTCGGGGCTCGACGGCGGGGGGGCGGTCGGCGCCTCGTCCGGCTCGTCTGGCGCGTCGTGTTCGCCACGCTGGTCGGGCTCGTAGTCCCGCTCGTCCCGGACCAGCGGGTCCGCGTCGCCGGTCGGGTCCCCGGGCAGCGTGGGGGACGTCTCTTCGCCCGTCGTGTCACCGGACTCGGTGTCGTCGGGCGGCGGCTCCTGCGTGGGCTCCGTGTCCTCTATGTCGGTCCCGCTGGGATCGGTGACGCCCGGCACGGGCTCGTCGGTCGGCTCTTGATCGAGCTGCGCGTACGCCGGTGCCGCGCTGCTCAGCGCGAGCAGGCCCAAGGCCATTGCCAAGCGAACAAACGAGTGCATCCGCGTGCCCACGGGACCGAGAGTAGGCCGCCGATCGACGGCACGCGAGAGAGACGAGGGCATCGTGGGCCGAACCTTCAGCTTCGGGGCCGTGAACGACGGAAGACGAAAACGCTCGCCAGCACGAGCATCAGCCAAGCGTGGGGCAGCCGCGTCCGGGCGCCGACCGAGCAGGAGGCGCACCCGGCGGACGCGGCGCCGGGGTGGAACGATGTCTCTTGGGCGGCCATGGGTGCACCCTGCTCGGCCTCGTCAGGCTCGTCCATCGGAGGCGCCATGGCCACCGTCGCGGTTCGTCCCATCGAACGGGCCTGCGTGACAGCCACCGCGTCCGTGTGGCGGGTTTGCGCGTTGGCGCGCTGCTGTCGCCCTGCCGCGAGCGTCACCGCGGCCTCCGCCGTCAGCTCGCGCTCCGGGATCGCAAGGAACGCGGTGTAGGGGGTGACCAGCTGGTAGGCGAGGCCGAGGGAGACCACTTCGCTCGTCAGTTCGGGCTCGGGTCCGTCGAGCGCGATGTTCTCGAGGAGGTGGTCGACCCGCCCGACGGCCCAACGCCGGCCCACCCACGGGCGGGGTCCAGAGACGCGCTGGGACGCGCGCGCGGTGAGCGCCATGTCTTCGCCGTCCAGGGTGCCGCGGATCGTGAAGGACAGCGGTCCGTCCCCGCGGAACCGACCGGCCACCACGAGCTCGTCGTCGAGGAAGAGGTCCGAAAGGGTGCGCGGGTAGGTGCGGCTGATCGTGCCGCCTTCGAGCTCGATGGAGAGGCCGACGAGCAGCGGGTGCGCGATCTGGGCGTAGAGGTGCCCGACCTCGGCTTCGATGCGCCTCGGGTCGGCGATCGAGGTGAACGAGCCGCGCTTGACGGCGGCCAGGCGGGACAGCAGCGCGCGGTTGACGCCGCCTCCGACGCCGACGGTAAACACGCGGCAGTCGCGTCGGTCGGCGGCGGCAGCGCGCAGTGCAGTTGCGGGCGCGGACTGTCCGTCGGTCACGAAGATCAGCACCTGCGGGCCGGGCGCGGCGTCGTGCTGGGAGGCGAGGGCGCGCGTCAACGCGTAGGCGATGTCGGTCCCGCCCCCGGCGGAGAGGCGCGCGATGAACTCGAGGGCGTCCGCGCGTGTCTCCGCGTCGGCCGCGCGCGGTCGCGAGAACAGGGGCCGCACGTCGTCGTCAAACCCGATCACGTTGAGTCGGTCGGACGCGCCGAGCCGGCGCACCACGTCCGCCGCGGCGGCCTGCGCGTTCAGCATCGCCTCGCCGGCCATCGAGCCCGAGTGGTCGAGCACGAGGGTCACGTCCTTGGGTGCGGTGCGCTCCTCGTATCCCTCCGGCGACGCGAGCGAGAGCAAGAAGTAGCCCTCTTCGCCTTCGTCGCGATGCACCCAGACGTTGGGCGTGAACGCCGGCTCCTCGATGTCCCAGCGCAAGCGCAGCTCCGCGCCATCGTCGAGCCGCGCGCGCGTGCGGACCCGAAACCCGCCGCTCACGGCTTCGACGTCGAGCTCGTGGGTGGGTGAGCGCAGGTGACGGGCGCGTGCGTCCCGGATGAGGATCTCTGCGTCCGCGCCTCGGAGCGGTGCGCGGTAGTCCACGGTGCGACCACGCCGCGGCAGCCACTCACCGAAGCGGATGTCGACGCGCTTGTCCTCCGCCGGCTGGATGGGGAAGACCCGAAACGTGAACTCGCCGTCCGCCGTCTGCTCCAGGATCGCGGGGTCGCGTCGCGCCCGGGTGACCTGCCGGTACACGCGCCGCGCGGCCTGCCGCTCGAGCACCTCGCCGACGATGCGCTCCTCTCCGATGTAGTAGGCGAAGCCCTCCACCCGCGCGTCGAGGCTGGGCCGCAGAACGTACTGGCCCTCGAGCACGTCGGGGGTCGGGTTGTGGAAGACCTGGGTCAGGCCGGTCTCCGCGTACTGACCGTCGACGACGACCCGGAGGCGCTCTCTTCGCTGGGGCAAGGGCGCCTCGCGTTGCTCCATGCGAACCGTCAGCTCCGCGCGCAGCTCGATCCGGATCGCGTTCTGCGCCGACGCGGACGACGTCCACACGCTGGCCAGCACTCCCATCGCCCACACCGCACGCGTCATCGATCGGCCCTCCACCCGCTTCACGTTGCGAGTCGGCCGTTCGAGACTCCAATTACAAAACGTCACAATGGCGGTTGGCCCACGCGTTCGCGGGGCTCATGATCGAGGCTGTGACGGGGGCACAGAGCGACCGGGAGGAGAGCCCGCGGGGCTTCGTCGGACGGGACGCGGAGCGGGCCGCGCTCGACGACTGGCTCGCTCGGGAGCCGCGCCCGATGCTGGTCACCGGACCGGCCGGGGTCGGCAAAAGCGCGCTCGTCACGCACTGGGCCCAACGCGCGGGGCATCCGATCGCGCGCGCGGAGCTCGCGGCCGCGACGGGCCTCGAAGACACGCTTCGCCGCATCGGACGCGCACTCGCGCTGTCCTTTGGACCCGCCGCGGACGCCGACGCGGTGGCGGCGCGCATCGCCAGCGCGCTCCAAGGGCGTGCGCCCGCGATGTTGGTCCTGGACGACGCCGACGCGGTGATCGAGACGCTCGGACCGCTGCTGGATCGCCTGGGCGGCGCGCCCGACGTTCGGGTGCTCATCACCTCGCGGCGGAGCGCGCTCGACGCCCCGCACGCGACGCTCACGCTCGGGCCGCTGCCTCTCGACGCGGCCACGGCGCTGCTCGTCATGCGTGCGCGTCGGGTGCGGCCCGACTTCCGCATCGGCGGTCAGGCGGAGGCGGTGCGCGCTCTGGTCGAGCGGGTCGAAGGGCTGCCGCTCGGGGTCGAGCTGCTCGCTCCGCGCCTCCGGGTGCTCTCTCCGGCTCGCTTGGTCGAGCGCCTCGAGGGCGCGGCCGGCCCGAGTGACGCGCTTCATCATGCGCTCGACCGCTCCTTCGAGCTGCTGCGCCCCGAGGAGCGCTCGGCCCTCGCCCAGTGCACGGTGTTTCGCGACGGTTTCTATCTCGAGGCGGCCGAGGCGGTGGTGCAGCTGCCTGACCGGTCCCGCGATGTGCTCACCGTGCTTGAAGCGCTGGTCGACCAATCGCTGCTTCGCACGCAGCCGGACGCCGATCTGCCCGACGAGGTCCGCCTCCGTTTCTTCGGCGCCGTGCGCGATCGCGCGTCCGAGACGCTCTCCGCCGCCGACCGCGCGGCCGCGGAGGCGCGCCACGGCGCATGGTTCGTGGAGCACGCCGAGCGGTGGGACGCCGGGATCGAGAGCCCGAACGAGGTGGAAGACACGGCGCGGCTGGTCGTGGAGCTGCCCAACCTCGAGGCTGCGTATGCGCGCGCGTCGGACCCGGAGCGCGCCGCCCGTCTGGGCTTGGTGTTGCACATGGCCTACCAGCGGCGCGGCCCCTTCTCTCATCAAGCCGAGCGGGTGGCCGAGGTCCTCGCGCACGCGGAGTCCGTCGGCGATGCGCGACTGGTCGCCCGGGCCGAGCTGGCGCACGCGCGGGTGCTGCGCTGGGCGGCGGACCTCGACGGTGCCGAGGCGGCACTGCACCGCGCGTCCATTGCGGCGCGCGAAGCAGACGACGTGGAGGTCGAGGCCGGATGTGCGCGCAACTTGGCGGCCATCCAGTTCCGGCGAGGGGACCTCGACGGATTCGAGACCCATCTCGACGCAGCGCTGTCGGCGGCCGAGCGCAGCGGCCGCGCGGTGGACGAGGTCAACGCGCGAAACGGGCTCGGCTACCTGCACGGGCGGCGGGGCGACTTCGAGCGAGCCCGTGACGAGCTGGAGCGGGCCCTCCGCTTGGCCGAGCGCTCGGAGATCCCCGGTCTCATCGCGCTCGCGCACGCGTCGCTGGCCGCCACGATGCGGGAGGCCGCGCGCTTCGAAGCGGCCGAGCGCCACGCGACCGCCGCGATCGCGGCCTACGCGCGCCTCGGCTACCTGCGTCAGTGGGGCCTCGCCCACCTCGAGCGCGCCGAGGCGCGGCTGCACTCCGATGACCTCGCCGGGGCCCACGACGACGCGGCGGCTGGACTGACGCGCGCGCGGTTCCTCGGTTTGTCGGCGCCGCTCACCCGCGCACTCGCGCTGCGCGGCAAGATCGCGTTCTTCGAGCAGGATTGGGGCACCGCCCGGGACGGTCTCGAGGAGGCCGCCAGCGCGCTCGGAGACCACCTCGGGGCCGGTCGTCTCTGGGCGTACGCCGGCGCGGCCCGCGCGATGTTCGGGCACCTCGAAGCGGCGGAGGAGGCCTTTTCCCGTGCCGACGAGGGAGACGAGCTGACCGCGCTCCTCCGGGACTTCCTCGAAGTGGGCGCCGCCAAGGCCGCGGCTGCGCACGGGACCCCCGTCGAGCTTGCGCTCCCCTCCCGCTCGCCACGTGGGGCCGAGGCCTTGCGGGTGGCGGAGCTGCTGCGGGAGACCGCGCGCCAAGTCCTCCCGGGCAGCGGAACCCCCGGCGTCCGGCTCGAGGTGCGAGAAGCCGGCTCCTGGTTCCGGCTGGAGGGGGACGAGGGAGTCGACCTCACGCGGCGCCGCGCGCTACGCGGGGTGCTCGACGGGTTGGTGCAGCAGGCCCTGTCGCCTCACGCTCCAGCGCTGACCCTGGACGACGTCCTCGAGGCGGGCTGGCCGGGGGAGCGCATGAGCCCGGAGTCCGGCGCCCGTCGCGTGTATGTGACCGTGAACCGGCTCCGCAAGCTCGGCCTCGGGGATCTGCTCCAGACGACGGGAGACGGCTATCGGCTGGCGCCACACGTCGACGTCGTGCGCGCGTGAGTGACGTTTCACCGGGGTGCAGCAGCCTGCGAGCCCCCCCGAACAAGTGGTGCACAACCGGCCTTGGGTGAGGTCTGGAGTCTCCGGTAGAGAGAAGATCGCGTCTCGAGTGGCTCGATCCACCCGCAAACGTCCAACGTTCGGGACGGCACGGCCGGTGCTACCTTCTCCGCCATGACCTCCTCTTCATCGGAAGTGCACGCGCATGTCTGATCGGAACTCCATCCCCCCGGGCCCCCAGGCGACCACGATCACGACCTGCGGAGACCTCGCGCTGAGCAAACCCGCCGGTTGGGTCGACAAGTCGATGGTCATCCTGAGCGCCCCTCCGGTCGACGGGAAGTTCCCACCGAGCGTGGTGATCAACCGCGCGACGCTGCCCAAAGACCATTCGACGTCGGACTATGCCGAGCTGTGCGCGAAGGACGGCGCCGAGGAGTTCGACGGCTTCGAGCTGTTGGACTCGGACCCCGCGAGCGTCGACGGAGGCACCGCGCCCGCCTTCCGCTTCCGATGGGACAGCCCACGCGGCCGTGCGACCCACCGTCAGGTCTACCTGCCGGGCTCCGAAGGCACGGTGTTGTGCGTGACGCTCACTTCGCTTCCTCACTCCGAAGCGGCCACGGAGCCGTTGTTCGAGCGGCTCCTCGCGAGCATCCAGGCAGGTGCAGAGTGAACGACGCACAGTACGAGCTGGAGCTCGACAACCCCCAGGAGCGCTACCCGGTCCACATGTTCTACGGGCGCGAGGCGCTGAACCGTCCGTATCGGTACGAGGCCTCCTTCGAGACGCGCGACGCCCCCGTCAACCTCGATGGCCTGCTCGGCACGAGCGCTTGCGTGACGCTTCTCCGCGAGGGCCACGCGCGGCGCTTCCCCGGCATCATCGAGCGCGTTGAGGTGGGCAACGACCAGGAGCGGACCGTGACGCTCGCGCTCGTCCCGGCGCTGTCGCTGCTTTCCCTCAAGCAGGACACCCGTGTCTTTCAGGACCAGACCGTGCCCGAGATCCTCCGCGCGGTGCTGGAGCCAGCGCTGCAGGAGACGGAGCGGACGCTGAGCCTCGATGGGCTCGACGCGTCCCAATACACCACCCGCGACTACTGCGTGCAGTACCGCGAGACGACCCTCGACTTCGTCCATCGCCTCATGGAGGAGGAGGGCATCGGCTACTACTTCGACGTCGGCGACGCGCTCGAGGTGCTCACTCTGTTCGACAACGTCGCCAACCTCGTGGCCGTGCCCACGCTCGACAACCGCCCGGTCCCCTACTTCCCGGACGAGGGCCGCGTCGAACGTGAGCACGTGCGGCGCTTCGACCGCGCGGACCGCCTCGTGTCCCGCGGCGTGGCCGTGCGTGACTGGGACTGGACGCGCGGGCGACCCATCCTGGACGCCTCGGCTGGCGAGGCCGAGGATCTCTACGAGCACGGTTTCGGCGACGGGGTCACCACCCACGAGAAGTCGACGCGGCTGCGCGCGCTGTCCTACGCCGCCGAGGTTGCGCAGCTCCTCCCGGGGGTGACACGCGAGCTGGGTGCGGCCGGTCTCGATCTCCGCGGCGTGCCATTGCCTTCCTTCACAGAAGACGACGCTGACCGCAAGGCCGACCTCCGGAGCCAAGCCGCGACCCGCGATGCGAAGCAGTGGTCGGGGGTCGGGCAGCTCATCGGCATGTACGCGGGCGCCACGTTGGAGCTCGAGGGCCATCCGGAAGCCACCGATGCGTACTACGTCTCGGAAGTCGAGCACGGCTCGCCCAACCGGGTCGGCGTCTCGTCCCAGGAGCCCTACGTCAACCGGTTCATCTGCCTCCCGCGCAGCACGCCGTGGCGCCCCGACCGCACGACCCGCAAGCCGCGCATCTACGGAGTCCAGACGGCGACGGTGACCGGCCCCGAGGGCCTCGACGTGCACACCGACCCGCACGGACGCATCCGCGTTCGATTCCCTTGGGACCGGAGGGACGGAGACTTGCGTGGTGCGACGAGCTGTTGGCTGCGGGTGAGTCAGCCCTGGGCCGGGAGCGGAGGGCCCGGCTTCGTGTTTCTGCCGCGGATCGGCATGGAGGTCATCGTGACCTTCATCGACGGGGACCCCGACCGTCCGCTCGCGACGGGCACGGTGTACAACGGGGCATCGCCGACGCCGACGATGCTGCCACTTCAGGCCACGAAGAGCGTCATCCGCACGCGCTCGATCCCCCACGGGCTCGGATACAACGAGCTTTCCTTCGAGGACGCCGCGGGCCACGAGCGCGTCCATCTCCGCGCGCAGCGGGACCTCGAAGAGGTCGTCCTGGACTCCCACACGACCCACGTCGGCGGAGACCAGACGAACCGCGTCGACGGAAACCACCAGGAGACGATCGGCGGGCACGCCCGGTTGAGTGTGGGTCGAGACCATCGGGTGGCGGTGCACGGTGATCGCTTCGAGCAGATCATGGGCAGCGTGCATCAAGTGGTCGAAGGCACCGTGAACCAGCGGGTCGAGTTCGGGGTCACCTCGACGAGCGAACGTGGCGGGCACCTGCTCCAGTCGCTCGAGGGGGACACCATCCTTCATGCGAAGCGACAGGTCCTGCTCAACCAGGACCAGCAGAACTTCGTCGGGCTGGGCGAGACGGGCGTCGAGGTCGCGTCCGAGCAACGCGTGAGCCTCGAGGCGGGCGACGCCACGGTTGGCGTAGGCGACGGCGCGGTCGCGCTCGGGGCGGGCGGCGCGGCGGTCGGCATCGCGGGCGGCGGGATCGAGCTGTCCCTCGGGGCGGCGACCCTCTCGCTCAGCGACGGTGCGATTGAGATGACGGTCGGAGGCACGACGCTCCGCGTGAGCGCAGGCTCGATCACCGCCAACGGAAAGGAGCTCACCTGATGCGCCCGTTGGTCGAAGGCAAGGAACTCCCGTTCGATTCCAAGCTGGAAGGCGACACGCTCACGATCATCGTGCACGCCATCCTCATGCCGTCCTTCGGCGGTGAGGTCCGCCGCTACCCGCCCCAGGCCGACCGGCCCCCTCGCACGACGGTGACGTGGCCGCCCAACCTATGGAGCGGCTGGACGGAACGATGGAAGGACATGATCGTCGAGGCCTGGCACGACAAGTTCGAGCTGCACGCGGCGAGCGCCCTCCGGCGCGAGTCGGACCCCCGTCGGTTGCGCTGCCATTTCGAGCTGCATGTGCACGGCATCGACGAGACGTTCGAGGCGCCCGGTCATCTCCGGGTGCGCGTCGACTACCACGGAAGGAACCGGAGTGACTTCGCAGTGTCCAGCGCGCAGCTCAACGGCAACCGGAGCCGCAACGGGCTGGACATGACGTTGGACTACCGGGACATCATCGGAGACAACAAAGGGGTCGGGGACCAGTACAGCGCCATCCACGAGTTCGGGCACCACCTGGGCTTGGGGCACCTCTGCCACGGGACCGACGACGAGTACTGCACCCGCGGGACGACCACCCAACGTCGCGACGCCATGGCGAGCGGCAACGAAGCGCGGCCCTGGCACGCCGAGCCGTGGCTCCGACGACTGCACGCGCACCGCTACTATCAGGATCTGAATTGGTTCGCGATCGTCAAGGGCGGCCGTGAGCGCAGCGGGGCGGTCCGACCCGGCGTGGACAGCCGCAACGCCAACCTCGCGCGCCAAGAGGTCATGAAGCCTACGGCCGGCCTCGATGCATCAGCCATCGATTCCCTCATTGCGCCACCAGCTGGCGGGAGCACTCCGACACGAACCCGACGTGGGGGCTTCTGGGCCTCGCTCGGCGCCGCCTTGGGGCTCTGACGCCCGTGATACCGTGACGGCCATGAAGCCGAAGAAGCTGTTCCATGCCGTCGTCGTGGTCGGGGCCACCCTGGTGGGCGGGTGTGGAGACGACCGCACGACCGACGCGGGCGCGGTTGTCGATGCGGGGACGGACGCGGCGGTGGCCATCGCCGACGCCGCCATGGATGCCGCCACCGAGCCGGACGACGCGGGGATGGAAGAAGACGCCATGGTGCTGATCCTGTAGTGGACGACACCGGACCTCAGCGCGGACGGGAGCTGGAGCTCAGCGACGCCGACCGGACGAGCCTCGCCGACATCTGGCAGGAGAGAGCGCAGTCGGAGCTCAACGCGGCGAGCGGCTTCGCCCTCGTGAGCACCGCACTGTTTCAGCTGGGCGCGCCGCAGCCCGTCTTGGAGCTGGCCACCCGCGCCGTGCACGATGAGGTCCGGCACTCCGAGCTCTGCCGGGGCCTGGCCGAGCACTATCGGGGTGAGCCCGTGCCGCCTCCGAAGGCCAAGCGCGTGTCCATGCCGTCCCACCCGGGCGCGCCGCGGGATCTCGTCCCACACCTGCACGTCGTGGGGCTTTGTTGCATCAACGAGACGCTCGCCGCGGGGTTCCTCGAGGCCTGTCTCGACGTGACCGCCGATCCTCACGCGCGGCCGCTCGCGAGGGCCCACCTCGCTGACGAGGTGCAGCACGGTCGGGTCGGATGGGCGCACCTCGCGCACGTGGACGACGCCGTCCGGCAGGCGGTGGGCACGTTTGTGCCGCGTCTCTTGGAGGCCAACGTGCGTCGCTGGGTGCGCCGGCTGCGCATCCTTCCGGAGGCGGGGATCCCGGGCTACGGAATCCCGTCGCGTCAGGCCGCGATGGCGGCCATCGAGGAGACCGTGCGCGCCGTCATCCTGCCCGGCTTCCAACACGTCGGCGTGCCGCTCGCCGTGCCTTGAGCAGCTGCTATCTTGGCCTTCGATGCCCGTGATCGAACAACTCCGCTCCGCCGCCGGCGGAGCCGTCGCCAGGGCCTTCTTCGCGGGCACGTCCCGGGTGGCGCGCCTGCACCCGCACGCCCGCCCCGAGTTCCACGACGTCGAGGTCCAGAGCGACCTGCCCTACGGAGACGGGCCTCGCCACCGGCTCGACCTCTATCGCCCCAAGTCCGCGAGCGGGCCGATGCCCACCGTCTTCTACATTCACGGCGGTGGCTTTCGGATCCTCTCCAAGGAGACCCACTGGATCATGGGCCTCGCCTTCGCGCGAAAAGGCTACTTGGTGGTCAACGTCGAGTATCGCCTCGCGCCGAAGGACCCCTTCCCGGCTGCCGTCGAGGACGTCGCAGACGCCTTCTCCTGGCTGGTCGACGAAGGGCCCTCCCACGGCGTCGATCTCTCGCGCCTCGTGTTCGCCGGGGAGTCGGCGGGCGCCAATCTCGCGTCCACGCTCGCGCTCAGCACCGTGTACGAGAGGCCCGAGCCCCACGCGAAGAAGGTCTTCGAGACCGGCGTCGTCCCCAAGGCCGTGATTCCCGCGTGCGGCATCCTCCAGGTGAGCGACGTCGAGCGCTTCGCCCGCCGCAAACCCGACTTTCCTCCGCTCGTCCTCGACCGCATCCAGGAGGTCCAGCGCGGCTACCTCACGCAGCCGCTCACGGACTACGGGAGCTCGCTCGATCTGGCCGACCCCCTCGTCTGGGCCGAACGTGGAGAGACCCCGGCTCGCCCGTTGCCGCCGTTCCTCCTCCAAGTCGGCACGCGAGATCCGTTGCTCGACGACACCCGCCGAATGCAGCGCGCCTTGACCCAGATGGGCGGCGTCGCCGAGGCCCAGTACTACCCCGGCGGCATCCACGCGTTCCACGCGTTCGTGTTCCTCGAGAGCGCAAAGCGCTGCTGGCGCGAGAAGTACGGCTTCCTCGAGCGCTACGTCTGAGCCGACTCGGCCGGGCGCGCACGCCACAGCAAGACGCCGAATCCCGCCGCGAGCGCGATGTGCAGCCCGGTGTTGGGCAGGAACGAGCCGAGTGTGTGGAACGTGCCGTCGAGCCAGGCGAGCGGGTCGATGGGTGCGATGGCCACCTGCAGGACGAGGTTGGCCGCCAGCACGGCGCGCAGGGTGGGCGAGTTGCTGTGCGAGCGAACGAGGGCATTGAGCACCCCCATCGTGATCAGCAGGACACCGACGGTGCGCGTCATGACGAGGGCCGCCGGGTTCGGTTCAGCATGTTTGACCGCGACGAGCAGGACGTCTGGCAGGACCAATGCGAACAGGCCAATGGTGCCCGCGACGACGGCGACCGCGGTGAGGAAGGTGGTTCGGTTCATCGGCACAACGTGGGTGCGCGACCCAACCAGGGCGATTCCCAGGGGGGGAATGAGTGACTCGCCTGGGGCTGGACGATCGCGTACAGGGTCATGGGTGAGCCAGCCCGCAGCACGTCCATCCGCATTCGGTCAGCTTCTCCGGCGTTGGCGCAGAGCACGCGGCTGGAGTCAGCTCGAGCTGGGCTTGGAGGCACAGGTCCCCCAGCGTCACGTGTCCTTTCTCGAGACGGGCCGGGCGCGGCCGGGCGAATCGATGGTCCTGAGGCTGGGTCACGCTCTCGACCTGCCGCTCTCGGAGCGGAACGGGATGCTCGCCGCCGCAGGGTTTGCGCCAGCCTTCGACACGGCCGCGAGCGCGTCGCTCGAGCGAGGCTTCTTCCAGAGTGCGGTCCGCGAGATGCTGGACGCGCACGCGCCCTATCCCGCGCTGGCACTGAACGGCTGGTGGGACGTCACGCAACGCAACACCCCCGCGGCGCGCCTCCTGACCGAAGAGTCGAGCAACCTCGTCGACGCGATCTTCGAGCCCGGGCCGTTTCGTGCCCGTGTACTGAACTGGGCCCAGGTCGCGCGGGCCTCGTTCGCCCGTTTGTCACGAGAAGCACGCGAACACCCGAGCGACGCACGCCTTCAGTCGCTCGCGGGCCGCGCTGCGGGGCGGATGGCCGAAGCCGGGATCGCCCTCTTCGAAGAACCCGGCGCCAGTGACGCGGAGTCGATCGCGGTGTGCCCACAGATTCGGGTGGGGCCACACACGGTGCGCCTCTTGACGATGGTCGCGCGCTTCGCCTCCGTGCGGGACGCCGCCCTCGAGGAGGCGCGAGTGGAGTTGCTCTTTCCCGCCGACGCGGAGTCCGCCACCCGGCTGCGTTCCCTCGCGGGCTCCTTGCCGTGAGGCGCCACCTGGACGACGCCGGGCATAAGCTGGGGACGCGGGGGACTGCTGTGTGTGCTCGTCCTCGGGGCGTGCGGGCAGTCGCACGCGCCCGAAGACGGGGGCTTTGATGGCGCGGTTCCCGTGCGCGACTGCGTTGCGTTTCTCGCGGCGGAGGAAGGCACGGTCCTGTGAGGACATCGGGCATGCTGGGAGGACTCGCTCGGGTACTGCGCGCGGCGCATGACGTCGTGCGTGGACGGTCGAATCCAGCATTCCACCGATACGTGGAATTTCTACCGGCGGTTCACCTCTGCCGTCAGCCGCCCATGAGGCGATGGAAGCGTCGCGTGAGGTCTGCGTCCCCGGCGAGTCGCGCGCTCCACTTCTGCGCGATGGCCGCGTAGGACTCCATGTCGAGGCCGCGCGCCGCGAGGGTCTTGTCCATGTCGCCCGCCTGCATCTGCTGGAGGATGCTCACGTAGTCGGACAAGCGCTCGAGCGGCTCCCCCGGGAACAGGACGGGGTCTTCTTCTTCTTCGATGGGCTGCGCGCTGGAGTCGGCGGCGCGTTCGCGCATCTCCTTGCCCTCGCGCAGGGCCTCGAGCGCAGCCATCTCTTCTTCAGTCGCGCCGAGGTGCGCGAGCGCCGAGGTGCGTCGCACGCGGTCGAAGGTGTCGCGCAGCTTCGGGCTCGCGTCGAGCGCGACCTCCCAGAAGTCGATGTACGGGTGGATCGCGCCGGTCCCCGGGTGCCGCAGGGGCACGCCGAACGCGGTGCAGAGCTCCGCCAAGGCGGGCGGGGGCTCGGGCAGCGAGATGCGGCCCGGGCCCACGGTGGGGATGCCGGTCTCCCCCACGATCCGATCACGCTCGGCGCTGAATTCGGCGTACCGCGCGAAGCTGAGTCCGCCGTAGCCGCGCTCGATGGGAAACGCCTCGTCGCGTGCGTCTTTCGTTTCGCCGTAGGCGGCGATCGCGGCGTTGATCTCGGAGCGGCTCTCGTCGTCCACCGTGAACATGCGCATGCAGCCGAGCAGCGGCGCCTCCCACGCGGCGAGCCCCTGCTCGGGCACGATGCTGCGCATCCACGCGAAGGTGGACTGTGTCTCTTGGCGCACCGCGGGGGTGTCGAAGGCGCGCCACGCGAGCGCGATCACAGCCGCGCCGGTGATCCAATCGTTCGGTCCATAGAGCATCGAGTAGATGCCGGCCCGGGCGGCGCCTCCATCCCAGCCACCGAGGTGGGAGATGACGACCGCGCACGCGACCTGCGCGCGCCACGTCCAGGTGATCGCGTCGAAGTCTTCGGGCGGCGCGGGGGGCTGGGTGAGCACCGACAGCATCCCGTGGAAGCCTTCGTTGCCGAACCGCTCCGCGACCTGCCGCGCCGCGATGCCCCACGTGTCCCGGTGGAACGGGGAGGCGGCGATCGCCGCGACCGCGGCCTGGGCGTCGCTGTTGACGTCCGGGTAGAGCGACGTGGCGCTGAGCCCGTCGTAGCTCCAGATCGGCGTGGAGAGCGCGGCCTTGTCGGAGCGAGGATCGGGCGTCTGGAGCTCTTCGACCGCAAACGTCAGCGCGCCCATCGTGCCGAGCGTGCGTGCGGCCACGGAGAAGGCGACCCCCAAACTCGGCGAGCCGAGGTGCCGCGTGCGGAGCGTTGCGTTGGCGGGTCCGTCCAAGACGCCGAGCGGCTTGAGTGTGCGCAGCTCGTTGACGTAGGCGCGCAGGAAGTCCGCCCCCGCGTCATCCGGGTTCGGCAGCACATTCACGTACGGCACGGGAGGGTCGACCTCGTCGGCGAGCGCACGAACGGTCTCGTCCGCGACGTGCCGCTCCCGCAGCGAACGCAGGCGCGCCATCGCGTCTTCGGAGCTGTCCGCACGGTAGCGGGCGTAGGCCCGGTAGGCCGCGGCCCCTCCGTGCGCCGGCGCCAAGTCCAGCACCTCACCGAGCACGGACTCGGCCTGCGCCCAGTTCTCCACCTCGATCAGGGCCTTGCCCACCGCGTAGAGCGACGTGCCGACGGGGATGGTCTCGCTGCCGAGCGCCTCCGCTTTACGGGCCGCGTCCAGCGCTTCCTCGGTCCTCCCGGCGTCGCCGTAGACGTTCGCGAGGGTGGCGAGCAGGAGGGCGTCTTCGGGGTGGTTGGCGAGGCCAGCCTCGGCCGCCGCGATCGCTTGGTCACCTTCTTTGAGGCGCCGACGGAGCTCCGCCTCTCCCCAATAAAAGGTCGCGTCGTTCGGGTAGATCGCGCGAATGGCGGCGAGCGTCTCGGCCCCGGCGCGGAGGTTCGGGATGCGTCGGTCGTGGCGCCACGGCGGGACCGGCACGCCCAGCGCGAGGTCGACCGCCGACTGGATGACCGTCGCGCTCAGGAGCGTGGCGTCGAGACTCTGGATGATCGGCGGCTGGAGCCAGCGCAGCACCCAGTGGAGATACGGCGCGGCCGGCGCGAGGTCGACGGCGCGGCACAGGAGCTGAAGCGCCTCCGGCAGCCGTCGCGCCATCATGAGCACGCGGGCCCGGCCCGCGGCGTCGGCGACATGCACGTTGCCAGGCTCGACCTGGACCAGCGCGAGCGGGTCGTCGGTCGACAGCACGATCTCGTCGAACAGGTCGAGATAGCGCCGCTCGTTCGGAAACAGGAGCAGCAGGTCGCAGGCGTGCTGTGTGGCCTTCACCACGTCGCTCGCTTGGAACGCCGCGGACGCGAGGCCGGCCATCTGCTCGGCGAGCGAGCGGCGGTCCTGCATCTCGTGCGGCACCTTGCGGGGGTCGATGCGTTCTACGTCGGCCATCGTTGTCCGCGAAGCGTCTCCGGATGGGGCCCGGAGGTCAACTGGCTGGTTTCCGGTCGAAGGGCACGCCCAGTTGCATGACGAGGTCCTCGAGCCGATCACGGTCGGCTCCTCGCGCCGTTCCGAGCGCCTTCATCGCGGCCTCTTGTACCGCTGAGCGGCGCGATTCCAACGCCTCTTCGGCCGCGAAGGAGGCCCACGCGAGGACCAGGTCGGCGTCGCGCGGTCGCGCATCGTGCCGGACTTTGAAGGCGTCGCTCCCCTGCTCGGGGTGTCCGGTCGCGGCGTGGGCCCGCGCATGCCAGACGAGCGCTCCGAGAGCACGGGGGTGGTCTTCGAACCGCAGAAAGAGGTCTCGCCACACCGGTCGAGCCGCCTCGGGGTTCTGCTGCGCCCGCTGGTGGTAGCGCCCCAACCGATGGAGGGCCTCGGCCGCTTCGCCGTCGTCGCCACGCGCCAGCGTCTCGAGCGCTCGGGTTCCTGCCGCCGGGTCTCGGCTCAAGAGCGCCTCGGCGTGCGCGAGCGCGTCCTCCGCCGGAGTGAGCGCTTCGAGGGTTCGAGCGCCCTCCCGAACCGCGTCGAGTTCACGCCGCCAGGACACGCGATCGAAAAAGCCGACGACCCGGCCTCGCTCGGTTCCGTCGGGGTCCAGCCACACGAACGTCGGCAGCTCGAGGATGGCGAACTTCGCGAGGAGCGGCGCGACATGAACGACATCATCGGCGTCCAAGCTCAGGACGGTCAGTCCCTCCAGCGTCGTCGTCTCGAGCGCAGTCGTGAGCTCGACGCAGTCCTTGCACCAGGCCGCCTCGAACTTGAGCCCCACGGGGTGGCCCTCCGCTCTGGCCGCGGTGATCATCGCTTCGCTCATGGCCGCAACCTTCCACGGAACGCGCGGTCGGGGGCGCGAAAAGTCGAGGTCTCGCGCCGCGCCTCTCGCTATGCTCGCGGCCTCGTGACCGACCCCATCCGCCAGCTGGTGCTCGATGAGCTCCCCCACCTCGACGCCCTCGACGAAGACGACGATCTTCTCGCGCCAGGGATGCTCGACTCGCTCGCCATCATCCGGGTGGTCGCCGCGCTCGAGGACGCGGCGTCGATCACCATCCTGCAGTCGGAGATCGAGCCCACGCACTTTCGCTCGCTGAGAACGCTGCGCGCGTTCGTGGAAACGAAGTCCGGGAGCGGCGCATGAGTGACGAGGAGTTCGAGCGCCCCGAGAAGATGCCGCCGCTCGAGCCGCCGGTGATCTTCGGCCAGTCGCCGCGTCCCCCCGGCCAGGCGGACAACCGGGTTCTGACGCCGGGGGATCTGGAGACCGAGGCGCTCGCGGTTCACAACCGGGGCATCGCCGCGCTCATCCACCAGGAAAAGGAGCAGACCGGCGAGCAGCTCTCGTTCGTGTATCCGTCCAAGGTGTGGGAGTACCCCTGGGCGCTGTCCCGGCACCCGCTCCCAGACGGAGAGCTGGTGCTCGACGCAGGGTGCGGGGTCTCGACCTTGCCGCTCTATCTTGCGAAGTCCGGCGCCACCGTCGTCGCGCTGGACGTCGACATCCGATGGCTGACGATGCTGCGGCGCGCGGCGCGCTTCCACACGCTGCCGGTGGTTCCGCTGATGGGCGACATGATCGGGCTCGGCTTCCCCGACGCGACGTTCGACCGCGTCTACTGCATCTCCGTGCTCGAGCACCTGCCGGTCGAGCAGCAGCCGACCGCGGTCCGCGAGATGGCCCGCGTGCTGCGTCCAGGCGGCATCCTCTACCTGACGGTCGACTACGACGAGCACGAGCGGCGGAGTGAGTCGGACGTCGTCTACGACCGGCTCGCGGTGCAGCGGCACGCCATCGCGCCTTCCGGCCTCGTGATCGAGGGGCACACCCGCTGGGGCGTGGACGACTGGGCGGCGCAGCGCGCGGCGATGCGTGAGTTCAAGCTGCACACGTTCGGCGCCATGGGGGTGGTGTTGCGTAAGCCCCCCGGCGACGGGCCCGAGAGCCAGACGGCGATCGACGCGCGCGCTTCGCGGCTCGACGGGTTTCGCACGTGGTCCCGGCACGCGGTCGACGCCGAGTCGGTGACGGCTGCGGCCGCCGCGCGCGGAGACGAGCACTGGATCGCCCAGCTCGGCTCGATGCCGGACTCGCCCGAAGCGTTTTCCCAGCTGGGCTCGAACGCCGCGATCGCCCTCCCGGACGGCTCGCACGAAGAGCGCGCCGACGCGGTCCGCGCGATTCACGCGGCCGCACCGGACGTCCCCGTCATCGGGTTCGCGATGGCGGATGCCGTGAGGGACGGTGCGCTCGACGGTCTCGGCCTCGACGCTTATGGGGTCGAAGGCGGCGAAGGGCCGGCGTCGACCGTGTCGCTCGTCCGTCCGTGCCTGCTCGTGGGTTCCGAAGACGAGGCGCGCGACGGTGGCTTCGCGGGCGCGATCGACGCTCTCTGATTCGATCAGCGCGCAAACCGGGCCCACGCCTCCGGCAGCGCGCGCCCCAGCATGTTCTCTGCGCCCACCTTGTCGAGCAGCACGAAGCGCAGCGTCGCCGTCGCCATCTTCTGCCCCGCCTGGTGAAGCTCCACCTCGACGCCCACCACGCGCGTGCCCGGCTTGTGGATCCGCCCGCGTCCCTCGACCTCGATGCCGATGCGCACCGGCTTGTGCAGCTTGGTGTTCATCTCGGCCGTGAAGCCGAACGTCTCGAGCTCCGTGATCACCGCCCAGGCGCCGATCTCGTCTGCGAGCGTCATCACCAAACCGCCGTGCATGATCCCGGGCGGACCCTGGTAGCGCTCTGAGGGCGTGAACCGGGTCACCACGTCACCGCCGTCGCGCTCGAAGGTCAGCCGAAACCCGATGGGGTGATCGGTCGCGCATCCGAAGCAAGGCTGATTCTCCCCGAAGAGCGTTCCGTCGAGCGGTGTGGTCATGCGCGCGAGGGTAGTCGGGTTTCCTGAACGAGCGAACGGGGTAGGCTTGCGCTGTGACTCTGACTCTCGCCATCGGCCCCGTGCATCTCGACACGGAAGGCCAGGACCTGCGCCGGCGCCTCGCCATGCGCCTCGTCGATGCGCTCTCCACGCCGGTGGAGGTCGTGCAGACGGAGACGTACGCGGACGTCGCGGCCAAGCTGCAGGGCGGAGAAGCGGACCTCGGTTGGCTTCCGCCCGCGCAGTACGTGCGTGCGGAGGAGGACGGGCCGCTCACCCTTCTCGCGCGCGTGGAGCGCTCGAGCGGGGACGGGTACCGCGGGGTCTTGTTCGTGCGTCAGGACGCCGACGTGAACACGGTCGCCGACCTCTCGGATAAGGCGGTGGCGTGGGTCGACAAGGACTCCTGCGCGGGGCACCTGTTCGTTCGGCTGGCGCTTCGCGAGGGGGGCCACGAGACGCAGTTCTCCGAGGAGCGTTTCGCTGGCAGTCATCACGCGGTGGTGCAGGCGGTGATCTCTGGCGAGGCCGACGCGGGAGCGACGCACGCGCAGACCCTCGACGACGGCGAGACGCTCCTGCTGACCGGATGGCATCCGTTTGTCGGCGCGGACGGCATGCGCCCGCTCCTCGTCTCGTCGCCGATTCCGTCCGACGTGATCTGCGCGGCGGGGGCGTTGGACGCAGCCGTTGCCCATGACGTGAAGGCGGCGCTGCTCGCGCTGCACGAGGAGGACGCGGGCGACTTGGTGGAGGAGTTCTTCGGCGGCGCGCGCCTCGTTGGCGCCGACCCGTCCGACTACGACACGGTGCGCGCCGCGCTCGACACGCCGGCGCAGACTGGCCGTTGAGGCTTCTCCGGCGTGTGGCGCCTGGCACACTCACTGAAACGAGTGTCCCGCATGAAGCGAACACTCTTGCTCTCCGGAGTTCTCCTCGCTCTCGTCGGTTGCACCGAGGAGGGGGATCCCACCGATTACGCCGGCGAAGCCTATCCCGGGGACTACGCAAGAGGCCCGCCTCCGCCGAACAACGGGATGCCCGCGTGGAGTGCGCGGAGCTCTTCCGAGAAGCGCGGACCTGGATCGCGGACATGCCGTAGGAGGCCAGGGGGAGAGCGGTCGCGGTTCGTGCTCAGACCGAAGCCAGCTCCAATGACATGAGCCTTTCGAGAGAGAGACCTTCGAGTCCGGTCGGGCCTGTGCCGGTCGGGCCTGTGCTGATCGGGCCTGTGCTGGCGGGGCCGTAGCTTCCGGGGCGCGCGCACCATGTGACCAGCAGGTGCGAGCTCTGGACCGCATTGGCGCCGAGCTGAACCGAGCCATACAGCCAGGCGTCCTGAATCCACTGCCAGAGGTGGGGGCTGAACACAGGGCGCTGGGTCGCTGTGCCCGCGCGATCGAGCACCGCGTCGTACAGTACGCCCGCTACCGCCTCCGCCTCGCCGCCCACGCGCACCAGCAGACGAGTGGCGCGGGATCGCGGGTCTGAGAGGATGAGGGAGAGCATGAGCGCCGGCTCCACTGTATGGCCCCGGATACTCACGGTTCGACCCACAGCGGCTTCGAGGAACGCTTTCGTCTCCGCGTCGCAGAGCTGAACCAGCTGCTTGGGCGAGGGCCGCACGGATCCCGTCGTCGCCGCGTCGGCGGGAGGCTTTGTGTCCACGAGCGTAGGCAGCTGTGTTCGCAGAAGGGCGCGGTCGAGCGCCGACAGCGCGGCCATGTCTTTCGCCGCGCACAGCAGGGTGGACGTGTGGATGGCCTCGGTCCCGGCCTCATCGGCGAGGGACCACGCCGCGATCAACCAGGGACGCAGCGACGCGGCGAACACCGGGCGGGGCGGCAGCGGCGTAGGCCGTCGAGGTGCTGCCGCCTCCAGCTCGGCGGCGATTCGCGCCCGATCCAAGCCCTGTCGCGCGACCGCACTGCTCGCGGCAGACGCCTTGTCCATCAAGGCGCAAGCCAGCACCAGCGTCGGGCTGATCTCGGGCACAGAGAGGTCGCCGGCGCGCGCAATGGAGGCCTCGAAGCCGAGACGGGTCCGCGGAGAGCAGCGGTGGATGAGCTCCTTGAGGTCCTTGGCCATGACTTGCGTGCGCCCCTGATCGTTCCCATTCCCACGCACGACCGCGCCGCTGTCAAGGCTCGCAAAGCCGCCTCCGCGACCGAATTCGAGTAGTCTCGCGGGGGTGAGCGACGCCCCCTCCGGTCCGCGACTGAGCCTCTCCCCCGTCCAGATCCTGGGCGCGGTGGTGGCGGTGGCTTCGCTGGTGATCGCGTTTGTGCCGACGCTCGTCTTCGACCCGGGGCCCGCGCCGGACCTGTTCGAAGCGACCGAGCGCCACGTTCGGTGGGGCCTCGGCACGGGGCTCGGTGCTGTGTTCGTGGTCAACCGCTGGCGTCGACCGTGGTCCGTGCTGATCGCGTGGATCGCGTGCTGCGTGTCGGGCGGCTACCTGCTCGCGCGGTTCGTCGGGATCGCGCTCCAAGGGGTAGACAGCCCCAAGCAGTGGATGCTCGTCGCCATCGAGATCGGGATCTGCCTGCTGGCCGCCTGGTGGATTCGGCGCCAGCGCGACGTCCCCGATCGGGCATGACCAAACGAAAGAGCCGCCCCACGCCGAAGCGCGGGCGGCCACGATCAGGAGACGTCAGCGAAGACCCCAGCGCTCAGGGAACGGCCGCGCCCTCGGCCATGCGCACGCTGCGCGCGGCGCCGGTGAAGCGCGGGCGCCATGTGTCGACCGCGTCGGCCTCTGCGCTCGCCGTGACCATGATCGGCAGCGGACCGTTGAACAGCAGGGCGGCGTAGACGAGCACGCTGGTCTCGCCTTCGGCTTCGGCCGTCGCGAGCCGTTCGCAGCCCGGCAGCGTGCCGCCCTCTTCTTCGATCGTGCGGTCGAGGATGATCGCGTCCTCGGCGGCGGGCACGAAGCGCGCGATGAGCTGCTCGCATGCGGCGCTGCGCTGCGCGGCCGGGATCTGCATCGGGAGCGGCGACAGCGTGATCACGGGCTGTCCCGCTTCCGGCGGGAACGGCGCGTCCGGCTGGACGAGCACGAGGTTGGCGGTGGAGCGCCGCGCCCGGGCCAGGCCCTCGACCTCGCCGATCTCGATGCCCAGCGCCGCCGCGGCGTCGAGCTCTGCCTCGCGGTCCCAGGTGACGCTCTCGAGCACCTCGCGCACGCCCGCCCGCACGGCCGGAGCGCGGCTGCCTTCGTAGGTCGCGATGACGCCCATTCCGCGGTCGCCGTCGTGCACGAACAACCAGTAGCGCTCGAGTGCGCCGGCCTGGCTCTGCACGCGGTCACGGCCGAGCCGCCCGGTGGCGCCGCTCACCTCGATCTCGGAGACACCCTCCGGCTCGGGCGCACCCGGCGCGCCCCCCGTCCGCATCGTCTCGACGATCTCCGGGCCACCCTCCGCGACGACGACCGACAGCTGCACCCGCTGCCGCATCGCCAGGAACCCGGCGCCGAACGGCATCGCCCGCGAGCCCTCGGGCGGGCGCAGGGTCACGCCCGTCCCAGGGACCAGCTGGGCCTCGGCCAGTTCCATCGGGGCGCTGGCGGTCTGGAGCAACGTCGAGTCGACGAACCCAGCGTCATCGTCGTCGTCCTCGAGCTCCTCCTCGTCGATGTAACTGTCGTTGTCTTCTTCCTCGTCCTCGGCGGCGTTGCCAGCGGCATTGTCCGCGGTCTGCGTCGAGCGGGCCGGAGAGCCGCACGCGGCCAACGGGAGCGAAAGGGCGGAAAGAAGGAGAAGCGTCTGGGTCGAACGTGTCATGAGGTCCCCAAGGGGGTGGCGGACGAAGAGAGAGGCGCAAGGCGTGCCATGCAATCGGACGTTCGGCGAGCGGAGTTGGTTCAACCCCACACTCGGTGGGCGAGATCCCACGCTCCGGACGAGAAGATCTCGCCGAACGTGATGGCACGCGATCTGCGGAGAGCCGCCGTTGACAGCTCCGCGCCGTGAACCTCGGACTGCCGCCAGGCATTCCGGATTCAAGGGTTCGGGTGCCGCCGACGCTCGTGCAGCGACGGTCATCGGGGGCTGTATCCCAAGAATTGTAGGGGTTTTCGGTAACTTGACCGGCCAACGCGCCCTTGTTACCCGCGACCGTCGGAGGTCTCAGAAATGCGTCGTCGAATCGGACCGAGCCTGCTCGGTGTCTTGCTTCTCCTCACCGCGGCCCCCGCCGCCGCTCAGCAGCCGAGCGCCACGCTCGATCGGTACGCGGCGTCCGAGACGCCCGAGGACGACTTCCACCTCAGCCGCGCGAGCGACTTCGGTCACCTCCGGCTCGGGGCGCAGATCCACCTCGACTACGCGCTCAACCCGCTCGTGTTCGAGGGCATGCTCGGCGACGCGAGCACTGAGAACTTCCCGATCGTCGAGCACCAGCTCGTCGGCACGGTCGGCCTGAGCTTCGGTCTGTTCGACCGTGTGGTCATCTTCGCTGGCTTGCCGGTGACCTTCCTGATGGACGGCGCCGACGCAGCGACCGTGTCTGCATTCGGTTTGAGCCCGGCCGACGACGCGGGCCTCGGGGACATGACCGTCGGCGGACGCGTGCGCATCGTCGGGGAAGACGACGACTTCGGGGCCCTGGCGCTTCAGGTCTCGGCGAGCTTGCCCACCGCCTCCTACGACGACCAGAGCTACCGCGGCGAGGACCACGTCACGTTCCTGCCCGAGCTCATCGGGGAGCTTCGCCCCGGCCTCGGCTCGCGCGTCGTGCTCAACGTCGGCGCGCGCCTCCGTGAGGAAGACCCGGTGGGCATGACGAACCTCGAGTTCCGGCACGCGCTCACGTTCGGCTTGGGCTTCGCGATCCCGTTGTGGACCGACGAGGACCCGCGCACGCACCTCGATCTGCACGCGCAGATCTACGGCTCGACCGCCTTCGCCTACGCGTTCGAGCGCGAGCACACGCCGCTCGAGGCGACCGCCGGTCTCAAGTTCTTCCACGCGTCTGGCGTCGTCGCCGGCCTCGCGGCGGGCCCCGGCATCACCCGCGGCTTCGGCAGCCCGGACCTCCGTGTCATCGGCACCATCGCGTGGGCGATGCCGGAGGACATCGAACAGACGGTGGGAGACGAGGACGGGGACGGCCTGCTCGACAACGAGGACCAGTGTCCGTCCGAGCCCGAAGACCAGGACGACTTCGAGGACACCGACGGCTGCCCTGACGTCGACAATGACCAGGACGGCATCCTCGACACGGCGGACTCCTGTCCGAACGAGCCGGAGACGGTCAACGAGGTCGAAGACGCCGACGGCTGCCCGGACGAGGTGGGCGACAGCGACGGCGACGGCATCCTCGACACCAACGACGAGTGTCCGACCGAGCCCGAAGACCGGGACGAGTTCGAGGACGACAACGGCTGCCCCGACCCGGACAACGACGGCGACGGCGTGCTCGACGAGGCAGATGAATGCCCGATGGTGCCCGGCGCCGTCGAGAACCGCGGCTGCCCCGACGCCGACCGCGACGGGGACACGGTCGTGGACCGCGAAGACAACTGCCCCGACGAGCCAGGCACCGTCGAGAACCACGGCTGCCAGGAGGTCCAGCAGGTGGTCATCACCGAGGGGCGCCTCGAGATCCTCGACCGCGTGTACTTCCGCACCAACCGCGCTGTCATCCAGACCCGCAGCCACGCGCTCCTGATGAACGTCGCGCGCGTGCTCAACAACCACCCCGAGATCGCGCACGTCCGGGTCGAGGGGCACACCGACGCGCGCGGCCGGCGGCAGAACAACCTGCGGCTGAGCCAGCGCCGCGCCGAGGCGGTGGTCACGTTCTTGGTGGGTCGCGGTGAGGTCGACGAAGGCCGCCTCGAGGCGCAGGGCTTCGGGCCCGACCGCCCCGTGGTGGAGGACGCGAGCACGGCAGAGCAGCACGCTCAGAACCGCCGCGTCGAGTTCAACATCCCTGAAGAGGCCGGTATTCAGCAGCAGAACAGCGCTGCGGGAAGCGACACGGTCGACCGATGAGGTTCCCAATGATGCAGACGACACGAACCCTCCTCGCCGGGCTGGCTGCCCTCACCGGGCTGCTTTTCGCCGTGAACCCGGCGTCGGCGCAGCCCGCACTCAGCTGCGACGCGAGCCCCGTTGCGCAGAACGTGCTCCTCAACGAGAACGCCACGTTGACCGTGACGCTCAACAACACAGGAGACGCCGTCGGCTTCCTGCCGGGCGTGGGCCTTCCGCTGCCTCCCGGCATGACGGTCACCGCGGTTGACTCCGACGCGGCTGGCGCGACGTTCCAGACGGTCGGCCTCAACGGCTCCGGGAACGGGACGCATCCGATCACCAACCAAGCGGTCAGCGGCCCGAACAGCGGCACGTTTACCTTCATCCGCCCGCGGATCAGCAACCTGGCGCCCGCGACCGGCGCGATCACATTCACGATCACGCTCGGCGTCGCCGACCCTCTCGAGGTCTACACCGAGGTTGTGCTGGACCCGACCTGCGAGTTTGCCTACGGGACCGACGCGCTCAACAACGCATCGACCGACGCGCCCATCGAGGAGGCCACGATTGCGGGGATCACGCCGGTCGTCATCACCGGGATGATCAGCGGCGCCGGCAAAGACGGAAGCGCGGCGACGGTCACCGGACCGCTCAGCCCTGTGACGTGGACGGTGACGTTCGACGTGGCCGGCGGCGTGGATCTCACGAGCGCCGACTGGAGCTTCGCGATCCCGAGCAACTTCTCGGTGACCGGCGTGAGCGCCACCGGGCCCATCATGCTCGACGCTGCGCCCGGTGGGGTCGGCGGCACGCTCACCGGCCTCGTCGGCCCAGTCATGGGCGCGGCGGGCAGCGCGGAGGTCGTCATCACGATCGCCGGGTTCGTTCCCGAGTTCGACGAGAGCAGCGACCCGGTGCTCGACCCTGCGACGGGTGCGCCGGTGGACATCGACGCGCTCACGGACCTGACCAACTACGTCTTCGCGACGCCCGACCTGGATGCGGCCCCCGAGCTGCTCGAGGTGGGCGAGATGACGGCGCACAGCATCCTCGTCTCGGAGTCGATCGCGTCCGGGCCGTACTGCCCCGGTGAGACCGTTTCGGTCGATGTGGATGTGTGCGTGTCGGACTACTTCACGTTCGAGACCAACACGCTCGAGACGCTCTACGAGGACGGGCTCACGTTCACGATGAGCTCCGACCTCGCGACCATGGACGATGGCTCGGTGCTCAGCACCGCGTTCGGCACGCTCGACGGAACCGCGGCCGTGGGCACGCCCGCGATGTACAGCGTCACCTACACGTTCACGGTCGACGAGACCTACACCGGCGGCGCGCCGGTGCTCGGCGGCGACAGCTTCGATTTCCTGCACGACGGCGGCGGCACGATCATGGGTGGTTCGCCGCAGTCTTCGGACGGCACGCCCGTCTCGGACGGCACGGTCAACATCAAGGAAGCGGCCGCCACCAAGGAGGTCGTCGCGATCAACGGCGTGCCCTTCACCGGTACGGAGACCATCTCGCCCGGCGACGTCGTGACGTTCCGGCTGACCACCTCGTTCGAGAGCGGCGACCAGGCCGACTTCACGCTCACCGACTTCTTGCCGCCTCCGAAGTTCGACGCGCTGGAGAACGGCGCGGGGCCCACCATCGGGCTGAGCACGTCGAGCGACCCGGTGCGCTTCGGCCCCGCTCACGACCTGCCCGTGGGCGTGACGACCGCTACCAGCGCGTCGGACAACTCCATCACCTTCACCGCGCCTGCGTTCTCCGTGCCGAGCGGGATGGCGCCGCTGACCTTCCAGGTCGACATGGACTACACGGTCAGCACGGCCGCGTTCGACGATGACTTCACCATCGTGAACTTCGCGCGCTTCTCGACGGGCAACACCGTCGGCAGCGTGACCGGCGCGGCGGCCGCTGAGGTCGTCACCGGCGAGCCCTTCATCCGGCTCTTCCACGGCGCGATTCAGTCGGAAGACGAAGACGGCACCGTCGCGACTGGCGTGACCAACGGCAACGTCGGCCCCTCCATCCCGATGACCACGGCGAGCCTGATGGCGAACCCGCTCACCTCGCAGATCAACCGGAGCTCCCGGCAGTCACCCGACGCGGGCGACACCGTCACGTGGCGGGTCATCGCGGACAACCAGGGGCGTCACCCCGCCCACGGGGTGCGCATCACGGACGCCTTCCGCACGGGGAACTTCCTCACGGCGCCGACGAACTTCACCGTCACAGACGGCGACGGCAACGCGCTCGCGTTCACGGGCGGCGCGACGGCGGAGGGCTTCGACATCACCCTCACCAACCCGCTGCCGGCCACGGACGGCGACGGCGAGAGCATCGTCGTCATCACGTTCGAGACGGACCTCGAAGACGAGGTGGACGCGCTCCACACGAACACGGCCGACGCGGAGGTGGTCTTCTACACCTCAACGCCGACCGCGACGGACAACTACGCGCCCATCCACCCGGAGTCCGGCCCCATCGCGCGCCAGGCGCGAAGCCGCGACTTCTTCGTCGACAAGGTGCTCGTCGCGGGCGCCGCGGACGAGCTCGCGGTGCAGGACACGACTTCCTACCAGATCACCTGGTCCATCCCGGAGGGCCAGCACAGCGGCCTTCAGCTCGAAGACCGCATGACTGCGGGGCTCGCGCTCGTCGGCACGCCGATGGTCTCGAGCAGCCTGGCCGGCGTCACCTTCTCGGGTGCGACGACCGCGAGCGTGAGCAACGAAGGTCGGAACATCGACATCAGCCTCGGCACGGTCGACAACACCAACCGCGACTCCAGCGTCACCGAGACGGTCACGATGACCTTCGACGCCGTGGCCACCAACGTCGCCTCGAATGTGCGCGGCGCCCGGCCGAACAACGTCGGAGTCGCTCGCAGCACCGGCCGCACGCGCAGCATCAACGCGCAGCGCGTGACCATCCTCGAGCCCGAGCTGTCGCTGACCACGACCGCCGACCCGAACCCCCTTCGGCCCGGTGATACGGCGACGATCACGGTCACCATTCAGCCGACGTCCGACTCGAACGCGACCGCGCACGACGCGCAGTACAGCTTCATGCTGCCGGCGGGGCTCGAGAACCTGATGGTGATCTCCGGTCCCTCGACCGCGCCAGACTCGATGAGCGTCGACTCCACGAGCGTCTCTTACGGCTGGGACGCCATTGGGGACAGCGACGCGCCGATCACCTTCACGCTCCAGGTCACCGTAGGCGCCGGCACGACACCCGGTGACATCGACTTCCCCGGTTCGGTGACGTGGACCAGTCAGCCGGGCACGCCGAGCGTCATGACGGATAGCACCCTCGCGACGGAGCGCACCGGCGTCGACGGCGCGGGCGGCTTGAACGACTACACCGCGAGCCCCACCGGCGCGCTCGACGTGCGCGAGTGCCTCTCCGTCGCCGACTGCGTCGACGGCAACGCCTGCACCGCGGACACCTGCAGCGCAGCCGGCGTCTGCGGCAACACCGCGGTCGCCGCCACGGGCGCGTGCATCGGAACGGCCGGCGTCTGCACCGGTCCGGCTGGCACCCCGGCGAACTTCTGCGAGGTCTGCCTGGACGACAACGCGACGCCGGGCGCGGGCGACTCGGGCTGCTTGGGCCTCGGGCAGTGCGTGACCATGGCGGGCTCGGGCATGCACATGTGCGTGACCTGCCAGGACACGGCGACCGGCAGCGCGCAGGACGACGGCTGCGCGGGCGGCACACCCTACTGCGACCCCGGGGTCGTGGGCGGTGCGTGTGTCGCGTGCCTGGTCAACGACCAGTGCGGCACCGACGAGCGCTGCGACCTCGGCACCAACACCTGCGTTCCCTTCTCCTGCGGTGACGGCGTCCTCGACGTCGGTGAGAACTGCGACCTCGGCACCGCGAACAACGGGCCGGACGCGACATGCAGCGACAGCTGCCGCTTCAACGTGGGCTCGGGCCCCTGCGACACGGACACCGACTGCGAAGGCAGCGCGGTCTGCAACGCCAGCATGGTCTGCGCGCCCGATTCGGACGGCGACGGCATCGACGACGTCGTCGACCCCGACGACGACAACGACGGCGTGCTCGACGAGACCGAGGGCCGGGGCACCGACCCGAGCCTCGACACCGACGGCGACTCGATCCCGGACTACCTCGACCCGGACGCGGTTGGCTTTGTCGACGACAACGGCGACGACGTGGACGACCGCTACGACTTCGACGGCGACGGAGTGCCCAACCACCTCGACCTCGACGCGGACAACGACGGCCTGTCGGATGCATTCGAGGGTGGCGGAGACGACATCGACGGCGACGGCCTGCTCGACGGGTGTGTCGACACGACGCCCGAAAACGGCGTCTGCGACTCGGCCGACACGACGCCGCTCCCCATCCCCAACACGGACACGGACGGCGACCCCGACTTCCTCGATCTCGATGCGGACGGCGACGGCATCACCGACGCGAGCGAGTCGGGCGCGACGGACATGAACGGCGACGGCATCCCGGACGACTTCGTCGACGGTGACGGCGACGGCGTGCTCGACGGTGGCTTGACGCTCGACCCGACCGACACGGACGGCGACGGGACCCCCGACCATCTCTCACTCGACTCTGACGCGGACAGCATCCCGGACGCCATCGAGGGCCACGATGCTGACATGGACGGAGTGGCGGACGTTTCCCTCGCCGGGGCGGACACGGACGGGGACGGAATCGACGACGCGTTCGATCCGGACTGCGCGCCGTGTGACGCCGTGACCGGGGTCGCCGCGCCTGAGCCCGACACCGACATGGACGACGTGCCGGACTACCAGGACCTCGACGCGGACGGCGACGGCATCTCCGACGAGACCGAGTGCGGTCCGCTCGGCCCGCCCATGTGCCGCGACTCGGACATGGACGGAACGCCGGACTACCTCGAGACGGACTCGGACAACGACGGCGTGCCGGACGCGACCGAGGCCTACGACGTGGACGGCGACGGAACGGCCGACTTCACCGGGCCGACGCCGACCGGCGTGGACGACGACATGGACGGCATCGACAACGCGTTCGACCCGGACTGCACCGCCGGTGCGCCGTGCACGGACGGTGTGGTCGGCTTCGAGCCGAACCTGCCTGACTCCGACGACGACGGAATCCCGGACTACCGGGACACGGACGACGACATGGACGGCATCCCCACGGCCACCGAGGTGGCCGACGCGGCGACACACGGCGGCAACCCCGATATGGACGGCATCCCGCCGTACCTCGACCTCGACTCGGACGGCGACGGCGCCACCGACGCGGAGGAGGGCGCGGACGACCCGACGCGTGACATCGACGGCGACGACATCCCGGACTACCTCGACCCCGACGCGATCTTCCAGGACACCGACGGCGACGGCGTGCCGGATCACATCGAGTGCCCCTCGCTGAACTACGCCACCGACCCGACGATGTGTCGCGACACCGACGGTGACGGCACGCCCGACTTCCAGGACCTGGACGACGACGGCGACGGCATCCTCACGATGGACGAACTCATGCTCGACATGAGCGACGACAACGACGCGGACATGGACGGCGTGCCCTCCTACCTCGACCTCGACTCGGACGGCGACGGCATCGTCGACGTCATCGAGGCGGGCGGCACCGACGCGGACATGGACGGCTTCCCCGACGGCTGCGTCGACACGGACCCCGAAGACGGAGCGTGCGACGGTCTGATGCTGGAGGTGCCCAACACCGACGGCGTCAGCGACGGCGCGGACCCGTACGACACGGACGCCGACCAGGACGGCATCCTCGACGGACTCGAGGCGTTCGACGCGGACGGCGACGGCACCGCGGACATCACCCCGAGCGGCACCGACGCGGACGGCGACGGCATCGACGACGCCTTCGACCCGAGCGAGGGCGGCAGCCAGCCGACGCCCGCTGACCAGGACGAGGACGGAGTCCCGAACCACCTCGACCTCGACTCGGACGGCGACGGGATCCTCGACGCCATCGAGTGTGGCGACGACCTGACGATGTGCCGCGACACGGACGGTGACGGAACCCCCGACGTCTACGACCTCGACTCGGACGACGACGGACTGCCCGACTTGCTCGAGGGTCACGACGCCAACAACGACGGCGTGGCCGACCGCGCGCCGAGCGGCACCGACGCGGACGGCGACGGCCTCGACGACGCCTTCGACCCGGATCAGGGCGGCACCATGGCGCCGCTCCCCGACGTCGACTCGGACGGCTTGCCGAACTACCGCGACGTGGACTCGGACGGCGATGGACTGCTCGACTCGTTCGAGTGTGCCGACGCCGCCGCGTGTGCGGACACGGACTCCGACGGCACGCCCGACTACCTCGACGAGGACTCCGACGGCGACTCCATCCCCGACTCCACCGAAGCGTGGGACGAGGACCAGGACGGCGAGCCCGACGTTACTCCGAGCGGCACCGACGCGAACGGCGACGGCCGCGACGACGCCTACGACACGCCTTCCTTGCCCGACACGGACGAGGACGGAACCCCCAACTGGCAGGACGACGACGACGACGGCGACGACATCCCCACGGCCGACGAGCCGGGCGACGCCGACGACTCCGGCGTTCCGGACTACCTCGAGCCGTTCGAAGAGGAGATGATCTCCGGCGGTGTCTCCGGCGGCGCGTTCTGCGCGGTCGGCCACGGCTCCGAGGCCCCCACGCTTCCGCTGTTCCTGACGCTGATGGCCCTCGGTTGGATCGTCCGGCGCCGCGTGCGCTGAGCCCTTCGAACGTCATCGAGTCGAGCGCGTCTCCCGGTTGTCCGGGGGGCGCGTTCCTCGTTGTGAGGCCTTGCGCTTCCGCCGCGGTTCGGTGCAACGCGCCTCTCGGTCAGCTTGCCTCTCATGTCCCGGTCCGACCGTGTGCGCATTCTCCCGGTCGCCTCGAACGGTGTGCTTTGGCCGCGCAACGGTGCACGCATGCTGGATCCCAAGCTCTTCGCTCCGGTCGCCCCGGTGCTCATGGTGCTCGTCGCGTGCGGCGGCCCCGTCGGCCCTCCCACCATCGACGACGCGGGCGCGCAGCGGGACGCCAGCACCCCGGATGCAGGCCCCGCGCTCGACGCCGGGTTCGACGCCGGTCCTGGCGCCGACGCGGGACCGCCCACCGACGGGGGCACGATCTCGATCGACTGCGACATCGGAGAGGGGCCGCGCCTCATCGTCACGCGGGACGACGCGCTGCACGGGAGCTCGAGCGCAGTGCTGCGACTCCCGCTGCGCGTCTCCGGAGCCGTCACCAGCCTCGAGGTCGTCCAAGTGACGGAAACCCTCGACGGACTCGAGACCCGCGGATGGACGGGAGCCATGTTCCGCGGCCCCGAAGCCGCCACGCCGATGCCGGGTGATCCGACGCCCACGGTCGTGCTGAGCGCCGTGTCCGATGCGGATCCCGCCGAGCTCGCCGAGTGCGACGCCGCCCCGTGGGACCGAAGCCCAGGCCAGCTCGTCGCACGGATTCGAACCGACCAGACCGGTGAGGTCGATGTGACCTGCGACCTTGGGGCGGCGTTTGGTGCGCGCGGTCCGGAATCGCTGGCGCTCGCTTGCGCGGCCGGCGTGCCGGGCTGGCTCGGGGACCCGCGCATGTCTGGGGTCACGAGCCCGACGGTGTTCCGGTTCCTCGACTCCCAGACGCTGGCGTTCAACTCCGGGTCGACTGCGGTCGACGGGTTCGTGCCTCAGGAGGCCCGCGCGACCACCGCGTACGGCGCGTTCCCGGGAGAGACGACGTGCGGCTCGCCCACTTCGTTCACGACCACCGCCGGAACGCACCAGCTCTGGCGTGGGAGCACGAGCGAAGACACCTGGACCGGGCCCGTCGCCCCGGGCGCGCAGGAGGTCGCGAACTACATGTGGCAGGAGCCCAACGCGCTGCCGGAGGGGTTTTGCTACCCGCTGCCCGGCCCTGGGGTCCCCATCGGCGAAGAGTGCATCCGTCCGGTGGTCTCGATGACGCTGAGCGGCGGGTCGTCGGCGGGTCCGTTCACCTGGGAGAGCGACATCTTCGACTGCTACGACCTCGAAGGCTGAGCGTCCGCCTCAATGATCGATCGCGCGGGAGGAAGAGTCCGACTCGGTTGACGTAGTCTCGTCACGTATGGCGGAGCAACTCGACAGGATCGACGCGCCGGACACACGGCGGTACGTCATCTCGCTCGAGGCGCTCACCGGGGGACGCCTGGCGATGCTCCCTGGCGTCGAGGCGATCCGGCTCGTGACGTCCTCTTTGGAGCCGGCCCTCCACGCTGCCGGCCACGAAGCGCGTCTCGGAAAGATCGTCTCCAGCCGCGCCTCGTGTGAGGCGGGCCTGTTCTTCGACCGAGGCTTCGCCGAAGGCGCCGTCGTCTCGCTCGCGTGCGAGCCCGTCGCGACCGAGGTGAACATCGTCGTGGGACGCTCGTCGCGGCTTCTGCGCGGCTTGGTGTGGAGCGGCCTGATCGGCGGGTGCGTGCTGGGACTGCTCATCGCGGCGACCCTCTTCCCCGAGGACATGGACGGCCGCCTCAAGCTCATCTTCGGCTTGCTGTTCGGCGCCTCGGTGGGGGTTGCGTCACTCGCGGCTGGACCTCGAGTGGCGTTTCTCGCCGGCGGCGCTTCTTCGGAGCTGGCCGACGCGCTCAACGACGTGGTCGTCGACTGCATCGACGGTGCTGCCCCCAAGAAGAAGCGGAAAAGGCGCAGGAAGAAGAGCGCGCGTGAGTGAACCGCCGTGCGATGCGTTCGCGTGGATCGAACGCCCCGGGTCCACGCGCTATGTGTGCAACAACTGCGGGCGGCGTTTCACCATCGCGCCACGCGTGGCCTTGGCGATGCTGGCGTCCTCGGTCGTCCCGCTCGTTTGGATCCTCTGGATCGCTCCCGTGATGTGGCCGGTGATGCTGGGGCTCGCGGCCGTTCCCCTTGGTGCGCTCGCCTACGCCCTCCACGTTCGCCGGGCTCATCCTCTGGCTGACGAGCAGACCCGGGAGCTCCTCCGGCGCGGTCTCCTGGTGGCTGACGACTGGGTTCAGCGCCGGTCCGACGAGACCCCGCCCGGCATCTAGCTCAGACCTTACGCAACCTCACGTTCCTCGTGTGGTCCCTTACGCCGGGGGTGCGCAGGGTTGGAGATGTGAAACGACGGATACCGGGGCTCGCCTTCATCGTCTTGGTCGCGGGGTGTGGGGCGAATTACAGCGGCGACTACACAAGCGACTATGCCAGCGGCGAGGTGCGACCGGCGCGCGCCCTGTCACTCGAATGCCTCGACGTCCGTGTCACCCGCCGGGCGGGCGACGATGTGCGATTGGTCTACGAGATCGGCAATCGCTGTCTGGGACCGGTCGACATTGATCTGAGCCAAGTGCAGGTGAGCGGCGGCTCCGGCCTTGCGATGACCCGGCTCCCCCCTCGGGACCCGCGGCGTGAGCTCCGGCCGGCGCGCCTCGATGGTCACGGGATGCTGTCGGAGGTGATCGCCTACGCGAGCGCGGATCGGGCCCCTCCTCGGGTCTGCGTGGTGTTGGAGGGTCTGACGGCGGGGGCGCCCACGGAGCCGGTCTGCCTGGATGGCCGAGGCGGAGGTCGTGATGCGGATCGACGAGCGCGAGCGGGTCCCGCTGTGGTGTGGCGTGACGAGTCGATGCGGTACATCGGCGAGGAGGGACGCGACGCAGCGGCGCCCGCTCCCGCCGCCGAGGCGCGTCGCGAGTTCCGCCGAGGGCATCTGGATGAGGGGAGACTCTGATGTCGGTCTCACGTTTGCTCGTGCTCTCCGCGATGCTCATGTCGGTCGCCCAACCGGCGCACGCGGGATGCGGTGGCAGCTCCGGCTCCGGCTCCGACGACGACAGCAGCAGCTCGTGCCCGATCGACTGGAGCTATGACGACGACGACGATGACGACGGCGGCGCTCGCTCCACGCGGCGTCCCGTCTGTGTCGAGGTGAGCGACACTGTGGGCGAGTCCGTCTGTCGTCGCTTCGGCCGAGGCTGGGACACGTCGAATGCTACCTCGGTACGGCTTTCGATCAGCCCGGTCTTCCGTGTCCTTCGTCTCGACGGGGTCTCCTTCCGCGGAGAGGCCAACCACGACGACCGCAACTACCAGACCGGGAACGGCTCACACGGCCTCGACGGTCCGATGGTCTTGGCGGGTGGCGCAAACGCTCGCCTCGACGTGGGTTTCCTGGACTACTTCTCGGCCGGGGTGGAAGCCTCGATCGTCGGTGGAGAGGCCCGCGGGCCGACCCGCCGCGACGGACGCGTGAGCGTCACTCCCATGAGCCTGCAGGTGCCGGCCTTCGGCCTGAACGTGGGGGGCGCGATCCCGCTCGGCATCGTCACGCTCCGCCCCGAGCTTCACCTCGGATACCGAATCCTCGTGCTCCGGAGCCGGACCCGCGTCGGCGGATGCATCGACATCTCGACCTCCTCCGAGGGGCAAGGCGTGGTCGAGCCGCGTCTCACGGCGGAGGTCTTCGTCTCGCCGTTCATCTCGCTCGCCGGCACGGTGGGGACCAACGTCCTCGCGCCCGGAGAGATGTACGGGGCGCTTTCGCTGAGCCTGCACAGTCGCGCGTTCGATGGCCAGCCCCGGTAGCGGAGGTCAGGGAGAGTGCCACGGGGCGGCCACGTCGCTCGAGTTGGCCTGCGGTCGAGTTCGCCGATGCTCATCCGTCGGGTGCGCTGCGTTTGCCACGCCGAAGGGCCGGGCGTTCACCTGGACGTCCGTGAACGCTAGTTTCGAGCTCCAACACCGGTTGAGACGGCTGAGCGCCGCCAACGGGAGGTGGCCCCCTACTTGCGATGCATGGTGGTGGAGGATCTATGCAACGACAGACAAACCTTGTTTCAGCGATCGCCTGTGTGGTCGCGTTGACCGGAGGGGGGGGCTGCGTGTCTCCCGCTGCGAGCCCCGCTGAGGCGGCCGTGGTGGACGGCTGCCTGGAGGCGCTCTGCGCCCCGGCGACGGCTCCGAACTCCGCCGAGCTCGAGGAGATGGCGCGGACCGAGGCCGAGCTGCTTGCGGGCGGAGAGGTCGAACTGAGGGCGGAGACCGACTTCCTCGGCGCGGGTCATCTCCCCATGACCCGTCTCTACCTGTTCGCCAACCGCACGGACGCACCTTCGGCGGCGACCGCGATGGACCGCGCGGCGGCGGGGGAGACCACGTTCCGAGGCGAGCCATGGAGCGAGTGGTTCTCGTGCGTCGAGGTCGGCTTGGTCGCCGAAGCCCCTCCCATCGTGGGCTATTGGTCGGGGGTCCCGCTGCACTGGGCCGCCGAAGCGGACGCAGCGGACCGGGTTGAACGTGAGTTTGGCATTCATCACGGCCACGTGACGCGTCGCTTTCGGTCGGCGTGGTTGAGTGCGTTTGAAGTCGTGGGTGACGAAGGCCGCGCCTACGTCGATGGGCCGACCGGCGCCGTCTCGATGAATTTCCGCGTCTCGGTGTGGGACGAGGCAACGCGGGCGGACCGGCGTTCGCAGTTCGCGCGCGCCTGGGAGCGTCGACTCGACGCGGTGCGGAGGCAGCGATGAACGCCGCAGCGCGCATCGGCCTCCTGGCCGCCTGTTTGATCGGTCTCGCCGCCCCGGCTCGAGCCCAACTGTCGACGTGCCCCTCGAGCGCGACGGACTGTCACCTCATCGATGGAGCCCTCGAGTTCTCAGGGTCGGCCCCGGCGAGTACACCGGGGGTCCCGAACTACGACCAAGGCTCGTTCGCTGGGAGCAACGACTGCGGGCCGACGGCGGCCGCCATGCTCGTCGGGTACTGGGACAGTCACGGCTGGCCATGTCTGGTGGACGGGTCTCCGTATACGCCCTTCGGTGGCGGCGTGTCGGATGGCATCGTCGCGCTCGACACCGCCCTGAAGGACAGCTCGATCCCCTACGGGGACCTGAGCATCGGCACCCCTCCCTCGTTCGGATTGAACCTGATGAGTCAGGGGATTCGTGAGGTCATTCAGGCCCGTAGCGGGGTCGATTGGACCAGCGCGGCCGAGTACGAATACATCAGCCACCAGACGTTCAAGAACGACCTGACAGCCGATCGCCCCGCGCTGCTATGCGTGCGCGTCAGCAACGACGAGGCGACGTGGTCCCATACGGGTGAGTTGACGTCCGTCGCCTGGCACTGGACCACCGTCATCGGGTTCCGAGAAGAGTCTGACGACGAGTTCTTCTTCGCCATGCGCTCCGGCTGGCGACAAGGCGGCCAGACCTTCCTTTGGTACGAGGACAGCATGTGGAGCGATCTCTACGCGGTGCACGTCCGCCCCCCTGGGATCGCCCCGGCGTCCTGCGTCGACGAAGTGGACGACGACGCGGACGGCTTCGCGTCATCGACCCCGCAGCCCGGCTTCTCGGGCGGCCTGGACTGCGACGATGGGGCGATGAGCGTGTATCCGCAGGCCCCTGAGCTTTGCAACGGCATCGACGACGACTGCGACGGCGCGATGGATGAGGACTTCGACGACGCTGACAACGACGGAATCGGCGACCCTTGCGACCCCGACGACGACAATGACGGTCACCTCGACGGAGCGGACAACTGTCCCTTCATCGCGAACCCCGGCCAGACCAACGCGGACCTCGACGACCTTGGCGACGCCTGTGATGTTTGCCCGGACGACCCGCTCAACGACGTCGACGGAGACGAGATTTGCGGTGGCGCGGACCTGTGCCCCAACAGCTACCAGGTCGAGAACCTCGACGGTGACGGGGACGGCATCGGCGACGTCTGCGACATCTGTCCCGAGGACCCCGAGAACGATCTCGACTCGGACGGGCTGTGCGAGAGCGTTGACAACTGCGGTCGCGTCTACAACCCGTGCCAGCAAGACCATGACGGCGACGGAGTGGGCGACGCATGCGAGTGCCTGGGGGATCTCCTCTCGGTCGCCCGAGGTTGGAGGGATGGCAGCTGCCCGGTCTTCAACGCGCGCGAGAGCATTGAAGGCTACCTCGATGAGTGCGGACGGCTCTCGGTCGACCCGATCGGGGGCGAGCACCTGGTCTACGACAGCATGAGCACGTGGGAGTCAGTGCTGACGACCTATGGGCCGTCGCCCTTCGAGCGCATGCCGAGGTACGACCGCCACATGCCCCCCGACCCGCTC
Organism: Sandaracinaceae bacterium; assembly: GCA_045106715.1. Lineage (GTDB taxonomy): Bacteria > Myxococcota_A > Polyangia > Polyangiales > Sandaracinaceae. Next base: position 51,434 of record JBGCFC010000062.1, read on the forward strand.
TGGGACCCCGCTCGGCACTAGATGAGCTCGGCGCACGCGACCCCGCGGGCGTGCGTAGCGCGGCGAAGACGACGACCTCCTCGTCGGGGGCGTCCACCGTGCTCGCCCTGAGGAGCGCGGCGGTCACCCGTCCCTGCTCTGGGTGTTGGCCGAGCAGCGTGACCGATCCGCAGCCCAGCGCATCGTGGCGGTCGGTGCACCGGTCGCTCTCTCCGGGCCGGGTAAACCGGCTGGCCAGGGCCGAGGTCAGCTGGACCAGGTTCGTCGGGGGACTCTCCTCGCTCCCCAGCGTGTCTGGAGCAAAAGGCCTCGGTGCGGTCGGCCGAAGCGAATCAGCCCGGCTTCTCACGCGAGCGTCGTCGCGCAGCGCGCGAGGGATGCCGCGTAGTGGGCCGCGGCGGCGCGGGTGTTGCCGAGCGCCTCGCTGACAAGACCGCGGTGGTAGAGGCCCATCGCACGCACCCGCCGGTCAACAGGCCGGTCGAGCACGTCGAGCAGGTGTTGACCTCGCCCGAGCAGCCGATCCGCCTGGGCTTGGTCTCGAGCCAGATGGCTCACGTAGCCAGCCTCACACAGCAGCCGTCCGTCCTGGGGCGCGCGCCGGACAAGCCCGGCGAAAAGCTCTGCCGCGGCGTCACCGTCATCCAGCCACACGCCGCGACATTCGGGGCAGAGGTCGACCTCCGCACCTCCGAGCGTCGACTCGGTGTGCAGCTCCACCTCGGCACATCGTGGACAGCGCATCGACTGACGATAGCCGGACTCGCGTGGGGAGGCTGGTGTGGCGTTCGACAGCCCTCTGAGCCGTGAGTATATCGACACGGATGCGGTTCGCCTTCGTCGCTGCTTGGATCTTGCTCGGGTGTGCGTGTGGGTCCGCCGAGGATTCCAGCCCCGTGGCCGCGATGGAGTGTGGCGGCGGACCGTGCTGCGGCTCGCCGCTGAGGAACTGCGCAACCGTCATCCGTGAAGAAGCGACGGCCGTGGAGGGTCAGGCATGCCGCAGCGAGTGCGACTGCCGCCTGGCCACGATGGGCGTCACGTCCTGCGTGGACGGTGTCTGCACCGATGCCGCAAACGGAGATGCGCTCTGCTGCTCGGACTGCGCGCCGCGGGTGGCGGGCCGCGCGTGCCACGAACCGTCCGGTGCAGCCGGGCGCTGCCCCGGCTCGACGTGAACGATGATCGCCGAGAGGAGCGCCTCGTCGAAGCGATACCAGAGCGCCTTGGGCTCCCAGACGAGGGTGTCGCCCTCGGTCGCGAAGCGCTCGGGGCGGAGCAACCACGTCGGTCGGTCGCCGGGGCGGTAGAACACGCGGTAGTCGTCGTCGCCGTTCTCCCAGCCGAGGTAGCGTCCATCGGATCGGCGCGCGGACTTTCTGAAGACCGTGCCGACGTGTGACCCGTCTGTGGTCCCATGCGACTCACCCCCGTCTCGCTCCTCCTTCCCCTCCTTGTTGCGTGCGGATCGCCAGCAGTTCCTCTCGAGTCCCCCGCGCCGCTGACGCAAACGCAGGGGGACGAGGTGACGGAGGCAGTGACGCTGTCCGCCCCCCCGTCCGATCCCCCACAGCAGCAAGCCATCCACGCCGCGCCCACGCCTGAGGCGGCGCGGCTTCAGGGTCCGTGGGTCACGCCGTCAGACGCGCTGGGTTTCCACATCCTCAACCTTCAGCACGTCCAGAACGGGGTGGGCTGCGTCGGGATGGACGGGAGCGTCAACGGCTCTCGTGTTGCCTCGGTGGACGCGCCTTCCGGGACGGTCCGGATCTGGGTTCATCCCGAGCGGGCCTCCGAGCCGGCTCCGGCGCTTCCGGCCACCGCGTCCTGCCCCGCCGCGTTCACGGCCTCCAGGCCCGGCGACGAAGGTCCCCCGCCCAGCCTCCCTGCGATCCTTGAGTGCGCTCGCGACGGAAGCGACCTGGTCTGCCATCGCGACGCGGAGACGGCGCGCTTCCGCAGCCTTCCCGGGCAGCTCAACCTCGGCGCCGCCTCCCTTCTTCGAACCGACTGGTGGGATCTGGCGCAGCCGGTGCACGCACTGCACGCGTGCCTCCGAACCTGCACGGCGCCGTCGGCTTCCTTCTCGCTCCAGACCAGCGGCGGGACGTTGTTCGGAACCGTGGCGAACGTCCTCCGCTATCTGGCTGCGAACCCGGGGGCGTACATCGAGGCCGGAGGACGGCTGAGATTCCTCGCGCCCGACCAACGCCAGCACGATTGACGGCAACCGAGTACCAGGTGGCGAGCGCGGACCTTGTACGATGGTGCGTCTCTGGCTTTACGGTCCCCTCATGGAGTTGATCCTTCGTCTCGAGAACTTCCAGCGACCCAACCTCGAGCCCGGGTGGCTGCACCAGAACGCGTTCCATCCTCGCTTCCGAGTCGGCTACCGACTCGGCGTCGAGCTCTTCGACGTGCCCGGCCTCGAAGCGCCGCCACCCCAATCCAACGGCTACTGGGAGACTCATGATCCACCCAAACGCGATCCAGCCCCAGGGCGCGCCGCGCCGGCTGCGCATCCGCGCTCCGCAGCACACGCGCCTCCACTGCAGCCCGGCTCTTCAGCGAAGGGCTGCGTCCCACCCTCCTCGCGCGCAGGCCGAGACCCCGCCACAACCCGGGCATCGGTCCGCCTGCAAGATCGGGGCGGACCGTGCTGCGGCTCGCCTCCAAGGAACTGCGAATCTGCATGGGGGTCGGGACGGTCGCTTGGGGCGCGCTGAGGTTGATGATCACCGCCCCCGCCGCCCGCTCTCCGTCCGAAGAGCTACCCGAGCACGCCGATATCCGGGAAACACGACCGGAAAAGCTCTTCGACCGGCGCTTCGATCCGCAGGCGTTCCTCGGTGTGGGGGTGCCTCAGCTCGAGCCTCCGCGCCTGGAGCAGCATCCGGGTTCCGGTGCCGAGCAGGGCTCCGAGGGCGTGGCTTCGCTCGCGTCCGGCGTAGCGAAAGTCACCGACGATCGGCGTGCCGTTCTCGAGAAGGTGTCGGCGGATCTGATGAAATCGGCCGGTTCTCGGAACGGCCTTCATGAGTGTGAGACTCAGGGTCTCGTCTTCGGGAAAGCTCCCGGCGGGTGCCACACAGAGGCGCTCGAACCGCGTCTCCGCTTCGCGGGGTGTGTCCTCTGGGTTCTTGCGCAGCGGACGCGTGCAGGTCCATCGCGCGGCCGTCTCGCCGCACACCACGGCGAGGTACTCCTTGCTGACCTGACGATCGGCAAACTGCCGCTGCGTCAGGCTCGAGGTCTTCTTGTCCAACGCGAAGAGCAACACCCCCGAAGTGGGTCGATCGAGCCGATGGACGGGGAAGACGCGCTGCCCGAGGTGGTCGCGCACCCGCTTCATCGCGATCCACTCAGGCCCCTCTTTCTCCGCCCCCGGATGCACGAGCATTCCGGCAGGCTTGTTGATCGCGATCAGCGATTCGTCCTGAAACAGAATCTCGAGGGGCTTCATCACGAGGGCATAGCCGGCGCTCGCTCCGCCCGCGAACTCCGGCTTCAGACGGCTCGGTCGAGACAGGGCGTGTCGCAAGACCACGGGCTGGCGCCAACACGCGCTACGGAGCGAACCGCGCCTCGAGAGCCCGCTTGGCCTCGACGAGATCGGCGCGGAGCACCCGAGCACGCTTGGGTCCGGTGGCGTCGAGTTCGGCCGCGAGCTCTTCGCACTCGTAGACCAGGCAGCGCACGGGGCGGTCCTCGGGTTCGAGCACGCAGCCGCGTGGGCCGCGGAAGGCGCACCCGGCGTTGTCGGCGTAGCCCGCGGCCTCACAGGGGGCGCGCCGCCCGGCGAGCTTGAGGAGGCGGACCTCGTCTTGGGTGAAGACGGTCAGGGTCTCGGTGCCGCAGCAGCGGCCGCCCGCGTAGGCGCCGCTCGGGGCGGCGCACCCCTCGGCGCACGACGCGCAGCGGCGCACGTCGGCGTAGGCCTCGGCGAGCGCGCGCTTGAGCGCCCCGAGGCGCGCTGCTGCCTCGACGACGGACCGTGGGGCTTCGCGCGGTGACGGTTGGGCGGTGAAACGGGCGCGGAGCCGCATGAGGTCCGCCGCCCGTGCCTCGCCGTAGAGGCGGCGGGCGCGTCGGCCGGGGAGCAGGTCGGCGACGGCGATCAGCGCCTTCATCGGTCGACCTCGGCCGCGATGCGAAACAGAGAGACCGGACCCATCACAGGGATGCGAAGGGTGGCGACGGGCACGGCGTTCGCGAGCGCCTCGGCGTAGCCCGCCTGCTCGGCGCGCGGCAGGATCGCGTAGCCCGCCCCGCCGGGCTCGAGGTGGGACGGGAGCAGTCCGAGGAAGGACTTCACGACCTCCCCGTCGGCGCCGCCGAGTGTCGCCTTCTCGGCCTCGCTCGTCGGCTCGCCGAAGTGAAACGGTGGGTTGAACAAGACCCGATCGAAGCGCTCTCCCGTGACCGGCTCGAACAGGCTCCCGTGACGGAGATCCGGGCAGGGGATGCCGTTGTCCTCGGCGGTCCGACGCACGACGTCCAGCGGGACGTGAGCGAGATCGGTCGCGGTCACCGCGGCTCCGGCGCGGCTGGCGATGAGGCCCCAGATGCCGGTGCCCGTGCCGATGTCGAGCACCGTGTCTCCGGCCTGGATCCCCTCGAGGGCGGCTTCGAACAGCGGCGCAAACGAGAGGCCCATGCCGGGTGCGGGGTGGCAGACTCCGGGCGCCACGGTGAGGCGGATGCCGGCGACCGTGACGCGGGTCTCGTTGCGCGATGCGATGGCCATGCTCTTGGTCAGGAGGCCGAGGCGCAGGCGGTCGAAGAGGCTCACGCGCGCCTCGTGGTGCGTAGGGCGGCGGGCAGGACGGTGAGGGTGGCGAGGAGGCAGGACAGGGCGCCGAGCACCATCACGAGGGCGAAGTTCTGCATCCCGCGGTGAGCCGCGAAGGCGAGGGTGCCGAACCCGGCGAGGGTGGTCAGTGTGGTGAGCACGAGCGCGCGGGTCAGGGGGACGAGCGCGTGGAAGGTGGAGGGGGTGTGGCGGCGCCGGTGAACGAGATGTACGCCGTCGTCCACGCCGATGCCCAGGACGAGGGGGAGGGCGGCGACGGACGCGAGGTCGAGGTCGACGCCGAGCCAGCCGAGGGTGCCGAGCGCCCAGATGGTGCCGACGGCCACGGGCAAGAGGGACAGGGCGACGTCGCGTGTCCGGCGAAAGGTGACGACGAGGGCGAGGATGACGACGACGAGCGCGACGGAGCTGGCGCGCACGACGCCGGTCTCGAGACGGTCCAGGAAGGTGCCAAAGGCGATGGGGTAGCCGACGGCGTCGGGCTCGACCGAGCGCACGGCGGAGACGAAGGAGGCGACGCCGTCGCCCTCGAGCACCCGGGCGCGCGGGCGGACGTAGAGCGCGTAGCGTGGGCCGGCGCGGACGAGGCGGCGGCGCAAGGCGGGGGGCAGCTGGTCGACGGAGAAGGGGTCCCGAGCGGGATCGGCACGGGAGACGATCTCCGTTGCGCGCCGGACGTCGGAGGCGAGGGCGCGGTCGAAGCGGGCGACGGCGTCCGGGGTGAGGCGGCCTTCGGCGTCACGTGCGGCGCGGCTCGCTTCGGTGAGGGCGTCGGCGAACGCGGGCGTGAGGGCGCGGGTTTCGGCGGCGGTCTGGGCGAGCTCTTCGGCCAAGCGGATCAGCCCGGCGCCGGAGGAGGAGACGGAGGCCTCTCGCGGTGCGGCGGGCGCGTCTCTCTGGCTCGCGAGCTGCGTGCGCCAGCCGTTGTCGCGTCGTCGGAAGGGCGTGGCGCTCTGCACGAGGCCGACCTGAGGGAGTGAGGCGAGTCGCGCTTCGGATGCGGCCAGGGCGTCGAGGTCGCGGTGCTCGGCGAGCAGGAGCTCGTTGGAGAACGCGCTCTGACGCATCAGCTGACGGGCGGCGATGACGCTCGGTGCGTGGGCCGGCATGAGGGCCTCCACGTCGGTGTTGAACCCGAGTCGCGTTAGTCCCACTGCGAGCAGCACGGTCACGAGGAACGCGACCCCGAGCACCGTGCCCTTTCGCTGGGTTACGGCGCGCGCCCACACCTCCGCCCAGGCCGCGTGGCTCACGTCGACGGGGCTCGGCGCCCAGCCGCGCCGGTCGGCCAAGGCGAGCAGCGCGGGCGTCACCAAGAGCACCGCGAGCATCATCACGAGCAGCCCGCCGCCGGCGATCCAGCCGAGCTCGGCGAGGGCGTCCGAGCCGGCCAGCGCCAGCGCGAAGAAGGCGCCGGCTGTGGTGGTGGCGCCGGTCACGATGCCCACGCCGGGGCCCCGCATCGCGGACTCGAGCGCGCGGTCGTGGGCGGCCCCGTCCCGGCGCGCGCGCTCGTAGCCGCTCAAGAGATGCACGCTGAAATCGATGCCGAGGCCCGCGAACACGGGCGCCGCGGCTTGGGTCAGGAGGGTGAGCCGGCCGACTCCGATCGCGACGCCGCCGAAGGCCCAGGCCATGCCGATGCCCAGAGGGAGCCCCGCGATGAGCAGCGCACCGCGGGAGCGAAAACCGAGGACAAACAGAAGCAGCACGCCGACGGTCGCGAGCCCGCCGGTGAGCAGGGTTCCGTCGCGGATGGCTTCGACTTCCTCGACCGCGAGCGCGGGGTAGCCGGTCAGCGCGATGGAGACGGGGTGCGCGGCTTCGACTTCGCGGGCGAGCTGCCGGGCGCGCGCGACGAGCGGGGCGACCTCTTCGTAGCGGTCGGTCGACCCGGTCGGGGTGACGAACACGTAGCGCGTCTGACGGTCGTCCGAGACGAGGTGCCCGCTCGGCTCGAACGGCGGGAGCGCCGCGTCCGGTCGTCCCAGTCGCTCGAGGCGCCCGGTGAGCGTGCGAAGCGCGACGGGGTCGGCGAGCGGGTCGTCGTCGTCGAGCGTCTCGAGGGTGTCGTCCGACGTGAAGGGGGCGAGGCTTTGGCCCAGCAGCGCGCGCAGTGACGTCGGCGCGCCCGGGCGGCCGGCGGCGAGCACCGCCTCGAGCTCAGAGGCGGGCACCAGGTCGAGTTCACGACCGTGGAGCAACGTCGGGTCGAGGCCGGCCCACACGGCGTCTTGTCCGAACTCCGCGGCCAGCCGAGACGCGAGCGCGTCCACCGCATCACGCCCGGCCTGGGCGTCTTCGGCATGGACCGCGAGCACGAGGTCGCCCTGCGCCCCGTACGCGCCGAGCGCGCGCTCCACGGACCCGTCTTCGTCGATGAGCGCAAACCGACTCGACGCGATCTCGAGGGACGGCAGCAGGGCCAGACACGCGATCGCCGTCAGTCCGGTGCACGACAAGGTGAGCCGCGGGGAGGCGGCGATGCGGGCGGCCAACGCGACGAGGAGCTCGCCCATCCGGCTCAGTCGTCCGCTTCCAGCGCGTGTGTCCACGCGCGCAACACACGTCCGGCGTCCACGTCGTTGCCGAGCGCGCCGCTCGTGGTGAGCCCGGCCGCGATGCCGTGTTCGGTGGTCGTGATCGAGAGCCCCGCGCCGCCCCGGTCCGAGGAGAAGCTGGGGATGGCCGATGGGTGAACCGGGACCGAAGGCGCCTCTCCGCGCTCGAAGCGCATCCAGGAGAGGTACCCGCCGCCCGTCAGGATGCGCGCGGCTGCTCCGGCGCGGTCCATCCATGGTCGGCGCGCGATCAGCCGTCGCCGCGCCCACGGCGGGACCGGCAACTCGAGAGTGGCGCGCAGCGTCCGGGTGAGCAGGCCCCTTCCCGATGCCTCGCGCGTGAGCCACGTCGGCAGGCGTCCGGCCATCGCGTCCAGGGACTCGTGCGTGTCGGCGTCTTCTTTCGTGAGCGCGAACAGCCCGTAGAGCGGGCGCCGCCGCCAGCGCGAATCGTCCGACGCCACGCCGGGGGCGAGCGGGATGTGCAGCGGCGTGGAGCGGGTGGTGCCGGGCGCGCCCATCTCGCGATCGAGCAGGATCGCGAAGCGATGGAGGGCCCGCGCGAACCGGGGCCGCGGCCGGAGCACACATGCCGCGAAGCCGACCTCGGGCGGCCGGTCGCCGCGCCAGGACAGCGACTGGCTCGGCGGCTCGAAGCGCCAGGGCGCGTCGGTGGCGCGTGCGTCTTCGGCCAACACGCCGTCCGTCACTTTGGTGTGCACGTATCCGTCGACGGCCGCGTGGCAGGTCGAGACGACGCCGACCGGCGGGCAGTCCGCCACGCCCATCCACGGCCCTCCGCCGCGGCTCCAGGCCAGCCGGTGAAAGGAGCGCGCGAACCGCGGCGGCACGGGCGAAACGGAGACGACGGCGGGCGACGGAGTCGGCTCGCGTGCGGCACGGTCCACGGCGATCAGGTGCCTTGACGGGTCCGCCAACGCCTCGCGCACGGCGCTGACTTCGTCGTCCGGACGGACCGCGCGCATCCAGGCGGCCCCGTCGATCAGGAAGACGATCGGGACGGGGCCGTCGTGCGGGCTGGCCGGGCGCGGCAGCGGCTCTGCGCGAAGCCACCCGCCGTCGTTTCGCAAGGTGGTCACGCATCGCTGATCGGGGGCGTGCTCGTCGAGCGCGCGCAAGGTCTTGGCGACCCGAACGGCGCGCGCCGCGGCGCGGTGAAGTGAGTCGTCCCCGCGCGTGACCGGCGTGGCCATGAACGTGTCGGCGCTGGGGTGGCTGTTCGCCTGGAGCGCCTGCACGAACGCGTCGGACGCCGCCTCGGGGGAGTGAGCGCGCCCGACCTCGCTCCGCCGGAGCGCGCGCAGCGCGGCCTTCCACTCGAGACGGCTCCAATCGATGTCCGCGACCTCGTCGAACAGCGCCTCGAGCGGCGTGGTCGCGTCTTCGGCCGCGCTCACAGGGGGGTGAACGTGCCCTTGGCGACCACGGTCTGAGCGTCGACCATGACCTCGCCGCCTTCCATCATGACGGAGTACCAGGTCAGGTCTTCCGCGGCGGGGCCCTGCGTTACGGTGCCGTCCGCGCTGAAGGTGCTGCCGTGGCAGCCACAGCTGAAGCCGTCTTCGGCAGGCTCCACGCCGCAACCGGCGTGCGGGCAGCGTCCGCTGATGGCGGCCACGCCGCGGTCGGTGCGCAACAAGAAGACGTCGTAGCCCGTGAGCGGGGTCGGCGTGTTCATGGCGAGCTGTTCGGCCGAGCCCCCCGACACGACGGTCGTGGGCAGCGTGGCACCGCCGCAGCCGAGGCCGAGGCCCGCCCCGACAATCACAGGGAGAGAGGTCTTCAGGAGGGTCCGGCGCGAGAGCTCGGGCGCGGCGGGTTCATCATGGCGAGAGTCGTCGTTCATCGTGCGGCAGACTGTAGCGGACCCGGCGTGCACCGTCCGTCCCTTCGGCACACCTCGGCACGATGGCTTGCCGGTTTCCCCCCGAAGCCACGCTGGCGTCCGGCTTGCTACTTGTTGCCGGATGCGCTTCGAAGGCACCTCTCTGACCACGATCGCGCTCCTCCTCTCGGCTTGCCAAGGAGGGGCGGTCTATTCCGTGGACGAGCGCCCGGCCGAGCCGTCGTCCATCGAGGCGCCGGTCGCGACGCCGCTGCTCCCGCTGTCTTGCGACTCCGCGCAACCCTTCGAGGAGCGTGCGCGCTTCTCGGGGTTTCAGACCCCCCAGATGGGCGTGTGTGGCGACCTGACGTGGACCGATTCGCTCGGCGATTTCTACGCGCTGCCGGAGGGGGAGGAGACACCCTCTCTCATCGCCAGCGGTGTCACGCGCCGGATCGCCAACCGACGCAACGACGCCTTCCTCGTCTCGGCCGACGGGGCCACCTGGACGTTCCGACGTGCGGGCGTGGTCAGCGAGCCGTTCGACGCGACCCAGCTCGGCTTTGTGCGCGATGGCGAGATGGAGATCGCGTGGGCGTGCGTCGGCCGCTCGCTGGGCACCGTCGACGAGGAGGGCTTCTCTCCGCGCGTCGACGACGTCCCGCTGTGCGAGCGGGTCATCACGGCGTCCGACGCACCGGTGTTCGTGTTCGTTGGCGCCGATTTCACGCTCCACGCGTTCGACCTCCGCGGCCCCCGCCTCGTCGACCTCTCGGAGGTGCCCTACGTCGCGGCGGCCAGCGACGCGCTGCGTCTCTCCCACGATGGCCGCGTCTTGGCGCACCAGGCGAACGGCGGGCGGATCGGCCTGTTCGACCTCGCGCGCGATCTCGGCGACCGGCAGATTGGAGCGCCGCAGCCAGCAGGCTCCATCCACAACCTCCGCGAAGCGGCGCGGGCGTCTCACGTCATGGCGGTGGTCACCGAGGAGGGGGTCGTCGTCGTGGGGCCCGACGCCCGCCTCTACGACTACCCCGAGGCGATGCTGCTCGGTCTCGACCCCGCGGGCTCGGGTGTCCTGTTGGGTCGCCCGCACGAGGGCGCGAACGAGGTCGTCTTTGCCCAGCCGGGTGGCCGTGACCGGGTGCTCAGCGAGGTTGGGCCGAACCTCCGCGCGATCCGCGTCTCGGACGCCGGCGACACCGTGGTGTTCGCCTCCCTCGACGCCGAGAGCCGCTACGGCACCGACGCGTACGTGTCGTACCGCTTCGGCACCGACCGGCTCGTGCGTCCCGATCTGGAAGAGCGCCCCAACTGGGTCGCGGCCAACGGGAGCCTTCTCGTCTTCGATCGGAACGGCAGTCACCTCCTCGATCCCTACGGCATCCCACGTCGCACGTTCGAGCAGCATCCGACCCTGCGGGACCTCGACGACGACCGGGTGTTGGCGCTCGAGCAGTCCGGCGCGCAGCCCACGCTGACGGTGGTCTCGACCGTGACCGGCGAGCGCGAAGTGTTGCTCGAGGCCTCGCGATGGGCCGGCTGGGGCGCCACCAGAGACGGCGCCCGCGTATGGGCGTTCCACCAGGTCGTCGACCCCGAAGACCCCACCATCGTGGAGACGATCGTGCTCAGCGGCCGTCCGTAGAGCGCGCTACGCGCGCGGCTGGCCGGTTTTGGGTGCGGGCGCGCCGCAGTGCGGGCAGGTGAGCAGCTCCATCGCGTACGGTCCGCGGCAGTAGTCACAGAAGATGCGCCCCGCGATCGAGCGCTCGTCGATCTTTCGGAGCTCCGGGTAGTGCTGCTCCAACTCGGCCGTGCTCATGCGGTCGTTCTCGTCCGCGGGCGACCAGACGACCTCCATCGCCACGAGGCTCTGCGGGTTCGCCGACATGACCATCTCGTCGAGCAGCACCTTGATCCGGTTGGCGTCCCCCGTTTCGGTCACGTCGAGGATCTCCCGGCGCGACGCGACGATCAGCGTCACCACGACCACGCCTTCGCCTTCGTGTTTGTGCGCACGTCGGGCGGCGGCCTCCCGCGTCGAGGTCGACCCGTCGGCGTTGCGAACCAGCTCCTCCGTGAACTTGGCCCGCGACGAGGTCGCGGTCTGCCGGAAGATGCCCTCGGCGGACGCGGCGCTCATCGGGTGGTAGTTGGCGATGCTGCAGTAGAGCCAGCTCACCTCGCAGCGCCGGACGGCCAGGATGGCTTCGCGAAGCAGACGGGAGAGCCCCTGCTTGGAGTTGGTGTTCCCGCTGGCCGCCATGCGCTGGAGCTCGGCCTGAAGCTCACGCCGCGCCCTCCAGTCGATGCCCAATCGGATGGCCGAGACGTCCACGTTGCCCCAGCCGCGCGCCCCGTGGTTGTTGCTGACCCCGCCCCCCGTGCCGGTCAGGTTGTTGAGGTTCCCGCCGCGCATGTAGTGCTTCACCAGGAAGATCACGACCCAGATCGCGATCATCAGGAGGGTCCCGAGGCAGCTCCCGCCGCCGCTGAGGCTGCCGCCGCCGCCGCCGTAGCTGCCTCCGTAGCTGCCGCCGAAGCTGCCGCCACCCCCGCCGCCGCTGAAGCCGCCGCCGCCGCCTCCGCCGAAGCTGCCGCCGCCGAAGCTACCGCCCGTGCTCTGCGCCAAGACCGGGAACGCCACGACGGCCACGCAGACGAGCGCGAGCGCGGCGAGCAACCAGGGGATCCAGCGTTTCTTCATGACGCTCCGGAGGATACTCGTCCTCCTTCGCTCAGGCATCGTCTTCTCGGTCCTGTGTTCAGGAGGTCGCGTCCGAGACCGGCGCGCCGCAATGCGGGCACGCTCCGAGTTCACGGGGGTACGGGCCGCTGCAAAAATCACAGAACGCGCGGCCGATCATCGAGTCCTCGCTCAGTCGCACCATCTCGGGGTAGTGCTGCTCGAGCTCGGCGGTGCTCATGCGGTCCTCCTCTTGGGCGGGCGACCAGACGACTTCCATGGCCACCAGGCTGAGAGGCCCGCCGCTGAGCGCGATGTCCTCGAGCAAGATCTTGATCTCCGCCGCGTCGGTCGGTTCGACGACATCCAAGATTTCTTTGTTGGACGCCACGACCAGCGTCACCACCACGACGCCTTCGCCTTCGTGCGCGTGCGCGCTCCGTTCGCGGGCTTCGCGTGTCGTAGTCTGGCCGTCTGCGTTCCGGACCAGCTCCTCCGAGAAGCGCGCGCGTGCGTCCATCGCCAGGCGCCGAAAGATGCCCTCTGCGGACGCCGCGTTCATGGGCGCGAAGTTCTTCACGCCGGCGTACAACCAGCTGACCTCGACGCCTTCGAGCAGACGGACCACTTCGCGCAGCATCGAAGAGAGCCCCTCGTTCGTGCCCGTGTTCCCCCGGCGTGCGAGCGCATTCAGGTCGCGTTGCAGCGAGGCCCTCGCGCGCCAGTCCAATGCGATGCGAACCGAGGTGATGTCGACACGGTTCCAGCGACGGGTGGGCAGCGGGCTGGCGCTCCCCGCGTTCGCGGAGTGCGCCGCCGCGATGAAGAGCACCAGCAGTCCCGCTCCGACCCACAGCACCGCACCCAAGCCTGCGCCCCCACCGCCGCCCGACGACGGTGAGCTGCTCCACGACGAGGAAGACGACGAGCCCGAATAGGACGACGATCCGCCGAAGCCCGAAGAGGACGAGCTGCTGCTGCCCCCAAAGCTGCCGCCTCCGAAGCTGCCCCCTCCGAAGCTGCCTCCGGTGCTCTGCGCGAACACGGGGCTCGCGAACAGCAAGCCCACGCCCAACACCAACCACTGCCATCGACGCATCCCCCGAGTCTATCCGGGGCTTGACCGGCACGGCGGGGCGATCGGGGCTATAGGCCCGGCATGTTGGATCTGCGGTACGTCACCGAGAACCTCGCGGAGGTTCGAACCCGGCTTGCGATGCGCGGCAAGGCGCCGTCGTCCCTCGATGCGCTGGAGGCGCTCGCCTCCACGCGGAAGACCGCCATCACCGAGACGGAGGCCCTCCGCGCAGAGCGCAACGAGGCGAGCAAGGCGATGGCCAGCCTGGACAAGAAGTCCGATGCGTTCGCGGCGCAGCGCGCGTCGCTCAAGGAGCTGGGGACGCGGATCAAGGAGCTCGAGGCGACGATGAAGACGGCGGAGGCCGATGTCTCCGCGCTCATCCTTGAGTTGCCGAACCTTCCGCATGAGACGACGCCGACGGGCACGAGCGAGGCCGACAACGTCGAGGTGCGCGTGTTCGGCGACAAGCCCGCCATCGAGGCCCCCAAGGCGCACGACGAGCTGGGCGTGGCGCTCGGCATCCTGGACTTCGAGCGCGCAGCCAAGATCTCGGGCGCCCGCTTCACCGTGCTCAAGGGCGCGGCCGCGCGGCTGTCCCGCGCGCTCATCAGCTTCATGGTGGATCTGCACACCGCCGAGCACGGCTACGAGGAGCTGTGGCCGCCGGCGATCGTGCGCGACTCGGCGTTGCTCGGAACGGGCCAGCTGCCGAAGTTCGAGGCCGACGTGTTTCGGGCGGAGCGGCACTACGACGAGTCGGACGAGTCCGAGCGCGTGCGCCACTACCTGTCGCCGACGGCCGAGGTGCAGGTCACGAACTACCGGGCCAACGAGATCTTCGACGCCGACGCGCTGCCGACATCGTACTGCGCCTACGCCCCGTGTTTCCGGAGCGAGGCGGGCAGCTACGGCAAGGATACGCGCGGGCTGATTCGGCAGCACCAGTTCGACAAGGTGGAGCTCGTGCACTTCGTCCGGCCGGAGGACGGCGAGGCGATGCTCGACCGGCTCGTCGGCCACGCGGAGACGGTGCTTCAGCGCTTGGGCCTGCACTACCGCGTGGTGCAGCTGTGCGCGGGGGACATGGGGTTCGCCGCCCAGAAGGCGTTCGACATCGAGGTGTGGCTCCCCGCGCAGAACGCGTACCGGGAGATCTCCAGCTGCTCGTGGTTCGGGGACTTCCAGGCGCGGCGCGCGAAGATCCGCTACCGCCCCGGCGCCAACGACAAGCCCAAGTTCGTCCACACGCTCAACGGCTCGGGCCTCGCGGTGGGCCGCACGCTGGTCGCGATCCTCGAGCAGTACCAAGAGCCGGACGGCTCGGTGCGTGTGCCCGAGGCGCTGCAGCCCTACACGGGCGGGCTGACGCACATCCGCGCGTGATGACGATGCGTCACGGCGTCTCCCTTGCCGAACGGACCACCCTCGGGCTCGGCGGGGACGCGGCGCACTTCGTCTGCGCCGAGGACGACGAGGCGGTGCGCGAAGGGCTCGCGTGGGCGACATCGCGCGGCCTCCCCGTCGGGATCCTGGGGGGCGGCAGCAACCTCGTGGTCTCCGACGCCGGCTTCCCCGGGCTCGTGATCGAGATGGCCCAGCGCGGCATCGAGCAGGCGCGCGTCGGCGACGAAGTGCACGTGACCGCGGCGGCCGGCGAGGACTGGGACGCGTTCGTCGCCGCCTGCGTCGCGGCGGACCTCGCCGGCGTGGAATGCCTCGCGGGCATCCCCGGGCGCGTCGGAGCGACCCCCATCCAGAACGTTGGCGCGTACGGGCAAGACGTGAGCGAGACGGTGCGCTCCGTCCGCGCGCTCGAGCGTGCGACGGGCGAAGTGCACACGCTCGAGCCCGACGATTGCGGCTTCGGCTACCGGGACAGCGCGTTCAAGCGCGACCCCGACCGCTACGTCGTGTTGGGGGTGACGTTCGGGCTCCGCCCGGGGGGGGCGCCCGCGCTGCGCTACGCCGAGTTGGTCCGCCGCATGGCGGACGAGGACGCGACCCTCGCCCGGGTGCGCGAGGTGGTCATCGCGCTCCGGCGCGGCAAATCGATGGTGTATGACCCGTCCGACCCAAACCATCGGAGCGCGGGATCGTTCTTCACCAACCCGATCCTTGAGGCGAGAGACGCGGAGCGGGTGGTGGCGCGCGCCGTCGACCGCGGCGTGGTGGGCACGCCCGACGAGGTGCCGCGCTGGGTCCAGCCCGACGCGCGCGTCAAGCTCGCCGCGGGCTGGCTGATCGAGCGGAGCGGCATGAAGAAGGGCACGGTGCGCGGCGGCGTCGGCATCAGCACCGCGCACGCGCTCGCGCTCATCCACCGCGGTGACGGTTCGACCCGTCAGCTGCTCGCGCTCGCCGACGAGGTGCGCGCGGCGGTGCGGGCCCAGTTCGGCGTCGACCTGGAGATGGAGCCCCGGCACTGGGGCTGACGTTACGGCCTGCCCGACGCGGGCGGACCCACGTCGCGAAGCACGTCGGTCCATGAGCAGATGCGAGTGGTCTCAACGCGCCGACCGGCGCACCGACTCGGGCGTCGTTCCGGTCCATTCGCGGAACGCGCGAAAGAAGGAGCTCGGTTCGTCGAAGCCGATCAGGAAGGCCACCTCGGCGTACGTCAACGGCGTGTTGACCAGGTAGTGGTGGGCCAGCTTCTCCCGGGTGGCCCTCACGACCTCCCGAAAGCTGAGCCCTTCTTCGGCCAACCGTCTCTGCAAGGTGCGACTGCTGATGCCGAGGCGTTTGGCCGTTCCTTGCAGGCTGGCCTCTCCCCCCGGAAGGCACTCGAGCAGCGTCGACCGGGTGCGCGCCGACATGGGCGCGCGCCCATCCATCTCGCTCACGCGACGGCGCAGAGCGGGCTCGAAGCTCTGCCACAGGGCCTCGCTGGCCGTGAGAAAAGGCCGGTGGGCGTCGTCGCGGTGGAACGTGAGACAAACGCGGGGTGTGATGGTCGGGCGAACGCCGAAGAACTCCTCGAACGCCCCGACGGGTGCAAGCGGGAGGGGGCACCCGACCGCCAGCGGCCGGATGGGCTCACGCGTGGCGATGCGTGCGAGCTGAGTGAGGAAGGCCAGCTCCATCGCCATGAGCAGACGAGGAGGCTGGATCGAGGGGTCGTCCCACTCCCACGCCACCTCGAGTCCCTGGTGGGTCTCCCGGTGTGTCAGACCCATGGGCGCCATGAGCCTCTTGTGGGCGCCGATCCGTCGGACCGCGACCGCGAGCGTCGAACTGCACAGCGCGGCGAACACAGGGGGGGAGAACGCCTCCGGGCTCGCCGAACGCCCCAGACGCAGCGCGAGCAGCGGGTCCTTGGCCAGAGACTCGGTCGCCTCCAGCAAGCCGAAGTACTCCCTCACGCTGAGCTGCGTCGACTCTCGACTCAGGAGACCCAGGGAGAGTCCCGCGCGGCGCACCACGTCTTCGGCGTCGATGCCGACGTCGCGAAGCATGATGACCCAGCCCCGATCGAGCGTGATTTCCCTCGGTTCGGGCATCTCCGGAGGCAAGGCTAGGCCCGCTGGACGTCGCTGTCATTCGCGGATGGCGCCAGAGCACACCCCTCGGTGTGCGTTTTGAGGCGCGTCTTGCGAACAGAGTGGCGCGTATTGCGAATGCCCGTGTCGTGCAGTGGCTCCATGGTTTCGACCGTTGCGACTCGTGGTGAGCGCACGTCACGGGAGCCAGCATGGCGGCGAGTCAATCGGAAGAGTTGTTGGAACGAATGAAGCAGTACGCCTCTTGTTTTGGGTACTACGACGGGAAGATCGACCCCGACGACGGATGCGACCTGGGCGAGTTCCTGACTCCCGAATGCACCCTCACGGCGCACGCACCGCTGTGGGGCACCAAGGTGGGGGAGGAGGAGGCGGTCCCCGCTGCGGAAGTGCGTCGCCGGCTGGCGCGCTCGCTCCGGTGGATGCGCGTCGCCCGCCACGAGATGCACATGGCGCTGCATCCCGACGGGACGGCCGTGTGTCTGTTCTTCGTGGTCAAGGGGCGGTTCTTCTTGCTCCCCTTCGATCTCATCAAGGTGCCGCTGTTGTTCGTGGTGAACACGGCCAACACACCCCACGGACTCCGGATCCACGAAATCCACGAGTGGCCCGCGCAAGACCCGCAAGCGGCGTGGGAGACGATGGTCACGCAACTGGGATGGCCGGCCGAGGCGCCCCTCGAGTCCCACGTCGCGTTCGGCGCGGCGTCGTGATGGTTCCGTGACTGCGCCGTGACCGAGCCGCTCCTTCGGTGCGCTCGAGGAGCTTGAAAGCCAGGCTCCGTTCGGTCGACAGTGCGCCATGCGATGCCTCGCTCGCCTCCGAACACGCCTCGGCGTTCTGCTGCTCCCGGCGCTGGTCGGCTGTGGCGAGCCACCGGGGCTCGACGCCGGCGTCGATGCCGGGCCTCCGCCTCCCAGGGAGGACGCCGGCCCGAGGACGTTCCAGGACGGGCCTCCGCCGCTGCCGGACACGCCATACGCGCCTCGGACGCTCGCCGCGGCGTACAACCCGGGCCCGCCGTCCACCACCGAGCCGTTGGGCACGCCGCTCGGCGAGTGGACCTGGGTCGACCAGCCGCGCACGCGATGTCTGGACGGCAGCTCGACGGGGATGGTCGTGAGCCGCGGAACGGGGGAGGGGCTCATCGTGTACATGCAGGAGGGCGGCGCGGCGTGGGACCGCCACTCGCTGAGCTACGGGGTGAGCCGGACGCGGTTCCGTGAGGAGGACGCCTCGATTCTCCGCCGAGAGTCGAGCTACAGCTGGCTGTTCGACCGCGACGATGACAGCAACCCGTTCCGCGACTGGTCGTTCGTCTTCTTGCCGTACTGCTCGGGGGATGTGTTCGCCGGGAACGTCGTCGACAGCGCGCTCGGCACCATGCACACCGGCGCGGTCAACGTGGAGATCGCGCTCGAGCGGCTGGTGCCGACGTTCGGCGAGGTCGAACGCGTGCTCGTGGCGGGCTCGAGCGCCGGCGGGTTCGGGGCCGCGCTCAACTTCCACCGCATCCAGCAGGCGTTCCCCGACGCGGAGGCCAGCCTCGTGAACGACTCGGGGCCGCCGCTCCCCGATCCGTACATGCCCGTCTGTCTCCAGCGAAAGTGGAGAGACACGTGGGGGCTCGACCGCACCTTGCCCGCGGAGTGCGACGCCTGCCGCGATCCGAGCGGCGGCGGGATGGCCAACCTCTACGCATGGCTCGCCGAGCGCTACCCCGACCGGCGCTTCGGGACGATGACGCACGAACACGACTTCGTGATCCGGGCGTTCTACTCCGGCGCCTACATCGCGAACTGCTCGGGCTTCACGATCTACCCGCGCATCTACTTCGCGGATGGCCTCGCCGAGCTCGAACGCACGCTGATCGATCCGGCTCCCAACATGCACCTCTACGTGAGCGAAGGCGCGGACCACATGTTCTTGCTTCGCGGTGGCTCCGTGGGTGAGCGGGCCTTCGTCGAGGGCATCGTCTTCGGATCCTGAGGGCCGCCGCGGTCAGGGTGCTTCCGCGAGCGCGTGCCGAAGCCCGGCAGCGCGCGGTCCCGCGGGCCATCGCCGCAAGTAGGCCGAGGCCACCTCACGCCATCGGGTGTCGTTGATCGCGCGCAACGCCGCCACCTCGAGTCCGACGGCCGGTTCTGCGAGCGGCGATCCGTCGTCGTGCGATCCGCTCCGCCGAAGCAGGGTGACCGCGGCCGCGTGCTCCCCTCGTCGAATGAGCATGCGCGCGCCCTGGAGCCCCGCTTGCACCCGGGTTTCGCCGGTCGTTTGGGTCACGGCGCGGCGGTACACGCGCACGGCCGCGGCCGGTTGCCCCACCGCACGGAGCGCGTCGCCCTCGATGAGCAGCCACGGGTCCCGCTCCCCGCGCGCGATGCGCGCACGGGCCGCCGCGAGTGCACGACGCGGCGCTCCGGTGGCAATCCAGCGGGTGGCTGTGGACGCGGTGGGGAGACGCGGCGGCGGCGGTGTGTCGTGTTCGGGCGGGGCAGGGCGATCGGACTCGGCTTCGGGGGGCGCGACGTCGGCTTGCCGAGGGGGCCGCTCTTCCGAGGGAGGAGCCTCCGCGTACCCGCGGTCGGGCGCGGCCACGGCGCGCCGCCGCGCCTCGAGGTTCCGTCTCCGCGCCGCCGCCTCCCCCGCGCGCACCAGCTCGGTTGGCCAGGACCGCGTGGAGTCCGTGGTCCAGGTCTCGCCCGCCCCCAGGACGCGTGACGCGCCCGCGCTGCGAACTTCGACGCGCCCTTCGAAGACGTGGACGTCCGTGCCCCCCTCCGTCACCCGGACCGCGAACACGGTGCCGATGACGAGCACCTCCGCGGTCGGGGTCTCCACGCGGAAACTCCCCCTCTCGACCGGCGCGACGTCGAACAGGACCTCACCCCACCGGAGCCGGACCATCCGATCGCGGTCGTTTTCGCGCGGCTCGAAGCGCGCGCCCTCCCCCACCACCAGCCTGTCTCCGCTCTCCAGCCTCACCTCCGAAGGGGCGCCCCGCGGGGGACTCAGGAACAGGGCCGCGGCGGCGGCGAGGGCCAGCGCCGTCACCGTCGCCGCACCCATCGTGCGCCGCCGTCGTCGGCCCTCTGCCGCGAGCTCCGCCTGACGGACGCGCCGGTCCCGCTCGGCGGCCGCCAGCGGTGCCGCGCGCTGCTGGGCGGCGAGCGCGGTCAGTGCGTCGAGGTCGGTCATGCGCCCTCCAAGCGGGCGCGCACGGCCTCCCGCGCGCGATGGAGGCGGACACGTACGGTCCCGGGCTCCACCTCGAGAATCTCCGCCGCCTCCGCCGGCGTGAGCTGCTCGATCGCGCAGAGCACAAACACCTTTCGGAGCGGCGGGGACAACGTGTCGAGCGCCCTGTAGAGCCGCCTCAGCGCGTCGCGCGCCGCCACTTGGTCGCCGACCGAGCGCGCGTCGATCGGGTCCTCGCCCAACCGATCGGCGTGGTGCTTGCGGCGCCGCCGCCACCCGCGCTGGGCGGCGCGTACCGTGATTCGGTGGGCCAGGGTTCGAATGCTGGAGCGTCCCTCGAATCGGGTCAGCGCACCCGCGACCGCGGTCAGCGCCTCTTGAGCGACGTCCTCCGCGTCGGAGGGGTTGCCCATCAGTCGAACCGACCAGTCGCGGATGGGTTGAAGGAGTTCACGCAGCACACGCTCGATGAGCACCGACTCGCGCGCCCGCAGGCGGCGGGAAACCTCGCCCAGGCGCGCCCGGTCCGCGGTCCTCTGGCTGAGCGGTGAGAGCTCCGTGATCGCCACGAGGGTCATCGCGTCGCCAGAATGAACGAGACGGCGGGGACCCCGACGGTCCAGGCGTCGGGGCGGTGGACGACGACTCCCTGGAGCGAGAGCAGCACCCCCGCGGCCAGCTCGGCGACCTGACCCAAGATCGCAACCGAGCCGCCCGCCGCCCCGCCGGGGAACCACGCGCGCGTCGGCTCTCGCAGGTGCCTGTGCTCCATGGTGACGGCGCATCCGAAGAGCGCGACTTCGATGCGGACCTCCGCCCGGTCGAGGCGCACACCGAGCTCGGCGCAGGCTTCGAAGAGCGGTGCGCTCCGCGCCCCCTCGGCGACCGACACGTGTCGCTCCGTCTGCCAGTACGACGCTCCCGAGACGGCGCCCCCGAGGACAAAACCGCCGACGAACCACAGTTCGGACCGCGCGCGCATCCCGGTTCGCAGCATCCCTCCGCCGTAGAGGTCGCCGTCCGCGAAGTGCGCGGTGACCCCTGGCGCGCCCCAGATGTCCAGGGACCAGCCGCCCGGTTCGGGTTCGGTGGCCTGGGGGAGCGGGTCGGGGCGACCGCGGCGCTCGGCGACGGCGGTGGCCGGGACCGCCTCCGGTGCACTCCTCTCGGCCCTGTCGACCCTGTCGACCCTGTCGACCTCGTGTGGGACGGGGGGCTCGCGCAGCACGTCCAACAGTCCGAGCGTCAGAAGGGCCAGGGTCCGCGCGCTCGGATCCGCCCTGACTTCCACCGCCAGGAGCCGACCCTCCGAGGTCTCCGCGCGGAGGTGGTCCCCCTCCACCCAGACGACCAGTCGCGCACCCTGCTCCGCCCCGCGAGCGGTCCCGGGCCGCGCTTGCTCCCCCTGAGCGCGGAGCGACCACGCCCATGCATCCGCCAGTGCGGGAGGCCCCAGCACCACGATGGCGTCGTCCGCATGCGCGACGGCCGCGATGCTCAGCATGAGCATCGCGACCGATCCGAGGAGCGTGGTGCGTCGGACGTCCATGGCTACACAGTGCAGCGTGCGGGACGAGCGTTACATGGGCCGCGTGTTGCAGCGGTGCGGCCGACTAACGGACACAGGTCATCGCGGGGTCGAGCAAGACCTCCAGCTCGAGCGTCCGGTTGCTCAGGGGTCCATCGAAGAAGGCCGCGTCCACGGTCACCGCGACGCGCGTGGCGTCTTCCGAGGCGGTGACCTCCGCGCCCGTCAGCGTGCCGCGCCGGGTCGTGTCGGTCGTGCCCTCGGCGAAGTACAGCCCCACATCTCCGTCCGGCGCGAGCGGCGGCTCCCACGAGCACCCCCCTTCCGGGTTCGGATAGAGCGCGACGACGAGGTTCGCGTCGGCCCCGTCGGGGAGCTGCACGGGAGCGTGGATGTGGAGATCGCCCGTCGAATGCCAGATCGCGTCGAAGCGCGTCGCCGAGTCGGCATCGGACGCCTCGACGCGCAGGGTGCCAGGGTGATCGAACGTTTCGGTGAAGTCCCCGACGAGGACGCCGTCGTCACCGTACGGGCCTCCTTCGCGGACGCCGACCAGGAACCAGGGGTCGCCGCAGCCCCCGACGAAGAGGAATACGAGGACGAGAGACAGAAGTCGGTGCATACCCAACTCGTGCCTCGCGCGCGCGGTTCGTTACATCCGTCCCCCCATTTTCCGATGCCGGAGCGCCGAAGCGAGACGGCGGACGAACGCATGGCATCCGGGTTGTGGCCGGTGCACGGGGCGAACTTGCAGAGTGGCTGCCTCGTCGTAACGGCCCGTCCCCGAGGTGGCAGTTCGGCTACTCGCCCGGCAGCCGAGAGGGGGGACGCGGAACGCCCAGGAGCGCGTTGATGGCCTCGGCGGTGCCTTGGTCTCGACCGATCGGCTCGCGGCGCACACGCGAGGCGCTGCAGTGGTTCTCTCCGGGGCGGGGAGGCGCCCGCATGCCGAAGGTGGTCTCCACGAACCGCTCGGACCTGCTCGCATCGCCCGGCGCCCGGTGGAGGATGCGATGGCAGACGGCGCGGGTCTCGCCCGCGGGGAGCTCGCAGTGCGCCGAGGTGAGATCCTCCAGCACCATGCGCGCCCGGGCCTCACGAACCTGGGGTGAGAGGGCCTCGGTGCTCTCTGGGCCGGTCTCCGGGGCCGCTGCGCCGGTGCCCCCCGATCTGGCCTCCCCCACCGCCTCCAAGAGGGTGCGCGGCGAAATCACTCCGTCGCGAAGTGTCCCGAGCTGGAGGTCGATGGCGCCCAGGGTGCTCAGGTAGAGCGCGTCCGAGACCGACTGCACCCCGCTGCCCAGCGTAGCGCGAAGCGCGCGTCCGACGTGCTCCGTGAAGCGCTCGAAGCGAGAGCGATGCCCCGGCCGGACTGGACCACCGGTCGCGAGCTGGGCCCACTCATCATCGTCGCAGCAGGGCAGCTGGCGATAGTGCCGGGTGAGCCCGCCTGGGAGGGGCGTTACCGGAGACGCCAAGAAGACGAGCGGCTCGCTGAGCGGACGCGCCGTCTCGATCGCGTTCATCACGAGGAAGTTGTGGTCCGCAGGCCAGCCCGGCGGCGAACCGAAGAGCGCTTCGATCTCCGCGTCCGTGTACACGTGCGCGACCACCCGGACTTCGGCGTAGGACTCGATCTCGTCGAGCAGGAGTTCATGCTCGGAGTAGGCGGTCGCGTCACACGCCTCTCGCAACCGGTTCGCCTGCACATGCTCCATCGCGGACGCGCCGCAGCCGACGAGGAGGAGACACACGAGCGACGGGATTCGCATCGCCGGAGCATAACGTCCGCGGCCTCGGCCCAGGACGCCGTTCTCGGGCGCGCGTCGAGTGATTCGCTCTCGGTCTCGCGACGCGGCTGGCTCCCCTCCGTTCGACGGCGCGAAGTGATACGGGGGACGAACACGCGACATCCACTTCGTGGCGGGTGCACAGCGAGAACGGACACCAGGCCCGCTCAGGTGCAGGGAACAGACCCGAAGGCCTGCCCCGCGGCGTCCAAGAACGTACCGGGCCATGGCCGAGGGAGGGCTGCTGCCCGGCTGCGAGTACCGGGCCGACGGTCCGAGGCGGGGTGATCGGGCTGCGCCGCCGAGCTCGCGAGCGAAGCGGCCCAACGGGGTGTCCGTGCTACGAGGTCGGCGCCTTTCCGTCGACATAGACCACCCGTGACAACATGCCGTCGACCTTCTCGTGCTCTGGGAGCGACGCCAGGGCGGTAAAGTCGGCGCGCAAGGCAGGGCGCCCATCCATCCCTCGCGCCAGCTCGAAGCTCACGTCGGAGCGAGGCACGAAACCAAAGTCCTCGGAGAGGCGCGCGAGCGCGCGAGCGAGCCAAGGACGCTTCCCTTCGTCGCGTTCCTGCGACACGAGGCGAAGCGCAGCAACGACGAGCAAGGTCTGCCACGCGACCTCCGTTCGGAGCCGATCGAGAGAGACGTCGCGCACCCACTTCAGCAATGCGAAGTGCGGAAGGCGCCTCGGATCCTGTCGAACGTCTGGCTCCAAGCGGTCGATTGCTCGATCGAGGACGGTGGGGGAGGCGTCGACCACCTCGTTCGAGAGGAGAGTCTCGGCGGCGTCCCACCAGGCTCGCACCGTTCCGAATCCATAGGGCGACTGATAGACAGGGGCCGGGCTGGTTTTGCCTGTGGGCATCGCTGCCTTCACGACTGCGTGAAGGCTCTCGGGCATGCCCTCCAACAGCTCCTCTCTGTCCTCGGCACAGCACAAGGCCGGCCCGAGGAGACGCATCCTGGCCAATGTCGCAGACGGTTTCGGCATGGCCACGCGGGTGGCGTCCTCGAGGAACCCCTGGAGCGCCTGCCCCGTGCCCACGCAGATCGCGTCCCGCGCTGGCCCGAATGCGACCGAAGCGAAGAGCCGGCCGGGGACGTCGCCCCACAGGAGTGTCCTGTCCCGGAGCAGGGCGAATGCGTCCACGAAGACGCGCAGCGCCTTCGCATGTTTTCCCGACCGCTCGAGACGACGTATTTCGATGGCCTCGTAGTCGTCGAAGAACCTGCTCGCGACCGTGGTGCGGAACGAGAGCAGGAGCGGAACGGGCAAGTGCGCGATCGGACGCTGAGCAAGCTCGCGAACGGCCATTCGTTCCTCGGCGGAGGAGTCCAAGAGCTCGGTCATCGTGGCTGTTAGAGAGCCACTTCCCGTGTCGAGGTAGCCCCGGGCCATCGTGTTCATGCTCGGCGTCCGGCCCCTCTGGCCTCCCGGTGCGAACAGGACGGACTGCTGCAAACGCACGAGCTCCGCATGTGCCCTCGTGCGCCGCTCTAGGAACCGCGCATCATCGGCATCAGGGTGGATGCGGTGAGGCTCACGGGTGAGGGGATCGTCTAGCCACTGCCGTATGGCGTCCGCAAAGCAGTCTCGGTCCTCGGCATCCATGCTCATCGCACTCACTTTCAGGTTCGCAGCGGGTCTCACTGTGGCTGCATGGTCGCCTGGTATACTGACCCGCACTCGCCTTTCTCCCCGGGCCCGGCGTAAGGATTCGTAAGGGCCGGGAAGTCTGAATGCTCAGGGGCGAAGCCTCCCTCACGAGACTCCCTCCCACAGCCGCTCCTACGGGGGCGCCGCGCTCGGCTCGGGTTCTCGACACCCTCTCTCCCCCGGCGCGGGGGCGCCGCCACCCGGCCGCGATGCGGCAGGCCGTCACCACGGGTGGCGTCGGGCGCGGCGTTCCAGACCGTTCGCCGCGGTGTCTGCGAGAGCGCGTCGAAGGTGCTTGGTCGAGGCGGTTGTCGACGCGCCCCGGACGCCCGACTGGGTCGGCTCCGGGTTCGCTGGCGCCGACTCGAGCCGTCGCCACGCTGAAGGCGCTGAGATGATCTTTTTACGCGCCGCGCCGTCCGGGCACGGCCCCGTCCGTCGACCTTCGCAACGGCTGGACCGGGGATGGACTCGCCTCTCGACGTGGCGCGCGGGCGCCGCCCACCGCTCAATGCGCGGCGGCGACGCCCAGCGCGGCGTCTTGATCCTTGGTGGCGACCACGACGGTGTGGCCGCCGCTCATGTCTGACAGCATCTGCAGGCGGAGCAGCTCCTGCGCGAAGGTCGAGCCTTGCAGGGTGTTCGCGACCTCCACCAGTTGCCGGGCGACCTCGAGCTGGTTGCGCGCCTTCTCCAGGTTCGCCGCGTTCTCTCGGCGGACCTCCTCTTCGCGCATGAGCATCCGCTTCAGCTCCTCGGACATCGAGGGGTCGCCGATCGCGATCTGGAAGTTGCCGAGGCCCCAACCGTTGTGGTCGGCGAGTCCGGCGAGTTCCTGCTCGGCCGCGTTGGCGATCTGCGTCTTGTACTCGGCGAGCTGATCGATCGTGTAGTTGTTCGCGGAGCCGGAGACGACCGAGATCACGCTCGCGCGGAGCGTCGCGAAGGGGTTCTGCATGTTGAGGAGCGCGCAGCGGAGATCGGTCACGCGCGCCGTGTAGCCGACCTTGATCTGGGTTGGCGTGCCACCGCGCGTGATGACGTCGATGTCCACCTCGTGGGTCACCAGCGCGCAGGAGATTTGCCGCACCCGGCTGATCACCGGAGACACGAAATGGATCCCCGGTTCGAGCACCGCGCCAGGCTTGCCGAGGGTAAGCACGAGGCCCTTGTTGGGGGCGTTGATGATGGTCAGTCCGAACATCCGCCGAGCCTACCGGCAGCGGACTGGGAGCCGAAAAAACGGTGCGAAGGGGTCGACCAGCGGAAGAACGAACAACCGTGGGGGCATCATTGACGGTAGCACCCCGGCTGTCGCGCGCCTCGTGCTTGCGAGCAGCGCCAGGACCGCGTCAGTGAACGAGCTGACGAAGCGCGTCGCGTCGCTCACGGAGGCGATGGCCCGCGCGCGGATCGCTGTACTCCTGCAGGGCGTCTTCGTCACGCACGAGGCGGTCGTACTCTCCGACCAGGGCCTCGGCGATGCGCGAAACCCGTGCCGGAGCCCAGTTCGAGAGGAACTGGATGGCGAGGTGCCGGTCCTCTGGGACCGAGAAGATCCCGGGCTCCCACACGTCGAGGTACCTCTCCGCGTTCATCTCGGTTCGGCGGAGAAGGTCTGCGTGCGCCTCGGGTCCGAGATGATCGGGTGCGAACTGGCCCCCGGTCATCGTGCGGAGCTCCTGCTCTGCCATGAGTCGACCACGTTGGCGAGTGGCCGAACTCAGCCAGAAGCTGGGTTGCCTCGACGACGCGCAGCGTGGTTTCGCGCGCGGGCGTTCGGTCTGGATACGAGTCCGGCCGGCCCGCGAGCGCGCAGTCCTCGAGGTGTTCAGCGCAGTAGTCGTTCAGTCGTACGAGTGAGGACACGACCCGCGGGTCCAGTCCAGACCGGTCCGCCTGTGCGGTCGCGGTGCGGGGCGGGGCGCCGCACCCCGCGACCAAGACGAGTGCAGGCATCGAGACGCGGTTCATCCTTGGCACGGACGCCTCCCACGGCACGGCATTCACGCGAGCGGATCGGCGCGCCTACTCTTCGGTGCTGCCGTACATCGACTCAGCGATCTGGTATGCGCTGAGCTCAAGCTGCTGGAGCGCCTCTCGGATCGCGATCGCGTCACCGCCGTCGAGCAGCTCGCGGAGCACTTTGATGTCCGCCGCGACGGTCTCGATGATGTCGGGTGAGACGAGCTCGGCGCACTCTTCGACCGCGCGCTCGGAGGTGTAGAGGAGCGCCTCAGCGGAGTTGCGGAGCTCCGCGAGCTCGCGTCGCTTCTCATCGCTCTCGGCGTGTGCGCTCGCGTCCTCGATGAGCTTGTCGACCTGCTCTTGCGTCAGGCCGCTCGAGGCCACGACCGAGACTCTTTGCTCACGCCCGGAGCCCAAGTCCTTGGCGGACACGTTCACGATGCCGTCGGCGTCGATGTCGAAGCGGACCTCGATCTCCGGGACGCCGCGCGGTGCGGGCGGGATGTGGGACAGCTCGAACTTGGCAAGCGACTTGTTGTCGGCGGCCATGTCGCGCTCGCCCTGCAGGACGTGCACGGGCACAAACGGCTGGTTGTCGACCGAGGTCGTGAAGATCTCGAACTCGCTGCACGGGATGGTGGTGTTGCGCTCGATGAGGCGGTGGAAGATGCCGCCGCCCACCTCGACGCCGAGCGAGAGCGGGGTCACGTCGAGCAGCAGGACTTCGTCCATCTCGCCGGACAAGCTCGCCGCCTGGATGGCTGCGCCGACCGCCACGACTTCGTCGGGGTTCACGCCTTGGTGCGGTGGGCGACCGAAGAACTCGGAGACCTTCTTCTTCACGAGCGGCATCCGGGTCATGCCGCCGACCAGGATGACGTCGCTGATGTCCTCCTTCTTGAGGCCGGCGTCCGAGAGCGCGGAAGCACACGGCCCGAGGGTGCGCTCGACCAACTCGCCGACCCGGATCTCGAGGTCGCTGCGCTTGACGGTCGTCTCGAGGTGCTTGGGCCCGGTCGCGTCTGCAGCGATGAAGGGCAGGTTCACCTCGGTGTCGAGCGCTGTCGACAGCTCGTGCTTGGCCTTCTGTGCCTGCTCCTTGAGGCGCTGAAGGGCGACCTTGTCCTTGCGGAGGTCAACGTCTGGGTGGTCGGCCAAAAAGCGCTCGGCGAGCAGGTCGACGAGCTCCGCGTCGAAGTCCTCCCCGCCGAGAAACGTATCGCCGTTGGTGCTGAGCACACGAAAGACCCCGTTCTGGATCTCCATGATCGACACATCGCACGTGCCGCCGCCGAGGTCGTAGACCACGACCTTGCCGACCTTGTCCGTGTCCAGTCCGTAGGCGAGCGCTGCGGCCGTGGGCTCGTTGATGATTCGCTTGACGTCGAGTCCGGCGATCTTGCCGGCGTCTCGGGTCGCCTGCCGCTGGGCGTCATCGAAGTACGCCGGGACCGTGACGACCGCCTCGGTGATGTCGGTGCCGATGTAGCGCTCCGCGACGTCCTTCATCTCCTCGAGCACCATCGCAGCGATCTGCGGAGGGGAGTACTCCTCGCCTTGGATCTCCACCCAGGCGTCCCCGTTCATCGCCTGCACGATTCGATAAGGCACCGTGCTCGCCGTCCGCTTCGACTCCTCCGACTCGAAGCGACGCCCCATGAGGCGCTTCACCGCGAACACCGTGTTCTCCGGGTTGGTCTCCGCCTGCCGCTTGGCCACCGAGCCAACACGGCGATCCCCGTCCTTGGTGAACGCCACCACCGATGGCGTGGTGCGGGAGCCCTCCTTGTTGGGGATCACCGTCGCTTCGCCGTTCTCCATGAACGCGACGCACGAGTTCGTGGTGCCCAGGTCGATACCGATGACCTTGCTCAACGCTCAGTTCCCCCGCTGAAGATGCGTCATTCGGACTCGTCGGCCGCCTGCTCAGCGGGCGCCTCGGGCTCCTCGGGCGTCGACTCTGCGACCTCTTCGGCTGGCGGGGCCGCAGGCGCTCGGGCCACGACGACCATCGCGGGGCGCAGCATCTTCTCTCCAAACCGGTATCCAGGCTGGTACTCCATGACCACCGTGCCCGGGGGCACCTCATCGGTCTCCTGCTGCTGGAATGCGTCGTGGAGGTTGGGGTCGAAGCGCTCGCCCTTGGCGACCATGCGCGTCAGACCGATGCGGGTGGCGATGTCCTGCCACTGCTTGAGCACCATCGTCACGCCGGACTGCACCGCTTCCACGTCCGCCGCCGACCCTGCCGCTTCCACGGCACGCTCGAGGTTGTCGAACACCGGCAGGACGTCCCGGAGGATCTCTTCCTTGCTGCGCTGCCGAGTCTGCTCGAGCTCCTTGCGGGAGCGCTTGCGGAAGTTGTCGAAATCCGCCGCCGTGCGCAGCAGCTGGTCCTTGAGCTTGTCGCGCTCCTGGGTGATCAGCTCCAACTCGGACGGCGCCTCGGCCTCCGCGTCGGCACCGTTGTTGTCCACACCCTCGGTGTCCTCGCCGGCGGCGGCCACGGACTCTTCGATCTCGGTCTCTTCTTCGCTCACGAAAAACGGCTCCGTTGCTGGGCGCGCCATCATATCCATGGGCGCCCATGACGACAACGAATCGTCATCGGATCCGGTGGTTTGTAGCCGATCCGGGACGGACGGCTCACGCCTCGTCGGAGGGGTCGACGCCGTCGAGGACGTCGCTCATGACCTGGGCGGTGAATCCGACGAGCGGCACGAGCTTGCCGTAGTCCATGCGCGTGGGGCCGATGATGCCGAGCGTGCCTGCGTGGGCGCCACCCCGCGTGTAGTTCGCGCTGATGAGCGAGATGTCGCGCTCACCCTCGATCTCAGTCTCACTTCCGATCAGCACCTGCACGCCGCCCGCGATCAGCGTCTGGTCGAGTAGGCCGAGCAAGCGCTCCTTCTCGTCGAAGGTGCGGAGGTAGCGCCGGATCTTGTCCGAATCTGCAAATTCGGGCCGCTCGAAGAGCGCCGCGTGCCCCTCGATGACGACTTCGCTCGGCACATCCGTGCCTGCGATGGTCGCCTCCATGAGGTCTTTGGCCTGCACGGCGAGGCTGCGCTCCTCGTCCATCTCGGCCGCGAGCGTGTTGCGGACCTCGGCGAGCGTCCTCTCGCTCACGACGACCGCCAGGTAGTTGTTGAGCCGGTCGAGCTCACCCGGCTCCACATCCGCCTTGATGATGCGGTTCTGGATGGTGCCGTTCTGCGTGATGACCACCACCAGCAGCTCCCCCACCCGGATCGGCATCAGGCGGATCTGCGCGAGCGGCTCGGTGTCGGGGCGCGGGCGCGTGAACACGGCCGCCGCACCCGCCATGGTGGCCAACAGCCGGCCCGCCTCGACGACCAGGTCGTCGACCCCAGGGCGCAGGTCGCGCATGCGCTCGAGCACTGCGTCGCGATCCTCGTTCGTGACCTCGCGCATCTGGGTGAGCGCGTCGACGAAGACGCGGAACCCGCGCTCGGTGGGCACGCGGCCGGCGCTGCTGTGTGGCTGGGCCAGGAAACCGGCGTCGCTCAGATCGGCGAGCACGTTCCGGATGGTCGCCGGCGACAGATTGATGCCGTAGCGGCGCGCGAGCCGTCGCGAGCCGACGGGCTCACCCGAAGCGACATACTCGGTGATCACCGCGTAGAGGATCTTCCGGGATCGGAACGACAGATCCGCATGGACGGGGGGAGGCACGCAGCTTCGGATTAGAGAGCGGGGTGCGGCCTGTCAAGGAGCCTTGCCCCGAGGTACTACTCCGCGAACTGAAACAGGATCTCGTCGTCGCGGATCATGCCGAGCTCATCGCGGGCGATTCGCTCGATGGTCTCCGGGTCGCTGCGGAGGGCGTCGACCTCCCGATCCAGCTGCTGGACGTCCCGTCGGAGGCGCTCGTTCACGCGCTCGACCTCGGACAGCTCCCCCTTGAGCGCGCGGTACCGCGGCAGACCCTCGTCATCGAGGATGGCGAGCGGGACACTCACGATCGACAAGACGAGCAGGCCGAAAGGGAGCATCCACGCGATCGCTCGGGCGAAGCGGGACATCGCTCCGTGTGTCCCGGATCCACGGCTCCCCGTCCAGAAACCCGCACGCGAGCGCACCGACAAGCTGGTTTGCTCCGCGGAGGACGGGCAAACTGGAGGGCGGGTGAGCGGCTACGATTACCGGAAGCACGACGTGCGCGACGTGCATCAGGAGGCGCCCCGGGAGACGTCGACGGGCTTTCGGCTCCGACTCGGGTGTGCCTCGGAGGGGCGGGTGGGCCGCGCGGTCCCGTTCGGGAGCTTCGGCGGGGTGGTGATCGCGGCCGTGCTGGTGATGGCGTCCAACGGGCCTCCCCTGAACCTGCGGTCAGCGGCGGTGTTCGGTGGGCTCATGCTGGTCGGGGCGACGCTGCTCGGCCTGGCGGCGCGGACGCTCTGGAACCGGGCCGAGATCGTGTGCGAGGAGGGTCAGCTGTACGCGTTTCGGACCTGGGCAGCCGGGTCGACCGAGGCGTGGGCGGCCTCGGAGGTCGACGAGTTCGTGGCTCATGTTCGACGGATCGGCGCGATGAAGCGTCGGCGTCACTATGCGTCCGAGCACATGGCGTTCAGCGTCTCGGCCCGAGCGGGAGGCCAGAAGCTCGACCTCGACCTGTCGCTTCGGCCCGAGCAGGCCGAACGCGTCGCTCGGGACCTGATGGACGCGCTGTCTGACCTGCGCGTGCGTCGGGCCAGTCGCGGAGGGTTTCGAGGCTGACGCTCAGGCGTGTTGCTCCAGCATCCGCCGCGCGAAGTCCGCGACCGAACGCTCGATTCCCGTGACTTCGCCCAAGTCGTTCAGCCCGGACTCGAGCGAGGGGAGCAGCGCCATCGCCCAGCTTGCCTCGGGATCCCAGTCGGACGACGGGAGCGCCTCGAGGGTCTCCGACAGCGTCTCGTTCATCTCGGCGAGTGCCAGGCCGACGTCCTCTTGCACGTACAGGTCCTCGTCCTGCCGAAGGGCCGCCACCGCGAGCCAGCCCTCGGGCGTGCCCAGCTGGGCGTAGCTCCACACCCACGCCTTGGCCCGCTCCGCCTCCGCCTTCACGATCCACGCGTCGTCGGGGGCGAACGCGCGGCGTGTCTGTCCGGAGGCGACGATCAACATCTCGCGAAAGCGCGTGAACGTCTTGGCGCCCCCGATGTGGATCGCTGCGGGCACGACCCAGTTGTCCTTGTGGTCCATGCCCGCTTCCTCGTACTCGTCGAGGACCGTCTCACCGAGCGCGTCCAGTGAGGCTGCGTCGCAGGCCTGAATCGCCTCGAGCAGCCCCCGGTAGGGCGCCCGGGGCGAGAAGTACTGAAGCATCGTCGAGAGGTGCTCCATCGCGTCATCGGGCAGCGGGGTGCCGTCCCGAAGCGCCACACGGGGCAGCGTCGCGAGCTCCCAGAACGCCGGTCGCGCGTTCCGAGGGGTGGGCACACGCAGCACCTCGGTCGGATGCGAAGCGGCGGAGAGTGGCCAGTAGGAAGCGTCGGCGAGCGCCGCCTCGACGAGGTCCGCATGCGTGTTCATCCACGTCGCGAAGAACACGCGCAGCTCGCGACGCTCGTAGGCGATGGGGGTCTCCGCGTCCCGCCACCGTGCGACGTTCCGCGCCAGCGATGGGCTCTCGACGTCGCGCGTCAGCGACTCCACCGCGGTGGTGCGCGGCTGCACGATCAAGCGAGGGACCCAGTCCGAGACGTCGGGCATGGGCTCGTATTGCATCCACCGCGGCTGCTCCTCGTAGGCGAGCCCGGCCGCGCTGGCCATCTCAGCCACAGGGGTGCCGAGCAGCGCCAACAGGCTGAGCGCCTTCTGCGCCGCGGCGCGCTCGTCGTCGACCTCCGCGCCCATCTTCGTGAGCAGGACCGGGGCCGCGTCGTCTCCGTACCGCCGCAGCCACTGCTCGGTCTCCGAGGGGGCGTAGGGCTGCTCCAGCATCGTCTCCGCGGAGGGGACGTCCAGGGCTTCGACGAGCAGGCGCTTGGCCATCGCAACGGCGAGCTCGGGCGTGAACAGGTGCTCGAGCACGGGGCGCAGGCGGGACTCCGCGGTGGCCGCGCGGCTGACCGGGACGGCGGCGCCGTCCCCGAGGCGGGCGAGCGCGTATTCGGCGACCTTGAGGCCGAGGGCGGTGCCCACTTCGCCGAGCAGGTCCGCGAGCCCCGCGTCGGTCAGCCAGGACACCTCGACGTCGCGCGGCTTCTGCCGGCGCCCGAGCGCGTCGAGGTACCGGTCCAGCACTTCGTCGTCGAGGTCCAGGCTCCGTGGCCGCTTCGGGTCCGGGAACCGTGCGAGCCACGTCGCGCGAAGCTCGTCCTCGACGTCCAAGCGGGGAGCGGGGGCCGCGATCTGGAGCGCGGTCGGAGCCGCACCCTTCGTCCACGGGGGGGAGACCAGTACTTCGGGCAACACGACGTCGGCATACAGCGCCTCACCACACGCCGCCAGCGGGCCCCTCTGGGAAGATCCGACGCACGTCAACGTGGGTACGCTCATGGCACTCGACACGGCGCTGCTCGAGGACCTCCTCCCCCATGTCAAACCGAGTGGCGTCACCCGTTCATCCTCGCGCTCCAGAACGACCCCGCGTCGCTCGCGAAGATGCGCGGGCTGGACATGGTCAGGCGTGGAAACGCGACGCCCTACCTGGAGGTGTTCGACGCGAAGAACCGGCAGGTCGGCCCCCTCCGAGGACCGCCGCGCGCTGGCGGGCCGGCTGCGCGCGGCGCTCCCCCACCTGCAGGATTGACCGCCGGCCACGGACGAACTCGGCCGCCGCCGATTTGTTGACCCCTCGATCTCGGATCCGTTACCGGGTGGGTACGTCCGCCGCCATGTCTTCGCTCGTCCACGCCGTCCTCACCGTCCGCAAGACCGCCCGCGCCTCGTTCGGTTTTGTGGCCGTGCTCGGCTTCCTGGCGTTGGTGCTGCTGGGCGTCTTCCGGATCGAGCCGGCGCAGCTCGGACTCGAGCATGCGGCCGTCGGTGGCGCCTGGCTCGCGCTGTTCCTGCAGCGGGCGCTCAGGCGCGCCAAGGAGCGCGAAGGGGTCGAAGACGGCAAATGGCTCGACCTCGAGATCGGCCTGCTCTTGTTGGTCGCCGCGCACGCGGGGGTGCAGCTCGGCGGCGGCTTGCTTGGGCCGGTCTACCCGATCGTCTACGTGCTGGTGGCGTTCTTGGCGTCGTTTGCACGGCGACCGATGGGCACGGTCCTGGTGCTCTCCGCGCTCGCACTCGAGGCGGCGCTGTTCTTCCTGACCGAGCAGCAGCCCGCCGTGGAGCGATTCGCCCTGCACGGTGGGTTCATCGTCCTGTTTGGCGCCCTCAACGTCGTCTTCACGCGCGCCGAGATCGCCCGGGTGCGGGAGCGTTCGCGCAAGGAGCTCGATGACGAGAAGGAGAAGGTCAAGGAGGAGAGCCGCCTGTTCCGCTTGGCTGGCGCGGCGTCCTCCGGCTCGGATGCCACGCAGAGCCCCGAGGACAAGGTGTTCCGCTCGAGCCTCGAGCAGGTGCACGACGCGCTCTATCACACGCTCGACCTGCTCAAGCGCACCCTCCGCCTGCACACGTGCGTGCTGCTCATGCGGGACGAGCGCACCGGTCAGCTCCGCATCGTGGAGCTCGCGACCGACAGCGACGACGTGGCCGAGGGCCCGTTTGGAGACGGCGAGGGCGCGGTCGGGGCCGTGGCCAAGCGCGGCCTGACGATGAACCTCGAGAACCTCAAGCCCGGCTACAAGGGGCTCTGCTACTACCGTGGCGGTGCGAGCGTCTCCTGTTTCATCGGCGTGCCTGTCGAGGAGCACGGCAAGGTCGTCGGCGCGCTCTGCGCCGACCGGCGGGACAACGAGCCGTTCACCAGCCAGGAGGAGGAGCTGCTGCGCTCCGCTGTGAGCCGACTGCTCCGCGCGATCGAGAACGAGCGCGTGTTCGTGCAGCTCGAGCGCAGCAAGCGGGAGCAGACGTCGCTTTTCCGCGCGTCCCAGTCGCTCGGCGCGGCGCTGACCGACACCGAGGTGATGGACGCCGGGCTCGCCGCGGCGGCCGAGATCGCTCCTTACGACTTCGCCGCGATCACCCTCTACGACCCCGAGACGCGCAAGCACGCGATTCAGCGCGCGGTTGGCGAAGCGGCCAAGAAGCTCGGCCAGCTCAGCTTCCGCGACAACACCTCGCTCACGGCGATGGTCGTCAAGAACAAACACTACCTGCCCTACCGCGGCGAGTTCGATCCCCGGCAGCAGGTCGTCTTCACGCGCCGGAGCAAGCTCGACGGCATGCGCTCCTTGCTCATCCTGCCGCTCGTCGTGCGCGAAGACGCCATCGGCACCTTGGCCATCGCGGCCGAGCGCAGCGACGCCTTCAACGACGCGGTTCGACCGACGCTCCAGGTGCTCGCCAACCAGCTCGCGGTCGCCATGAGCAACGCCGCGGCGGTGCGCCGTCTCGAGGAGATGGCGACGACCGACGGGCTCACCGGCTGCCTGAACAAGCGCGCGTTCCTCGAGCAGCTCGATGCGAAGTTCAAGAGCGCGGCGCGGTTCAACCGCAAGCTGTCGCTGCTGGTGACGGACATCGACCACTTCAAGAACGTCAACGACACCTACGGACACGACGTCGGTGACGTGGTCATCAAGGACCTCGGCGCGCTCCTGATGGAGGCCAAGCGGGACACCGACATCGTCGCGCGCTTCGGCGGAGAAGAGTTCTGCGTGTTGTGCGAAGAGACCGACACCGAAGGCGCGGTCATTCTGGCCGAGCGCATCCGCGAGGAACTCGGGAGCCGTATCTACGAGACGGAACTCGGCAAGGTCTCGGTCACCGGCTCCGTGGGTGTGGCTACCTTCCCGTACGACGCCGACACCCCCGAGGGGCTCTTCAAGGTGACCGACCAGGCGCTCTACGCCGCCAAGCGGTCCGGGCGCAACAAGGTCTGCACGTCGGCCGACCGGTGAGCCGACGGGTCAGAGCAGCAGCGTGCTCAACCCCAAGCCCGCCAGCCCCGTCATGCCGGTGATGGCGAGTCCCGCGCCGACGTTGTCGGTGGTGGCGCTCACGATGACTCCGATGATCGCGCCGAGGATCGTGAGGCCTCCGCCGAAGATGAACGCGCCCTCCTGCGCCTCATCGTTCAGGCTCGTGGGGTCGGCCAGCACGAGTCCACCCAGCAGCCCGCCCAGGATGCTGAAGACGCCCGCGCCCACCGCGCCCGCTGTGTAGGCTTCTTCGAGGTTCGCGCCGAGGCCGCCCGCGAACCCGGCGGTGGCGACGAACCCCAGCACCCCGCCGAGGAGCCCCGTCGCGATCCCGTGTCCGACGTCGTCGTCCCAGAGGCCTGCCAGTGCGGCTTGTTCCAGCCCAAAGTAGCTGAGTGCGCAGAGCCCCACTGGACCCCCGAGGTACAGCAAGACGAGTCCGAGGTTGGCGCCGATCTCAGCTCGTGCATCTGCTGGCTCGGGCGGTACCTCGAGGAACGCGTTGTCCGTCACGACCAACCCGTGAATGACCCCGTGGCCCGCGGCGAGCGCCATCGCGCAGCCGGCGCGGCCCCAGCCGTCGGCGTTGTGTTCGCGGTCCTGGGCGGACGCCGAGGCGGCGGTCGACACGATCAGCAAGAGGGGCAGCAGGAGGGCTCGGGCGGTGTTCCTCATGGCGTCGACAGACGCCCGCTTTTGGGCCCGATTCACTCGTTTCAGAGATTCGGTCCGGGGCTTGCTTGGTGCACTGGTCGGGGCGGTCCAGGCACGCGCTGGCACAGTCGGGAGCGGCGGCTCACCCCACCGGGATGCAGTGTTCGACGGCGTAGACGGGGTCCACTACACACACCTCGGACTCGGTCCCCTCGTACAGGTCCGGACGCCGGGGCGACAGGTCCACCCCGTCGCAGGCGCCCTCGTAGCGGTAGTGCGTGGAAGCGCGCCCCGCGGGGTCGCGGCGGATCTCCGTCAGTCGCCCGTCCTCGTAGACGTAGCGAAACGGACGGCCCTCGTTCTGCGAGGTGAGGTGGCCCCCGGCGTCGTAGGTGTAGAGCACCGTGCGGTCCGAGGCGCGCGTCGCCGCGACACGACCCTCGGCGTCGTACTCGATCGCCGTGGTGCGAAGCTCTGAGCACTCGCTTCGGCAGGTCTGGCGCGAGCGCGAAACGAGCTGCCCCTCGGCGTCGTGCTGGAACTGCCGCTCTACGCGGAAGTCGCCTCGCTGCATCTGGAAGGAAGCGATTCGTCCGCCCTCACGGCGAAGTTCACCGGTCGCCAGTTCGCTCCCGATAGGATCGATGCGGAACCCGGTGCGTCGCCCCTCGGCATCGTACGTGTATTCGTAGGTGCCCTCGGCGGCGCCGGAGGCGCGCCACGCCTCGCCGTCGTGGACGTAGGTCGTCCGCCGGTTCACGTAGCCCTCGACGCGGCCCTCCGCGTCGTATCGGATCTCCACCGCGCCGCGGGTGCGGCGTGGCGGCGCGTAGCATCCGTCGCACGGCGTGTTGTCCTCCGGCTCGGCGAGCTGGTAGTCGATCCGAACGAGCCGTCCGTCCGCGTACGTCAGCCGGCTCTGCCCGTCGCTGTCGATCCGAGGGTGCGACGTCCCGGAGACCTGCCGCCCCCCCTCGAAGTGGCGGACGCTCGTGAGCGTCGTCTCCCCGTTCCGTTGCGTCACGTGCACCGTGCATGCGGACGCGGAGGGTGGCGTCTCCCACCACCCCGTGAGCACCTCGCCGAGCGGCGCGGCTGGGGGTGTCTCCCTCGCGGGCTCCGTGCTTCCCGAGCTGGAGGAAGTGGGCGGCGGTGCGGTGTCGGAGGGGGGCGCGCAACCGGCGAGAATCAAGACTGAGAGCAGCAAGCGTCGCATGGGTACCTACTACGACTGAGCATCGGGTCGGGTCTATTCAGGTGCGCCTGACTCGCTCACTGGCTCCGTTGGGATGGAGCGGCGGTTGGCCACCGGGGCTTCTCATCCGAGACCCGAGAGAGCGTCACCCGCTGAACGAGTGGCTCCTCGGACCGTCGTCCAGCTTCGGGAAAGAACCACTCCGCGATCGCTTCATGTGGCGAATCCCAGACTCAGGACACTGGCGGGTCACATGCTCGGGCGCGCGACCATGCCCTCGTAGTTCGTCGCACCGGTGCGATCGACCCAGCGGCCGTAGAACGAGTCCCCGTCGATGACCACGTAGAGGAAGCCCTCCATGTCGGCGTCCTGGAAGAGCGCCTCGTTGCGCTCGGGGTTGTCGATGGAGGTGGTCTTGGCGCCGGCGCCGCTGACGATGAGGTGAGCGCCGCACAGCGCGCCGGGCTCGTTGAGCCACTGACGGCTGTGGTCGTGGCCGGCCATGTAGACGTCGACGTTCCCGCAGACGACGTCCTCGAAGAAGTCCTCCACGTTGCGGCCGTCCATGATCGGCACCGGGATCGGGAGATCGATGCCACCGATCTCCAGCGCCTCGTAGGCGCCCGCGTTGCCGTGCGGCCCGTTCGACCGAACCGGGTGATGTCCGGCGGCGATGATCCACTCGGCGCCCTCGGCACGCAGCGCCGACACGGCACCCGGGAACCACGCGCGCTGGTTGCCGTTGTCGGTGTTGTCCCAGAGGATGCTGTTCGTATCGAGCATCACGAAACCGACGTTGCCGACGCGGAACGTGTAGTGCGTGTCGGGCATCGTCCACTTGCTCGAGACGGCCGTGTACGCGACCTCGATGGGGCCCTTGTCGAACTCGTTGCCGAGCCCGCCGCGGTCGCCGAACAGCTCACCGCCGTAGTCGTGGTTGCCGAGCACCGCGTAGAAAGGGAGGTCGATGTCCGCGTAGGGGTTTTCGAACTTGCCCGCCCACTGCGGGTCGCTCGTGGAGTCCACGCCCGAGTCGTAGATGTTGTCTCCGAGCAAGATGACGAAGTCGCAGCCGTCCGCGGCGCAGGTCGCCTCGATGGCGTCGGCGACGGCGTACTGGTCATCGTTGCCCTCGCCTGTGTCGCCCATCACCACGAATCGAATCGGTCCCGAGGGAGCCGTGCCGCCGTCACCGGAGCCGCCGTCACCGGAGCCGCCGTCACCGCCGGCGTCCGACCCCGCGTCGGCGGGCCCCGAGCCCGCGTCCGGCAACCGCACGGCGGAGTCGCGGCCCGGCGGTGTGCCGGCGTCCATCGATGGGACAAACGCGTCCCGACCTCCGGCACCCGTGTCGGGGTTGCCCATCGATTCGCCGCATCCCACCAGCGCGGCGAGCAAGAAGATGACGAGAGTTCCAGCGCGCATGGGGGCACCATGCCACAGCGCACACGCGTCGGCGCCCCCCGGTTTGGGGGGTATCCGGCCGCGTCAGATCAGTCCCGCAGTGCGACCGGATGTTCGAGCTCATCGTGGTCACGCCGCGGGCACACCCACCCAAGGCCCGCCTCGAGCAAGCTGGATGCGGCCCTCGACGGGACCCGATCCAGGCCGCCCAGTTCCGTCCATGCGTCGACCACCCCGGTGGGTTGAACGTAGCTCGGCCGCCCTGCACCGGGTTGGTGAAGGACGGGCGCGTGCGCGCGATTCTGACTCCAGGCGACCGCGAGCTGCAGCGCGGTGGTTCCAGCGACCGCATCGAGATGCCGCGATTTGTAGGCGAACTCCCTCACGCGGACAGCGTCCTGCCTGTGTGACAGGCGCAGGCGAACCTGCCCCACCGCGAGACGGAGCCAGGGCCGAAGATCCAGCGGCAACGACTCGAGCGCCCGAAGCAGCCGCTCAGGCTCGGTTGTGGCGAGGCGGGACAGAGAGGGGGCGAGGGGCAGGAAGACACGCTCGTAGCCCGCTCGTCGCCCTGCCTCCACCCATGCGGCGACCTTGCCGATGTCGCCCTGGAGGTGTACGGGGCGGTCGACGATGAGCACCGGACGGGGACCTTCCGGGGCCTCGAGCTTTGGAGTCGGCGCCTCCGCGGACTCAGTCAGCACCCAGCGCAACCGGCCATGGGAAGCCAACGCGGTGGCACTTCGAACCGCACGCTCCCACGTCGTCACGGTCTCATCGCCGAAGACTTCATCGTCAAGCCATCGAGTCACGCGCTCGTCAAATCGGCGGATGCCCGCGTGCAGCATGTCCGCGCTTACCCGGATGCCGCGCCACTCGGGCCTGAGCAGCTCGACCAGGAAGTCCTCGAGCCCTGCTGCGATCGTTTCGAGCCAGTGTTGCTCCCCCTGTGCTTTCGTGAGCGCGAGAGTGCGCACGAGGGTCAAGCCCTCATCGGCGTCCTTCGCGCTTCGGATGTGGCGACGAAGGGCGGCTTCGTCCAGAGCGGCTAGCCGATCCCGGACGACGTCCGCAGCCCATTCTCGCTGTACGGTCTTTCGGAAGCGGGGAATTCCGCCCAACGGGCCCCTGAGACAACAAAGCGAGGTCCGCCGCACCACGAGGCGGAGCGCCGGTGGGTGCGCGAACACGATCTTGAAGGGTTCGAGATCATCCAGGCAACTCAGGCGCAGTGAGGTCGGCGCGCCATCCAGCCCGACGATCGGGATCGCGGGGCCGAGGCCTCGGAGTCCCGCGTCCACATCGGCGCCGGACTTCAGATCGAGGCTCGCGCTTGTTGGCGTGCCGAGTGGACTGACGAGAGTGACGTTCATGGGGTTTGCCAGGGGCCAGGTGAGACAACGTACTCACTGCCCTCGCTGATGTCTCTTCGTGGGGGAACATCGCCGATTCCCATGCGATGCGTGACGCGGAGGTCTACGCTCCCTGAATGCGCCCCTCCCGAGTCCTGCCGTACCTGCTCGTCCTCGCCGTCCTGCCCCTGTCGTCGAGCTGCGACTCCGACCCCGTGGAGCCCGACGCCGGCGGGGTCGAGACCATGGGCTGCGGTCGCGGGATTCCGTATCCGCCGATGACGTGGTGGATGCCGGCCATCGGGACCTCGCCGGGCGCATCGCGTGAGGTGTGGGTCGAGCTCGAGCGCGACTGTTTGCTCGATCTCGAGCTCACCGTGACCGCCTCTGTCGACGGCATCGTCGACGTCCCGGCGACCCTGAGCATCCCCGCCGGAAGCGCGCGCGCGACGTTCACGATCAGCGGCGTGGCGGTCGGGGAGACGGTGCTCACGGCGAGCGCCGAGCACGAGAGCGGCGACACGGTCAGCGCCGACGTGGACATCGCCGTCGTCGAGGGCGACGTGGCCGCGTGCGATGGAGAGGCGAGCGGCATGCTGCAGCCGGGTGGGTCCGTTCAAGTGAGCGCGGGCACCCTCACTGGGGCCGGCCTCGCGCTGCAGGAGGGCGCCGCGCGCGACAACCGCTATCAGATCGACCCCTTCGAGGTGACCGTGGGTTGCGCGGAGGACCTCACCCCGGAGGGCTACATCACGCTCGGCCAGGCGGTGACGTTCGGGCCGGAGCACGCGCGACTCGCGCGGGAGATCCCGATCATCGTGCCGATCCAGCTCGCACGCCTCCCCGAAGGTGCGCACCGAGGCCACGTCGCGTTCGTCTACCGCGGCCCGAACGAGACCGAGGGCCGCATCGTTCCTGTCGCTTCGCCTTGGTTCCAGGGCCCGGCCGGGCAGGGCGGCACGGTGACGTTCGAAGCGAGCCGACTCGGCACCTACCAAGCGGTCGTTCGCAGCGACGCGCCGACCACGCGGGAGCGGCGCTTCACCTTCCGCGGGATCCTCGGCTTCTCGATGGGCGGCAGCGGCTCGGGCCGCATCGGCTTCGGCAACCCGGATCGGTTCGACTTCGTCGCGCCGCTCGGTGGGCCGACCGACTGGACATACATGCTCGAACACATGCGGAGCTACCACATGGGTGGCTTCTGCACGGAGGAGCAGCGCGTTGCGGATCCGGCAGCATGCGAAGCCGGCGCGTCCCTCGACTACGTGCCCCCGACGTCCTACCTGCACGAGCACCCGCAGCACTACGAGCACTGGTGGTATGAGGACGGCTACGAGGGCCAGGGCGGGACGTTCAACCGCACCGACTACATCTCGATCATGCGGGACCTCGCGTCGATGTTCGGCAACCCGAACTACGACAGCTCGCTCGACGAGAGCGAGCCTGACATCACCCCGCCCGGCGTGGCGGACAGCCGGCGCGCGCAGTCCAACACGATCCGCTGCATGGAGACCGTCACCATCCCGCCGGACGACGGAACGGCCGGCACGGGCTTCTTCGACGACGAGTACAACCCCACCGGGAGCTACCCGGTCATCAGCTTCTGCGAC
This sequence comes from Sandaracinaceae bacterium, assembly GCA_045106715.1. Taxonomy (GTDB): domain Bacteria; phylum Myxococcota_A; class Polyangia; order Polyangiales; family Sandaracinaceae. Next base: position 93,273 of record JBGCFC010000062.1, read on the forward strand.
GGAGCCGAGACGGGCGACATCGGCGACTGGAACCCCGAGGGCGGCCAGTCGATGCCGATCGAAATCCTGGTGGCCGTCGACATCAACGAGAACGGCCGCCGCGACCCCGGTGAACCGGTCATCCGAAACGGCCGCGAGCCCTGGGACGACTTCGGCCTCGACGGGGTGCGCAACGAGGACGAGACGAGCGCGGACGGCACGCCGTACGACGCGGTCGAGAACCCTGACCCCGCCGGTGACGACTTCGACTTCCAGTACAACCCGACCGGCACGGAGAACAACCACCGCCGGGACACCGTCGACGACGACCCGTGCCGCGCGGGCGAGGCCGGGATGGCCGAGGCGTTCCTCGACGCGGGCCTCGATGGGGTGATCGGTACCCGCCAGCTCGACGCGGGCGGCTACGACAGCGGTGAAGGCGACGGCTGCCACAACCTGGCGCGCGGCGCCGCACGGATGATCGAGTCGTCTCCCCGCTACCAGGTCGAGCGCATGGACGCGGAGACCCTCGCCAACACCGATCTCTTCGCTGACGGAGGCATCCGCGACCTCTTCAACTGGGTCGTCATGGGCAACGTCACCACCGCCGGCTGGGCGGCGCGCGGGCTCCCGGTGCGGTTCTTCAACGGGCACGCCTCGCTGCATATGGACGGCCGCGGCGACCTCGACTACTTCCGCGTGCCTTGGGAAGAAGTCGGGCACGCGACGATGGTGCGCTACGGCGACCCCGACATCGACGATCGCTTCCTCGAGGCGGGCGACGGCGGGCACGTGGGCACCAACAGCCAGCTGATCGATCGCCTTCGCGCCGGTCTCAAGGTCATGGACACGCGCTGGCCCGACGGGAACCGGGACCGCGTCGTCGGTGACCGCGTGTGTGCGCGCCTCAGCTCCGACTGCGAGAACGTCAACCAGTTCAGCTTCGACTTCACGTCAACCGCGGGCCGCACCGGTCCGGTCTCGGTGGTGCTGCCGCCGGGCTACTTCGAGGATGGCGCCGAGGACCCGGGCTACCCGGTCGTCTACTTCCTGCACGGCTACGGGATGCAGCCGGAGGACCTGCTCGCGCTGGGTCTGTTGATGTGGGAGGCGATGAACTCACCTCGCATCGGCACTGAGCGGCGGCTTCAGAAGATGATCCTCGTGTTCCCTGATGGACGCTGCCGCGACGACGAGTGCCTGCGCGGCACCTTCTACACCGACGCGCCGGAGTCGAACCCGGACGGCGCGCAGATGCAGACGTTCCTGCTCGACCTGATGGACCACATGGACGCGAACTACAACACGCGCGGCACCGAGACCTTCACCGTCACCGAGTAGACGGGGTCACAGCTCGCGCGGTCGGATCATCGCGCGCAGCTGCCACCCCGGCCCGGCCGCGTCCGCCCACCGTTCGACATCGCGCTCGAGCAGCGCGGCGCAGCCGGTCTTGAGCTCCTCGTCCGAGCCGCTGAGCCAGGTCAGAACCTCTTCCCATCCCGGGTTGTGCCCCAGCAAAAGCACGCTCGTCACCTTGTCGTGGAACGCCCTGAGAATGGGTCCGACCGCTTCGGGTCCCGCGTGATAGAGGTCCTCGAGGAACACCGCCTCCACGCCCAGCTCCATGCGTGCGAATGTCTCCCGCGTGCGGGTCGAGTCGCTGCTGACCACCAGCTCCGGCGCCCAACCCATCCGGGCGAGCTGTGCGGCGACCTTCGGCGCCGCCTTGCGCCCTCGCTTGTTGAGCGGCCGCGCGTGGTCGGTCGGCGCGTCGGTCTTCCACGAGCTCTTGGCGTGGCGCATGAGGATGACGCGTAGCATGGGCGAGAGTGTGCCTGCTTCGGGGGTGGACTTGGACGTTAGCGGCTCCCAGCCTCCCTTTCGACGGGTCGCGGTCGTCGTCACTGGAGTCTGGGTGTTCACCCATTTCCATCGAGCGGCCGCGAGTCGCACCCAACGCGCCACAATCGACCCCATTTTGCGCCACGGGTGCTGCGGGCGTTCGTGGTGAGTCATCCTGTTGGATGACTCACCGCCTGACGATTTGTGTCGCGCTCGCGTTTGCCGGTTGCGGCCCGGCCCCCTGCACGACGGACGGGGGCTGTACAGACGTTGGCGGGCGAGTCGACGCGGGGGCGCGCCGCGAGCCCGACGCGGGCTCCCCGGATGCCGGGCTTGTCGACGCCGGCGGCATCGATGCCAGCCCCGCAGATACCGGCCCCGCAGATGCCGGCCCCGCAGATGCCGGCTCCCCCGACGCCAGCCCACCTGACGCCGGCCCACCCGAGCCGTCTTGCGACGACCTGGCGTATCCCCCGGGGCTCTCGCGGAGCGACCTCGACTACGAAGCCGTCTCCAGTCAGCCGTTCGGAGTCAGCACCCACACCAATCTGGTGATCGAACTCTCGGAGACGAGCTACGCCTCGATCGCGTTCCGGACCCCGTCCGAACCGTTTGCGCGCCGCCTGGCGTTCGAAGACGCACCGACGAGCCACAACCAGGTTGACCGCGTCAACCGGCCTGTCCTGACGATCAGCTCATGTCCCGAGGACTTCACGGAAAGCGCCCTCTGCCGCTATACGTTCAGCCGCATCCGCAACCTCTTCATCAGCACGGATCCCGACGAATCACGCCCCTACATCGACTGTCAGCTACAGCCCGGGACCGACTACTTCATCAACCTCGTGGCGTCGGACGCTCCCTTGTCGAGGGCACCCAGTTGCACCGACTCCGAGCTCTACGACTCACGCCGATGCGCGATCCTCTTCAGCGAGTCCGTGCTCCTGTTGGACTGAGGGGCCGTGGAGATGCGGAACATGAAACGGATCGTGTCGAGGGTGTCTCTGCTCGTGGTGCTGGTGGGCTGTGGTCCCGGTGAGGACCACCCCTCGTCGTCGGAGCTGCCGACGTCCGCGATGCGGATATCCATGGCCCTCGATGCCGATGGCAGTGGGCGCACACATGTTGAAGTGAACGCGTACATCGATTCAGGCGGGTGGGGCTCGGTGAATGTGGAGCTCACGGATGGGGACCGCTTCCGTGCCTACGCCCCCCATGGCGACTCGGCGGAGCTCGGCGTGCACCACGAGTACTCCAACGTGGACTACCGCGCCCAGTTCGACGACGACATGCCGGGAGGCGTGTTCCGAGTGGCGTTCGAGCGCGAGGCCGAAGAATCTGCGCCCGTGTCCGAAGTCGAGATGCCAGAGCCGTTCGAGATCACGTCTCCCGAGCCGGGTCGAACCTTCGGGTACGAGGATCGAGACGTGGTCTTGCAGTGGGCACCGAGGTCTTCGGATCCGATCGACATCTTCGTTCGAGGGGAGTGCTTCGAAGCCATTCACCTCGAACTGGACGACGACCCGGGGACGGTCAGGCTCTCTGATCTGTTTCAGATGGACGGCGTCCGGTCCAGTGCGCCCTGCGAAGCGGTTGCCCGGGTGCGGCGGACGCGCGGAGGCAGCGTCGATCCGGCCTACGAGGGTGGATCGATCAGAGCGCGGCAGGTCCGTACGGTCGCGTTCCGAAGCGAGTGGTAGCCGAGACGCGCGACCCTCGATGCCCAGATCTGCAGACCCTTGCTCAGCAGCCCGTGCTCGTGGATCGCATCGGTAGACGTTGCGACTGGCGCGTGGCTTGCACATGCGTCTGGCACCATGCGCTATCCCCTCGTTCTTGCGTGTCTCCTCACGCTAACCGGCGGTGGCGTCGCGCTCGGCGGCCGTCTCTAGAGAGGGGATCCACAGCCGCTCCGCACGCCTTTCGGTCAGGGCGTTGCCCCCTCGCAACCTCGCTAGGGAAGTGCTGCGTCCATGCAGGAGAGGCGGCCGGAGATGTTGGCTCCCGTCAGGGTGGTCATGCAGGCGCAGGCGACGCAGCCCGGGTCGTCAGACGGGGCCAGGCTGGCGATGCACTGCAGCGTGCCAGTGACGGTTGTGGGGACCGTTTCGCAAACCCCGACAAGGATGATGGGGTCCGATGAGGGGCCGGCGTTCGAGATGCAGTCGAGCTGGGCCGAGATCGAGGCCCCTGTCAGCACGGTCGCACAGGCCGAGATCAGCGCCGACGGGTCGGCCGCGGGTGCGCCGCCTTCGATGCAGCGGAGCTTGCCGCCGATCGTGGTCGGCACCGTTTCACAGGCGGTGACCAGCGCGGTCGGCGCCGAAGAAGGCCCGGCCGCGTCCACGCAGTCGAGCTGGCCTGAGATCGAGGCCCCCGTCAGCACGGTCGTGCAGGCCGAGATCAACGCGGACGGGTCGGCGGCGGGCGCGCCGCCCGCGATGCAGCGGAGCTTCCCGTTGATCGTGGTCGGAAGAGCCTCACAGGCGGTGACCAGCGCGGTGGGGTTCTCCGAGGTGGCGGCCCCGGCGATGCAGTCGAGCTGCCCGTTGAGTGAGGCGCCGGTCAGTACGGTCGTACAGGCGGAGACCAATTCGGCCGGGTCGTCGGCGGGTGCGGCATTGGTGATGCATGCAAGCTTGCCGTTGATACTGAGGCCCCCCATCCGCTCACAAGCCGCGACCAAGGCAACTCCGCGCACGGAGTCGCAGGCGACGGGGCACGGGGCCGCGCCTGCGTCGATGGGCGTGCCTGCGTCGATGGGCGTGCCTGCGTCGATGGGCGTGCCTGCGTCGATGGGCGTGCCTGCGTCGATGGGCGTGCCTGCGTCGATGGGCGTGCCTGCGTCGATGGGG
>JBGCFC010000063.1:0-12448 GCA_045106715.1 Sandaracinaceae bacterium
GAACGAGCCCAGCTCGTTGACGAACCGGATCGACGGGTAGCTGCTCGTCGAGTTCTCCCCACGGATCACGGCCAGCCCGGCGCCCGCCAGGGTGACGGTGGGGCTGATGTCCGCCACCGGCACGTCGAGCCGCACCTCGCCAGTCGCGGTGATTTCGAGCTCCGCGATGAGCACGGCGTCGGTGATCGGGAAGATCTCGAAGCCGTCCACGTTCGTCGCCGCCGCGTCGAACCGCACCTCGTAGGTGCCCGGTACGACCCTCAGAGTGCGGGTGTTCGGCGCGAACTGGTACGCCCCACTGATGTAGCCGTCCGACTGGTACAGCGGGAACCCGAACGAGCCCAGCTCGTTGACAAACCGGATCGACGGGTAGCTGCTCGTCGAGTTCTCCCCACGGATCACGGCCAGCCCGGCTCCCGCCAGGGTGACGGCGGGGCTGATGTCGACATAGGGCACATCCACTCGGACGACGTCGCTTGGCCCGACGCACGCGTCGCGGCAGGTGCTGGTCTCGAGCTCGCAGGTCCGTCCCTCGCCGCAGTGCACGTCGGCCGTACACTCACCGCCACAGACAAACGGCGTGTCCAGGCCGCAGGTCTCTCCCGTCGCGCAACCTCTGCAGTCGAGAACCCCGCCGCAGCCGTCGTCCGGCGCGCCGCAGCTCGCCCCGAGCGCTTCACACGTGGTAGGCGTACAGGTGCCCGATCCACACCGGTTGTCTCCGCCGCAGGTGAGGCCCGCCGAGCAGGTCCCGCAGTCCAGGAGGGCCGCGCAGCCGTCGCTGACCATGCCGCACTCGGCTTCGAGCACCTCGCATCCGCGGGGCACGCAGGTGCCGACGCCGCAGCGGTTGGCGCCGCCGACACCGCAGGACTCCCCCTCCACGCAACCGCCGCATTCGAGCACGCCCCCGCAGCCGTCAGCGACTTGGCCGCACTGGGCTCCCCGCTCGGAGCAGCTCGCGGGCACGCACCCTCCCCCGCCGTCGGTCCCCCCGTCCACCCACGGTAGGTCACCGTCCGGCGCAGTTCGCTCGCGTTCGTCGCATCCGGTGACGAAGACGACAAGAGACAACAGAACGAACGAGGCTCGGGCGCGCATGGTGCGATGTACGCGCGCGCCTCATGGGATCTCCCTTACGCAGCGAACGTGTAGTAGCCGAGGCAGCCGAGAATGCCGATCTGCACGAGCGCGGCCAGTCCGAAGCTGGCCGTCCGCCAGGGCTGCAGTTGACCGACGTATGCCACGCTGTGCAGGACACGAAGGGCCACGAAGGAACCGAACAAGGCGGCAGCCACGACAAACGGCACCTGGGTCAACGAGAGCAGCAAGCCGGTGATCAAGAAGAGCGGGATGTTCTCGAGTGCGTTGCGGTGCGCGCGTCGGTAGCGCTCGGTCTTCGCGTTGCCCGCCTCGTAGACGATGGTGGCTTCCTTGTTGAGCTTCTTGTCCTCGGGGTTCACGGCTTCACCCGCGGAGGCTCGGGTCAGCGCGGTGTTGTTGGCGAGCACCAGCAGCTTGAAGCCGAGGAGGATCGCGGCGGCGACGTACAGCTGGAACGTCGGGTTCGAGACAAGGGACTCCATGATGGCTCCTGTGGGTTCGGGGACGACGGGTTTGAATGAGGGGCGCTCAGGCTCGCTTCGCGACCGACAGCGTCGGCGGGAGCGGAAGGTTGGCGGCGATCGCTTTTCGGTACTCACGCGGGGTCAGACCGACGTGACGCTTGAACGCCCTGGAGAGCGAATCGGCTCCGCCGTAGCCGAGCTCCTGCGCCAGTTTCGTGAGGTCGATCTGCGAGTCCCGCAGCCGCTCCGACGCAGTCATGACGCGCCACCGGGCGAGGTAGGCGGCGGGCGTCTCCCCCACCATCTTGGTGAAGCGCTCGTAGAAAACAGTGCGCGAGAGGCCGGCGACACGAGCGAGGCCCTGGGCCGTCCACTGCCCGCCGGGTTCACGATGGATGGCTGCGATCGCGCGGCCCAGGTGCAGGTCTCGCACGGCCGCCAACCAGCCCGAGTCGGGCAGACTCGCGGTCGCGCTGCGGAGCAGCTGGACGAACAGCACGTCGAGCAGCCGTGAGATGACCGCCTCCATGCCTGGCTCACCGCTGTCCAGCGTGGACTCGACGACCGCGAGCGTCTGATCGAACCACGCCACCAGCGGACTGTCGCCCCGCGAGACGCGCACCATGGGAGGCAGCGCGGAGAGCAGCGTCGAGCCCGCCGCATGGTCGAGTCGGAACCCGCCGCAGAGGATCGACGTCGGGCTCCCGCCGCCGCCGTGCTCCACGGTCTGTCCCGGTGGAGAGCGAAAGCTCGAGGCTTCGACCGCCTCCGAGGGCTGACGCACATCACTCAGCACATGCGGGGCCCCGTGTGCGAACAGGATGAGGTCTCCGCGGGACAGTTCGAAGTCATCCCACGGCGTGTCGGACGTGTCGGGCGTGCGCGCTCCGCTGGGGCTCGGCGTGCGCAACCAGCAGGTGCCCTCCATCACGACGTGGAAGATCGCGTCGTTTGCGCCTGACGTGCGCACCGCCCACGGCGACGTGAACTTCGAGCGCCGGATCAGGCTCGACTCGAGCCGCATCGACGTCAGGACCTCGCTGAGCGGATCCACGCTACGCCAGCCCCGCCACGCGGAAGATCATCCCCCCGGGGGCGCGGAAGTAGTCGTGGTCCGTCTTGGCGTTCGTGACCCGCGGGACGGCCAGCGCGTCGAGCGCGGCGCACGCCCCAGCGACGTCGTCCACCCGCACCTCCAGCCAGACCGACCGCTCGAACTGCGCCTCTGTCAGCACATCCTCGGCCGGCTCGAATGCGTATCCGATGTTGCCGCCGTCCGAGAGCACGAACACGTCGAAGGAGTCCCCATGATTGCGGACCTCCGTGACGCCGAGCGCCGCGAACATCGCCCGCACGTCGCCCTGCGTGCGCTTGGGTGCGCTGACCTTCACGTTCATCCCCATTGCGGTTTCCATGCGCCCTCTTCCTTCGTGTGGGTCTCGCCCCGGCTGGTGATCCCATCCTGACAACCCACCGCGGCAAACTCCACGGGCCAGCGTCCGGAGGATCCGGCCAAACGTCCGCAATCGAGCCGGCATCCGACCCGACGTCCGGCGGCGGGTCTTCGCAGACCTCGATCACGCCCTCAACTCCCACGGGCTGCGGCAAAACCCGCTTCGGCGCCTCCGCAAGGAACAGGGCGCACCTTCGCCGGTCGCTGCGCCGACCCTGTTCATCCCTTCGGCGTCGACGTCGCCTCCGTGCTCAGCGCTCCGCGATCGGTCCGAAATCAGCCGATCACCGCAATCTGGCAGGAAGATGTGCGAAGCTCGAATCTCCGATTGTGTAGGAAGCTGCGCAGGGGGCACCGGATGTGCTCGCGATGAGGGGTCGGCGAGAGGTTTGTGCGCGTATTGGGTGACGGTATGGGCAATGCAAGGGCATCCGGCCGCGGGAGTCTTCCGGAATGACGGGTTCACGAGCAGGGCGATGGCGTACACCGCATCTCCGCTGACGCCCCGGTCGGCGTGATGCTGTCGGGCTTCGGCCCGCATGTCGGATACGGCTACCCCGGGGAGTTGGAGCTCCCCGAGACTGAGGCGCCGTGAAGCATCGGATCGCCGCGGGCAGATCTCGGTTTCCACAGCTGTCGTTGATCGCCCTGGACAAGGCTTCGGTTCGAGAGGGGCTGCCATGCGCGACGCCTCTGGCGCGCGCTGCCCGGGATGCGACGACGGCCTGTTCTGCAACGGCGAGGAGCGCTGCGATCCCGTGCTCGACTGTGTCAACGCCCCGCGCGGCCCGTGCAACGACGAGAACGTATGCACGATCGATGTCTGCGATGAGGCTGGGGAGTCCTGTGTACACGTGCCGCGCGACCTCGACGGGGACGGCGACGCCGACGTGCGCTGCGGCGGCCCGGACTGCGACGATCTCGACCCCTACGTGAGTTCGCGTGTCGCCGAGGTCTGCGCGGACTTCGTCGACAATGACTGCGACGGAGACGTCGACGAGAGCGCCTGCGGGCGGCCGCAGCACGACCTCTGTGAAGACGCGCTCGACGTCAGCGCCGGTGGGGTCTTCTGGCTCCGTCCCGACGGCGCGCTCCCCGACTACCCCATGTCCTGTCGCACCCACTCCCGCGACCTCGTCGCGACGTTCACCCTCACGGAGCGCCGCTACGTCGAGCTCAGTGCACGCGGCGCGTTTTCCCTGTCCTCCATCGACCTGCGCACCACGTGCGCGGAGCAAAGCAGCTCGCTCGACTGCCAGTCCGGATCCCCCAGCGTGATCCGCGCGCTCGCGCTCGACCCCGGCATGTACTTCGTCATCGTCGGCTCCAACATGGGCTCCGACATCGTCGAGCTCGATGTCCGCTTCGGCCCCCCGTCGACCCGCCGTCGAACGACGACTGCGGCAGCGCCACCGACGTGAGCGCCGGGGGTCGCTTCATGGGCTCGTTCCTCGGCGCCGCCGACGACACCGACACGTTCTACGGCAGCGGGCCGTCGTGCGGGTTCGCCAGGGCGCTCGATGTCTTCTTCTCCTTCACGACGAGCGAAGCCCAGGACGTGGCCCTCGCGGCCTTCGCGGACACCGGGGAGCCGCTCCAGTACACGCTCCAGGCCAGCTGCGCCCCGACGAGCACGCTCCTCTGCGCATCCGGTCAGCCCGCCGTCGCCACCGCCCACGCGCTCGCCGCGGGCACCTACTTCGTGGTGCTGGAAGGGCCATCCGAAGGCATGACCGGATACACGCTCGACGTCGAGTTTGCCCCGCCGAGCGCGCCCACCCCTGGCGACACCTGCGCGACCGCGATCCCACTCGCGCCGGGCGTCGAAGCCGCCGGAACCTTCGTGGACGCCCAGAACGACCTCGCGACCACGTGTGGGTTTCCCCACGACGACATCGTCTACACCTTCGAGGTCACCGAGCCGGCGGATCTGCGCCTGAACTTCGACAGCGGCAGCCGAGCCAACCTCTCGGTCCGCACCGACTGCGGGGACCCGAGCAGCGAGGCCCAGTGTCTGTCCGGCGACCCCACCGAGCTGCGCCTGCGGAACGTCGCCCCCGGCACCTACTACGCGGTCGTCGAGAGCCGTTTCGAGGGTGACTTCACCCTGAACCTCACCTCGACGAGCCCGCCGGTCATCCCAACGCTCGTCACCGGGAACGATCTCTGCGGCAGCGCCGAGTTGATCCCGCCGACAGGGGGCCTCTATCGCGGGAGCACGTTCCCGCTGTCGAACAGGTACCTCGCCAGCTGCGGCGGCAGCGCATCCTCACGCGACGCCGTGTTCCGACTCGAGCTCGTGGCGCGGAGCCGCGTGGTCCTGCGCACCCAGGACTCCGAATACGACACGGTGCTGCACGTCCATCGGGCAACGTGCACGTCGGGGGCCGACCTCCACTGCGACGACAACGGCGGAGAAGGGCTGAGCGCCCTCCTCGACCTCGAGCTGGACCCCGACACCTACTTCATCATCGTCGACGGGTTCGGCGCCGGGTCCAGCGGAGACTATGAGCTGTCGGTCGAGGTGGAGCCACTCTGACGCGCCCGCCCCGTGGCTCAGGCTGGCCCGTCGCGACAATGCGAATACATCCACGTTCGCCGTGAGCTACCTCTACGAATTCGACGCCGACAGCGCGACCTTCATCGCGCAGCTCGACCACCACGAGGCGACGCAATCGGACTGGCACACTCATCGCGACCGTCTCGGAGACGCGGTGCGGTGTGAACTCCTTCATGGAGGTGACCCGATCCCCGGTCTGCGCGAGAAGGTCGAACAGCTCCGGGCCCGACGACCCCGGCCCAGAGGCGACTCGCGCCTGCCCATGGTAGGAACCTGCGATGGACGCGTTCTGGGGCGATCGCTCGACGCTCCGGGCGTTGGACGGCTTGAAGTGCAAGGGCAACTGGCTCGCCTCCCGGCCGCGCTACGTGCGCGAGACCTGGGGCGAGGGCATGTTCTCCCGCGTCGCCGAGGCGCTGGAGCCCCGAGAGCGGCAGTACTTTGAGAAGCCTCCTCTGCCCTTCGGGTGGCATCCGTTTCGGTCGCTCTGCCGGATCGACGAACAGATCTTCGAGCTCGCGATGCGGCGTGATCTCGAGTCGATGCGCACCTTCGGTGGCGCGATGACCGACTACGACCTGAACGTCGTCTACCGCACGTTCTTCCGCCTCGGCACGCCGGAGTTCCTGCTGTCCAAGACCCATCTGCTCTGGCGGCAGTACGCGTCGGGCGGGCGCCTCAAGCCGACCGTGACGAAGGGCGCGGCCGCCATCGAGTTCACTGAGGTGGCCGTCCCACGCTACCTCTGCGCGTACGGCATCTGCGGATACCTGACCGCCGCCACCGTCGCCGCAGGAGGCACGCGCGTGCGGGTGGAGCACGCCAGCTGCGTGCACGCGGGGGACGCGGCGTGCCGATACGAAGTGCGCTGGGAGTAGATCGCCAACGGGCAGTGTACCCTGCGTGCGAACGCATCCGCGTCGTGAGGTGATCGATGAGCAAGCAGGCCGAAGCCTCGAAGGCGCCGGTGAAGTTCGGAACCTTCACCGGAGTGTTCACCCCGACCTTGCTGACGATCCTCGGCGTCATCATGTTCGTGCGCCTGCCCTGGGTGGTGGGCAACGGCGGCATCTTGGGCGCCTTCGCCGTGCTCGGCCTGGCGATGGGGATCACCATCTGCACGGGGCTCTCGCTCTCCTCGATCGCCACCAACACGCGCGTCGGCGCCGGCGGGCCGTACGCGATGATCTCGAGGTCGCTCGGGCTGGAGGTCGGCGGGAGCATCGGCGTCCCGCTCTATCTGAGCCGTCCCCTCGGCATCGCCATGTACGTCTTCGGGTTCCGGGAGGGCGTGCAGTGGATCGTGGGGAGCCAGGACCCGCTGCTCGCTCTGGGGATCGACATGGCGGTGTTCGTCGCGCTCTTCGGGCTGTCGTACCTCAGCGCCGACCTCGCGTTCCGCGTGCAGTACCTCATCATGGCCGTGATCGTCGTCGCCATCGCCTCGGTGATCGCGACGCCTCGGCTCTTCGAACCGCAGGGCGAGCTGAGCCTGCTCGGGAGCTGGCGCGGCTTCCCCGAGGACGATTTCGCGGGCACGGATTTCTGGGTCGTCTTCGCCGTGTTCTTCCCGGCGACGACCGGAATCCTCGCCGGCGCCAACATGTCCGGGGATCTCGAGGACCCCCGGAGGAGCATCTCGAGAGGCACGCTCTGGGCGATCGTGATCAGCTGCGTCATCTACTTCGGGCTTGCGGTCTGGGCGTCCTTCATCGGGACCGAGGAGGAGCTGCTCACGAACTACAACTTCTTCATCGACCACTCCTACTTCAGCTGGGGTGTGCTCGCCGGGTTGCTCGGCGCGACGTTCTCCTCGGCCCTCGCGTCGGCGGTCGGCGGCCCACGCATCCTGATGGCGATGGGCCAGAACCAGATCATGCCCAAGAGCGACTGGTGGGCGAAGACGAGCGACAAGGGCGAGCCTCGCAACGCCATTGTGCTGACCGCCATCCTGACCTTCGGGTGCCTGATGATGCGCGACCTCAACGCCATCGCGCCGCTCGTCACGATGTTCTTCCTGATCACCTACCTGATGATCAACGTCGTCCTGCTCGTCGAGAGCAGCCTCGGACTCGTCTCCTTTCGGCCCAGCTTGCGAGTCCCGCGGCTCGTGCCCCTGCTCGGCGCCATCGGCTGCATCTTCACGATGTTCATCGTGAACCCGATCTTCGGCCTCATCGCCGTGGGCACCTCGGTCGCGATCTACGTGTGGATCAGTCGGCTTGGCGTCGGCGGCCGAGTCGACGATGTGCGCAGCAGCTTCTTCGAATCGGTCGCCGAGTGGGCGGCCTCGAAGGTGGTGCAGCTCGGCGGCACCAACGTCCGCAGCTGGAAGCCGGAGATCCTCGTCCCCGTGCAGAACGTCGCCGAGGTCCGCGGCAACTTCCGCTTCCTGGCCGAGATCGCACGGCCTGAGGGGACGGTGAACCTCCTCGGCCTCAGCGCTCCAGAGAGTGACCACGGGCTCAGAGACGACGTTGAGCGAATCGGGCGTGACTTCCGCGACAAGGACGTGCTCAGCCGCTGGAGCGTGGTGAACTGTGCCGGACAGTACTGCGACGGCGTCACGCATGGGCTGCAGGCACTCCAGGGAGCGTTCTTCCAGCCGAACATGCTTTTCCTCGAGCTGCCCACCGACCCCGCGCGCCACGACGAGACCCGACAGATGGTCGTCGAGGCTCACGACACCGGCGTGGGCGTGCTGCTCTTTGGAGAGCATCCGGACGCGAAGCTGGGACAGAAGGCGGCCATCGACCTCTGGCTCCGCCCGGACCGCTCAGGCTGGGGTGTCGACGAGGCGTTTGCATCCAACAACCTCGACCTCACCCTGCTGATGGGCTACCGCCTGATGCGCAGCTGGGGTGCAGAGCTTCGCGTACGAACCGCGGTCGAAAACGAGGACGAGTGCGCGGAGGCGAAACGGTTCCTCGACGAGATCTGCGACCTGGCACGCCTTCCGGAGAACACAGAGCGCGAGGTGGTGGTCTCGAGCTTCCGAGACGCGCTGCGACGGAGCCCGCAGTCGGACCTGCACATCATGGGCCTCCCGGCGCAGCCGGACTTCGAGCTCCTGACCGATTTCATCGACGCCGGAGGGGCGTCGTGCTTGTTCGTCGCCGACTCCGGGCGGGAGAGCGCGCGCGCATGACGTCCGAGCGGGAACGACTCACAAGTCACCCTCGATCGTCAGACGCACCCGATAGAGGCTCGTGCGCGCGGTGACGTAGAGCGTCCGGTGGTCCGTGTCCCCGAAGGCGCAGTTGGCCGGCGCCTCGGGGATGTCGATCGTCCCCCACAACGCGCCGTCCGGCGCATACACGCGGACGCCCGCGCTCGTGGTCACGAAGAGGTTGCCCGCCACGTCCACCGCCATCCCGTCCGCGCCTGGCGTGTCCGTCGCGAAGACGCGCTCTCCGCTCGTGCTCCCGTCGCTCGCGACGTCGAACGCACGCACCTCTCCGCCGGCCGTGTCGGCGACGTAGAGCACTGTCTCGTCCGGGCTCAGAGACACGCCATTGGGTCGGCTCGACGTGGCCCCCATCCACTCGACCGAGACCGTCTCGGCGGGGCTGACTCGGAACACACCGTTGAAGTCCAGCTCCCGCGGTGCGCCCCCCAGCCCGTAGGGCGGATCGGTGAAGTAGATCGTGCCGTCGCTGCGGACAGCGATGTCGTTCGGGCTGTTGAAGCGGTCGTCCATGAAGGTGGCTGCGTACGCGGACACCGTGCCATCCGAGCCCGTCACGCTGACGCGCCGCGCCCCGTGTTCCGCCGCGAGCAGCCGTCCGTCCGGCAAGGTCGCCAGCCCGTTCGCCGCGTCGCTGGGCATCCGGAAGACGTCCACCGTGTTGGGCGGGGCCAGGCGATGAATCGTGCTCCGCGGAATGTCCGTGAACAGAAGAACCCCGTCCGCCTCCCGCCAGTGCGGTCCCTCCAGGAACGCGAAGTCCGTCGCGACCTGCTCCACCGTCCCGATGCCGTCGAGAGGATCGGTCGGAGGCCCGGCGTCTACAGCCGCGTCGGGCGAACCGGCATCGAGCGGCCCCGCGTCCGTTCCCCCGTCGCCCTCCCCCGCATCGACCCCTGCGTCCCGTCCCCCCGCGTCGCGCCCCCCGGCGTCGACGGGGTCTGGCCCACCGTCCAGCGGCGTCGTTTCATCGCAGCCCAAGCCAAGGACGAACACAGCGGCGATCAGGAGCGTCGTTCTCATGGCGCGGAGTCTACCGCGTGGCGCTACCGGAGGAACCAGGGCGCGGCGACGGCGCTGCGGCACTGCCAGTTGAAGCTGCGCACGTGCGGGGCGGTCCCGTTGTCGGCGAATCCCTGTACAACCTCGTCCGCCGCGCTGCGGAGGGCCGCGTCGCGTCGGCCATCCAGATGCCAGGCCATCGCGATCACGTAGGCGGTCTCCCCCCAGTGCTCGTCGAACCCGTCCACCTCGTCGGCGTCGGTCCCGACCCCAAGGAAGTAGAACGGCTTGCCGCTGCCATCGCGGCCGTCGCGCGCGAGCATCCGGCCCAGCTGGATCAACGAGCCGCGCGCCCTCTCGGCGTTGTCGCCGCCACGGAGGCTCGCGTAGGCCTCGAGTCCGTCCGCGAGGATCGCGCTCATCCAGGGGCTGCAACCGAAGTATCCGTAGGACTCGCCGTGCGCGTCCGCGGAGTGCGCGAAGCAGCGGGCGGAGGTGTCGTCGTAGCCCGCCGGATAGGTCGCTTGCACCTCCAGGTAGGCCGTGACGGCGTCATCCGCTCGCGTCGCAAACGCGGCCGCCGCGTCGTCTGACACGATCGACGCCCAGACGTAGGCAAGCAGGCCGAACCCGGCGTGTCGCTCCGTCCAGAAGTCCGCCCCGCCCGCGTAGCCCGGGCTCGGCCAAAGCGCGGCGACCCGTTCGCCCACGTCCTCGGCCGCCTCTCGGAAGCGGTCGTCGCCGGTGAGCAAGTAGTGGAGCGCGAGCCCTTGGGTGTAGTGGTACTTCAGGTCGGTGGCCGCGCCTGGCACCCCGATGCGCGTCGCGTCTCCCGCCCCCGTCAGCCCCTCACGATAGAGCGTCGCCTCGCGGTAGGCCGATCGCAGCGGCGAGAGCGCGCCCGACCGTCCGTACGCGCGGAGCAGCGCGGTGACCCGGTCGTACAACCAGACGCCCCGCGAGCCGCTCCCCTCGAGAAACGCGTCGGTGTCATGACGCTCGACATCGCAGACCGCGGCCCAGGCATCGAGCACCGTGCCCGCCACGGCGGCGTCCGGCAAGAGCGGTCCGGCGAACCCGCTCTCGGCGAGCCATTCGGCCGGGAGCACCACCCACGCGCGAGGCTCCCCGTCGGCGAGCGTGTCAGCGACCGGCATCTCCGCGAGCGGCGTCGTGCTCGGCACACCCCCAACCTCCACGGAGAGCTCCGTCTCCGTCGCGACATCGAGCTCGACCTGCACCAGCACGCTGCGCAGGCTCCCATCCGGCCACGAGGCAAGCCCTCGACGCGACGCCGCAAGCTCGCTCGCCCCCTGCGAGACCACCACCCGCTCCGCGTCGCTGAGCACCCCCTCCGCGAGTGGTACCCCGAAGCTCACCCGCTGCGTGCCGCTCGATCCGTTTGGCACCACGCGCGCGACGACCGTGCGCGTGCTCCGGCCCGCGTCGCCGTCCCCCGCGTCGACACGGCCGCCATCCGGGGCACCCCCGTCTTTCAGTCCGCCATCCGATCCGCGGCCGGCGTCGCGCCCTGCGTCGCGGGTCGACATGCTGGCGTCAGGGTCGGCTCCCGCGTCCTCGCCGCCGCCCTCATCGCAGCCGCTCACCAGCAGAAACACCAACCCAAGAGCAAGCGTCGTCTTCACCCCTTCAGGCTACCCCGACGCCACGTCGAGGTCATCGCCTTCGATCGGTGAGGCTCTCGGGCCGTCCGTCAATCGGCGATGCCTTACACTTCGAGCGATGCACGCGATCTACTCGGGGCTCCTGATCGCCTACGCCGTCGCCATCTCCGCGCGGCTCGCCGTCTCCGCCTTCCGCGGGGAGGGCCACACCTGGAGCATGTGGGACGGCGGGCTTCTCCTGCGCGGCAAACACATGTCCCCGGTGGCGACCTGGGTGGCCTTCGCGGTGTCGGCCGCGCTGACCGTTGGTGCCGCGGTCATGCTGGGCCCGCGTGTCTTTCTGTGACGGGGGCGAGCGTGAACGCATGCAGTGCATGCACGACCGTTCTTCGCCCGCCTTGTTCACTCGGCCGCCAGGAGGGGATGACGAAGAGCTGCCCAGTTCGATCAGGCTCGTCCTGCGCCGACTTACCTTCTCAGATGAAGCGCACAGCGCGCCTGATGGCTGCTGTAGTTGATGACGTACGAGCGGCCTTCCAGAAGCTCTGACTCGAGGTCCATCAGCCCCGAACGCGGTTGGTGTGGGCACCGCCTGCGCAGGTCCATCAGCCCCGAACGCGGTTGGTGTGGGCACCGCCTGCGCAGGTCCATCGCCCCGAACGCGGTTGGGGTCCATCAGCCCCGAACGCAGTTGGTGTGGTCCATCAGCCCCGAACGCGGTTGGTGTGGGCACCGCCTGCGCAGGTCCATCAGCCCCGAACGCGGTTGGTGTGGGCACCGCCTTCAGCCCCGAACGCGGTTGGTGTGGTCACCGTCTGCGCAGAAGTGTCCATCAGCCCCGAACGCGGTTGGTGTGGTCACCCCAGCGCTGGCCCATCCGCCCATGACACCGCTGCGCTGCGGAGGCGTGGAGACGCAAGTGGCGGACCCGTCGCCGATCCGCCGCCGTCCGCCGCCGATCGGGCGTCGGCTCTATCGAATTCCGGCAGCCTGAGCACTGGCACAAGATGTGATTTGCCCACCGTCATGCCGAGGATGGTCCTTCCAGAGCAG
>JBGCFC010000064.1:0-10902 GCA_045106715.1 Sandaracinaceae bacterium
GACGTCGCCAGGGCACTTCTGGTGCGCGGCAGCATGTTCGTGTACCTGGACCCGCGTCGCGAAGAAGTCAGCGTCCCGCCCTGGTTCCGAAAACAAGCGCAGCTGGTGCTTCAGTTTGGCCTTCAGCTCCCCGTCCCCATCCCGGACATGCGCGTCGATGAGGAAGGCGTGTTCGGCACTCTTTCCTTCAATCGACAGCCCTTTGTCTGCGAGATTCCGTGGTCCGGCGTGTTTGCGCTCGTCGGCGACGACGGGATGGGCATGGTCTGGGAAGAAGACCTGCCGGAGGAGATCGCCGCCGAGGTCGAGGCCGGGTTCCGTCCGCCCAAGAAGCGCCCCAGCTTGCGTGCCATCGAGGGTGGACGCGCTTCCGAAGACCCGTCGGAGCCGGCATCGCCCTCCCCTTCTTCCGGGGGGCTGGTGGCTGCGCCGTCCGTGGATGACGCGCCGCGCGACGGTGCCTCGCGCGAAGGTGCCTCGCGCGAAGGTGCCTCGCTCGAAGGTGCCTCGATCGAAGGTGGCTCGCTTGACTCTGCCCCTCCCGATGATGCCAAGCCGGACGGTGCTCGGCTCGAGGCTGTGGGGACCGGAACCGGCGCCGGCGCGGACCGGCAAGATGGCGACGACCCAGACGGGGAGGACGATCCCCCGCGTCCCCATCTGCGCCTGATCAAGTAGCCCTACTTCGGCGGCACGGACTTGCGCCCGCTCCCGGGCGGCGGCTTCAGACCGTACTTCTCCATCTTGTAGATGAGCGCGCGGCGGGAGATCCCCAGTCGCCGCGCGGCGTGCGTCTGGTTGTGGTTGCTGTCCGCCAACGCCTTCACGATGGTGTCGCGCTCGAGTGAGTCGACGTGCTCCCGCAGCCGTCCCTCCCCCTGCGCGACCGGCAGGCCACCGCTCGGCAGGTGCTCCGCCATGACCTCGTTCCCACCGGCGAGCCGGATGGCACGCGCCATCGCGTTGCGCAGCTCCAGCACGTTGCCGGGCCACGAATGCGAGCGCAGCCGTGCGAGCGCGCCGGGGCTGAACGACGCCCCCGAGCCGTGACTCCGCGCGAATTGCTCCGCCAAGGGCACGATGTCATCCGGCCGATCGCGCAGCGCCGGCACCTTGACCTCGTCGCCCTCGAGGGCCGCGAGCAGCGCCTCGGAGAAGGCCCCCCGCTCGGCGAGCGAGCGCAGATCGATATGTGTGGTCGCGATCAAGCGGGTGTCTTCGAGCGCGTCGAGCACATCGAGCAGGCGCTCCTGCGGATCGGGCAGGAGCTCGCAGACCTCGTCGAGCACAAGGGTCCCACCCACGGCGGAGAGCGCGGCGCAGGTCGCCCCCTCGGGCAGCCCGCCGCGAGGGCCGAGCGCAGCCGTGATGCGGTCCGGGTCGACGAGGCTGGCGCACCGAAGCACCACATACGGCGCGTCCCGGTCGGCGTGCGCGATCCGTGCGAAGACGCCCTTGCCGCTGGACGCCTCCCCGGTCAGCAACACGGGCCGCCGCGTCTGGGCGAGGGACTCCAGTTGCTCGACGAGCGCCCGGCTGCGCGGGTCCGCCGCGACCGGTGGCACCGCGCTTGCGCTCGTCTCACGCGGCGGCGGACGGGACACCACCCGCTCGTGCTCGGTCGCGGCGAGAAGGGCCCGCCGCGCCTGATGCAGCAGCCGTTCCCGCGTGTCGGCATCGTGCGGGGCGACCGCGAGTCCGATGAACAACCCCGGACCGAGGCTCCCCAACACCCGCGTCGTCACCGCTTCGGCCTGCGGCCCAGAGGTGTCAGGGAAGAGGAGTTCCAGCTCGTCGTGGGCATACGTGGCGACGACATCCCCCGCGCGAAAATGGCTGAGGGCGGCCTCCATGACGCGCCCGCCGTCACCGCTCTTCGACCGAACCATCGCCAAGGCGGTGGGGCGCCCACGACGTGCAGCGCGCGCCAGCTCCTCCGCGAGCCGCTCCCGGAACTCCACGTGGGTCAGGGCACGGCGGCCGTGGGACGTACGCTGGCTGGCAAGGCCCACCACCATGCGCGCCTCCCCCACACTGAGTTCGTCGCCCGGGCGAAGCGGGGTGCGCGCGGCGAGGCGCTTGCCGTTGACGAAGATGGGAGGGCTCTTTTGGGTACGCTCGAGACTCATCTGTTCGCCGTCCCAACACACGCGCCCCTGGGCGCGGGCGAGATCGTCGACCTTCACGACGGCGTCGTCTTCGGGACCCACAAAAGGGGACTCGCCGAGAGGCAGATCGACCACCCACGAGCGCTCGCCGAACCGCACCGCGACGAAGGCCTGGCTGCCAGAGGTGTTCTCGTGGGGCATCGGGCGGAGTATGCACCACGCCCACGGGCCGCGACAAAGCGTGCTGGTTGCCGCACGCCGGTGGTATGCTGCGCGCGATGGCCATCGCTCCGCGAACCCCGGATGAGCTGCTGCGGGATGTCACGATCATCAAGGACCTCCCAGCTCAAGACATTCACGCACTCGCGGAGGGAGCCGAAGTTCGAAAGGCCGCCAAGGGCGCTCCTCTGTTCAGCGAAGGACAACCCGCCGAGGGGTTCTTCGTGGTGCGCACCGGCGAGGTGAAGCTCACCAAGAGCGGGCGGGACGGCCGCGAACAGATCATCTATCTCGCTCGACCGGGTCGCCCGATCGTCGAGGGGATCCGGTTCGACGGGGGAAAGTACCCGGCGACGGCGATCGCGATGCGCGCCGCGAGCGCGGTACTCATCCCGAACGAGCTGCTCACGTCGTTGGGCGAGCGCCGTCCGCTGATCTTGCGGACGATGATCGACCTGATGGCCAAGCGGCAGTCCAAGACGCTGAAGCTGGTCAGCGACCTCTCGCTTCGCACGGTCCCCTCACGGCTCGCTTCGTTCCTGGTCACCTTGGTCGCGGCGCGTGAGTCCCGAGGCGAAGACGCGCGCAACTTGGTGCGCGACCTGACGACGGAGACCGTCGCGGGTCGACTCGGAACGGTGCGCGAGGAGATCTCCCGCGGCCTCGCACTGCTCGAGCGTGAAGGCGCGCTCTCGGTCACGCCGGACCTCATCGAGGTGGTGGACGTCGCGCGTCTTGAGTCGATCGCCTATGGCCGCAAGAAGGGCGGCAGCAGCTCCAGCTGACCCTTTGGGTTGTTGCCTGCGACCCGCCCGATGAGCGCCAAGGCGCCCCTCTCCCCCTGGTTGTTGTGGGCGGCGACGCTCCTCGCCGCGGCCCTCGCTCTCGTCGGGGTCGCGTTCATCGCCCCCCACGTGCCGGTACCACCCCTGCTCGCGGCCGTGCTGTCCTTCGCCTGCGTGGGTGCCGAGGTGGTCGTCGTCGCGTGGCGCGTCCCGCTCGCCGGTCCGCGCGGGCTGGTCCTGACCCTGCCGTTCATGGGTCTCTTGGCACTCGCGGCGACCTGGTCCTCTGCCCCGAGCTGGCTCGGAGCCATGCTCGTCACGATAGGCCTGCTGGGTACGGGCACGCTCGTGGGCGCCACCGTAGGCGACGCGATCCAGCACGCCGGCTACCTCTTGGTGGTGGCTGTCGTCTCGACGCTGGTGGACGTCTTCAGTGTGCTGCACCCCCGTGGACCCACCGCGCAGCTGGTCCAAATCGAGGCGGCGGTGAACATCCTGGTGTTGCCTTGGCCGATGCTCGGCAGCTCCGAGATCCTCCCGGTGCTGGGCGTCGGCGATGTCGCCTTCGCGGGCATCTACATGGCGGCCACCCGCCGGCACGGACTGAGCGTGCGCCGGTCGGCGCTGGGCCTCGCCATCGGACTCGTCCTGACCTTGGGCGCGCTGCTCGTCTTCCAGGTCGCGGTGCCCGCCCTGCCGTTTCTGGGCGTCGGCGTTCTGTGTTGCCAACCCGAAGCGCGCCGTCTCCCGCATGAAGACCGCCGCACCGCGCTGGTCGGAGTCGGTGTGTTGCTCGTTCTGTTCGCCGTCGCGTTCGCCCTCCGCTGAGCCGCTTGCGCGACTGGCATCGCTCGCGACCTCGTGCTCTACCGCGCCATGACTGACGTGATCGCCGAGAAGAAGGTCGTCCTCATCCACTACACGCTCACCGACCCGGAGGGCGAAGTGCTGGATTCATCGAAGGACGGCCCTCCCCTGCCCTACCTTCACGGCGCCGGCAACCTCGTGCCCGGCCTCGAGAAGGCGCTCGGCGGGCGCTCGATCGGCGACTCCTTCGAGGTCGAGGTGCCGGCGGACGAGGGCTACGGTCAGCGCACCGCAGAGCTCTTCGACATCCCCCGCAAGCAGTTCCCGCCGGATGCCGACATCCAACCCGGCATGGATTTCGTGATGGAGGACGACCAAGGCCAGCACCACCCGCTCTGGGTGAACGCGGTCAGCGACGAAGCGGTCACCGTGGACCCGAACCACCCGCTCGCGGGCATCGATCTGCACTTCGCCATCGAAGTCATCAGCATGCGCGAGCCCACCGATGACGAGCTCGACCACGGCCACCCGCACGGCCCCGACGGTACGCACCAGCATTGAGCTTTCGTCTTCCACGCTCGGGAGGGTTTCCATCGGGGTCACGGCGCCCCCAGACGCGTGCCCGGATCTGCTAGCGTGGACCCGCGATGACGGAAGCCCTGACGTTCTTCTCCGACTGCGACGACCCGAGCGTGGCGGCACTCAGCCTGCAGGGCGCCGTCGGCCACGAGGTGCTCGGCGAACTCTACGAGTACCGGCTCGAGCTGGTGTCGCTCCAAGACCAAGGCCTCGCGCCGGAGTCCATCGACGCGATGCTGTCCGCGCCGTGCCGCGTGGTGGTCGCAGACGCCACCGTCTCGGGCGTCTTGCGAAGGCTCACCACGTTGCCCGCGCTCGGCTCGACGAGCGGCGACGAGGATGGCGCGTACACGACCTACGAAGCTCGGATGGTCCCAACGGCATGGCGCCTCACCTAGACCGTACGCTCCCGCGTCTTCCAGGAGCAGACCCCGATGGACGTCGTGCGGGCGGTGCTGACCGAGCACGGGTTGGCGTTCGAGTCGGCGCTCACCGAGACCTACCCCTGGCGCGAGTACATCGTGCAGTACGAAGAGAGCGACTGGGCGTTCGTCTACCGCCTCTTGGAGCACTGGGGCGCCTTCGTGCTCTTCGAGCAAGCCCCCGACGGCGAGAAGATCGTGCTCGCGGACCGCAACGCAGCCTTCAAGCCGCACGACACGTGGGCGAGCCTGAACTTCGACGTCAACGCGGAGAACACCAACGCCGCCGGCGCGTGGAAGAACTTCTCGGGGGCGGCACGGCAAGCCAGCACCCACGCCAACGGCAGCGGCTGGACGAGCTTGCTTCGACGTGTCCAGGAGCCGCGCGCAGCGTCGGTGACGCTCGCTGACTACAACTGGCGGGCCCCTTTCCTCGACGAAGACGGCACCATGACCGCGCGCCAGCTCCAGCTGCGCCCCACGCACGCCGCCGACGAAGTGACCGGGCTCGGAGGAGAGCGCCGCTACGGCAACCACTTCAAGGACGACGCCGAAGGTGCGCGCCTCGCGGAGATCCGCGCGCAAGAGCTGCTCAGCACTCGCGTGGTCTACGACGGGCAGTGCCGCGCGCCGGGCCTGACCGCGGGCCACCGGCTGACGACCTCCGGCATGCCGCTCGCCGACCAAGAACAGGAGTACGTGGTCACGGAGATGCTCGTCAGCCTCGACGCCGACGCGGAAGCCGGCGTCGCGTGGCAGAGGTGGCGCGCCATCACGTCGGACACCGCGTACCGTCCGCGGCGCCGCACCCGTAAGCCCGTCATCCACGGATTCATGCACGCGGTCATCGACGGTGAAGTCGTAAGCACGGCTGCGCCCATCGATGTGCTCGGACGCTACCGGGTCGTCATGCCGTACGACGAAGCGGCGGCGCCGGGCGGACGCGCCTCGCGGTGGATTCGCATGGCCCAGGCCAGCGCCGGCTCAGACTACGGAGTGCACCTTCCGCTGCACATCGGCACCGAGGTCATCGTGGCGCACCTGCTTGGTGACCCCGACCGCCCCGTCATCGTCGGCGCCGTTCCCAACGTAGACACCGTCAGCCCGGTCGTCACCGACAACGCCAGGCAGTCCCGCATCAAGACCCGCGGCGCCATCTTGTTTGAGCTCGAAGACGACGCGTAGCTGCCGGCGCCGCGCTAGGGCTCGGTCGTCATCTCGACCGGTGGCCTCTCGTGAGCCTCGAGCCACGCGGCGGCGCGGTCCCTTCCCCACATGCCCGCGGCTCCTGCTTCGGTGAAGTTGGACAGCGCCTCTTCGACGAGCGCGTAGCCCCGCGACCGATCGCGTCCCGACTCGAACAGCGCGCGTCCCAGAGCATAGCCCGTCAGGCCGATCGCCTCCGGATCAGGCCTGCTCTCTGCCCGGGTCTCGAGGGCCGCGGTCAGCGGACCCACGGCCTCTTCCGGACGGCCCCGCTCGACGAACGCCAGCCCGAGCAGCGTCCTCGGGAACGCGAGATGCATCGCATCGACCTCGCTTTCGAGAAAGCCCGAAAGCGCCCCCCGCGCCAGCGGCTCGGCCTCGTCGTAGCGCTCCGCGCGCGCCAGCGCCCAGGCCAAATTGTTCTGGGCCACCGTGGTGGGATACGCCTCGCCGTGCCGCTCCGTCATCGTGAGCACTGCGCGAAACTGCGCCACGGCGGCCCCGAACTCTCCGCGATCGAGCATCAGCTCCGCCTGGTGCGCCAGCACACTCACGGTGAGCGGATGCTCCGCGCCGACCGCGCCCTCGCGGATCGACCGCGCCTCCAGCAGGAGCGCCTCCGCCCGCGCGTAGCGCCCCGTCCTCCGCTCGAGGTTGGCGAGGTTGACCAACGTGAACGCCAAGCTCGGATGGTTCTCACCGAGCGTCGCGCGCTTGAGCCGGAGCGCCTCCTCGTAGGCGTCCCGCGCGCCGGCCAGGTCGCCGAGTTCCCGGAGCACGATCGCCAGGTTGCCAAGCACCATGGCGACGTTGGGGTGCTCATCGCCGAGCGCCGCCCGCAAGTTGGCGAGCGAGCGCTCGTACGCCGCCCGGGCTTCGTCTTGGCGGGACGAGCGTCGGAGCACCGCAGCCCGCGCGGACTCGAGCACCCCGAACCGCCAGTGCCCCTCCGGGAGGACCTGCTGATGTGCCCGCTCGGCCCGGTCGAACTCCTCCAACGCCCGCGACTCTTGCCCCATCCCGCTGTAGAGCAGGCCCTCGTAGTATCGCAGCCGCCCCTCGATAAGCGGGTCCCGGCCCGCACGCTCGAGCGCCACCTCGGCGAAGCGCGCCCACCGGAGCCCCGCCTCGCGGTTGCGGAGCTTGGTCCCCGTCACGAACACGAGGTCCACCCACGCTTCCGCCTCGGTCGTGCGGTCGCCGCCCTTCCACGCGAGCCTCGCGGCCTCGAACAGCTCGTCCTTCGCGGTCGACAGGTCCCCGGTCCCCACCAGAGAGCGAGACCGGAGCAACCGGATTTCCGCTTGGAGGGGTGCGTAGTCGATGCCGCGCGCCTCGTGCGCGAGGGCCTCCGCCCGCTCGACGGCCAGCGCGTATTGCCCCGTCTCCCGGACCGCCTCGACCGCCAGGAGTTCCGCGCGCGTCTCCGCGACCCGTACCGCGAGCTCCGGGGGAGGCCGGTGGTCGGCGGCCGCCCGGAGCCGCTCGAGATCCGCGCACGGCTCGACGCGGGGGAGATCACTGACGAGCTGTGCCGCGTGCGCCCGGACCTCCTCGTCAGCCTCCAGCAACACACCCGTGACCGCGGCGAGCGCATCGCGCCGACGGTCGAGGCACGCGACGCGCAGCTCGTAGACCTCCTCGGTCTGCTCCCGACGGACCCGCGTCGCCTCGCACGCATCTTGCCGCGCATCGACCCAAGCCTCCGCGTACGCGTCGAGCTGCGTCAGCGTGGGCGCGGCCGTCGCCGCGAGCCGCTCCTCCAACGTGCTGCGCCGCCCTGCGTCCCAGGTCCCGGCCAGGTTGGCGCCAAGGTCCTGACACACCTCGTCATCACCGAATCCACGCGCGGCCACCCCGAGCGCCACCGCCACCGCCAGCGCCAATGCGGCGCTGAGCCAGCGTCCGCGCGACACGCCTTCAGGCTCGCTCGGCTCGAGCACGGCGGCCAGCTGCGCCATGCTCTCGTGGCGTTCGTCCGGCTCCCGCGAGAGCCCCCGGAGCACCGCGTCGCGAACGGCATCCGGCACATCGTTCTGCCTGGGCGGCGCAGCCGGAGCCTCATTCGTCACCGCGTTCATCAGCTGGAGCACATTGCCCCCGCCAAACGGACGCGTGCGGTAGAGCGCCTCGTAGAGCGCCACGCAGAACGCGAACTGGTCGCTCTTGGCGTCGGCCCCCGCACCAGCGAACTGCTCGGGAGACATGTAGGCCGGCGTGCCGATGAGCATGCCCAGGCTCGTCTCGAGCGGCTGCGTCGCGGCGGTCGGCGAAGTCTCGGGGTGCCTCGCCAGGGCTTCGACCGCAATCGGCTGCGCCCCCACCTCGGCCCGCACCTCCGACGGACGGTGGCGAGCGATGCCAAAGTCGATGACGCGCACGCGCCCCGACGCATCGACGAGGCAGTTGTCTGGCTTGAAGTCTCGGTGCACCACGCCTGCGCGGTGCGCGTACTCCAGCCCTCGTGCCGCCTGCGCGTACGCCGCCACGACGGCGCGCACCTCGCGCCCCTTCTGCCAGACACCGAGCCCGTCTCCGTCCACGAACTCCATGGCGATGTAGATCGACTCACCGAACGTCCCGACATCGAACACCTGGATGACGTTGGGGTGCCCGATGCGCGCCATCGCCTGCGCCTCGCGAAGCAGCCGTGCCTGCCCGATGCGGCGCGCCTCCTCCGAGCCTGCGTCATCGCGCACGACCTTCAGGGCGACCTTGCGGTCGAGCTCCGGATCGTAGGCCGCGTAGACCGCACCCATCGCCCCGGCCCCGACATGGTCGAGCACGACATACCGCCCCAAAGCGGCGCCCCGCTGGAGGGTCTCGTCCCGTCCCCGCTCGCTCTTCGCCCCGGGCTTTGCGCCCCGCGTCGTCTCTCCGCTCCCCTCGCCCATCGGGCCGCATGATGGCGTCTCACGTCCGGTGGATCGAGCCTCCCGCGGGAATTCGTATCCGCGGAGAGGGCCGAACGAGATCGCGCTGGAGCACGAGCCCCAGCATCACGACAAGGCCCTGTAATTACACCATTTTCTCCCCCGCAGCCCCTTGGCCAGAGGAACCGCGCGTAGACGATGGACCCTCGAGGGCTCAAGCCAGGGCGGCACTCGCCCGAGTGAACAGGTGTCATGAACATGTCGCTTCGTCACCGCATCACCGCCCGCCATGCCATTCGCACGAGCGCCTTGCTCGACGACCTGCTCCGCGCGTCCCGCCAGCCCGACGAAGCGTTCGCCATCCTCGAAGACGTCGCGAGCGCACACCCTGACCTCGAGGCGCGCATCCTCTTCGCCGCCAACACCGCAGGACGTCGCGCCTACGGCCGGATCACCACCGTACGACAGGCGCTCGTTCGCATCGGCCTCGTGAGTGCTTCCGAGGTCCTGCTCGAAGCCCTCGAGCGCGTCGAACCTATGCAACCGCTCACCCTCGCGGCCGCCTGAACGCACGGCCGCGCTTGCATCTGGCCCCGCGCGACGCATGCTGGACCTACGGGCTCCTTCTGGAGCGCGGTGACAACTAAATCGGGGGCGAAACGGTTTCGACGAGGGTGTAGAAGCCCTGGTGGCGTGCCGCCGGACTGAGTAACGGCGTCAAAAACATCTTGGAACCCAATAAGTGCGAACGATAACGCGCTTGCTCTCGCGGCCTAGTAGCCGTTAGGGAGTCGTCGAAGGCTAGAGCCCGTCAGCGCTCTACCGGAGGCGTCGTTGAGCTGACTGGTCCAAACCCGCGTGACCCGGGGTGCGGATGAGAAAACAGGGTCTCTAGCGACTTTGGTAGCCTGTGCATGGGCGACCTCGGTGGCGAAATCAAATCATGTACTACGCACGTAGAAGGCAGTGTTGCGGAACATTCACGGACGCGGGTTCGACTCCCGCCGCCTCCATCGATAACCCTGCGGAAACGCGGGGTTTTTCGTTTCGAGATTCGCGTGCGTCACCGCGTGCGTCACCAACTGCCATCGGCAGCGAGTGGACTTCGGCGATGGTTCGGACGTTCAAGCGCATGCAACTCACCGCCTCACAGAGGGCTTCCCAGCCAAAGTACGTGTAGGTGTCGATCATCTCGCCGGCCGCGTTGTGGGTGATGCGCTCGAGCACCTCTTTGCTCGCTCCATCCGTCCGCGCGACGGTGACCATCCCGCGGCGGAACGAGTGGAAGTCGCGCCCCGTCGAGTCCACCCCGACCTTGCGCGCGTGCCGGTGCACAGCCTTGGCCCCGAGCGACGCCTCTGAGTGGAAGGCGTCCGCGCGGTGCTGCGGCCTTCGCGCACGCGCCGAGGGGTCTCGAGGGACCACGAAGTCATCTGGCGTTGGCGGCGTCGAGCACATGAAGCGCGCCCAGCCGTTGAGCTTCCACGCGGCCAGCATGCGAGCAAGCTCCGGATGGATGGGAACGTCGCGCGGGTTGTCGGTCTTGAGGGGCTGCCCGTCGTACTGCGTCCGGAGCGCCCATCGCCAGAGCGGCTGTGCTTCGGTGTCGAGGTCTCGCCAGCGCATCCCGGCGACCTCTCCGACCCGCGCGCCCGTGTAGGCCGCTATCGTGTAGGCCACGCGCCGGTCTTCGGGGATCCGGTCGTCGCTGATGAACGTCTCGAGCTCGGCCCGGCGCCACGCGGAGACCTCGCGACGACGAGTGTTCTTCGGCAGGATCCCGCGCGGCAGGTCACGCGCCGGGTTGTCCACGAGCAGCTCGTCGAAGCGCGCACGGGCCAGCATCGCGCTCAGGGTGCCATGGTAGTTGCGAACCGACTTCGGCGCCCGCGTTCCATCGTTG
>JBGCFC010000065.1:0-20821 GCA_045106715.1 Sandaracinaceae bacterium
GGTGCCCGAGAGCTTCAGCAGGCGGGCCTCTGCGTGTTGGATGTCGGCACGCCACGTCGCGACCCTGGGGAGCGGCTGCTGTGGGTCGAACACCGCCTCGCCGGAGGACACGCAGGTACTTGGCGCCTCCGCTTCACGCACCCCAGCGCCCGGCACCCCAGCGCCCGGCACCCCAGCGCCCAGCACCCCAGCGCCCGGCACCCCAGCGCCCAGCACCCCAGCGCCCGGCAGCCCAGCGCCCGGCACCCCAGCGCCCAGCACGGCTTCGCAACCGCGTGCAGCGGTGGTCAGATGCCCGTTGCGGTAGTGCACCTCCGCCAGAGTGGCAACGAGCTTCAGATCGACCGGCGAGAGCGCTCGGGCCTGTTCGAGAACAGCCACGGCTGCGTCGTGCTGGCCGGCGTAGCTGAGAAGCATGCCGAGCCGTCGGGCGACGCCGGCGCACCGGGGGCGCCGCTTGTGATGCTCGCGGGCGTGCTCAATGGCCTCGTCGTGCGCGCCGGCAACCCAGCAGCAGTCGATGAGCCGGGTCTGCACGGCGTCGGGGAGGGTCCGTCCCGCGGCCTCGAGCGCCTCGGCGAGCGTGCGCAACAGTTCCGCCGCGTCGAGCCAGGCGTGGTCCGCCGAGAGCGTGTCGACGGCGGAACTCGCCAGCTCGAGGCCAAGGTCGAGTTCACCGGCCTGCACGGCGTGGTGTGCGGCCTCCGCAGGGGCGGTGGTAGCGAGCGCGCGTGCCAGCTCGCCGTGCACGCGGTGGATCGCTGCGACCGACATTCGGGTGACGCAGCGCTGTCGCTCGAGAACCGGAAGGCTCCAGGTCCCGTCGTGCAAGAGGCCGCCCGCCCGCATCAGTCCGGAGCGCTCCGTCACGCTGGCGGAGGCATCCGGCTGGGAGAACAAAAGCCAACGGCCCTCCGCCTCCGGCACCGGTCGGGCCAGGACCGCGAGGCGTTCCACGGCGCGCGGGAGGGCCGCCGGCCCCGTCGTGGCCTCCGCGGAGGCAGCCTCCGACGCGGCGCTGCGAAGCAGCTGCGTGAGTCGCTCGGGGTGGCCGCCGGTCAGCGCGAAGACGGCGTCGATGACATCGGGCCGAGCCAGCAATGCCGAAACGCCCTCCCGCGTCAGCGGCTCAAGCGTGAGTCGGCGCCCGCATTCGAGGCCTGCGAGCGCTGCGAGCGAAGGACAGGGCGCTCCATCGGAGACCGCAACGGTCAGGACGTGCCTGCTTCGACCGGAGGCATCGCCGGCCGTGCCGGCTTCATGCTGCTGCGCTCGCTCGGTCAGCCGGCAAACCACGTCGAGCAACGCTTGCTCGGGGCGCTCGGCGCCTTCGAGAATCAGCACGCAAGGGTTGCCCTGCCCGAGTTCCACCAGCAGATCGACCGCCGCCTCACGGAGCCGAAGGCGACGCTCCGCCTCCGACTGAAGGTCCAGCACCGAAGTCCCGCTCGTGCCACCACGGTCGAGCCATCGGCGGGCTGGGTGGCGACTGCGACGAAGCGGCGACAGCCGAGCCAACGCATCACGCACGAGGCGCGCGAGGGCTCCTGTTTGGCGGGCATCGACCCGGAGCACCGGCCCCGCGCGGTGGCTCGCCACGAACCGAGCGAGGCTCGCGTCCGGAGCCGCTCGGGAACCGTCCACCACCACAAGGCACAGGCGCCCCTCGCACGCGTCCCGGTACGCATCACGCAGCCCGTTGACCTCACCCACCTGGGTGCGGACGTCTTGGCTGGGAGCGAGGGACCGGGACGGCACGGCTTTCTCTCAAGCGAGAACCATGCCGAGGGTTTTCGCCCGTATGAGAACTCACCGGGAGGGCGATCGTGCGGTCTGTGACGGGCGCCGGTGGGGCGATCGTTCGTGTGTTTACGGCGATTGTCGCGATCGCTGCCGGTTCGGCTTCGGGGGGAGCGGATTCAGACGGTGGCCGTGGAGCCGCACGCGGGACACGCGGAGAGCTCGGAGGGGCGGGGCGCGCCGCAGTGAGCGCAGGCGCGCGAGCCCACCTCGCCGGCGTCGTCCATCCGCCGAAGCTCCGGATAGAAGCGCTCGAGCTCGTGGGAGCTCATCCGGTCGTCGGGCTCGGCCGGAGACCAGATCACATCGAGGCCAGGAACGTGCGATCCCGGGTCTGCGTAGAGGGCCACCAGCGTGCTGGGCCGATCGTAGAGTTCGACGTCGGGGAGTTCGACGTAGCCCGCAAAGAGGAGGCTCACGACCACCATTCCGGGCCCCTCTTCCGGGCGTGCCTCGACATCTGTCGCGCCGGAGCTGGCGCGCGCGCCGCGGGTTTCCGCGGTGAAGCGGGCCCGCAGGTCAAGCGCGAGCGAATCGAGTTTGGCGGGCCCTGTCGTGTCGCCGAGGGCATAGACGTCGGCGAGACCGTAGCGGGCGCCTGCCGCGTGTTCTCGCAACAGAGCGAGCACACGCTGCACTGCATCGGCCCGGTCCCGATCGGTGTCGAAGCGCAGGTTGTGCGCGAGCGAGTCGAGCGCGGACTGGAGCTCCTCGCGCACCGTCCAATCGAACCCGATGGACATCCGGCGCAGCCAGATCGGCGTCGTAAACGGGGACCCTGCGGTTCGCGCCCGCGCTCGTTTGCGCCGCGAGAGCCAGGTCGCGCCAAGCAGCAGTGAGATGAGCACGAACCATACGGCCGCGCACCCTGTCCAAACGGGGACCGCCCGATCGGGACGACTGCGGGCCAGCTGCTCCGCGGCGGTCACCTCGGGGCTGCCCAGATCGGTTCGATCACGTCGCCACAGCGTCAGTGCCGACGGCTCGGTCGGGCGAGAGTATCCCCCGGAGGAACTCGATCGCGACGAGGAGCCGCGGGAGCCGAAGCTCGAAGACGAGCCACTCGAGGAGGAGCGGGAACCAAAGCTCGAGGAGGAGCCGCTGGAGCGAGACCCCGAGGACGACGAGCGATTGCCCCAGTTCGAAGAGCGTCCTCCGAACGAGCCACCTCGCGACTGCGCGAAGGTGGTTTCCGGCAAGAGGAACATCAAAAGCACCAAGAATGGGATTGCCGAGCGCACGACCCCCGGAGTCTGGCATTGTTGGCGCGGTGTTCGAAGGACCGTCCGATTTCGTCTCAACGGTGTTCATACGTGGCTTCATCGCCGCGCTGCTGTCCCCGTTCGTCGTGTTGGGTCTCTTTGTCGCAGGTGTGCCCGTGGTCGCAGACCGGCCGCCGTACGAGCCGGTCTCGGAGGTTCTCGTCGAGGAGCGCATGCAGGCCGAGCAGCAGGCGGCTCACAGCCTGGGGTTCTCGGACTCGGTCGAGTCCATCCCCTTCGACGATCCAGCCATGAGACCGTCGGTCGAGCTTGCGCCAGACACATGTGTCGCCGTCGTTGCCGGAGCGTGGGGCTCACACCACATCCGTGCGCTGGCCCTCGTCCCCAGTGGGACGGGGACCGGCTATCGCCCCCATGCGCTGTCCGGTGACCTGGATGTGGGCGGCCTGGTCGCATCGACTCAGTTCTGCACGCGTCGGGCACGCTCGCTCGAACTGGTGGTCCAGGTCCGCGAGCTCGCTCCGATGGAGCCGGAGGCCGGCCTTCACGGTCTGATCACGTTGCAGCGCGCTGCTGCCCGCGCAGTGGGAGGAACGGGCTCGTTGCGCCGAGGTTGGGTGCTGCCCGACGAGTCCAGTGACGGTGCGGATGCGTCGACCGGTGCCGACGCCGGTGCGGGCATCGACGCGGGGACGGGAGCCGAGGCGGGGCCGCCGGACGCGCCGTAGCGAGGCCGCGCTATCTGTCCGTTGAAGAACCGTTGTGCCGCGCCCCAAACCCGGGACGCACCGCCCTCACCGCCTGCCGCTCCTCCGAAATCCTCGAGGATGCACCTCGTCGCGTCATGCGGCGCGGACGGCACGTCGCGGGCCCGATCCATCGACGTCGGTTCTTCGACGGCCAGCTATCCATCTGCCTGTGGGGCGAGCGCCCGGAGCAACGCTGCCCGGACCTTCGGGTCTCGTTCCGAGGTTTGCATCGCGCGCAGCTTGGCCTCGGACCCCGGCCACGCGGGGAGGGCCTCCACCGCGGCCTGCCGAACCTCGGCCGAGGGGTCGTCGAGAGCACGCACCAAGGCGGCTTCCGCTTGGGGAGGTGGCGTCGCGAGTCTGAGCACGGCGACCGCCTTCGAGCGAACGGCAGGGTCGTCGTGATTCAGCACCGAGCCCAGGACCTCCACCGAGAGCTCACCCTGCTCGCCGAGCACCTGTCCGAGGAGGGACAGCACGGTGGGGTCGTCCACGGAGCGCAACCGCGCCTCGAGGTCGGCGCGTGACGGGCGGGGGCTTCCCCTTCGCATCCGAAACGCGGCCACCCGCTGGACGGAGACGTCGGGGTCATTCAGCCCTGCGAGCACATCGGCCGCGTCCGCGGCGTGCTCCCCGTGACGTAGCGCCGCCGCTCGGACCGCCGGCTCCGGGTCCCGCATGAGCTGCTGAAGCGCGGCCCGCACCGCGTCGCTCGGCTCGCGCCGCCGGCCCAGCTCGCCCGCCGTGTCGGCGCGGACATCCGGGTTGGGATCGGCGCTTCGCAGCAGCAGCTCGGTGTCGTTGCCCGGTCGGAACGCACCGAATGAGGTGTCGTCCAGCCCCGCGATCGACTCGTCCAACCAGCGCTCGTACCATTCGGCAAACGCGGCGAACGGCCGCGGCAACGACTCGAGGCTCTCCCATCGCCAGACGCGCCCAGCCTCCGGGCCGCTGACCTCGAGCAGCCACCAGCGCTCGGCACCCTGGTCCGCCAACGTGATGAACCCTCGGAGCTGCGTCGCCAGTCGAGCCGGATCCAGCACGCCCGCGTCGGGCAGCGCGACCGCGCGCGAAGGCGACAGAGGGTCCGGTTCCCCATAGTCGCTCCACGCGTCCGCCCAGCTCGGAAGCGTCACGAGCCCCCAGCCGGGGCCGGCGCCGCCTTCTCCCAGCTCGCGCAGGAATCGGCGGTAGCCAGAGGGCACCCGAACGTGGTGCTGCGCCTCGAACAGGGCGAGCGCGTCGTCCGTCGCCGGTGGGCCGAGCTCCGACCGGTCTCGCCCCTGCTTCACGAGCAGGCGCAGCTTGGCGACGATTCGATCCCGCGCGGCGTCGTCCATCTCCGCGAGCATACCGGCGCCGCGTCCATCGCGGTGGGCAGGTGTGCGTGGTACCCCTTCGGCATGGCCAGACCCACAGCGGTTCGTCGCCCGCGCAGAAAACGCAGTGTTCGCACGGCGGGACTCGTCGCGGTGCTGTTCCTCTTGCCCGTGATCGGCACCCTCGCGCACGTGACCGGAGGCACCAACCCGGTGACGCCCGCGGGCCACGAGGGCTACCTCTTCCATCAGCCGTTGATGGTCGGGCAGCGCGAGAACGTCGGGGTGCAGGCCGGGCCCACGTCACCGGGCTGGCGCTGGCGCCAGTACGTCATCAACATCGACATGCGCGCCACGACCTACTCCGAGCAGATGCACATCTTCAGCTCGGACAACCTCGAGGTCAGCTTCGAGGCGCATGCGCGCGTTCGGCTCCGTGCGGACACCGTGAACGACATCGTGCAGACCTACTCGGGGCCCGACTGGTACGTGAACAACGTGCGGCGGCCGTACCGGACGGCGGTGCGCGAGGTGGTGCGGCAGCACGAGGCCTTCCAGATCAAAGACGAGAGCGAGGCGATCGCGGAGACGATCCTGGCGCGGCTGCGTGAGGAGTACGCCGACACGCCGTTCGAGTTCCTGTCGATGTCGATCGGCAACATCGACTTCCCCGAGTCGGTCGAGCAGCGGGTCGTGGCCAACCTCGCGGCCGAGCAGCGGCGCCAGCGCATGGAGGTCCAGGAGCGCATCGCGCAGGCGTCGGCGGAGATTCAAGAGATCCGCGCGCGCGGCGAAGCGGAGGCGCAGCAGATCCAGCAAGAGACGCTGACGCCGCTCTACGTTCAGCACGAAGCGGCCGACCTCTACCGCTCGCTCGCCGACGACACTGACGACGACGACGGCGTGGCGCGCGCGCGGGTCGTGCTCGTGGTTCCGACGCGACCGGACCGCGCCGGCGTGCCTCATATCTACGCGGGAGAAGGCCGATGAACCGCTCTCTTCGGATCGCCCCGATGCTGCTCCTTCTCTGGGGCTGCACCAACCAGACCACGCCCGAGGGGCACGAGGGCTACATCACGCACGAGCCGCTCGTGGCCGGTCAGGCTCACTACGTCGGTAGCCAGACCGGTCCGACCTCGACCGGCCTCGTGTGGCGGCAGTACCTCACGAACGTCGACATGCGACCCAAGACGTACACCGAACAGTTCCGAATCTTGAGCCGCGACAACCTCAACGTTGGATTCGAGGCGCATCTGCGCATCTCGCTCCGCGCGGGTACGGTGCGCCGTGTGGTCGAGGAGCTCGGCGCAGACATCGAGCAGGCCCCGCAGGCGGCGCTGCCCGAGGGCGAGACGCGACACCCCGAGTGGTACATCCGGAACGTGCGCCAGCCCTGCCGTACGGCGGTGCGGGACACCGTGCACGGCTTCGACGCGTACGACATCCAGTCGCGCACCCAGGAGATCAGCGGGACCATCCTCGCTCGCCTTCAGGAGGAGTGGGCGGACTCCCCGGTCGTCTTCGAAGCCATCTCGATCGGCAACCTCACGTACCCCGAGGAGATCAACCGGGAGATCCAGCGCAAGCTCGCCGCCGAGCAAGACCTCGAGCGGATGACCCGGGAGCGGCAGATCGCCGAGCAGCAGGCCCGCATCATGGTCACCACCGCGCGCGGTCGGGCGGCGGCGCAGCGCATCGTCAACGACACGCTGACGCCTCTCTACGTGCAGCACGAGATGCTCGAGCAGTTCCGGGCGCTCTCTCGCTCCCCGCGCGCGACCATTGTGGTGACGCCGACCAGTCCCACGGGCAGCTCGCCGGTGATCATGAACCTCGCGTCGCCGTAGAGGCGCCTAGGGACAGAGGCGGTGGCAGGCGAAGACCCCGCCGCCGCAGTCGATGGCCGCCTCGCCCTCGCAGGTCAGGTTGCACGTGCCCGACCCCGCGGCGCAGCTCAAGAGGCACTCGCTGTCGTCCTGGCAGTCGAGGTCGCAGTCTCCGCTCGTGCAGTCCACCTCGCAGACGTCGCTGTCGCAGGTGGTGGCGCAGCTCGCGCCCACACAGGTGACGTCGCAGAACGTCGCGTCCGTGCAGTCGACCGCACACGCGCCGGAGTTGTCGCACGTCAGCTCGCAGTCGCACATCTCGCAGCTCAGCGCGCAGCTGCCGATCGGTCGGCAGTCGTCCCGGCAGCAGCCGGTCGAGCCGCATTGGTTGCAGTTCCCTCGGCACGAGGCCGGCGCGCACAGGCCAACTTCGCAACTCTCGAACGTGCCGCACGCCTCACAGGCGGCTCCGCCCGTACCGCAGAGCGCATCGGTCGAGCCCCCGGCGCAGACGCCATCGGGGGTGCAGCAGCCGAAGGGGCAGGCGCTGGCGTTGCAGACGCATTCTCCGGAGACGCACTCCTGGCCCACCTCGCAGGCGGGGCCGCTGCCGCACGCGCACGCGCCTCCGGCACACTGGTCGGCGAGGGCGACATCGCACGTCTCGCAGCTCCCGCCGGTTCCACCGCAGGACGGGAACGCCGGCGTGGGGACACACGTCGAGCCGGTGCAGCACCCTGCGCAGGTACTCGCGCAGTCGCCGCAGACGCCGCCGTTGCAGGGCTCGCCGCTCCCGCAGGTCTCGCACGACGCCCCCCCCGCCCCGCACGCGGACGGGGTGTTTCCGTTGCGGCACGTTCCGTCCGGCTGGCAGCAGCCATCGCACGAGCTTGGGTCACACAGGCAGACGCCGCCGTCGCAGTGCTGGCCATCGGCGCAGGCGGGTCCGGCGCCGCACCCGCAGCCGCCCGCGCTCAGGCACGCGTCGGTGCGCTCGAGGTCGCAGGTCGCGCACTGGCCCAAGCCATCGTCACAGAGGCCGGCCGAGAGTTCCGTGCACATGCCGTCCTGGCAACATCCGTCGCACGCGTCGCTCGTGCACTCGCAGTTTCCGTCCACACAGCCCAAGCCATCGGCGCACGCCGCGTTGGCACCGCACGCGCACGTACCGTCGGCGGCGCATCGGTCGGCGGTGACGGGATCACACGCGCCGCAGCTGTCGCCGACGCCGCAGTGGTCGACCGAGCGCGGCCCGCACAGATCTCCGGCGCAGCACCCGGTTGGGCAGGACACGTCATCGCAGACACACACGCCGCCCGAGCAGCGCTGGCCGGAGCTGCAGCTCGGACCGCTCCCGCATGCGCAGCTTCCGTCCTCGCATCGGTCGGCCAGGTCTGGGTTGCAGGTGCCGCACGCCGCTCCGTCTTGCCCGCAGCTCGCGAGCGACGCCGCCAGGCAGGTGCTTCCCGCGCAGCAACCGTCGCAGTTGTCCGCGTTGCAGCCGCTGCATGCGCCGCCATCACAGGACTCCCCCATGGGGCACGCGGCGCATGCGCTCCCAGCCACGCCACACGCGGCGAGGGTCGTCCCCGGCTGGCAGACGCCACCCTCACAGCAGCCCGCGCAGCTGCTCGGGTCGCAGACGCACTCGCCGTCGCTGCAGCGGGTGCCAGGGGCGCAGGCCGGTCCGTCGCCGCACTCGCACAGGCCCCCGTCGCACCGGTCGGTCGTGGCCGCGTCGCACACCTCGCAGCTTCCGCCGCCAGTGCCGCAGCTCGCAAACTCGGACGCCTGGCACACGCCGGCTTGGCAGCAGCCGTCAGGGCAGGAGGTCGCGTCGCACGCGCACTCGCCCATCACACAGCGCTGTCCACTGCCACACCCCGGGCCGGCGCCGCATCCGCACGCGCCGTCGCTGCAGGTGTCGGTGAACTCCGGGTCGCAGGAGGTGCAGCTCGCGCCAGCCGCCCCGCACGAGGCCAGCTCCGAGGGGTGACAGGTCCCCGCGCTGTCACAGCATCCGTTCGGGCACGACACCGAGTCGCAGAGGCAGGTCTCTCCGACGCACCGCTGACCGGCGGCGCA
Organism: Sandaracinaceae bacterium; assembly: GCA_045106715.1. Classification (GTDB taxonomy): domain Bacteria; phylum Myxococcota_A; class Polyangia; order Polyangiales; family Sandaracinaceae. Next base: position 9,003 of record JBGCFC010000065.1, read on the forward strand.
CGCCGGCCCTGTGCCGCACTGGCAGTCCCCGGTCTCACACCGGTCGGCGAGCGCAGGGTCGCACGCCTCGCACGCGGTTCCCGCCGCGCCGCAGCTGTCCACGCCGTCGGTGTTGCAGGTCGAGCCGGAGCAGCAGCCGAGACAGGTGCTCGCGCAGCCATCGCAGACGCCACCCGAGCAGGCCTCGGCCCCGCAGTCTTCACACGACGCGCCGCCGGCGCCGCAGACGCTGGCTTCGGTGCCGAGCTGGCAGACCCCGCCGGCGTCGCAACACCCGTCACACGAGCTGGCGTCGCATACACACGCGCCCAGGTCGCAGCGTTGCCCTGGCAGGCACTGGGCGGCCCCGCCGCACGTGCACACCCCGCCCTCGCAAGCGTCGGCCCGCTCGAGGTCGCAGCCGGCGCACGCCGCGCCCAGAGCGCCGCAGGCGTCGAGGCCGACGGCCTCGCAGGCTCCGTCGGCGCAGCACCCATCGGGGCATGAGGTCGCGTCGCACACACACGCGGCATCCACGCAGTGCTGGCCGGCGCCGCACGCCGGCCCGGTGCCGCAGCGGCAGCTGCCTCCGGGCCCGCAGCTGTCCGCCGAGTCTGTGTCGCAGGCGACGCACATCTCGCCGCCGGGGCCACACGCGTCCACGCTACGCGCCGCGATGCAGGCCGTGCCGTCGCAGCAGCCGGTCGGGCAGGAGGTCTCGTCGCAGACGCACAGGCCGGCGACACAGCGCTGGCCTCCGCCGCACGCCGCGCCGTCCCCGCACTGGCACGCCCCCTCGGCGCTGCAGCGATCGGCGCTCAGCGGCGTGCACGCCACACAGACCCCGCCCAGCCCGCCGCAGGTCTCGACCGCCAACGGGTTGCAGGTGTTTCCGGAGCAGCAGCCGCTTGGACACGTCGTCGCGTTGCACGTGTCGCAGGCGCCGTTGGTGCATGCGCGCTCGCAGGTCTCGCATGCCCGTCCCGCCGCGCCGCAAGCGGACGCCTCTTCACCCGACAAGCATTGGTTGTCGCTGTCGCAGCAGCCGCCACACGAGGTCGAGGTGCATCGGCAGACGCCGCCGAGGCACTCTTGCCCCTCCTCGCACGCGGGCCCGTCCCCACACCGAGGCTCGCACGCTGACGCACCGGTCGGTCCGGTCGTGCACCGCCAGTTGCCCTCGATGGTGCAGCTCGCCGAGCAGCCGTCGTCAGGCGCCCGGTTGCCGTCATCGCAGGCTTCCAGCCCGATGGCGACGGCCCCGTCTCCACACTCCGGAGGCAACGCAAGAACGACCTCGAGGCGCACGATCTCGGCCTCGACGAGCTCCACCGAGCCGGCGCCCACAGCCACCACCTCGCCGCCCGAGAGCCCGGTGACGGTGATGTCGACGGTCTGTCCGGCGCGCATCGGGGAGACCAAGACGACCAGCTCCTCCCCGTCGGGGTCGAGCGTCATGGCCTCCATCGGCCGCGTCTCGGGCGAGAAGAGGGCCGCGCCAACGGCCCGTCCTTCGAAGCGCAGCTGGTCCACCTCGACCTCGTAGGTGACCGCGATCTCGACGCCCGTCAGGCCCTCCTCGACCGGCGCGGTGCAGCCGAGGACCCAGAGCGCGCCGACGATGCTGGCGAACCGCTTCATCGCGCGTCCAACGTACCCAGCGAACCCATCGGGAGCTGCGCGTCGGGGCTCAGGCCGATGCCCAGCCCGATGCCGAGGCCCGCCGCGACGACGGCCACGCCGATGACCGTCCAGAACCACCACTGCTCGTAGACCGGCGGCTCTTCCTGCCTCGCGAGGTTGAGACGGGCCGCCTCCGCTTCCGCCTCCATCGCGTCGGCGCGCGCCTGCTGAGCGGCGGCCTCCGCGGCGGCGGCGCCCGCGGCCAGCCGCTCGGCTTCCTGCGCCGCTTCGCGTTGCTGCTGGCGCTCTTGTCGCTCGGCCTCGGCTGCGGCCGCCTGTTCTTCGGCGGCCTGGGCGGCACGCGCCTGTTCGATGTGCTCACGCACGATGGCGGCGTTCGCCGCGTCGGGCAGCTCCTCCAGGTAGCGCACGAAGAAGAAGAGGACGCGCTCGTGGTGGTCCATCTCGCGATGGCACTGCCCGATGTTGAACAGGAGCTGCGGCGCCGCGAAGACGGCATAAGCCTCGCTGTAGCCCGCGAGCGCAGCCTCGAAGTCGCCGAGGTTGTACTGCTCGGTCGCGCTGGCGGCGATCGAACGCGCCCGCGTTCGGGCGTCCTCGTTTTGGGCCGCCGCGGTCGAAGTGAAGGCCGCCAGCAGCAAGCCGACTGTGAAGACGCGCGTCACGTGAGTCCGATGATCAACGACGGAGACGTCAGAAACTCAACACACCTCGGCGCCCCGTCGGTCGCGACGAGGGAGCCGGAGCAGGCCTGGCCCGGGCGGGCCGCGCGCGTCGTGCGCGCGTGAGACGAACGGTGGCGAGCACGTCGCGGTCGAGCGACAGCGCTTCTTCGTGGGGTTGATACCCGTCGAGCTCGAACGTGAAGCGGCCGGTGCCCTCCCGCGCGAGGAGCGTCGTCGAGAGCGGTGTCTGTCCGAGCGGCTCGTCCTGGCCTTCGAGTCGCACGGTGGCGCCCGATGGCGTCGAGCGAAACACAACCTCGATCTGGGCCGGCGCCGCGGGTGCTTGCTCCGGCTCGTCCGTGGCCGCGGGCTCCTCTACCGCCTCCGGCGCGGCGGGCTCCGTGACGGGCGCGACCGGCGCGGGCGCCTCGCGGCTGGACACGATCCAGAACGCTGCCCCCAAGGCGAGCGCCGAGAACGCCACCGCGGGGCCGAGAATCCACCATGGCGATCGCGGCGTCGGCTCGGGCATCGGCATGGTGATGCGGGCGGTCGCCTCGCGCTCCGTCTCCGACAGCGCGGCCCGGGTTGTCTCCGGTCCGCCCTCGCCCGCGGGCGGCTGCGTAGGGAAGTCGCTGCCAAACTGTGGGGCCGCAGGCGGAGCGAGCGCGGCGGGGCCCGGATCGCGGAGGACGGTCTCGAGAGTCGCCTCGACCTCCAGCATGGAGGCGGGGCGGTCGTCGGGCGCTTTCTCCAAGCAGCGTTCCACCAAGTTCACCAACGCCGCGGGTGCGTCTGAGCGGAACTCGGTCACCGCGCGCGGCGCGGAGGTGGCATGCAAGACGATGAACTCCCCGGCCGTCTCTGCGTCGAACGGGAGCGCCCCGGTGAGCATCTCGAACAGGATGACGCCGAGGGCGTAGATGTCGGTGCGGTGGTCGACGGGCTGGCCCATGGCCTGCTCGGGCGCCATGTAGGCGGGTGTGCCGAGCAGCGTTCCGGCCGCCGTCTTGAACGCGTTGGCGCTCGCCACGCCCTCGCCCAGCTTGGCCACACCAAAGTCGAGGACCTTGACGAAGTCCCCGTCGCCTCGTGGCGTCAGGAAGATGTTGTCGGGCTTCAGGTCGCGGTGAACGATGCCCGCAGTGTGTGCGGCCCCAAGCGCGCTGGCGGTCTGCTGCGCGATGCGGATCGCGCGCTTCACCGGGATCGCTTGGCCCATCTCGAAGATCAGGTCCGCCAGGTCCTGGCCGTCGAGCCGCTCCATGATGAGGTAGGCGCCGAACTCCTCATGTTCGCGGAAGTCCGTGATCTCGACGATGTTCTCGTGGCGCACGCGGTTGGCGGCGCGCGCCTCGTCGAAGAAGCGCTGCACGATCTTGGCGTTCCGTGCCACCTCGGGTCGAAGGTGCTTGAGCGCAACCTGACGGTCGAGTTGCGCGTGCCGAGCGGCGTAGACGTTGCCGACGCCGCCCGAGCCGAGCAGGTATTCGATGACGTAGGCGTCGACCTCGGCCCCGGCCCGCAGGGTGCCGTCGGCGTCCATGTCCGGGATCGCGATGAGGCCCGAGGTGCGCGGGATGCCGTCGCTGTCTTCCGGACCGGCCATCGTGATGACCGCGTCGGCGCAGACGGGGCAGCTTCGCCCCTCCGCACGAGGGGACCCGCACTTCAAACAGATGACCTCCCCGGACTCGGTGGACCCGGGGAGCGTGCTGCGGGACGCTGCCACGTCGGCGATTCTAGCTCGATGCCGCTCCGATCTCTAGTCGGGCCGCCCCCCTCGGGGATTTGCCGACATCAGAAAGATGCGTTCCCACCGTTGCGTGCGAGTCCCTGCCTTCGTCGCTGGCGCTCCTCCGGCGTCAGCCCGTCGTCTTCTCCCGAGCCGGTCACCTCGTTGACGATCGCGTCCAGGCCCAGCGTCGTCGTCAGGAAGACCTGCGTGTCGGCGGTGAAGGGGCTGCGCACGGAGCCATCGGGGGAGTAGAGCGGGGCGACCACGCCCGCGTTCTGCACGCCGAGTTGCAGGTTGAGCCAGGGCAGCACGTCGTACCCGACCGCCAGCGCGAAGTAGGTGAACGGCCGCCAGTGAGTCGCGCTGTCGTCCCCGATTGTGTTCGACCCGCCGTTGATCGGCACGTCCGCGGGGCTGAGCTCGTGGCCGTAAGCCGCCATGTAGAACGCGGACAGCGACACGGTGAGGCCGGGGACGGGCGCGATGGTCGTGGTCAGGCCGGCGAGCAGGATGTCCCGCGCGGTCGTCTGCCCGCTCGCCTGGGTGCACACGGGCGGCTGCCCCGGCTCGGGTTGCGTGCAGTTGCCGGGGTAGGGCGCCCCGGTCGCGGGAACGTTGCGGGTCGCCCACCACCGCCGGTAGCCGACGGTCGCCGCGAACGTGAGGCTGGCCAGCTCCGGAAAGGGCCGCGCGACGGTGAGGCCGAGCCCTGTCTGAAGCACACGTCCCGCCGACTGGCTCGCCTTGCTCAGCGGGAAACCGAGCCGCAGCTGCCCTTGGAACACGAAGCCTTCCCAGATCAGCAGCTGCCGGAGATCCAACAGCGTGTCGCTGAGCAGCGGCTCGCGGTTGTACGTGCCCGTGTTGCTGTCGGTGAGCTCGACGCTCATGGCCTGGTTTAGCCACAGGAACGTGGTGTCCGTCAGGTAGAAGCGTGGCGTCAGCGAGAAGTTCATCACGTACGTCGGGTCGTAGGTGAGCTGCGCGTCGGGCGAGAAGGTGTGCGCGGTGACCGCGTTCGTGAACCCGAAGAACGAGTTCGCGAAGGTCAGCGCAGGCCCCGAAGGGGCCGGGGAGGAAGGACCTGCCACCGCAGCCTCGGACTCCGTCCCCGTGCGGGTGGGGAGGGATCGAGATTGGGTTGGCGCGGTTTCGGCGTCGTCCGCCGCGGTGGAAGGCGGGCCCTCCTCCCCGTCATGTTGGGTTGCGCGGTCTTCGGCCGTGGCGGCCTCGGGCGCGTCATTCGTCTCGGGTTCCGAGACGCGTTCGTCATCGCGTGGTGGGTTGAGCGTGGCCTCGGCCTCAGCGGCGTCGGGCTCCGCGCCTTCGAGTTCGAGGGGCTCGGCACCTTCGGCCGACGCGACGGGTTCCACGGGTTCGCCGCTCACGGGCTCCGCGCCCTCCGTCTCCGCGCCCTCCGACTCGGATTGGGCCGAGGCGAAAGCTGGAGCGAGGAGGGTCGCGAGCAACAAGGCAAGGGCGCCCGCCCTCACGGCTGCGCACCGAACCCAAGGTGCCACGTCAGCATGCGCACCAGGTCGAGGTTGTCGATGAAGCTGCTCAGCTCTCCGGCCGCGCGCTCGTCGCCAGCGTTCGCCCGCTCGCGCAGCACGATGGCCCGCTCGATGAGGCGCGCGCCCACCCCGAGCTCCACACCGGCATCGTCCGCGTAGCGCGCCGCCTGGTACGTCAGCCCGCTGTCCGGGTCGGTGTACTCGACGAGCTCCACGCTTGGGTCGACCTCGATGGCCTCCGCGCCGCCGCGCACCCAGACGCGGCTTCGGTTGAGGAACTGCTGGTCGTACGTCTGCGGGATGAGCGCCATGCCGAACACCGCCGCGTAGAGCTGAATCGAGAACGACGCGTTCGGCGCGACGGGCGTGCCCGGCATGTCTCCGTGCTCGATCTGCAGGGCGTCCGGGTAGACCAGCGTGCTGCCCTGGAACCGCGGCGCGATGGTGGTCCAGTCCTCGCCGAGCACGCCTCCGTAGAAGCGCGTCATCGAGGGGCCGAACGTGCTGGCGAAGTTCAGCTGGTAGCGCCGGATGTCCGAGTCGGTGTCGCGCCCGAGGAAGTAGGTCGTTGGGTCGCTCAGCACCTGGAGCGCGAGCACCTTGTCGTAGAAGTAGCCGACGCGTTCGAGCTGATCGAACCAGAAGTAGCCCGCGTCGAAGTTCCAGGTCGTCTCGAGGAAGCGGCCGTCGAAGCCGTCGACCGACTGCGCGGCGCCGCCGGGCGTCATGACCTCGAGTCCGTCGCCGCGCCGGTCCATCGAGTAGCCGCCCGGCTCAGGAGACGTCACCACGCGAAGCAGCAGCTGGTAGGCCGCGCCGACGGCCGCGGTGTATCCGCCCATGCCGTCTTCGCGCGTCCAGAACGCGTCGTAGCCGGGTGAGTCGCCGAACGCGTCTTGGAACACCCCGCGGTAGAGCGCGTAGGTCTGGTTCGCGCGCTGGAGCTTCTCGAAGTAGCGCCCGAGGATCCGGTTCGCGGTGCCGCCGACGTTGAAGCCGAGGCGCTGCCGCCGGTAGTTGTTGAAGATGTAGTAGTTCCAGTAGCTGTCGATGACGCTCTGCACGCTCTCGTACGCGTCGGCGCCCGCGTCGTATCGGTAGCAGCCGGGGCTCAGGTCAGCCTGCTCGTCGCTGCAGAACCGGTACGGGACGGCGATGCGCCCCTCGGGGTCCTGGCTCGGGTGATCGATGCCGCTTCGCGCGAGCTGGACCTCCGTCTCCAGGCTCTCGTAGGGCACGTCCGCGCGTGCCTCCATCGCCGCGCGGCCGCCGACGAGCGCCGGCCACTCGGTGTACGTGTATGCGCTCATCTCGCCGCCGAACGCGGTCTCGAGCCGGATGGGCACGGGCCACCCCGCCGACTGGATAAAGCTCGCCCAGGCCATCTCGCTGACGTCCGGCACGCTCTCGAAGACCTCGACGAGGTCGCCGTAGCCCATCTTGATGGCGGCGCGGTCGTAGTGGCCGATCCCGTGCGCGTCGGTGACCACGAAGTTGTGGCCGTAGTCCATCACGGTCGAGTAGGCGTACTCCATGATCCGCCCGTCGAGCTCGGCCTGGGTCATCGGGTCGTAGGCGCGTGGGCGCATGTTGCCGTCGTCCCGAAGTTCCCAGTAGCCGGGCTGGTAGTTGAGCGCGTCGGCGCTGCCGCTGAAGTTGTGACGAAGCCCCAGCGTGTGGCCGACCTCGTGCAGCGCAAGACCGCTCAAGATGGGGTGTCGCAGCATGTCGCGCACGGCCTCGTAGTCGGGCTGACCGTCCGGACCGGCGATGTCGTAGGCGACGCCATTCCACTCGATCGTCGCGCCGTTCTCCCCGGCACGCTGGATGGCGCGCGCAAGGCCGAGCAGTCCCTCGTCCGCGAACTCCCCCCAGTCGATGCCGGCCTCTTGTTGGAAGCGGTCACGGGCGCGCTCGAGAGCGATGATCTGATCGGCACGCATCCCGCGCAGCGGCGAGGCTTGCGCGATGACCGCGTCGTCGACCGGCAAGTCCGGGTCGATCCCCGCCATCATGCGCGCCTCACGGGTGGTCATCATGCGCTCGACCTCGGTGCCCTGGAGCCGCGCCAGCCGCCCCGCGCCGGTGGACAGCCCGTCGCCGAGCGCGCCGTTCTGGCCGAGCCGCGAGAAGGCGTCTCGCACGCGTTCGACCATCTCGCCCGGGCTGCCGGAGGCGCCGCGCGCGTGGTTGTGGCCGCCGCGGATCCAGCTGAAGTCCATGGCCGCGTCGATGTTCTCTGCGTCCGCGCCGTCGACCTCGATGACGTGGGTGCTGGCGGTGCGGTCCGCGCCGGCTTCGCGCGCGCCACTGAGCCGCTCGACCCAAGCTTCGACGGGCGCGCCCGACGCGATCTCCTCCTCGGTGAGGTCCCCGTTGAGCAGCCGCACGATGTCTCGGCCGAACGTCGAGACCGACTCCATGCCCGCGCCGTAGAGGAAGGCGTTGCCGGCCAGGATCTCTCCCGTCAGGGGGTCCGCGGCGCTCGGGCCGTAGCCGAGCGGGGCCGCGCGGTGCGGCTCGTTGACCCACCCGATCAGGCTGTGCCGCGGGTCTCCGATGCGGGCGACCATGCCGACCTCGCCGCACGCCTCGGGCGCGCCCTCCGGCACCGGCGTCACGCAGACGTGGAACATCTGCCGCGCGTCGTCCCGCGTCCGCTCGGCCGCGCACTCGCTGCCCCCGGTCGCGAGGCACTCCTGTTCGCGGAGCGAGGCGACGGTGTCGACAAACGCGCGGCTCCACTCCCGTTCGACCATCTCCATCTCGGGCCGGAGGTCTTCGGGGAAGTTGGCCGAGAGGTGGTACGTGACCGGCCGCGCCTCGCGGTCGCGGAAGGGGATCGTGCAGGCGCCTTCGATCTCCCGATCGTCGGTCAGGCTGCGCGCCGCGCGCCCGTAGTCGAGGTCGCACCGGGAGCCGCGGCCGTCTGCGCACTGTGCGTCCGCGGTGCAGGCCACGATGGCGCCCGCGTCGTCCCGGCGGTGGCTCTGTTCCCAGAGGTTGTGGCGGTTCACGAACCGGTAGCGCGCCGGCTCCACCAACCCGTAAGAGAGGTCGTAGCCCGGGCGCTCGGTGACGAAGTAGCCGAAGCGATCCATGCGGTCGCCGGTGTAGACCTGCGGCTCGTAGTCGTGCTCGGGGTCGACGCGGAGGAACGCGTTGCGGACGGTGATTTCGCCCTCGGCGCAGTCGACCGGGTTGCCGTCGATGGCCTGCATCAGGAAACACGTCGGCAGCGGACCGAGGCCGGGGATGTCGGTGGTCGTCGGTCGCACCAACATCTTGTTGGTGATCTCCATGTACGCGAGCGGCGAGGCTTCGTCCTCGGGGTCGAGCCGCTCGAAGCGCGGGGCGTTCTCTCCCTGCTCGACGTGCCAGGACACGGGCGAGACCTCGACGCCGCCGAAGTAGCGGCTGAGCATGAGGAAGTCCGGGTTCTCGACCAGGTTCTCGCTCCACTCGACGCGCATGAACTCGCGGTCGAACCAGGCGCGCTCCTGGTTTTCCTCGATGACGTTCAGCTCTTCGCCCGTCACCGGGTTGTAGCGGCGGCGGATGTCGAAGTGGCTCTGGATCCGGTAGATGGCGAGCGGCGCGCCGGCCGTCTCGCTCGTGCCGTTGATGCCTTCAGGCTCGGAGCCCGCGATGGCCTCGTACGCGCGCCGCGCAATGAGGAAGTCCTCCTGCACCTCCCAGCGAACCCGCTCCATCCGGCCCTGCTCACCGACGAACGTGAAGTCCGTCGTGTAGGGCGTGTCGACGACCGTCTGAAGGAAGTAGTACTCGCCCTCGGCGAGGTCGGTCTTCCGCGTGACGTTCGGCTGGACGGTGTTGACAGGAGGCTGGGCCTCCACGCAGCCGACCGCGAAGAGCGCGGCGAGGGCGACGAGGAGCATCGGATGGGGACGAGCGTGCATGGGCCCGCACCAGAGCAAGATGTGTGCGCAGGCGGTTTTCTCCCGGCGGGAGGCGAAAGCGGGGCGTCGCCGAAACGTCGGTGACGCGCAGCCGGAACGGAGGGAACGGTCCAGGCGGGGGCGATCGTCCGGCCCCGCTCCGGTTCGCCAGGCCTTCGTGTTCACTCGGGGGGCGTGGTCTCTTCGGGAGCCGGCTCGACCTGCGAGCTGGGCACGCCGCGCGCGCTGTTCGGGAAGCGGAGCGCGGTGACCGGCACCCAGGCGCGGTCGAGGTCCGCTGTGCAGTCCTCATGGTCGTGGATGCCGTCAACTCGCACCAGCTGCGCCCACCCGCTACCCCAGCGCACACGCACGCTCGTCAGAGGGAGGTCTTGCTCGACCCGCGCCCACACTGCGCCATCGCTGGCGTCCCTCACCTCGGAGCCGGCTAGCAGCGTAGCGGGGCCTCGGTAGGTATGGGAACTTCCGCTGCTACACAGGCCGAGGCCGCCCCACTCGTAGCTCTCGCCTACTGTGTCGAAGTCGTGCTCGGTGATCTGCTCCACGTCCGACTCGCGAACCCACCCGTCCAGAGTCGAGCCGCGCCTAAAGTCGCGGCGAACTCGAACCCACCCCGACCTTCGCTCCACCTCGCTGAGCGGTAGCTCCGTTGCCTCAATCACGATGGAGGCACCTCGAGGTCGGGAGTGTACACGCAGCCTTGTTCCGCGGGAGCGCAGCGTGCCACGTGTCTGTGCACTGGACGGAGACGTCACTGAAGAGGTCAACCCAACACGGAGGGCGTCGCACGGGATCGTGAGCGACGCGACATGGACTTGGTCCGCCAGCTCCACCGAAATCGTTCCCGTTGCGAGGGACACCACCTCGATCTCGGTCCCCGGCCGCAGAGTCAGCACCCCGTGCCCGGCGGCCACCTCGCGCTCGACCGCAACCGGCACCGTCGCGATCGGGACGGTGCCCTCGAAGAGAAGACCTGACGTGGTCCTCACCTGGGCGCGCGGTCCTCGCGCTGTTACGGCTGCCGGCACGCTCTCCAGATCCAGCTCGAACGGCTCCCGTCCTGAGGGCTGCACTCGCACGTACTGGAGGTCAACAGCGCTGCGGATGGTGCAGTCTCCGCGCGCGACCTGGGCGCGCGCGGGCTGCGTCGAAACGCCGCCAAGGGTGAGTGTGAGGAGGAGGAAGAAGCGCATGCCCCAATGGACAGCAGCAGCGGAGATCGGTTCCATCGGTTCCTGCCGTGCCAAGCACAAGAGCTGCGCGCACGCAGCGGTGGACGCTCGCGACACGACGCGCCGCTTCGCGAAGGAGACATCCGGCAGGCGGTAGAGTGGCGTCGGACATCACGGTTCGGGCGGTATCTTCCGTCGGTGAGTGACGGAGCACGGCCGGTGGCGGATCGAGACAAGACGCGGGAGCAGCTCATCGAGGAGCTGGAGGCGGCGCGCGCGCGAATCGCGGAGTTCACCGCCCCCGGTGTGGGTCGGGAAAGCGCGGCGGGGCATCTGGCAGAAGAAGGGGTTCGGTGCGGTTTTCCGACAGCACGAGGCGACGATGCTGCTCATCGAAGCCGACACGGGGCGCATCGCGGAGGCCAACCCCGCGGCCGAGCGTTTCTACGGCTACCCAGGCGACGTGCTGCGGCAGATGACGATTCAGCAGATCAACGTGCTTTCGCCGGAGGCCATCGCCGAGCTCCGCGCGAAGGCCGACGCGCGCGAGCAGGGCGCCTTCGCGTTTCCGCATCGTCTGGCGAGCGGCGCGGTGCGCACGGTCGAGGTCCACTCGTCGCCCATCAACGTGGCCGGCCGGCGATTGCTCTTCTCGGTGATCCACGACATCAGCGAGCGCGCGCGCATGCAGGAGGCGCTGCACGAGGAGAGCACCTTCAACCGCAACTTCCTGGACTCCCTCTCCGACACCGTGTTCGTGCTGGATCCGGCGACGGGGAAGGCAGTCCGATGGAACCGGGCCTTCCGAGACGTGAGCGGGTACTCGGACGAGGAGATCGCGGAGAAGACGGCGCCCGGAGACTGGGTTGGCAGCGAGGATCGAGCGCGCGCCGTCGAGATGGTCGAGGCCGCCGCTGAGGGCGCGGGCGTCGCGGTGGAGCTGTCGCTCTTGACCAAGGACGGTCGGCGCATCCCGACGGAGTACGTCGCGAGACGGCTCGAGCGGGGCGGCGACCGAAGCCCCTACGTGGTGTCGATCGGCAGGGACGTGACGACGCGAAAGCGCGCGCAGGAGGAGCGGCTTCGATTCGAGACGCAGCTCCAGCAGTCGCATGGTCGGGGACCCCACCCAGATTCGTCAGGTGGTGATGAACCTCTTCACGAATGCCGCTCAATCGATCGGGCAC
>JBGCFC010000066.1:0-3879 GCA_045106715.1 Sandaracinaceae bacterium
GAGCACGGGGCTCGGGGCGCTGCTCTCAAAGGTGCTCGGCATCGAGGTTGACAAGGGGTTGCAGCAAGCCGACTGGGGGATCCGACCGATCCCGGAGGACCGGCTCGGCTACCTCATCGGCGACGTGCGGCATTTGCTCGCGCTGGCCGATCACTTCGAAGAGAGGGTACGCGAGGCCGATATCGCTGAGGAGGTCGACGAGGAGACGCGGTATGCGATGGCCCGCGCAGAGGAGCCGGAGATCCAGAAGGAGCCCTGGACCCGAATCAAGAAGAGTCGCGACCTCAACAAGCCCCAGCTCGCGCTGCTGAAGGCGCTGTGTGACGTGCGTGAGGAGGTCGCGAGCGACAAGGACGTGCCTCCCTTCCGAATCGCGCCCAATGCGGCGTTGCTCGAAGCAGCGCGGCGTGGGCCCAAGACCGCACGCGACTTGAGCCGGGTTCGTGGTCTCCGAAAACTGCCGAGGTCGGGGCTCGCCCGCGCGTTGGAGTCTGCCGAGCGCGATGGCCCCCCGCCGCCGCCTCCGCCTCCACCCCCGGCGGACGTGCGCGCGCGTCAAAAGGCCCGAGAGAGGGCGCTCCAGGCGTGGCGGAACACGGAGGCTGAGCGGCGGGAGGTCAACGTTCAGGTTGTGCTGCCAGGCCACTGTCTGAGGGACATCGCGTCGCTCGAAGACGGCGACGATGTCCGCTCGGTGGCCGGGTTCGGTGACAAGCGGGGCCATCTGTACGCGACCGCCCTCGAGGCGGCGCTCTCGGGGGTGGAATAGGCGATGGAAGAGGGCCTGCTGCTCGCGATCAACGGGCTGCGTACGCCGGCGCTCGATCCGATGCTGGCGTTCCTCTCGCGCTGGGGGATCTACGGCTTCCCGCTTCTCATGCTCTTTGCACTGCGGCAGCCGGACCGCCGCGCGGCGGCCGCTTCGATCCGCGACGGATGGCTGACCTGGTTTCTCTCCATCACGGTGGCGGAGACCATCCTCAAACCCATCCTCCGGCGCCCCCGCCCCACGGCCGACGAGGCGCTGCGCGAAGCCCTGAACGTGCTCGGCTCGATGCCGTCGGCGCGCTCGCTCGCCTTCCCTTCGGGCACCTCCACGGCGGCCTTCGCCGGTGCGGTCTGGATCGGGCTTCGGTGGGGCTGGCGATGGGGCGGAGCCGCGCTCGCGCTGGCCGGCCTCGTGTCGTTCAGCCGGCTCTATGCCGGCGTGCATTGGCCGACCGACATCCTCGGCGGCGCGGTGCTCGGTGCCTTCTGCGCGTGGGGCCTCGACCGCGTCTCGCGGCGAATCGAGCGCTAGCGACACTCCGCTCAGTACGGGACAGGAACAAACGGCGACGGCCGCAAGCTGGCATGCAGGGCGAGTCGGCGCGCGCCGGGTTCGCCGTCTCCACGTCGATGAAAGCCGCGCACGTCGGCGAGGATCAGCGTATTGCCAGCGACCGGAAACCGCGTGGGCGCGGGCATGCCGAGCCGGCGGAGCGCCGCCTCCGAGATCCGAAACGCCCCGCCCCGTACCTTCGCCTTCGGGTTCGAGCGCGCGATCGCTTCACCGTGTTCCCAGCGCAGGCGAGCACGCGACATCCGGTGGCTGCCCACGGCGTACTCGAAGGGGCCGTCCGCTTCGCGCACCTCGTCGATGAAGTACCAGAGCTTGATCGACGTGTGGAACGTGTCCCGATGCAGGGTCTTCTGGGGGTCTCGGTTCCCGGCCGTCTCTTGGAAGACCGTCTCGTACAGCCAGACGCGCTCCGGGTGGCGCAAGGCTCCGGCCGCTCGTCCGCCGAGGCGGGCGAGGTCCTTGGCGAGCGCGGCGGTGCTGGGCAGGCTTTCGTCGACGGCCACGAAGCGGTTGAGCGTGCCGCCGTCCCATCGGTCGAATCCGCCCTCGAACGGGTGTCGTGGGCCAAAGCCGCGGTCGCCGAGCGACTCGATCGGGCGGCGACGCTCCACCTCCTCGAGGCGGCTTCGCGCTTCCTCGCGGACCCGCGCGTAGGTCTCGGGAGCCAGCAGATCGGGAAGCACGGCGATGCCGTCGGCCATGACGCGCCGGACGGTCGCGTCAGAGAGGCCCCCGCACGTCAGCCGACGCGCGGCCGCGCACACGTTCGACAGCCCGATGCGCGCGACGTGCTGGCCCCAGCGGTTGAGCCGCGGGTCGCCCACCCACGGGTGGGTGAAGCGCTTCTCGGCCGTCAGGAGCGCGAGCGCGGAGGTCTCACGGCGAAGCCAGGCGGGGGGAAAGGACATCGGCGTCTCGGCCCCGCGCTCTCTCACAGGCTCGCGCGGTAGAGGGCGAGCATGTCTTCCTGGGTGCACGCGCGGGGGTTCATCGCGTGGCATCCGTCGGCTTGCGCGAGGGGCGCCAGCGGCGCGACTTGTTCTTCGGTCACGCCGGCCTCGCCGAGCCCGCTCGGCAGGCCGATCTGCTTTCGGAAGGCGCGCACCTTGCCGGAGCACTCGAACGCCAGCGTCTCCAGGTCGTTGCCCTTTACACCGAGGATCCGCGCGATCCGGGCGATCCGCCGGGTGACGGTGGTGCGGTTGAAGTCGAGCACCGCCGGCAGGCAAAGGGCGTTCGCGAGGCCGTGATGCATGCCGAGCTCCGCGCCGAGCGGATGCGCCAGCGAGTGGCAGACGCCGAGTCCCTTCTGGAACGCCACGGCGCCCATCATCGACGCCTTGAGCATCGCGCCCCTCGCTTCGACATCCCGCGGCTCTTCGACGGCTTTGACGAGATGCTTGGCGATCAGCTCGATGCCCTCGAGGGCGATGGCGTCCGCCATGGGGTGGTCGCCCTTCGAGCAGTAGGCCTCGATGTTGTGCGTGAGCGCGTCGAAGCCGGTCGACGCGGTCAGTGTGGCCGGCAGGGAGAAGGTAAGGGCGGGGTCCAAGATGGCCACGTCGGGGATCAGCCGCGGCGAGAAGACCACCGTTTTGACGTTGGTCTCCGCGATGGTGACGACCCCGCTCCGCCCCACCTCGCTGCCGGTTCCCGCGGTGGTCGGCAGCGCGATCATGGGCGGCATCGGCTGCGTGATCTTGGCGTCTCCTCCGATCGCGTCGTCGTACTCCGCCAGCGGCAAGTTGTGCGTGGCGGCGAGCCGGACGAGCTTGGCGACATCGAGCGGGGCGCCTCCACCGACGGCCACGACCACGTCGGCCTTGTGGTCCTTGAACGCCTGGGTGGCGGCGTGGACTTCGGCCTCGGTCGGGTTCGTGGTCACGTCTGCAAAGGTGGCGGACACGACCCCCGCCTTCTCCAACGCGCGCGCGACTTCGTCGGCCAATCCCGCGTCGGCGACGCCGCGGTCCGTCACGATGAGCGCGCTCTTGGCGCCGAGGCGGCGTGCTTCGCTTCCGGTCTCGGACGCGGTGCCCTCACCGAACACAACACGGGTGGGGAAGCTCCAGACGGTGGTCATCTACGGTCTCCTCGAGGGGCGGGCAGGGCCGCCAGGGTCTCTCGCATCGCGCCCTGCCAGGGGGCGGGGTGCAGTCTCGGTCCACGGGTCTCGGACCCACATCATATCGTTGTCCCTGGGCGCTGTCCGAGAGTTCCTCGCACGAGTTGCTCCGCCGGACCTCGGTCGCCCTACGGTCAGCGCTCCATCAGCTTCTGCAGCGCGACCATGGGCGCGAGCTCGCCGCCGATGACGTCCGCGAGGATCGCCGAAATGGGGGCCTCTTCACCGATGCTCGCCGCAAAACCCGCGACGTTGCGCGCGATCGAGAGGCCCTCGATGGTCGCTCCTGTTGCCTTGCCGGCCTCGCGCCAGTTCTTGGTGCCGCCCATCGCGCGGCCGAGCCGGCCCTCCGCGCGCTCGTCGCCGGCCAGGGTCGCGAACACATCGCCCGCGCCGGCCATGCCGTGGAACG
>JBGCFC010000067.1:0-61114 GCA_045106715.1 Sandaracinaceae bacterium
GCATCAGCATGCCGATGGTCGCGCGCAGAGAGCACCTCGAAGGCACCGTCATCGTCCGCATCCGGCTGGACCAGGATGGGCGTGTGCTGGGCGCGCGCCTCTCGCGCTCGTCTGGCCACGACGTCCTGGACGAGGCAGCAGTGGCGAGCATCGCGGCGCTGTCAACGGTCCCGGCGCCACCGTCCGACATCCCATGGGATCCGGACGAGGAGCTCCCACTTCCGGTGCGCTACCAGGTCCGCTGACGGTCGGGGCATCGGTTCGCACACCCGTCGATGAACTCACCCCCTCCAGCCAAGACGCAGAGCGCGCACCCGTCGAGGCGCCGAAACCGGTTTTTCCGCAGCTTGCTGCGCGCGCTCGTTGCCCTGCTCGTCGCGGGCTGCGGTGCTCCGGTACGCCACTCTGGGGATCGGACCGAGGGGCGCTTCGTCGACGGACAGACAGGCCGCACGATCACACGCGAAGCGGCGAGCGCACGGCTGATGGAGGCGCGGCTCGTGTACGTGGGAGAGCGTCACGACCGGCCGGAGGACCACGCCGTGCAGGCCCATCTCGCCACGCTCGCCGGCGCCGACGGAGCACCGCTCGCGCTTGGGTTCGAGATGGTGTCGCGCCCGTTCCAACCGGTCCTCGATGCCTACCAGGAGGAGCACGACGAACCGGCGCTGATCCGCGGCACGGAGTGGGACACGCGCTGGGGGTTCGACTTCGCAATGTACCGGCCGCTACTGCAACTCGGCATGCGGGAGCATGTTCACCTGTACGCCCTGAACGCCCCACGAGAACAGACTCGCGCGATTGCGCGGGAGGGGCTCGAGGCGCTCGAGGCGGCCGAGCGTGCGGGCCTGCCGGAGCTCGACCTCGAGGACCCCGCCCACCGCGCCATGATCGCCGCGGCCTTCGAAGGTCACCCCCACATGGACCCGGCGCGATTGGAGCGGTTCTACGCCGCGCAGGTGGTGTGGGACGAGACCATGGCCGAGACCGTCGCCCAGGTGATGAGCGCGTCGACCGATGTTCGAATGCTCGTCTTCGCGGGTGTCATGCACATCCAGCCCTCCGCCATCCCTGCACGCGCCGCCCGCCGAGGCGCCCCCGAGCATCGGGTCCTCATGCCGATCCGCGAGGCGGAGCTCGCCGACGCACTCGAAGCACACTCGGCCGACGTCTTGTTCGTCACGGCGGAGTGAGCGAGCTCCCGTAGCTCCGCCGCGGCCCTCCCCCCCCTCGCGACGCCAGCGTGTTCGCCGTTCGGGCTCTCGGCCGCGGTCAGCTCGCCAACTTGGTAGGCACGATCAGCGCCTCGGCCGAGACGCGCAACGCCTCGATCACCCCACCCATCCCTGCGAGCTCGCCGCGCGCAGTTGTCGAGAGGTCGGCGACCTGGTCCAAACGGAGCGAGAACCGCTCTGCCCCCGCGATCTCGACCGCCGTGGTGCGCCCCGTGACGTACCCCATCTGGATCGTCAGAAGCGCCTTGAGGAGGTTGTCGGCCGACAAGCCGAACCTTCGAAGCGAGCGGCCGAGCGTCTCGAGTTGCGCACGGCAGACCTGGTCGGTGCCCGCAAGGCTCAGGCCGATGAGGTCGCGCGACTCGTCGAGCGGTGCGCCGAACCGCACACGCTGCTCTTCGGGGGACAACTCCACCGTTCGAACCAACAACCCCGTCAGGCCCCGCATCTCCTTCTGGAGGAGTCGAAACGACGAGAGGAACGAGGCTTGGTGGAGCGTGCCGCGCAGGCCGGCAATGGCCTCGGAGATCGCCTCGCTCTCGCTGGTGATCTCGTCCGATGCACGGGAGATCCGTTCGCTGATCGCTCCCAGCGCGCGTCCCCTTTCGGAGAGTTGCGTGGTGGCCACACGGGAGTTGAGGGCGACGAGGCGAACCACCGGACCGAGTTCCGAGAAGTACTGCTTCTTCTCGACGAGCTCGTCGCGGGAACGGCGCAGTGTCGTGATCTTCTTGAGCTCGGAGAGTTGTCGGACCCCGGCGTGACGCTGCAACGTCGCCCGCTGCGTCAGCTCCAGCTGAAGCGCCTGCGACAACAGGTCATCGTACGAGTCGAAGCCGAGTTCGCTCACCGTTTGGAGCATGAGCTCGTGGGCGCTCTTCATTCCGCGCCGCCAGTCGGCACCGAACGTCTGCTCGCGCTCGAGGAGGACAGGGTAGAGCCCCTTCACCGCATCGAAGATGGGGCTGCTCGGCTTGACGCGGATGGAGAGGTACCCATCGGGGATCGGCGTGACGAGCGCGAACACCCAGTAGTACTTCCCAGTGCGCGACAGGTTCTTCACATACCCGCCGACCGTTCGACCCTCCAGGAGGTAGCTCCAGAGCAGGTTGAACACGCACTTGGGCATGTCCGGGTGCCGTATGATGTTGTGCGGCCGCCCGAGCAGGTCCTGAGGCTCGTACTCCGAGACCCGCAGGAACACGTCGTTGCAGCTCCGGATCTTGCCCTTGGGGCAAGTGGTGGAGAAGAACAGCTCGTCGCTGCTGAACTCGGATTCCGCGTCGACCGGAACGATGCTGGCCTTGCGCATGTCCCCAGTTAAATCGGCCTCTGGGCGGCGTTCTTGAGTGCGAAGGACCCGTTCAAAACGAAACGAGCGGAGCGCCCATCATCATCGTGTCAGGTACGGGGTTCTCGGCGATGGCCACCTCCACGAGGCTGATGCCGATGCCGAGCGCCACGAGGCCCACGATCGCGCCGACCACCCCGGCCCCCTCGACGAAACCGGCCGCCGTCAACGCCACGCTGAGGATCCCGGCGCTCAGGAGCGGCGTCCAGCTCAGCACGTGTGCCTCCTCCACGAGCTGCGGGTCGTGGGCCAGCCTTTCCATACGAAAAACCGAATACGTGGCCATGGCCCCGGCACCGGCCAGCAGGCCGATCACCCCGAGCCACGTCGACAGATCCCCCGTCTCACCCGCTGCGCGCACCGAAAAGGAGAGCAACCCGCCCAAGAGAGCGCCGCCGAGAAAACCGTGGTGAAAGACCATCGCGGGCTCGACCGGTGCATCGGTCCCCTGTGCGACGCCGGCCGACACGCCCGACGCGATGGCCGCCGCACCGAGCGTGATCAGCCCCACGCCCTGCGCGTTCGCGGGGTCGGACACGGCCATCGCCCCGGTGCTGAGCGCCATCCCGAGTTCGAGGGTGGCGGCCGACCAGGTCAAGCCCGTCGACTGCTGGTACGTCGTCTGCGCGGACGCCGCCGAGGCACCGAAGCTCGCCCACGACAGCACCAACGACAGCGCACAGAACCCCGGCAGACGACACGACATCGCGCGGAGCGTAGGAACCGTTCGACCGATTCGCCAGCGCAGGCGTCTCCGTGTCCTTTCAAAGCCGCGTGATCGTCCCCACCCGCAAACCCGAAACTTCGGTATGATCCGGGACCGATGGGCGAGCACGACGCGGACCGACCCGAGGACGAGGACGAGGCCCGCGCCTTCATGAAGGCCCTGCTCGGCGACGTCCGGGCAATGGAGGCCATGCTCGAACGCGATCTGTTCGAGACCGCCAACCGGCGCATCGGGGCCGAGCAGGAGATGTTCCTCGTCCGGGAGGACATGAGCCCCGCCCCCGTCGCCACGGACGTGCTCGATGGGCTCGACGAGCGTCGCCTCACCACCGAGCTCGCGCGATTCAACCTCGAAGCGAACGTCGACCCGCGTCGGTTCGAAGGCACGTGCCTCCGGGAAATGGAGAACGAAGTCCGCGAGCTGGTGCAGCTCAGCGACGCGCACGCCCGCAAGTTCGACGCGCGCGTGGTGATGGCGGGCGTGCTCCCAACGCTGAGGCAGGCGCAGCTCAGCCTCGAGAACATGACCCCCAGCCCGCGGTACCGCGCGCTCAACGACACCTTGCTGAAGATGCGCGGTGGCGACTTCCTGATCTCCATTCAGGGCATCGACGAGATCAACGTTACGCACGACAACGTGATGCTCGAGGCCTGCAACACGAGCTTCCAGATCCACTTTCAAGTCGCGCCCGCGGAGTTCGCCAAGCTTCACAACGTGGCGCAGCTGGTCACCGCCCCGGTCTTGGCCGCCGCCGTGAACTCGCCTCTCTTGTTCGGGTCGCGTCTCTGGCACGAGACGCGGGTCGCGCTGTTCTCCAGCTCCATCGACGACCGCTCGACGACACGGCACGCGCGCGGATTCCCGCCTCGGGTGACCTTCGGCGACGCCTGGGTCGAGGACTCCGTGCTCGATATCTTCCGCGAGCAGATCGCGCGCTTTCGGGTCGTGCTCGCGACGCGGGAGCTCGACGAGGACCCGATGGTCGTGCTGGCGCGGGGCGAGACACCCAAGCTCAGCGCGCTTCGACTCCACAACGGGACCGTCTACCGCTGGAACCGCGCCTGCTATGGCATCAACGCGGACGGCTCCGCGCACCTCCGGATCGAAAACCGGGTCCTGCCGGCCGGTCCGACGATCGTCGATGAAATCGCCAACGCGGCCTTCTTCTTTGGCCTGATGGCCGCCGTGGTGGAGGAGATCGGCGACCCCAAAGACCACCTCGAATTCGACGTGGCCAAGGACAACTTCTTCGCCGCCGCGCGGCACGGGCTGAAGGCGCAGTTCACCTGGTTGGACGGCGAGACCCTGACCGCGGCGGAGCTGATTCGGAAGCGGCTCTTGCCGTTGGCGCGACAGGGGCTGGCGCAATCCAACATCGATGCCGAAGACATCGATCGCTACCTCGGGATCATCGAGAGCCGGGTCGCCGCGAACCGCACGGGGGCGAGCTGGATGCTGGACAGCCTCGCCGCGCTCGGGCGCGATGGCAGCCCCGACATGCGCGACCGGCGCCTGGTGATGGCCATGCTGGACCTGCAGGAGAAGGGCCTGCCGATCCACGAGTGGCCCATCTGCGAGCGGCTCGACATTTCGGGCAAAGAGGACGAGTGGCGTCAGGGGCTGCAGCGCGTCGAGCAGTTCATGATCACCGACCTCTTCACGGTGCGTGCACATGACCTCGTCGACCTCGCCGCGAGCGTCATGGAGTGGGAGCACATCAAGCACGTCCCCGTCGAAGACGCGGACGGCAAGCTCGTGGGCCTCGTCACGCACCGGGACCTTCTTCGGCTCGTGGCACGCGGCGTGCCGACGAAGACAGACCCGGTCAAGCCCGACCCCGTCGTCGCGGACATCATGATCGCCGACCCCGTCACGGTCGGCCCCAAGACCCCGACCCTCGAAGCGATGAAGAAGATGCGCGAGGAGCGTGTGGGGTGCTTGCCGGTCGTGGACGCGGAGAAGCGCCTGATCGGCATCATCACCCAGAGCGACCTGATCTACGTGAGCACCCACCTGCTGGAGAAGTTCCTCCGCGGGGAGCGCTGACTCCCGTGGCCCGGTTGGTTCTCCTCGCCGCGCTCGTCTGTTCCGCGGGATGCGACCCGGAGGAGTCCCCTGACGCGGCGGTCGACGCGGGCCCCCCCGACGCGGGACCCGTCGACGCCGGGCCGGTCGTCGTCGTGCGGAGCGACGAGCGCGAGACGTGCGCCGAGCAAAACCCGCTGCGCAACCCCTACTTCGGTGACCTCCACGTGCACACCGCGGTCAGCTTCGACGCCAACGCCTCGGGCGTGCGGACGCGACCGCGGGACGCCTACCGGTTCGCGCGCGGGGAGGCGCTCGACCTGCCGCCTTACGACGGAGAGGTCGCGACGCGGACCGCCCAGCTCGACCGGCCGCTCGACTTCGCCGCGGTCACCGACCACGCGGAGTTCTTCGGCGAGATCAGCATCTGCTCAGACCCCGCCGCCCCCGGCTACGACAGCACGACATGCCGGACCTACCGGGACGGCGACAGCTCCGCGTCCGACTACGGTGAACTGACGACCCAGCTCATCATGCCCGAGCGCCCCACCCGCTTGTGCGCGCGGGATCCCGCCCACTGCGCGCAGCGCGCCGCTGACGTGTGGACGGAGATCCAGGAGGCGGCCGAGGAGTTTCAGGATCGGACGTCGGCGTGCAGCTTCACGACGTTCATCGGCTACGAGTGGACGGGCACGGACGTGGGCACGAACCTGCACCGCAACATCCTGTTCCGAGGCCGGAGCGTCTCTCGCGTGCCGAGCAGCTTTATCACCGCTTCGACGCCGGAGGCGATGTGGGACGAGGTGGAGGCCAACTGCCTGGACACCGATACCCCGTGCGACCTGGTCAGCATCCCACACAACGGCAACCTCGGCGGCGGCCGCATGTTCGTGCCGATGACCGAGGACGGTACGCCGTACACGCAGGCGCAGTCCGAGCGCCGCGCGCGGCTCGAGCCCCTCGTGGAGATGGTGCAGCACAAGGGCGCGAGCGAGTGCGTGATGGGCCTGCCGCATCCGCTCGCAAGCGAGGACGAGCAATGCAACTTCGAGCGACTCCACCCGCGCTACTGCGACGACGAGGGCGGACCGATGCCCTGCGCCGACCTCTGCGAAGGCGGCGGCGTGGGCTTCCTCGGTGGATGCGTGGACCCGAGCGATTTCGCGCGCGGCACGCTCCGCCAGGGCCTCGCCGAACGGGCCCGAACCGGCGCCAACCCGTTCGAAGTGGGTTTCATCGGGAGCACCGACACCCACAACTCCGCGCCGGGTCTCGTCGACGAGCGCGACTGGCCCGGGCACCTGGGCGGCAACGAAGATGAGCGCGCGGAGCAGCTTGGGCTCCCCACCGGCGCGCTCACCCGGGGACGGACGGCCAGCCCGGGAGGCCTCGCGGGGGTCTGGGCCGAAGAGAACAGCCGGGAAGCCCTGTTCGATGCGCTGCGCCGGCGCGAGACGTGGGCGACGAGCGGCCCGCGGATCGTGGTGCGTTTCTTCGGCGGCGCGCTCGATGAGGGCCTCTGCGACGACGCCGACCCGATCGGCACCGCCGACGCCGAGGGCGTACCGATGGGCGGCGTGCTCGGGGCGCAGTCGACGGCGCCGGTGTTCCTGGTGAGCGCGCTGCGGGATGCGCTGGGGGCGCCGCTCAACCGCATCCAGATCATCAAGGGCTGGGTCGATGGAGACAGCACGCGCGAGGCTGTCTTCGACGTCGTGGGCCCGCCGGCGGTGCCTGGGACCGTCGACGAAGCCACGTGCGAGACAGGAGGCGAGGGCTTCGACACGCTCTGCGAAACGTGGACCGACCCCGACTTCGACCCCGCTGTCCCGGCCTTCTACTACGCGCGCGTGCTCGAGAATCC
Organism: Sandaracinaceae bacterium; assembly: GCA_045106715.1. Taxonomy (GTDB): domain Bacteria; phylum Myxococcota_A; class Polyangia; order Polyangiales; family Sandaracinaceae. The sequence goes on from JBGCFC010000067.1 coordinate 7,203, forward strand.
GACCTGCCGGTGGAGCCGCTTCGCATGCCTGGATGCGGGGGTGGACTGCGCGAGCGCCACACCCGGCGATGCGCTGTACGCGTGCTGCGATCCCGAGGTGGAGCACACGATTCAGGAGCGCGCCTGGACCTCCCCGATCTTCTACACGCCCTGACCGCGACGCAGGCGCTCGTTCTCCGACTCGAGCTGCCGCAAGCGCCGGTCGCGGTACTTGCCCTCGTCGAGCACCTCACGCAGGTGCCGCGCCAATACAACGAGGCGTTCTCGGTCCTTGAGCTGACGCGTCTCGAGCTCGACCACCCGGCCCTCGAGCCGCACGCGCACCGCGTCAGCGGCATCCAAACGACGGCCGACGGCATCGAGCACCGCGTCCATGTCGTCGCGAATCTCATCCATCTCGCGCTGGACAGCGCCTGGCGGTGGCGGCGGCGACGACGCCGGGGGTCGGGGGATCGCGCTGACGCCGGAGCGGGCGGGAGGCGGCGGGGGCGTGCGTTGGGCAGGTCGGGCCATGTCCCCCATCCTCAGCAAGCGCCGCTCCGAAGCGTCCCACGGGGTCTGCGAGGCCATGGGTGTCACTTCTCGGTGGACACCTGCCGGCGGCTGGGTGGGCCACCCATCCCCATTCGCGGATGACCACTCGCGTCCGCTCCGAATGGCTTGTCCAACCGGCATCGCGACTGGACCCGGCCCCCCTCCTGCGTCAGAACGCGCCGGCCGCGGGATTGCATAGCCGCGGTACGACGCCCGCCACCGCGGCGGCGTCCCACTGCTCCGAGGTTCCATGCATCGCTTCTCGCTCCGCTCCGCCCTCCCGCTTCATCTCATCGCGCTCGTCGCCCTCGCGGGATGCGACGACGGTCGCGGAGGTCCCGGCCCCATCATCAACACCGACGCGGGCAGCATGCGGGCCGACGGCGGAGGCGGACCGACCGTGGACAGCGGCACCACGCCCCCGCCCCCGCCGGGCGGCGCCGAACCGGGCGCGGCCTGCAACTGCGACACGGACTGCGGCGGCAGCACCACCCATGCAGGCATCTGCGTTCAGGGCGTGTGCATGAACCGCGCGTCGGCCGCGTGCGCCTCGGCCGGATCAGCGACCGAGTGCCCGAGCGGTTCACGGTGCTGGGGGCTCGACGGGTTTGAGGGCGGCATCTGCTTCCCCGACTGCGCGTCGCACACGTGCGCCGGAACCTGCGACGCGGACGGCTCGTGCCTCGCGAGCGAATCCATGAGCTGTGACGCCAGCTGCGGCGCGGTCTGCAGCGGGGGCGGCAGCGGCGGCAGCTGCCCTCCCAACGCCCACATGCAGGGCGATGGATGCGCCTGTGACGCGGGCTTCGTCGTCGACGCGGCCGGCACGGGCTGCGAGCGCGAGTGCACCATGGACACGGAGTGTGAAGGCAGCATGGTCTGTGTGGACAACAGCTGCCGCACCCCGCCCTGCACGGCGGGCTCCTGCGACGCGGGGCTGATCTGCGCCGACTCCGGCGACTGCGTGGTGGACATCGGCAGCCCGCCCCCTGGCCCCGCGCCGAGCTGCGCGGCCGGCGTGGGCTCCGTCCCCGACTGGCGCTGCACGAGCGGCTGCGGGGAGCTCGTTCCCTTCGCCCCGGACATGGGGCCCGGCTACTGGGACTACCCGCTCAACGGCGAGACCGACGCGGACCAGTACCGGAGCTACGTGCGCCGCGACGTCATGATGCTGGTGAAGTATGCGACCGCGATGGTGGCGTGTCAGTCCGCGAGCTGGACGGTCGGCAACGGCGAGCCGCTCGGCCTCGGCGACATGAGCGAAGCGGACGGGTCCATCCCGGGAACGCGTGAGGGATCACCCGGCCACCCCGCCGGCACGCACGTCAACGGCCACGACATGGACATCGCTTACTACCAGACCGGCAGCGCGGACAACCGGCTGCGCGCGGTCTGCGAGCACCGGACGGGCGGCGCCGACCAGTACCACTGCACAGGCGAACCGACCTCGCTCGACCCTTGGCGCACCGCCGCGTTCCTCGGCCACCTGCACATCACGCCGAACCTGCGCGTCATCGGTGTCGACGGACGCATCGGTCCGATCGTCGAGTCCGCCCTCTCCCAGCTCTGCACGGCGGGCTACGTGAGCGGCACCGCGTGCACCTCCAACCGCATCACCTACGAGGTGACCGACGGCGGCGCGGGTTGGTACCGGTTCCACCACCACCACCTGCACGTCAGCATCAGCGGCTGACCGCCACACCTTCGCCACATTTCATCCTCGCGCTCGCCCCCCGGCCGCGCACTCGGTGCCTCTCGCGCTGGGTATGCATGGAGGGTGCTGCAGTCGACGCCCTCACGGATACGCAGGTTTCGCATGTTCACGTTGGGTTCGCTGGCCATCGCGTACCTCGGCGCCGCTGCCTACCTGGATCGCGCCGGACACCGCGCGCCGCCGGACACCGAGTACGACGCCATCATCGTGCTCGGGTGCCGCGTTCGGCCCGACGGAACCGCCAGCCTCGCGCTCGCGCGCCGCGCCCGTCACGGCGCTCGCCTCTACCGTGAGGGGCTCGCCCCGCGTCTCGTCTTGACCGGGGGGGTCGGCGACCACCCGCCCTCCGAGGCGCGCGCCGCGGCCGTGATCGCGATGGAAGAAGGCGTGCCCGAATCGGCGATCGTGCTCGAAGACGCGTCGACCTCGACGGATGAAAACGCGAGAGAGGCGGCGGCTCGCATCGACGCACGTCGTGTGCTGGTGGTCTCGGACGCCTATCACACGTACCGCGCCGCGAGGGTGTTCCGGCGCTACTTCGACCATGTGGACGCCGTCGGCTCGTCGGGCCCTCGCTCCGTGCGGGTACGGGGCGCCATCCGCGAGGTCTCGGCCGTCGCCGCCTACGCCCTGCTCGGCCGCATGTGAGTCGCTACGCCTCGGCGTCGAGCTTGTCGGGCACGACCTTGATGCGCTTGAAGTTCTTGATGCGCACCTGACCGGCGGGGGCCCCGCGCTCCTTGGAGACGTTCGCCGCCGTGCACACATGGACCTCGACCCGCGGCGCACCTCGCGCCTTCGAGTACCAAGCCGCCAACTGCGCGGCCTTCTCGAGCACGTCGCGCGGGGGCGGTCCGCCCGTCTCGTTGCGGATGATCACGTGGCTTCCGGGTGTGCCGCCGGCGACATGCAGCCAGCTGTCCCGGCCCTTGGCGACCTTGAACGAGAGGTAGTCGTTGTCGCGGGCGCTCCGTCCAACGAGGACCTCCCAGCCGTCGATCTCCACCGTGCGGTACGGCTTGCCCTTGCTGCCCATGATGGGCGCCACCATAGCAGCGCCGCCTAAAAAGACAGCCCCGAGAGCCAGAGCTCCCGGGGCTGCGCGTGGCGTATTCTAGTTGTCCTCGGAGGTCGCAACGCGCCTCGGCGGGCGGGACCCGGTCGCGCTCGTCGATCTGCGTCACGACTTCCGCCTCGGCCATCTAGCTGATCGACACCCAGGTCATCAGCAGGGGCACGACGAGAATCGCGACCAGGATCACCCACGCCATGGGCCGGGCGAAGTTGAAGGTCTGGCCGATGCCGACCCGCTTGGGGACAAACAGCGCAGGGTCCTCCGGCGCGTAGTAGACCATGCCACCCAGACGCCAACCGTCCGGTCGCGTGCCCAGGACTTCGGTGCCCGCGAGCGAGCGCAGCGCGTCCTGCACCTTGGTGATCTGCGGGAGGATCCGAAACATCGGGATCCCCACGCCGGCCAGAATCAACACGGTCGCCACGACCGAACAGCCGATGCCAAACACCCCCCAACCGGGGAGCCCGCCCACGACCAGGCCCATCCAGATGAGCCCGATGCCCGCGTTGACAGCGAGGATGATCCACTCCGTCATGCGCACCAACAGACGCCGACGGCGTACGGACAGCTCCATGTATTGTTCCCCGCCCTCCTCGGGCATGGCCCATCGCTCACGGCTGATGCCGAAGAGCACGAACCAGAGGAGCGCCAGGTCGAAGACGAGCGTCGCGCCCAGGGTCGCCGTACTCGCCGGTGAGGCAAAGCCGTTGACGGCGCCGGACGCGTCCCAGTGGACCGGAATGGACGCCGGCAGCTGCCCCGCAAGCCACGCGAACATGGCGAACGGGATCAACACGGCGAGCACATTGCCCACCTGAAGCGGAGCCGAGACGAGCTCCGCGAGCCCGGGCGTGTCGTCGAGCGAGACCGTGTAGCGACCCGGGATCGTCTCGCGACGAGCACTCCGAGCGGTGAGCACCACCTCGACGCTCAGCCAGAGCGTGCTCAACAGCGGCGCAGCCTGAACGCCGATCGCCGTGAGCACCGGCTCGCCCGAGAACACCGCGGCGAGACCGAGCAGCGTGAGGATGGCGTTGCCGACGCGAAGACGACGACGACGGGCCTCATCCTCGGGGCCGACCTCCCGTCCGAGCGCGATGAACAGCAAGCGCTGTGGGGAACGGCGCCGGGCCATCCACTCGACCAGGCCGCCGGTAAAGGCGACCGTCAACGCCATCACAGCCAGGCTCATCATCGTCGTCATCGTCCTTCTCTCTCTTCTCCGTAGAAGCGCGCGAGCGCTTCGTTCATCCACTGTTCGACTTCACGTCGGGAGGCTCCTCGGACCCTCAACCGACCGATCCAGGCCTCGAGCTCACGACGGGCGTGCACGTCGAGCGGCTCCGACTGAGCGGGGGCCGCGGCCACCGTCGCAGGGCGTCCCTGCTTCATGACCACGACCTGCTCGTCCGCGAGAATCCGGTACGCCTTCGCGACCGTGTTCAAGTTCACGCCGAGCGACGCGCCGAGCTTTCGTACGCTGGGCAGGGTCTCTCCCACCGCCAGCGCACCGTTCGCGATCAGTCCGCGTACCCCGTCCGCAATCTGCCTGTACAAGGGCACGGTGCTGTCCAGATCGATCACGATCGACCTCACCGCGCCCGCCTCTCGATAGACCATCGCTCCCTCTCCGTTCACGCGGCCCGACGCCCGATTGCGTCTCTCTTGGGCCCGTCTGTATGCTGTACGCATACAGTAGACACTCTCGAACCCGCCGCAAGGCTTATCGGATCGAAAGCGACGGATCGCCCCCGACCCGCATTAGCGAAAAGGGTGCCGTCCCACGTCGACGCGCGATGTCCTCCCTCGAGGTGTGTCGTGCGCGATCCATGAGCCGGTTTCGGCTCGCGCCGCCACCGGATCGTGGCAGTCAGGGGACCGCACGATGAACGACGACGAGCGAGACGAGGCGAACGGCGCCATCCTGGTCGTCGACGACGATCCGAAGCTCCGTGAGGCCGTCGCCCGCATCCTGGAAAACCGGGGGCACCACGTCCTGCGCGCGCCCGATGGGCCCACGGCCGTACAGATGGCCAAGGACCACGAGGTCGACCTCATGGTGCTGGACTACATGATGCCCGGCATGGACGGGGAGATGGTGCTCGGCGCCATGGACGAACCGCCCCCGACGCTGTTGCTGACCGCCGATCTGCAGGCGCTCCCGCGCGCCGCGGAGATGGGCGCGGCAGCCGGGCTGGAGAAGCCGTTTCGGGTGCCGGACCTGCTCGACGCGGTGGAAGAGCATCTCCGCAAACTCGCCGACGAAGCGAGCTGAACGTCAATCAGAGACGGGGAGCTCGAGGGGCTTGCCCCTCGTCCGTGGCGCGCAAGCGCCACCAGAACATGGTGAGTATCGCTCGTGCGATAGCCTCGCGCCGAGCGCGGCCGCACGCGCGAGTACTCAAAGACTGTCGATGAATCGGAGACGGGGAGCTCGAGGGGCTTGCCCCTCGTCCGTGGCGCGCAAGCGCCACCAGAACATGGTGAGTTTTCGAATGTGCGAAAATGCGCGAAGCGCGCACATTCGAAGACTCAGCCCTCGGTGGACGGTTCGCAGAAACCGTTGTCGCCCATGTCTTCGAGCCCGACGCAGCTGGAGCCGGCGGCGCACATGTCGTCGGTCGTCAGGCAGGCCGGGTAACACGTCTGCGCGCCGCTCACGTTGACGCAGATCGAGCCGGACGTGCACTCGAGGTTGGTCGTGCAGGCCGAGCCTACCGCCGTGGTCCCGCCGAGGTAGCAGACGCCCAGGTTGGCCGGGCGGTCGATGCCCGGCGTCTCCGCCACCGTGGTGCAGACCGTGCCGTCGCCGCACAGGCGCGTCGTCTCGAGGTCGCAGTCGGGCATGCAGACGGGCGACGTCGCAGCCCCTTGGTGGTTGAAGCAGCTGAGGCCTTCATCGCAGTCCGCGCTGTCGACGCACTCCTCGCCAGCCAGCGCCGCGGCCGTGCATCCACTCGCGCCAACGAGGGCGAGAACCAAGAACGAGGATCGAAAGAAGGAAAGCGACACAGGGACCTCCGCGGAGGGAATGGAGCAGATTTCGCGCGCGCGGTCGAGTTGTTGGCGCACCCCCGACAGACGGGGGAGCCAGAAGAAGATTCGCGGTGCCGGAAACCGAACCCACGATCGCAGCGGAGTTCCGGCGGTCCGAGCGTGGACTGCTACGCTTTGCGCGTGCCGCAGGGGGACATCGTGGCGGGTCGTTACCGGATGGTGCGTTCCATCGGGGACGGACCCTCCGGTTCCCTGCACGTGGCGTGTGTCACCGACGCCCCAGGCACGTGGGTCGCCATCCAGAGGGTGGTGCAGCCGACCGAGCCGTCGCGGATGAGTCAGCGCGAGGTCGACCTCATCTTTCGCGATACCCACGTGCCGCATCGTGGTGTGCTCAACCCGATCGAGACCGGGTGGGATGCGGGCTCCCTGTTCTTCACCATGCCGCTCCTTCACGGCACGACGCTCGAGGCGATCCGCGACCCGCGCGAGGCGTCCGACCTGATCGAGGCGGCGCTGGATCCGCTCGAGGCGATCCACGACCGCGGACTTGCGCATGGTTGCCTCTGCCTGCGCTCCATCTGGACACGCCGCACCCGTGAGCGCCGACGGTCGGCTGCGATTCTCGATCTCGGGGTGGACCGTGCCTTGTCGGAGTATGGCGTCGAGCCGCCACGGGACCGACGCTTCCTTGCTCCGGAGCTGCTGCGCGGCGAAGGCGCCGGACCTGAGGCCGACATCTGGGCGATCGGTGCGCTGCTCTACTACGTGCACGCGGGGAGAGGCCCTTTCGAAGACAGCTCGGCCGACAGCGATCCCCATGTGCCGCTCGGAGAGCTCGCCCCGCAGGTGGACGACGTGCTGGCGAGTCTCATCGACCTGTGTCTTCGCAAGAGCCCGGCGGAGCGTCCGCCTCACGCGCGCGCCCTGCGACGGCTGTTCGGGACGATGCGTTCGGCGTCGGGCTGGCAGGTGCACTCCAACACCGTTCTAGACCAGTCGGGCGCCGCGCCCCCGCCGCCGCCGGGGGAGCTTCAGCGCGCGCTGCAGCATCGACCGATGGATCCCGAGCCCCATCGCGCGCTGTATGGGTGGTACCGCGAGAAGAACATCTTCGACGGCGCGTGGCTCTGTGCAGCAGCGCTGCGCGAGCTCGGTCAAGCCCGGCCGGCGGAGACCCGGTTCGCGGCCTTCGGCCATCGGCGCGCCACCGTGGACTCCGACCGAGGGCTGGATCAGGCCACCTGGGCCGCGCTCCTTCACCCCGACCAGGAGCCGCGCGTCGACGCGGTGTGGAGCGAAGTCGCGGAAGCGCTCGCCAACGTGCACCGTGCGTCGGACGAGCCGTATCGGTCGGCACCGAAGATCGCGCTCGGAGCGCGTCAGGGCACGCTCGGCCGCTTGATCGCCGAGGCGGTGTCGGCGTTCGCGTTGCGCAGCCTGCCGGCGTTCGTGCGCGGCCGGCGCAACAGCACGCTCATGTCCGACCCCACCGTGCCGCCGACCACCAGCGTGCCCGAGGGCTTCGAAGAGCCGTTGCCGGAGGCCTCTCTTCGCTTCGCGATCGGACGGCACCTCGCGACCCACCGCGCCGCCCACCGCGTGTGCATCGCGATCGACGACCCCGTGCGGCTCGAGAGCGCGTTCGGCGCCGCGCTCGTCCTCGGCGGGCACGAGAGCGACAACGTCGAGTGGATCGCAGGCGCGGCCGACCTCGGCGCAGTCATCCGCGAGGGGCATCTGAGAGCGCTGCGAATCGTCGTGAGTCGACTGGGGTCCGAAGCCGATCGTGTGGACCTCGGCACCTGGCGCCGCTCCGTCGAGTTGAGCTGCGCGCGCGCGGGCTTGCTCTTCTCGGCCGACCTCGAGGCTGCGCGATGGATGCTCCGCTGGTCGCGTGTTCCGCGGCGGGTGCCGCTGGAGGACTCGGAAGCCGATCTGTTCCGGTTCTGGTCGAGCGGCGAACACGTCCGGCTCCGGCACGCGCTCGACCTCGGTGAGCTGCTGGATTGAGCTCGCCCTGCGCGGGCCTGCGCGGCGGAGAGAGGGCCCGGCGATCGTCCGCTATCCGCTCTTGGACGGGCGACTTTCACGGAGGCCAGAAACGAGGTCGGTCAGCCGCTCGGCCTCCGACGTCTCCTCCCCCACGCCGATCTCGGAGCGGAAACGGCTGGAGTCCACCACTACGTCGTTGGGCACCGGACCCCAGAGCCCCCACGCCTCGTCGAGTGGGTCGCCGAGGGGATCCACCTCGCGCCACGAAAACGAGACGCCAATCGTGTCCCCGATCCTCTCCGCCCATTCGCTCATGCTCCACGCGTGGGACTCCCCGACGTTGAAACACCGGTAGCCGTCGGAGGGCGCCGCTACGGTTCTGCCGATCGCGGTTGCGATGTCGTCGACGTGCCCAAACGTCCAACGCAGACGTCCACCCGCGCGGGGCAGCTCGCGTTCCCCCGCGTCGAGCGCGTCGAGCACCACACCGAACCGGCGCCGAGGATCGCCGCGACCGTAGACGGCAGGCAAACGCAACACCGTGACCGCGCCTCCCGCGCACTCGTAGACCGCCTCGACGTCCTTCTTGTCGTAGTCGGGCCCGCCGCTGTGTTCTGCGATGCCTCGAAACGGGTAAGGAACCGTCAGCGGGCTGGCCTCCGTGATCAGGGCCTCCGGCGCGGGACCGGGCAAGCCGTTGAGGGTGCCGAACTGCGCGTAGACGTCCTGACTCGAGAGCACGACATACGGAACGTCCACGATCCCAGCCGCCACCTCCGCCTGGACGCGCGTCATGGCGCGCAGATCGACGATCGCGTCCGGTCGGGTGGCCCGCACCGCCTCCCGAAACGCGCCGGCCTCTCCACGGTCGGCGCGACGCTCGTCGACGTCGGCCGGGCGCACCTCGTAGGCCCCGCGGTGAACCAGAATAACCTCATGGCCCGCACGTCGGAGCGCACCGATCGTGGCCGGGCCGATCAACCGGGTGCTACCCAAGCAGGTGACGCGCATGCCGAGAAGCTACTCGGATTCGAAGGCGGCGAGCGACGACACGACACGATCGACGAGTTCCCGCTCGGATGCGGCCCAGTCTCGACTGGGATCGAGCAGGCGGATCATCGGCACCGGCAACCTATCCTGCAGAGTGTGACTCTCCCTGTTCCAAGCGGAGAGCGCCTCGACATAGGCCGCCTCCCCTTTGAGGTCGCGCGCGACGCACCAAGGCATGCGAGCGAAGAACGGGAGCACAAACGCGACCCAGTCCGGATGGCTCACTCGACGCTCCGCCAGACTCGAGCGGAGGTGGGCGGACGCATCCGACACCGCCAAGTGCACAACCACGGCGCGTCCGAGACCGGCTGAGGCGCATCCGACCATCGCTTGGAGACTGCGAGAGGGAATCTCCGCGTAGCCCTCCGGGGGATCGCCACGGAGCATGGAAAACAGCGCGGTTCTGCAGCCAGCGTGCGTCCACAACGCTGATGTCGGCATCATCGGGCTCGCGCTCCCACCCCTCGAAGGGATAGGCGTCGAGGGTGGTCTTTTGCACGGTTCCGTCCGCCGCGGCGTAGGTCCAAGGCAGTCCGACCTCGGGCGCCTCCCCTCCTTCGGGGATGTGGCGCACGCGATGCCCCCGGTCTTCCAGTGCCATGCGGAGGGAACGAGCCGTCGTGGACTTTCCGGCGGCCGGCAAGCCTTCGACGAGGACCCACCGATGCGTCGTCATGGACGCGGAAGCGCGAGGGCGGGACGCCCGAAGAGCGCGCTGACGAAGCCCCGCATCGCCGCGATCAGTCGCGCGACGAACGACTCACGGCGGACGGGCGTCTGCGGGGGCAGCGAGCCCACCGGCCGGAGCGCGGGGATCGTGTCGGCGAGGGCGTCCGACATGGAAGGGCGCCCAATCCCGGTCAGCGTGGGCTCGCGCGCCGGCATCGTCTCGGCCGAAATGACCGGGCCCACCACAACTTCGCGTGACGCCAATTGCGCGCCGCCGTAGGGGAGCGTCTCGTCGCCGCGGGGCGGACGCTGACTCTCGCCGGGGACGAACGCGGGCTCGGCGGCGAGGGTCTCGTCGCACAGGTTCTCCAGCTCGAGCTCGATGCTGGGCACGCCGTCGTGCATGGCGATGCGGACGTGCGAGATCCGGGCGCGCTGACCGTCGTCGTCCGTGACGTGCGTGTCCAGACTCAGGAACGGCAGCGGCTGCCGCACGACCATCCCGTCCCCGCGGCGGTCCGCCACGGATGCGGTGATCGGTGCGCTCACACCATCGACATAGAGACGGGCTCGCTGCGGCCCGCTGGGGTTTGTCGCTGTCGCTGACATCATCGTCGCCTCCACATGGCTGCAATGCCAGGAAGCGAAGCCAGGCGTCCAGTTTCTGCGCAATCGCGCCCCGGGACCCCCTACTCGATGACGAACATGAGCTCTTCGGCGAGCTCCTCATCGAGCTTCTTCAGGGCTTCGTACTGGGCTTTGGCCGCGGCCCCCTGGCCGAGGTTCGCGTAGCAGATCCCGAGCCCGTACCGGAGCTCGGGGTCGTTCGGCGCGCTCAGCAACGCCTGCTGGTACGGGTCGACCGCTTCTTCGAAGCGATGCAGCTCGACGAGGTTGTCGGCGAGGTTGCGCATCGCGCCGGAGTGGTCCGGGTCCACTTCACCGACGCGCTGGTACGCGGTGACGGCGTCGTCCCGAAGGTCGAGGCGCTCGAAGATCTTCCCGAACCCGAGCAGCGTATCGACGTCCCGAAGGCCCATCGTCATCGCCTCGCGGCAGGTCGCGCCAGCGTCCTGCATCCGGCCGACCTTGAGGTAGCCGAAGCCGAGCGCCGCTCGAAGCCCGGGGTCTTCCGGCGCGTTCTTGCAGGCGCCTTCCCAGGCCGCGATCGCCTCTTCGTTCCGGCCAAGCCGCATCAGCGCGGCGCCCAGCGCGTACTGCGCGGTGGCGTGGGTCGGATCCATTCGGAGCGCACGCTGAAGGGCGGCCGCGCTCTCGTCGAAGCGCTCGAGGCGCTGCAGCACGGCGCCCATCCGGTAGTAGCCTTCGGCCGTGCCGTCTTCCTTGACGAGCGTGGAGAGCTGAGACAGCGCCTCCTCGTGCTGACCGCACTTCTCGTGCGCGGTTGCCAACGCCAGCCGCAGGCGCGGCGTCGTCTCGGTCTCCGCCGCCTTGCTCAGATGCGCGAGCGCCGCCTCGGAGTCGCCGGCCGCGAGCTTGGCCTCGCCGAGCGCGACCTGCGCTTCGAACGAGCTCGGGTCCCGCTCGATGGCGCGCTCCAGGCTCGCCACCGCTTCGACGCCGTTGCCGGCCGCCAGCTCGAGCTCGCCCAGCACCCGGTGCGCCGCCGCGACCGTCTCATCGAGACGCACCGCGCGCCGCGCCGCGTCCAGCGCGCGGTCGGGCTGGCCGAGGTCCCGGTAGCAGAGCGCGAGTTCCACCCAGTCGTCCGCGACGTGCCCCGTCAGCGACGCCGCCTGGCGAAGCGCCTCGAGCGCGTCCGCGGTGCGGCCCTGGTCTCGGTAGAGGCGCCCGAGCAGCGCCTGCGCGTCGTGGTGGTTCGCGTCCGCGTCCGCCGCCGCGCGCACCTCCGCGAGCGCCTCGGCGCGCTTGCCCTCTTCGAGGTACGTGTGCGCGAGCAGCGTGCGCAGCGCGGCGTCGCTCGGGTGCCGATCGCGCGCCGCGACGAGCGCGTCGACCAGGTCGAATCCCCGGTTGGCGGCCCTGCAGGCGTCGCGAAGCTCCACCGCGATCTCCGCCGGCGCAACCGCGAACTGCATGGCGCGCTTCAGCGCGTCGACCGCTTCGTCCGGGCGGTTGGCGGCCGAGAGCGCACGCGCGTGCCGCCGGTGGATGTCGGCGTCATCGGGCTTGAGCTCCGCGACACGGCCGAGCGGGACGACCGCCTCGGCGAAGGCGCCGCGTTCCTCACGGGACTTGGCCAGCCCGATCAGCACCTCGAGATCGTCGCCGATCTCGGCGAGCTTCGCGTAGTGCACCTCGGCCTCGGCCGGCATGCCCACCGCGAGGTAAGCGCGCGCGGCGTTCTCGTGGGCCGGCGCGTACGTCGGCTCCACCTCGGCCGCCCTCGCGTACTGCTGCACCGCCGCCTTCACGCGACGCTCGCGCTCGAGGCACTGCCCGTAGCCGACGAGGTAGCGCGCGTCGTCCGGGCGCACCTGGAGCGCACCCTGTATCTCGTTGCTCGCTTTGTCCTGCTCGCCGAGCATCATCAGCGTCATGCCGAGGTAGAAGCGCGCCGAAACGTCATCCGGGGACTGGTGACGCGCCGCGTTCAACCAGTCCCGGGCCTCGCCGAAGCGGTTGAGGTGATAGAGCGCCTTGCCCATCGCGGTGGACAGACCTCCGTCTTGCTGGCCCGCGTTGACCGCCTTGACCAGAGCCTCGAGCGACTCTGTCCAGCGCTCGACCCCGCCGAGCGCGATGCCGTGACCGCGCTGGGTGGGGCCGTCGTCGGGGGCGTGCTCGAGCGCGCTCTCGTACGCCATCGCGGCGTCGCCCGGGCGCTCGAGACGCCGCAACGCCTCCGCCAAGCGGAAGTGGAACGCCGCCTCGGTGGGACGCAGCTCCGCGGCGCGACGGAACTCGACCACCGCCTCCGCCGTGCGACCCGCTCCGTCCAGCGCCTCGCCGTATCCTGCGTGTCCCGCCGCGTCTTGTGGCTCGAGCGCGAGCGCCGCCTCGAACACCCCGAGCGACGCTGCGTGCTGCCCGAGCGCGTTGAGCGCCAGGCCCACCGCGAACGCCGTCTCCGCGTGGTCCGGACGAAGCTGCAGCGCGGCGCTGAACGCGCGCGCGGCATCCGCGTGGTTGCCCGCGATCGCGTGGGCTTTGCCCAACCCGCGCTGCGCCGGGAAGCTGGCCGGATCGATCGAGACCGCCTCGTCGTACACGGCCACCGCGCCGGGCTGGTCACCCGACTGAAGCAACAAGTCGCCGAGGGTGACCTTCTTGGGCACGTCGGGCGACAACTCGATCGCCGCTCGCTGCGCCGCGATGGCGTAGGGGATCTGCCCCAGCGCGGTGTGTCGCTGGGCGACATCCAGCTGGAGCGCCGCGTCTCCGGCCGCAGCCGCGCGCGCCTTCTCGAGCGCCGCGACCGCCTCGTCCACGCGTCCGTCGCGTGCGCAGACCTCAGCGAGCGCGAGGAGCGTGTCTGGACCGCCCTCCCCGATCTCCGAGGCGCGCGCCAGTGCGCGGGCCGCGTCCGCGTCACGCCCGAGCGCCTGGTAGGTGTGACCGAGCGCCGCCCAGGCACGCCCGTCGTTGACGTCCAGCCCGGTCGCCACTTCGAACGCGGCGGCCGCCTCTTTGTGGTGACCGAGCCGCACCAGGCACTCGCCGTACGTGCGCTGCCCGGCGGCGTGGTTCGGGTCCCGCGTGAGGGCGTTGGACAGGGCCTCGGCGGCCTCTTGGTCCTTGCCGAGCTGCGCGCGCACCTGGCCGAGACCCAACCACGCGTCGAAACGCGACGGGTCCGCGGCCGCCGCGGCGCCGTACGCCTGCTCCGCGGCCGGGAGATCGTTGATCGCGCGACGGGCGCGTCCGAGCCCAAACTGATTGTCGGCGTCCGGCGCGGCCAGCACGCTTCGCTGGTAGGCCTCGGCAGCGTCGGCCCAGTGACCGACGGTCGCGTGGGCCGCACCCAGGCGGCTCAGGATCGAAGCGTCCTCCGGCTGAAGCCGGTCGGCCGCGGTCAGCGGCTCGATGGCGTCTGCGGGCGCGCCCAGGCGCTCGTGAATGCCGGCCAGGCCAAGCTGGATCTCGATCTTGTCGGGCGCGATCCCCGCCGCCGCGCGGTATGGCTCCACCGCCTCGGCGTCTCGGCCCATCTCCACGAAGAGGTCCGCCAAGGCCAGGTGCACTTCGCCCCAGCCCGGCGCGAGCACGAGCGCAGCCCGGTAGCTCGCGACGGCCTCCTCTCGACGGCCCAACGCGCGGTTGCACTGCGCGAGCAGGAACGCGGCGTCGGCCGAGCCCGGAAGCAGCTCCACGGCGCGGCTGAGCACCCGGTGCGCCACCTCGGTCTGCGCCTTGCCCATCAACGCACGCCCGTAGCCGAACACGAGTTCGCCGTTCTGCGCGGCGTCGATGCCGCCGCCGAGGTGCACCGCACGCTCGTAGCTCTTCACCGCCGCCTCGAGGTCCGCCCGGCGCTCCTGCACCTCGCCGAGTGCGGCGAACACCGCCGTGTCGTCGGGGTGCAGCTCTGCGGCCTTGGTCAGCTGCTCGGCCGCGTCGTCGTCGCGCGCGTCCTCTGCGAGCAGAAGACCCAGACCGCGCCGCGCCCGGTCGTAGCCGCAGCCAAGCGCCTTGCGGAACGCCTCTTCGGCGGCCGCGGGAGCGTCTGTTCCGCGCCGCGCGTCGCCGAGCGCCGTCCACGCCTCGCCGTGCTCCGGCAGCGCGGTCAGCCCGCGCTCCAAGGTGGAAACCGCCTCCGCGTACCGTTCGTCACCGAGGTACGCCATGCCGAGCGAGAGCCGGGCTTCGGGCTGGTCGGGGAAGAGCGTCAGCCCCTTCTCGAGTGCCTCGATGGCGGGCTGGAAGGCGCCTCGACGCATCTCGGCCACGCCGAGCGCCGCCAACACGGTCGCGTCTCCCGGGGCCGCGTCGTGGGCGGAGCGCAGCGCGTCCACGGCTTCGTCGTGACGGTCGAGCGCCGACAGCGAGCGTCCCAAGCGACCGTAGACGCCAGGCGGCAAGTCGTCCGCGCCTTGCTGGATGCCGGACCGGTAGCTGTCCACCGCGTCGGCGTGACGGCTGAGCGCCGCGAGGGCATCGCCCTTGCCCACCAGCGCGAGCACATTGCTGGCATCGAGGCGGAGGGCGTCGTCGAACGCGTGCGACGCGCGCTCCGCGTGGCTGGCGATGAGGCGCGCCGTGCCGAGGTCGGTCCACCCGCGCGAGTCTTCGAGCCCCAGCGTCGCCGCCTTTTCGAGCGACTCGAGGGCGTTCTCGGGCTGATGGATCCCGAGCAGCGCCGCACCGAGGCGCGCGTGCACGAGCGCATCCTCGGGCGCCAAGCCGGCCGCCTTGCGAAGCGGGTCGACCGCCGCCTCTTCGAAACCCAGCTCGAGGCGCAGAGTGCCGAGCGCGGCCTGGCCTTCGGCGTCTTCGGGATCGAGCGCGAGCGCGCGACTCCAGGAGTCGACAGAGTCGTCCCACTGGTTGTCGACCCGCTGCATGCGGGCGAGCTCCACCCAGCCGCCGCGCAGCTGCGGGGCGTACCGGGTCGCGGACTCGAACGACACCCTCGCCTCGGGGAGGCTGCCGAGCGCCTTCTGAGACAGGCCCAGCGACAGATGAAGCGCGCCCCCCTCGGGACGGAGCTCGAGCGCGGAGCGGTACGCCTGAATGGCGTCCTCATGACGCTCGACTTGGGCCCACAGCGAGCCGAGTTCGGCGTGGAGGTCGGGCTCCGCCGGCCGGTGGGTCAGCGCGCTGCGCAGCGCCTCGGCGCCCCGTGTCGAGTCTCCGGCGCCGACGTGCGCGCGCGCCAACGCGACGTACGCGTCCGCGTCGTCCGCCGCGTCTTTCACCACCCGCTGCCAGGCCTGCACCGCGGTGTCGTATTCCTCGGCGACGGCCGCGCTCGTCCCCAGCGCGCGGTGCGCTTCGAGCCGATCGGGCTCGAGCTCCACGGCCTTCTTGAGCGGCGCGAGCGCCTCGAGATGGTCGCCGTTCTCGGCCAGCGCGGCGCCCAGTTCGAAGTGGATGCTCGGATCCCGGAGCGAGAGGTGCGCCGCCTCGCGGAGGTGAGGGAGCGCGTCGTCCACGCGGCCGAGACGTCGCAGCGCCCCGCCGAGCTGACTGCGGAGCGCCGCTTCCTTTGGACGCGCGTGCACCACCTTGGTGAGCGGCTCGACGGAGTCGGCGTCACGGTCGAGCGCGATGTAGCCGGTCGCCAAGCCGAGCAGCGCGTCGACGTCCTCCGGCTCGCGCGCGACGACCGCGCGCCACGCTTCGGTCGCATCCGTCGCGTTCTCGAGACGCTCGGACGCACCGGCCAGGGCGCGCCAGCCTTCGATTGCATCGGGGGCGATCTTCGTCGCCGCCCGATAGGCCTCCTGCGCCTTGTCCCACGCGCCCGCCTCGGCATGCGCCAAGCCGAGCTTCATCTGCGCAGCCGGGTCGTCCTTGGAGAGGTTCGCGAGCGCCGCGTAGACCACCGCGGCTTCGTCGTGACGCTCCAGCTCGGTCAACAGGTCGGCCAGCGCCTTCACCACGACATGGTCTTCCGGCTCGCGCTCCATCGCCGCGCGGTACGGGGCGACGGCGCCCTCCTTGTCTCCGGTCGAGAGCGCGAGTTCCGCCATGAGCACGTGCGGGCGGGCATCCTCGGGCGACAGCTCAGCCGCCTTCGCGAGCGCGGGCTGCGCCTCATCGGTCATCCTCAGATGCAGGCACGCTTCGCCGAGCAGACGCTGGGCTTCGCCGTGCTCGGGTTGGATGCGAACCGCCTGACGCAGCGACTGACGCGCCGGCTCGTACTTCTCCTGTGCCAGCTCCGCGCGACCCCGTCCGAGGTAGAGCAGCGCGTCATCCGGTTCGGCGTCGAGGGCCGCCGCATAGGCCTTCTCCGCCGCACCGAACCGCGTCAGCGCGTGCAGCACCTCGCCGTGGGCACCGAGCACATCGCCGCGCCCGGGGAGCAACGTTACGGCGCGGGCCAGCGCCTGCTCAGCGTCTTCATCCTGCTCCACCCGGCGTCGGGAGCGGCCGAGCGCAAACCAGCTCTCGCCCGCATCCGGAGACAGCTCCACGGCCTTGGCGAACGCCTTTGCCGCCGTTCCCAGCTTGTCGAGGTGCTCACACGCGAGCCCGAGCCCGTGGTGCGCGTCCGAGTTCCCTGGCTCGAAACCGACGCTCTGGTCGAGCGCGTCGTAGGAGCGCTCCCAGCGCCCCGCCTTGCCCGCCGAGAAGCCCAGCGCGCAGAGCAGCGTCGCGTCGGTAGGACGCAGGCCCACCGCCTTCTCGAGCTCGTCGGCCGCCGCCTCGTGTTGCTCGAGATCGGTCAGCACAGCCGCCAGCGACGCATGCAGGTCGGGGTCCGGATCGAGCGACGCGATCGCGCCGCGATACGATTCGACCGCGGGCTCCTTGCGACCGAGCTTGACCCGCACGTCTGCGAGCGCGCGCTTGGCCTCGCCCAAGTTCGGGTCGTTGGTGACGGCCTTGTCGAAGTGACGCTCGGCGCCCTCCAGGTCCTCGAGCGCGGCGTACGTGCGCGCGAGGTAGTGGTGCACGGACGCGTTGTCGGGGAGCTTGGCGATCGCCTTCTCGAGCGCGCCCTTGGCCTCTTCCCATTTGCCGCTCTCGACGTAGCCGATGCCGAGGTCGACCAGCAGCTGCGCGGAGTCGTCGCCCCCGAGCTGCACGGCCTTGGCGTAGGCGCGCGTGCTGTCTTCGTGGCGCCCGAGCTCCTGCAGCACCTTGCCGTACGCGGCCCACAGCTCGAAGACCTCCTCGTCGACCTGGATGGCCGCTTCGTAGGTCACGGCCGCGTCATCGAACTGGCGCGTCTCGGCCTGGACGGCCCCCAGCGGCGTCAGCCACTCCAGCTTTCCGGGCGTGATCTCGAGGGCGCGCTGATAAGACGCGATGGTCTCGTCCGTCTCGCCCAAGAGCCGCGCGGCCTCCGCCAAGAGCGCAAACGCGCCCGCGTTGTCGGGCAGCAACTTCGTCGCCTCCCGCAGATGCTCGGCACCGCGCTCGGTCTCGTCGGTGCGCAGGAACGCGGTCCCGTAGGCGAGCCGCGTGTCGCCGTTGTTCCCGTCGGCCTGCACCGCGATCTTCAGGTGCTCGATCGAGTCCGCGTACCGCTCCAGGTTCACGCGGGACACACCGAGAGACGCGCGCAACGAGGCATCCTCGGGGTCGAGCTCCACCGCCTTGGCCAGCCGCTCCTCGGCGTTGCGCAGGTCACCCTTGGCCTCGAACAGACGGCCCGTCATCGCGTAGCCGATGGCCCAGACCGAGTCGATCTCGATCGCGCTCGACAGGTACTCCTGCGCGGCGTCGTGGTCGCCGAGCTCCATGCACGCCTTGCCGAGTTCCTTGAACGCCTCGCCCACGTCGGGGCGGATCTTCACGGAGCGTGTCAGCACCTTGCGGGCGTCGGCCCAGTTCTCGACGCGGCAGTAGTTCACCCCGAGCCGCGTCAGCGACTTGTGGTCATCCTCGTCGATGGCGACCGCACGCTTCCAGGCCTCGACGGCCTCCTCGTGCTTTCCGATCTTCTCGAGCAGCGTGCCGTGCGTGCGGTGCACTTCGACATCGTCGGGCTTGCGCTCGCCGGCCTTGCCGTACGTCCGGGCCGCGTCGTCCCAGCGCTCCAGCTTCTCGCAGAGCTTGCCCGCCTCGAGCAGCCCCTCGATCCAATCGTGATCGAGGTCGGCGCCCGCGATGAACGCGTCGATGGCCTCCCGATCGTCCTCGAGTGCCACGCAAGCCTTGGCGAGCTCCTTGTACGCGCGCGCCTTCCGGTCCTTGGGGCCCGCCTCTTCCCAGCCGCGGATCGCCTTCTCGGACGCCTGCTGTGCCTGCTGCCAGCGCTCGACCGCGTTGTAGGCGATGGCGAGTTGAAGCGCGCCATCCGGGTCCGACGTGGCGACCTTGGCTGCCTTTTGGAGGACCGGCACCGCCTCGTCGCCGCGCTCCTGCGCGTTGAGGCAGGTGCCGCGCATGATGAGCATCTCGGCGTTCTCGTCCTCCTGACGGATCACCTGGACCGATGCCTTCTCCGCGTCGGGCCAGCGCTCCCCCGCGAAGTAGAGGCGCGCCAGCGCACGCCATGCCTCGAGGTTGCCCTCATCGAGCGAGACGACCTTCTCGTAGGCGGCGATGACCTCGTCGGTCTTGCCTTGCCGCGCGCGCACGTCGGCCAAAGCCTCCGCGGTCGGCATGTCTTCCGGACGGAGCTCGGCCGCCTTCTCGAGGGACGTCTCGGCCGCCTCGAGCTGGTCGAGCTTGGCCTGCGTCTGCCCCAGCGCGAAGAACACGTCCGCGTCATCGCGCAGGAATGTCGACGCCTTCTCGAGCCGCTCGAGCGCCTCTTCGTTCTTGTCGAGGCGCATCAAACAGCGCCCGAGCTTGAAGTAGATCGATCCGTCGTCAGGCAGGAAGCGGAGCGCGATCTTGTACGAGTTGTGCGCCTCCTGGTCCTGGCCCACGTGCTCGTACACGCCGCCGATGGCGATGTATCCGTCGAGGTAGTCGGGGTCGAGGTCCAGCGCACGGCGGTACGCCTCGATCGCCTGCTCGTCTTCTTTGAGGTGCTTCGACGACAGGCCGAGCAGCTTGAAGCCGTCCACGTGGTCTTTGACCTTGTCGACGAGCGACTTGAGCACGCGGGCGGACTGGTCCCACTGCTCGAGTTCCACGTACGCCTGACCGAGCGGGAAGAGGAGTTCAGGCTCGGCGGGGGTGAGCTTGAGCGCGCGCTCGAAACACGTGATCGCCTCAGGCCACATCTTGGCCGTGATGCACGTGTGCCCGCCCGTCGCGGGCGCATCTGCGTGCTCGGGCTCTTCGTCCTCGAGTTCGGTGACGGTGACCTGGTGGAACGCCTTGGCGGCCCCCTCGAAGTCCTCCACTTCGAGGGCGAACGTGCCCAGGATGTGGTTGCAGTCGGCGTGTTCCGGCTTGATCGCCGCCGCCTCCTTCAGGACCTCGACGGCGAGATCCTTCTCGTCGCGTTCGAGGTACGCGCGCGCGAGATGGTACCGGCAGCCGAAGTGGTCCTCCTTCTGCTTGCGGCCGATCTCGTACTCTTTGATGGCCTTTTCGAGGTCTCCGAGCTTGTGATACGCGGAAGCGAGTTGATACCGCTTCCGGATGTCGCGCGGATTGACGAGGAGACCCTGCTTGTAGAGGGTCACCATCTCCTGGAGCTTGGCCAGATCTTCACTCATGGTGCGCCATGGTCATCGGGAACGGGGACGATACCGAACCGGACATCGCACCGGAAGCCTGGACTTTCGTCGGCGGTCGATGGGGCGTCGCGAGATGAGGTTTAGGCGCGAGGAGGTCAGCTTCGTCGTCGTGGTCGCTTCGGGCACGCTCGCGCTGCTCTACGCGGCCGACGCGGCCTTGGATCTCGGGCTCGCGAACCTCATGGCCCTGCATCCGACGGAGCTCCTGGCCGCGCTCGACGGGGGCCCGACCGATGGACGAAAGGGCTGGGCCATCGCCACGGTGTGGATGTCCTGCCTCGCGCACGGCGGTGTGACGCACCTGGCCAGCAACCTGGTGTTCTTCTGGCTGTTCGGCACGTTGCTCCAGCAGCTCGCCGGGGAAAAGACTCTACTCTTGGCGCTTCTGCTCACCCCGGCGAGTGCGGCGGCGGCGTATGTGCTCCGCCACGCGGACGGCGGGGTCGGCGTGATCGGCGCGTCGGGTGTGATCTCGGGCGTCAGCGGGCTCTATGTTCTGTTGTCGTTTCGCTGGGACGCGCCGCCTGTGCACGCATTTCCCCTCGCCCGGCCCGTCCCTCCCGCGCAGGCGGCCGTGGCGGCCCTGATGGCAGCCGGGCTCGACATCTACGTCTTGAGCGAGGGCGGCGGCGACGGGGTGGCCCGCGACGCACACATCGGCGGATTCGCAGGCGGACTGGTGCTCGGAGCGATCCTGACCAGCGTCTATCCTACCGTCGAGGCGTTCCGGCGCTCCTGGCTGGGCGGATCGCGCTCCCCTGCGTGAGTCCTCCAGTTCACGGGGCTTGACCTGGGGAGCCGTCTCGGGTGTGCTACCGCTCCTGGCCGGGTGGGGACAGAACCCGGTGCCATAGAATACGTCTGGGGAAACGGCGTCTTGTATCCACCTGGCGCTCGAGCTGGTTCGTTTGCGTTGTGCTTGCGGATCGCGTCGACGCGAAGTGGGAGGCTTGCGCCGCCCGACTCGACAGTTGCCCATTTTGGAGGGGTCGTGAGTTCAATGAAATCCAAGACACAGAGTGTCAGCGCGGTCCTCGCCGTAGCCATCGCTCTCACCGGCATCGCGGGCCTCCTGGCGTCGAGCGCCGAGGCGCAGGTCGGACCGGCCCGTCGCGTGACGGGGGCCCCCGTGGCGGCGGAAGCCGTTCGCGCACGCTTCGTGTGGGGCGCCAGCGGCAACCGAATCATCTTCGTGAACCAGGCCGACGAGGTCTACTACCACCGCCTTCAGGGCAACCGCGTGATGCCCCACATCCGCATGCGAGGTCACACCGTGGGCGTGCGCGGCGACGCCACGGAGTACGTCGTGCCGTGGGGCGCCAACCAGATCCTCGTCGTGACGCAGCAAGGTCACCTCTACCGTCACAGCATCCGCGGCGAGAGCATCGGCCCGCCCGAGCAGATCACCGGCGCGCCCGTCGGCACGCAGGGGCAGGACCCGCGCTTCATGTTCCGCGTGAACAACCGGCTCATCAACGTCACGCAGCAGGGTGAGGTCTGGGCGCACCAGATCGGCCGCACCGTCATGCCGCCTGTCCGCCTGGGTCGTGTGGCCATCGCCACGCCCACCGCCGTTCGCCACGTCTGGAACATCGGGCGCACCGTTTACATCGTCAGCGACCAGGGCCAGGTCTACGCCCACGATGTGCACCCCGACTTCGGCCGCGGCCGGCTCGTGGTGTCGCGCGCGACCGAGATGGGCCGCCAGGAGGTCCGCTTCCTCTTCCCGCTCGGCAACTCCCTGTTCGCTGTCGCGCAGCGCGGAGAGCTCTTCAAGCACGACATCAGCCGTCTGACCCGCACACGCGGCACCCCGGCCCCGGCTGCTCCCGCTCCCGCTCCGGCGCCCGCGCAGTAGCCTCACGAGAAGACACGATCCGCTTCGGTGGACCAAGGACGGCTGGGCGCGACGCCCGGCCGTTCTTCGTTAATCCCCCGCGTATTCCCACCTCAAGTTCAGCCGCAATGGGCCGTTCCCACCTGAGACATGCGGAAGACCAACATCGTCCCGGTAGACGTGGAGTCGGAGTTCAGCAGCGACGAGCTGTTCTTCTCCACGACTTGCCCCAAGGGCATCATCCGGAGCTGCAACGACGTGTTCATGCGCGTCTCGGAGTACGAGCCCGCGGACCTGCTCGGCCAGCCCCACAACACGGTGCGGCACCCCGACATGCCCAAGTGCGTGTTCAACCTGTTCTGGAGCTACCTGCTCGAGGGGCGGACGATCGGCGCCTACGTGAAGAACATGTCGCGTACCGGAAAGTACTACTGGGTGTTCGCGCTCACGACCCCGCTCCCCGATGGCTACCTCTCCATCCGCATCAAGCCGAGCAGCCCCATCTTCGAGGCGGCGCGAGAGCTGTACGCAGAGCTCCTCCAGCACGAGAAGTCGTTCGGCGCCGACTGGCGTCGCGGCATGAAGAGCGCCCGCGAGCTGATGCTCGAGAAGGTGACCGAGCTTGGCTTCGACTCGTACGACGACCTCATGTCACAGGCCCTCCAGCAGGAGCTGACCCAGCGGGCCAAACTCCAGCGCCACGCCGGGGTTCGCCAGCTCGCCGAACTGAAGAAGATCAAGACGCTGCGCGGCTCTCGCGACCAGCTCTGGGACAAGAAGCTGTACTTCTCGGAGCTCGGCCCGGTGGTTCGACTGGTCGCCCTGAACTCGCGCGTCGCGACCACGCAGCTCTCGGAGCGCGGTCGCGCGCTCGGGTCGATCAGCGAGCGCATCTCGAGCGCGTCAGACGACATCACCGCTGAGAGTGAGACGATCACCGAAGCCATCACCGGCCTCCGGGACACGCTGCACGAGGCTTCGTTCCTTTCGTCGTTCCGACTCCTGCAAAAGGAGATGCGGAGCCTGACCGCGCTGTTGGCGCGCAAGACGGAGTACTCGATAGA
Source organism: Sandaracinaceae bacterium (assembly GCA_045106715.1). Classification (GTDB taxonomy): domain Bacteria; phylum Myxococcota_A; class Polyangia; order Polyangiales; family Sandaracinaceae. Next base: position 30,373 of record JBGCFC010000067.1, read on the forward strand.
GGAGCAGTCCGAGCGGTTCGGCGCGTCGTTCGAGGACGCCCGCGATATGCTCGGCAAGAGCTTGACGGGCACCGACGAAGTCTGCCGCACCCAATTCGAGGCGTTGACCCGCTCGCTTCGCACCTTTGGGTTCTCGGCCGACAACCTCCTGAAAGCGCTCCTGACGATCCAGATGGGGTACGTGACCGGACGCACCGTGGCCATCGGCATCGAGGGCGCGGAGCGGTTTACGCTTCGGCTCGATCAGGTCGCGGATCTGTCCACGAGCGCGCGCGCCGAGCTCGCGGCCATGGGCGAGGTGGTCGAGTCGCTGCGCGTCTCCGCCGAGGCGCTCACCGTCCCCGCGGAGCAGGCGTTGGCGAGCTGACGCCGCAGCACCAGGTCGACCACGACGGGTTGATGGTCCGAGCCCTGGCCCCGACCTTCGTGGACCGAAGCGGGCCGAAGGTGTGGAGACACCAGCACGTGGTCGAGCCGCAGCGGAGGGAGCGGAAACACGCCGTTCGGCCACGTGGTCGTAAGCCCACGACCCAGCGCCTCGTGGACGTCGGCCATGCCCTCGTCGACGAGCGCCTCAAAGCCTGCGTGGTGGGTGGTGGCGTTCAGGTCGCCGGCGATGACGAGCGGTCCATGCGTGTCCCTGGCGGCGCGCGTGAGAGCCGACAGCTGCGTCCGCCACACGCCCGCGTAGTCCACCGAGTACGGAGGCAAGGTGTGCACCCCAAGCACGCGGACGAGCTGCCCCTCGTGCTCGATCCGTGCGTCGACCATCGGCACCCCCGAGAGATCGACCAGCTCGACGGACCGCATGGGGCGGCGCGACAAGATCGCGATGCCGAACGCGTCGTCCGACACTTCGACCAGGCGGTGCGGGTAGTCGGCGACGTCCTCGAGTTCCACGGCCCAGCGGGGTGACACCTCCTGCAACAGGAGCACATCCGCGTCCATCGACATCAGCTCCGCCAGCAGCCGCGCCGGGTCGGTGTTCACCGCGAGGAGGTTGGCCGTCACGACCCTCAGCGGGGTGCCATCGGGAGCAGGCTCGGACGGCACCAAGGACGGCACGACCCAGAACACGTGCGATGCCACCACGAAGAGCGACAGCGCCCCCAGGTGCATGCGTCTCTTCACCACGGCCAGGCCGAGCAAAGGATACGCGGGCAGGTACAAGATCGGCGTCACCGAGCTGGCCCAGACCAGCGGGAGCAGCTGGTCGTGCGCCAGCCAGCGGGACAGCGCCAGAAAGAGCAGCGGGGTGACCAGCACATAGGGAACGGCGCGGGCTCGGGTCATCCCTACGATGGTGCGCCCGACCGTTGCCGCGGAGGACGCGGAGCGCGGACGATCTCGGGGCGGGGATGTGGCGATTCGAAGGCGTCAGAGGTCGGCGCGTGGAAGGCGCACGGTGAACCGCGCCCCGCCTTCCTCCGCGTTCTCCGCGTCGAGCGAGCCGCCGAGCTGCTCGACCAGTGTGTGGCACACAGCCAGTCCGAGCCCGGTGCCCTCCCCAGCCGGCTTGGTTGTCACGAAGGGATCGAACAGATGATCGGCGATCGCCGGGTCGATGCCCGGCCCGGTGTCGCTGACGGCCAGCTCCACGTGCGTGTCGTCCGCGCTGACCTCGAGCCGAATCGTGCCCTCCGAGTCCATCGCGTCCGCGGCATTCAGGAGCAGGTTGAGCACGACCTGGGCGAGCCGCGACGCCGCGCCGACGGCGGGCGGGCACGGGTCGACGAAGCGGCGCTCGAGCGTGATCTGCCGCAGGTCCTTCTGCGGCCCGACGAGCCGGACGGCGTCCTCCACCACCTCGACCAAGTCGCAGCGTTCTTCGGCCACCTCCGCTGGGGGTTCAGCGCGCGCAAAGTCCAACAAGTCCCGGATGATCCGGTGGATGCGTTCGGTCTCGCGACGCACGCGGGACAGGAACTCACGCTGCTCGTCGGGCTCGAGGCCGCCGTCCTCGACCAGCTCCACCAGGCCCAAGATCGAGGTGAGCGGGTTGCCGATTTCATGGGCGATGCCCGCCGCGAGACGGCCGACCGAGGCCATCTTTTCGCTCCGGACCAACGAGCGCTGGGCGGCCTCTAGCTCTTCGGTGGCCTGGGTCAGCTCGACGAGCCGCGCCTCCAACGACGCGCGCTCCTCGCTGAGCTTTCGCTGCATCTCGTTGAAGCTGACGGCGAGCCGTGCGACCTCCGCCGCACCCTGGATCGGCACGCGGACTTCACCCCGCTCCCGGGCGATGCGCTCGGATGCGCGCGTGAGCTGCTCGACCGGCCGGACGATCAGGCGCGTGAGCAGCACGTAGCCCAACAGGAGAATGAACGCGGCCGTGATCCCGACGTAGAGAAACAGAAGGCCAGAGAGCGAGCGCATCGGTCCGGTGCGCGCCCCAATCGGGCTGACGGCCACCCGGACGGCGCCTCGCTCACGCGCCACGAACGGACGCTCGATCCGCCCTGCGGTGTGCTCGACCCCACCCTCTTGCCAGCGCGCGCCCTCGATCGCGCCATCCTCCACGAGCGCCTGCAGCGTGGACCGCGCACGATCGGCGGGGATACGGCACAGGGCCTCGGCCACGGCGCCAGCGGCGCGCTGCCGATCGGAGGCCACCGCGCGCTCGCCCAGTTCGGCCGTCACCAGGCCGAGCAGCGCCACGCTGAGCGCGAAACCGACGCCGAGCGCGACCATGATCTGCCCGCGCAGTCCGACGCCGTACCGACGCCGCCCGGCGGCCGGCAGGGGCTCAGCCACCCTGGCGGAACGTGAAGGGGTAGCGGACCGGAGTGGAGGCGCCGTTGCTCGAGGCCGGGAAACGCAGGCGATCGATCACCTGACGGGTACAGCGGCCCAGCCAGTCGTCGTGGGTGCCGTTGTGCACGACCTGCGCGTTCTCAACGCGACCGTTGGCCGCGACGGTCCAAGCGACGGTGACCACCCCGGCGAGGTTCGGCACGCGCCGCACGCGCCGCTGATAGCAACGCTCGTTGAGATGCTGCATTCGCGCGTTCACGACCTGCGAGACCTGCTGCTGCGTCAGCCCGCGCGCCGGGGGCCGAGGCCGGGGAGGCGGGCGCGGGGCGACGGGGGGCGGAGTCGGCTCGGGCCGCGGGGGCTCGGGGCGAGGATCCGGCTCCCGCACGGGATCGGGCCGAGCGGCTGGCTCCGGGGTGGGGTTCGGTGCGGGGTCAGGAGAGGCCGCGGGCGGACGATCTCGACGCACGGCGGTGGGGGTGGCCGGCGTCGGGACGGGCGGGGCCTCCTCCACCAGGACCGCCGCCGGCTCGGGTTCCGGGATGGCCGTGGGCTCGGGCGCGGGGATTCCCTCGACCGCGTCTGCCTCGGCCACCGCACGCCCTGGGCTGTCTTCGCCGAGGAACAGGAACGCCCCCCCGACGGCGCCGGCACCGAGCAAGAAGAGCGCGAGCACCAACAACACGAGCCCGATGCGACCCTTCCCACTGTTCGTGGGCGGAGCATGGGCGGGGACGGCCCCGGCGGGAAGGACCGCGGTCCCGTGCATTCCGGGGTGCCCAGGGTAGCTGCCGGGGTGGCCTGGATGGCTTCCAGGGTGCCCCGGGTAGCTCCCCGGATGGCTTGCAGGATGGCCGGGATGGCTCGCCGGGTGACCCGGATAGCTCACCCCCGGATGGCTCACCCCCGGATGGCTCACGCCCGCATGGCCTATCCCCGGACTGCTCGCATGGCCCGGGCTGCCCGCCAACGTGCCTGGGATCTGTCCTGGCAGGGGCCCGGTTGCCGACGGCCCCGCCGCATGCAGCATCGCCGTCGCGGCCATGCCCGCCGCGGGGGCAAACGCATCCTGCCCCTTGGAAGCCTCGAGCGCCGCTTGGAGCGCACCCAGCAGAGCCTTGGCCGACTGAAAGCGGGCCTCCCGATCCGGGAGAAGGCAGGTGTCCACCACATCGGCGACCGGTTTCGGCACGTTGGGCGCCACACTCGATAGCGGTGGCGGCGCCTCGGTGAACATCTTCGCGATCAGCTGGGTGATCGTGTCCGCCTCGTACGGCATGCGCCCGCTGAGGCACTCGAAGAAGACGACTCCCATCGCGTAGACATCTGCGCGGGCGTCGATGTCGGGCAGCCCTTTGGCCTGCTCCGGCGAGAGGTAGTACGCCGTACCGACCACCGCACCGGTCGCCGTGAGCTTGTTCAGCTTCTCCCCAGAGGTGTCCTTGGTGATGCTGAAGTCGAGGACCTTCGGCACGAAGTCCGTGCCGCCGCGCACCTTGGCGAGGAACACGTTGTCGGGCTTCAGATCGCGGTGAACGATCCCTTCGTCGTGGACCTCCGCCAGCGCCGCGAGCACGCCCCCGGCCATCTTCATCGTCTCGTCCAAGGACATCGAGCCGTGCTCGTCGAGGCGCTCGCCGAGGCTCTGCCCGTCGAGCAGCTCCATGGCGATCCAGGGCTTGCCGTCGTGCGCGCCGGCGTCGAACACCTGCACGATGCTCGGGTGCGTTACGCGGCTGGCGGCGATGGCCTCACGATGGAAGCGCTCCACCGCCTCCGGCACCGCCGCGAACCGTTCGGTCATCACCTTCAGCGCGACCTCGCGCTGAAGCACCGTGTTGGTCGCGACGTAGACCGCACCCATGCCGCCTTCCCCGAGCAGGCGTTCGATGCGGTACTTTCCCGCGATGAGTTGACCTTCACTCAGTGCCATGTCGCTCCGCTCGCTGGCGCTCCCCGGCCGGCTCGGTGGATGGTCCTCCGCGGGCCGCAGACATGGCAAGTCCCCGTCCGCTTCCGAGCATCCGCCGATGCCTGCCCCAATCCCGGCCGTCGCAGTATGAAGTCAGTTTCCCCCGCCGGCACCTCGTCCTCCTCAGGCCAGGTCTTGACCTCCGCCCGCGCGGTCGATCGGGTCGCGCAGGCGGCGGCGTGGGTGGCCTCGTACAGTCGGGGGGACCCCTTGCTCGTAGTGGCGCCGTCGCCCGAATCCGGCAGCCGCGTGCTTCGGGCCGCAAGCGACGGACAGGCGACCTTCGGCTGGCAGCGCGCGACGCTGAACGAGTGGGTCTCCCGTCTCGCGGCCACGCGCCTCGCGGACGCCGGGCAAGCCCCCGCGAGCCGGGTCGTACTGGAGGGCCTCGCCGCCCGCGCGGTCGATCGCCTGCGCGTGGAGGGCCGCCTCGGACGCTTCACGCCCGTCGGGGACCGACCCGGTCTCCCGCGTGCGCTGGCCCGCAGCTTCGACGAGCTCTCGCTCGCGGGGGTGCCGCTCGACCACCTGCCTCCCGACCTCGCCATGATCCTCCGCGCGTTGCGCCAGGAGATGCGCGACGCGGGGGTCAGTCCGCGCGCCGCGGTGCTGCGCGCCGCCATCGAGCGCGTCCGAGAGGCGCGCCCGCACCCGTTGCTCGACCTCCCGACGTTGCTGCTCGACCCGCCGGTGCGCCACGCCGTCGAGGCGGACCTGTTCGCCGCCCTTCACCAGCGCCGGGCGCTCGTCGCCGTCGTGCCGGCAGGAGACGCCACCGCAGTCCGTCGTCTCCGCGCGGCCACCGGGGTCACGCCGAAAGCCCTGCCGGCGCCCGCCCCGGTTGACGCGCTGGGTCGACTGCAGGCCCAGCTCTTCTCCCCGGTGCGCGACGGCGCGCCGCTCGATCGCTCGGTGGAGCTGCTCAGCGCGCCTGGCGAGAGCCGCGAATGCGTCGAGGTCTTGCGGCGCGTCCGGCAGGCCGCCGCCGACGGTGTCCCGTTCGACCGCATGGCGGTCCTGGTGCACGCCCCTGGGCGCTACCGCGCGCATCTCGTCGAGGCGTGCCGCCGCGCGGATGTGCCCGCCTACTTCTCGCGCGGCGTGGTGGAGCCGGACCCGACCGGCCGCGCGCTGCTGGCGCTGCTCCGTTGCCGCGCCGAAGGGCTCTCCGCCAGTGCGTTCGCGGAGTACCTCTCGCTCGGGGTCGTGCCCGATGTCGATGCCGAAGGCACACCCCCCGCGGTCGACGTCCCGTGGCTCCCTCCGGAAGACGAGGCCCTGCTCGTCCGGCGAGAGGCACCGAAGGAGGACGCCGAAGAGGAAGACGACGTGCTCGGAGACGAGCGCATCGCCGCGGGGGGCTCGCTCTACGCGCCGTGGCGCTGGGAACGGCTCTTGGTGGACGCCGCGGTGATCGGGGGCAGAGACCGATGGCGGCGGCGGCTCGACGCACTCGGCCGTGCTGTCTCCGCGGAGATCGATGCGCTCGAGGATCCAGAAAGTCCGGAGGCCGAGCGGGGCCGGTTGCGACGCCTGGACCTGGCGCACCTGGCTCGCTTCGCCCTCCCGCTGCTCGAAGCCTTGGAGGGCCTGCCGGAGCGTGGGACATGGGGGACCTGGATCGCGGCGCTGGACGCGCTGGCGGCCCGGGCGATCCGCCGCCCCGCGCGTGTCTCTTCGGTGCTCCGAGAGTTGGCTCCCATGGGCCCGATCGGACCGGTCGGCCTGACCGAAGTGATCCTGGTGCTGTCCCGTCGGATGACCGAGATGGTGCGGAGGCCCTCCGGCGGCCCGGGCGGCAAGCTCTTCGTGGCATCGACGGAAGAGGCCCGCGGCCTGCAGTTCGACGTCGTGTTCGTGCCTGGGCTTGCCGAGAAGGTGTTCCCGCGGCTCGTCGGCGAAGACCCGATCGCGCTCGATGTCCTGCGCGCGTCACTCAGCCCCGAGCTGGCGACGCGGGAGACGCGGGTCGAGCAAGAGCGCCAAGCCCTTCGTCTCGCGGTGGGCGCGGCCACTCAGCGGCTGGTCTTGTCCTACCCACGCATCGACACCGGGCGAGGGCGGCCGCGCGTCCCGTCGTTCTACGGCCTCGAGGTGCTCCGCGCGATCGAGGGCGATCTTCCCTCCTTTGAGGCCCTCGCCGCCCGAGCCGAGCGGTCCGGCGGGGCACGCATGGCATGGCCCGCACCGGTCCGGCCCGAGGACGCGGTCGACGGGGGGGAGTACGACCTCTCCGTCTTGGCCGAGCACCTGTTCGCTGCCCCCGGGCAAGGCGCGGACCGCACGGGCGCGGCGCGCTACCTGATGCAGGCCAACCCCCATCTGGCGCGGGCGCTCCGTGCGCGGTGGTCCCGCTGGAGCGAGCGGTGGACGCGGTCCGATGGCCTGGTCAACGCGGCCGAGCCCGCGCGCGAAGTCATGGCCCGTTATCGCCTCTCGGAGCGCGCGTACGCCCCGACCGCGCTCGAGACCTTCGCCGCTTGTCCCTATCGCTTCTACCTCCGCTCGGTGTGGCGCCTGAGCCCGCGCGAGGCGCTCGCGCCCGTCGAGACGCTCGACCCGCGGGTGCGCGGCCGCCTGTTGCACGAGGTGCAGCGCGAGGTGCTCGAGGCGCTTCGAGCCGAGAGCGCACTGCCGCTAAGCGAGACGAAACTGCCCGCGGCGCACGCTCACCTCGACCACGCGATCGAGGCGGTCGGGGCCCGCTTTCACGAAGAACTCGCCCCGGCCATCGAGCGCGTGTTCGCCGACGCGCTCGCCGCGGTGCGCACGGATCTATCGGAGTGGCTGCACCGGATGGCGGACCGTCCAGACTGGGTGCCCACTCGCTTCGAGCTCTCCTTTGGGCTTCCGCTACGGGAGGACCGGGACGCCGCGAGCGTGGCCGAGCCAGTCGAGCTGAAGGAGGGGTTGCGCCTGCGGGGTGCGATCGATCTGGTGGAGCAGCGAGAAGAGGTCCTGCGCGCGACTGACCACAAAACCGGGATCGCCCCCCCTGGAGGTGGCGTCATCCGCGGAGGCACGTCGCTGCAGCCGCTGCTCTACGCCCGGGCGCTCGAGGCGCTGTTTGCGCCCCAGCCGGTCCTGGGTGGGCGGCTCTACTACTGCACGTCGCGCGGCCGCTTCGTCGACAAGACCGTGCCGCTCGGTCCGCAGGCGAAGCGCGCGCTCGAGGTCGTGGTCGACACCGTGGGCACACACCTCGACGAGGCGTTCTTCCCCGCCGCGCCCGACACGGGAGCGTGCCGGCATTGTGACTACCAAGCCGTGTGTGGGCCGGCGGAGGAGCGACGCGTGGCGCGCAAACACGTGCGGCACCTCGGCCCGCTCCGCACCCTGAGGAAGCAGTCGTGACGTCGACCATGGACGACCGGGAGGCGCGCCGGCGGATCGCCGAGGACCTTCAGAGCACGTTCGTCGTCGAGGCGGCGGCCGGCACGGGCAAGACGACCGCCCTGATCGGGCGCATGATCGCCATCCTTCGCCACGGGGTCGCGCGGTTGGAGGAAATCGTCGCGGTCACCTTCACGGAGAAGGCGGCGGGAGAGATGCGCCTCCGGCTCCGCACCGAGCTCGAGCGCGCACACGCCGGCGCCGAAGGGAACGAGCGAGCGCGATTCGAGGCCGCGCTCGCCGAGCTCGAGGCGGCGCGCATCGGCACGATCCACGCCTTCTGCGCCGAGCTGCTTCGCGTGCGGCCGGTGGAGGCGGGCGTCGACCCCGAAGTCCGGGTGATCAGCGAGGACGAGGAGCGCGGCCTGGTGGAGCGGGCGTTCCGTTCCTGGTTCGAGCGACGGCTGGACGACCCGCCGGACGGGGTTCGCCGCCTGCTCCGGCGGGGCGGAAAGCCCACCCTGTCGCTGACCCGCGCGTGCCGCGACCTGGTCGGACGGCGCGACCATCCCGCCCCGTGGCGCCGACCGACCTACGACCGCCACGCCGCCTGTGACGCGCTGCTCTCGTCGCTTCGGGGGGTGGGCGCGCTGGCCGAGCTCGCGCACGCGCCGGACGACTACCTGCGCGGCGATCTCGCCCGGATCGCGCGGTTCGTGAGCGACCTCGACGAGCGTGAGCGGGTGCGCCCGCGGGACTACGAGGGGCTCGAAGCGGCGCTCAGCGCGCTCCGCCGGGACCGCGCCTGTTGGAAGCACCGCGGCTTCGGACACTGGTACGGCGAGGGGCTGCTGCGCGCGGATGTCATCGCGCGAAGGGACGGCGTCGCGGAGGAGCTCGACGCCTTCATCTCGATGTACGAAGCGGACCTCGCCGCCTCGCTCGCCGAGGACCTCGCGCCGGTCGTGACCGAGTTCGAGCGGCTGAAGGCGCACACCGGCACGCTCGACTTCCTCGACCTGCTCATCCGAGCGCGTGATCTCCTGCGGGACGACGCCACCGTGCGCGAGGCGATGCGCGCGCGGACGCGCTGCGTGTTCGTCGACGAGTTCCAGGACACCGACCCCCTGCAGGCGGAGATCCTCCTCACCCTCGCTGCGGAGGGCCCGGTGCCTGACGGAGGGATGTTGGGGGACGACGCGCCCCCGCCGCTGCCCGGCAAGCTCTTCGTGGTCGGTGACCCCAAGCAGAGCATCTATCGCTTCCGGCGGGCGGACGTCTCACTCTACGAGCGCATCAAGCGCCGCCTCATGGGCCAGGGCGTCGCGCTCCTCCATCTCTCGACCAGCTTCCGTGCACCCCCCGACATTCAACGGGTGATCAACGCGGCGTTCACGCCCGAGATGCAGGGCGCGGACGATGGGAGCCAAGCGAGCTACGTGCCGCTCCGCCCGCATCGCCCCGCGCCGGACGACCGCCCATCGGTCATCGCCCTGCCGGTGCCGCGGCCCTACGGGAAGTGGGGCAAGGTCTTCAAGAAGAACGTTGGGGAGTCCACCGCCGACGCCGTCGGCGCGTATGTCGACTGGCTGCTGAACGAGAGCGGCTGGACGCTCGAGGACCCGCTCGATGGCGCCGTGCGCCGGCTGGAAAGCCGTGACGTCTGCCTGCTCTTTCGCCAGACGCGCTCCTACGGCCGGAGCGTCGTCGCCGACTACGTGCTCGCACTCGAGGCCCGCGGCGTCCCCCACGTGTTGGTCGGCGGCCACACCTCGCACGACCGCGAAGAGGTGCTCGCCATCGCCAACGTGCTCCGGGCGATCGAGCACCCCCGCGACACGTTGAGCGTCTACGCCACGCTGCGCGGCCCCTTCGTCGCGCTGACGGACGAGCAGCTCCTGCTGCACCGCGAGGCCTTCGGGACCCTGCACCCGCTGGCTCCCTTCGACGACGCGCTCTGGGATGCCAACAAGAAGCCCGTGGCGGAGGCGCTGCTCCTGCTGCGGGACCTCCACCGCCATCGCAACCGGCGTCCCATCGCCGACACGCTCGCCCGCTTCTTGGACGCGACACGCGCCCACGCGGGGGTGGCGCATTGGCCCAACGGCGAGCAGGCCTTGGCCAACGTGCTGCGGGTGCTCGAGCTCGCGCGACGCTTCGAGTCCGAGGGCGCGACGAGCTTCCGCGCGTTCGTGGAGCAGCTCGACGAGCGGATCGAGCGCGGTGACGGGATCGACGCGCCGGTGGTCGAAGAGCGCGCGGCGGGGGTGCGCGTGATGACGGTTCACAAGGCCAAGGGCCTCGAGATGCCCGTCGTGATCTTGTGCGACCCGACGCTGTCCCGGACGGTTACGCGTCCCTCCCGCTACGTCGACTCGACCAAGGGCTTGTGGGCGGCCGCCCTCGCGGGATGCGCGCCGCTCGACCTGGTAGAGAACCGGGAAGGCGTGCTCCGCGCCGACGAGGCCGAAGAGGTCCGCCTGGCTTACGTCGCCGCCACCCGCGCGCGCGATCTGCTCGTCATCCCCGCGGTCGGAGACGAGGCCGTCGAGGGCTGGGTCGACCCGCTGCACCGGGCCCTCTATCCCGCGCAAGAGAATCGTCGGGCGGCGCAACCCGCGCCCGGCTGCCCTCCGTTCGCGGGGGACTCCGTGCTGGAGCGCCCGGACCGATGCCGCGCGCGACCCGAGAACGCGGTGATGCCGGGACAACACACCATCGGCGAGGCCAACGTCGTTTGGTGGGACCCCGCACGCCTCTCGCTCGGGCGCGTCTCGGCCGGCGGCATCCGGCGCATGAACCTGCTCGCCCCGGTCGCCGACGCGGAGACCGGAGACCCGGGCGCCGCCCGCACCGAGGCCTACCTCGCTTGGGTGGCCGAGCGGGACCGCGTGCGGGACGACGCCAGCCGCCCGAGCGACGCGGTGTGCACGGTGACCACGCTCGCTCACGAGGCGGAGAGCAGCCAGCACGACGCCCGCGTCGAGTCGACCGACGGCGACCGCGCGGCGCGGCCGGGCGGCAAGCGATTCGGCACGCTGGTTCACCAGATCCTCGCCGAGTGCGCGCTGGACGCCGACGAGGGCGCCGTCCGGCGAATGGCCACCCACCAGGGCCGGCTGCTCGACGCCAGCGAGGACGAGGTGAGCGCGGCCGCCGTCGCCGCCCAGGCCGCGTTTGAACACCCCATCCTCGAGGCGGCACGCGACGCGCTCGAGTGCCGACGCGAAGTCCCTGTCCAACTCCCGCTCGAGGCCAACCCCAGCGGGGCGACGGGCGCGGAGGGCGTCATCGACCTCTGCTTCCGGACGGCGACCGGCTGGACCGTGGTCGACTTCAAGACCGACCGCGAACGCGGAGACGAGGTCGCCCACCGCGCTCAGCTCGAGGTCTACCAGCGCGCGGTGGAGGCCTCGACGGGGGCCGCTGTGGAGACGGTTCTTTTGTACGTGTGACCGCGGGCGCGAAAGCCGGTACCCTCGGCCGCCATGAGCATCGAGCGCTGGCTCACTCTCCCGCTGCGGGAGGGCATCCGAACTCCCGAGCTCGCCCAACTCATCGAGTCGTGCGGCCGTGACTACGTGCGCGTGTGGGATTCCTGCGAGGACCCGCGCTACCTCGTCGAGATGGCGGCGGTGGCGGGTCTGCCTCCCAACCAGATCCTCAGCGGGGTGGCCCGCTGCTGCAGCGACGCGTGGGGGCACTGGTCCGGAGGCGCCACCGACGCGCGCCCCATGCAGATCGTCGCCAGCGTCAACCGCTGGCTCAAGGGCGACGCCGGCTTCGAGGAGATCTGGTCCACCTGGGAGCTCGCCGAGCAGGTCCGGCGCGAAGTGCGCGACTGGCACAGCCAGCAGCAGGGCGCGATCCTCGCCAACGCGATCCTGCACTCCGTCGAGTCCGTGCACACGCTGGTGACCGTCAGCCGCAACGTCGCCGAGCCCGAGGAGGGCCACGACCAGTACGACCCGGCGCGCTACCAGGTGAAGAACGAGGCCGACGAGAACCAGGGCTTGCTTCACGACGCGGCGGCCGCGGTGAAGCAGGCGGCGACCGCGGGTGCCTGGTACCACAGCCACACCGAGCCGACCGCCAGCGCCGACGATCACGACGGCTACGCGATGCAGATCCTCGGGTTCGTGCTGCGGCAGGCGCTCTCGTCCGATGACGTCGTCCAGGGCCTGCGCGACCGCGGTCTCTAGCCTGCCAGGGCGTCCTCCTTGACACCCACCGCGGCGCCGATCACAGCTCGCAGATGGCTGCCCCCTTCCGCCTCTACAACACGCTCACCCGCTCCGCCGAAGACTTCGTCCCGCACGAAGCCGGCAAGGTCGGCCTCTACGTGTGCGGGATGACGGTCTACGACGACTGCCACGTGGGCCACGCGCGGGCGATGGTGACCTTCGACGCCGTCTCCCGATACCTCCGCCACCGCGGCTGGGACGTGACGTTCGTCCGCAACTTCACGGACGTGGACGACAAGATCATCCAGCGCGCCAACGAGCGCGGCGAAGAGCCGCTGACGCTGGCCGAGCGCTACATCGACCGCTTTCACGAAGACATGGTCGCGCTCGGGCTGGAGCTCCCCACCCACGAGCCGCGCGTCAGCCAGTCCATCGACGAGATCCGCGACATCATCGGCAAGCTCGTCGAGCGCGGGCACGCGTACGCTTCCGAGGGCTCGGTGTGGTTCGACGTCCCGTCGTTCGAGGCCTACGGAAAGCTGAGCGGCCAGAAGCCCGAGGACATGCGCGCCAGCGCGGAGACCCAGTCGGGCAAGCGCTCGCCGCAGGACTTCGCGCTCTGGAAGGCCGTCAAACCGGGCGAGCCCTCCTGGGAGAGCCCGTGGGGTCCCGGCCGGCCCGGCTGGCACATCGAGTGCTCGGCGATGGCGTTCAAGCATCTCGGCGAGAAGATCGACATCCACGGCGGCGGGCTCGATCTGGTCTTTCCGCACCACGAAAACGAGGTCGCGCAGTCCGAGTGCGCTCATGGAAGCGCGCCCTACGCCCGCTACTGGATGCACAACGGGCTGCTGACGATGGCCGGCGGCCAGAAGATGGGCAAGAGCCTCGGCAACGTCTTCAACATCCGCGCGGCGCTCGAGCTCTTCCCGGCCGAAGCGCTGCGGATCTACTACCTCCAGGTGCACTACCGCTCGCCGCTTCCGTGGAGCATCGACGCGCTGCCGGATGCGCTCGCGCTGCTGGCGCGCCTCTACGAGGCCAAGGAAGTCGCCACGCAGATGGGCGGCGAAGAGGACGCGGCGCGGGTGGCCAAGGACCTCGGCGCGGACGCGATTAAGGTGTTGGAGCTGTCGGCGCAGTTCGACGAGAAGCTGCACGCGGCAATGGACGACGACTTCAACACCGCCAAGGCGTTGGGGCTCGCGTTCGAGCTCGCGCGGGCAGTGAACCGCATGGCCAACCACAAGAAGGCCAAGAAGCGAGGCGGCCCGATCGCGCAGCGTGCCCTGGCCGCGTTCGACGGGCTCGCCACCGCCATGGGCATCCTTGGCACCAGCCCGGAGGCGTTCATCGACGAGGTGAAGCAGAAGCGTCTGCCCGCCCTCGGCCTCAGCAAGGACGACGTCGAGGCCAAGCTCGCGGCACGGGTCGAGGCACGCACGAACAAGCAGTGGGACGAGGCCGACCGCATCCGCGCGGAGCTCGAGACGGCCGGCATCCAGGTCATGGACCGGGCCGACGGCGTGGACTGGCGGATCCGGCTCGACGTGCGTGACGCCGAGGCGTGAGGATTGCGTCGGCCAGAGAAGAAGTCCCCGGAACAGCGGCCGAGCCACTCCGCGACGTCGCGGGTCTTTCCGGGCATTGCACGTGCCCCACGGAGGTGACGACATGAGGGTGCGGATTGGCTACTCCAGGACCGTGGACTTCGCCGACATGCAGCGGCTCGTAGACATCGATCCCTCCCACCCCCGCGGGTTCTCCCGCTTTCGGCGCACGTTCCTCTCGGGGCGCATCACGCCCGGCGACTACGAGATCTACACCCCGGGGGAGACGGGCTTCTCGGAGGAGGGCCTACGCGAGCGCTTTCCGTTCGAGGTCCCGCAATTGGCGCTCTTCGACCAAGACCTGTCCGAGGCCAGCATCGTGTTCTGCATCCAGAACGAGAAAGCATGGCTGACCGACCACGCTCTAGGTCTGTACATCACGGATGAGTTCAGTACCGACTGAGCCAGGCCGACCCCCTCGGTGACGAGATTTCGCCTGCGCGGCATATCCCGCACTGGGTTCGGAGCAAGCTACCCCGCCATCATGGCGGCCAGCATGTCCTGCATGATGTAGTTCTTGAGCTGGTGGTCCGTCAGCACGTTCATCTTGGCGCCGCCGTACGCGCGTGAGTAGCGGTCCAGATAGACGAGCTGCTTGGTCACGAGCACGAGTTCACGCGGCATGCGGAGCGCGTGCTTGCGACTGACCCGGAGGAGCTGCGGCACCAGGTCCTTCATCTGAAAGCCGTCCACCGGGTCCATCATGGGTGCGTAGGCCGCGCCGAGGTCCGCTGCGAAGGTCGTGAGGTCCACCCGCTCGGCGTCCTCCATCGTGCCCATGCCGATCATCGAGCGGGCGACGCGGTCGAAGTCGCGCGACTGAAACCCGAGCACGTACTCCAGCACGTTCGCGCGCTGCGCCTCGCTGAAGCGCCCGACGATGCCGAAGTCCAGGTAGCCGATGCGGCCGTCTTTCAGGAGCAGGAAGTTCCCGGCGTGCACGTCGCCGTGGAAGAAGCCGCGCACGATCAACGTCTGGAACCACGCGCGGATCCCCGTCAGGAGGCGCTCCTTCATGTCGTAGCCGCTGCCCGTCACGGCCTCGGTGTCGTCGAGGCGCCAGCCGTCGAAGCGCTCCATGGTGAGCACCCGCGTCCCGCTCAGCGCGTCATGCATCACGGGCGCGGCGACCGAGTCGGTGCCCATCGCCCGCATCACCTCATTGAACTCCCGCATGCGACCGGCTTCGTTTGTGAAGTCGAGTTCTTCCCGGAGGTTGGCTTCGAAGTCCTCGATGACCGCAAGGACATTGGCGCGGCGTGCGTGCACGCTCACCCGCATGAGCACGCGGGCCACTCCGCGCATCAAGGCGATGTCCGTGGCGGCGAGCGCGGCGATGCCCGGACGCTGAACCTTGACGACGACTTCGGCCCCGTCCACGAGTCGCGCGGTGTGCACTTGGGCGATGCTGGCCGCGGCGAGCGGCTCAGGATCGATCGAATCGAAGCCCGCGAGCGCAGCCGCGCCGAGGTCTTCCTGAACGACCTGCTCCACCTCGGAGAACGGAAACGAGGGCACCCGGTCGAGCAGCGTGCGGAAGGCCTCCGAGTAGCGCGCGGGAAAGAGCGCCTCGCCCGAGGCGACCAGCTGACCGAGCTTTACGTAGGTGGGACCCAGCCGTTCAAACGCGCGTCGCGCGAGCACCGGCCCAGTGAGCCGCGCATACCGATCGGAGCGACCGGTCAGCAAGAAGGCCACCCAACGCAGGCCCACCCGGTCACAGAGGCCGAGCAGGACGGCGCCGCACAACACGGTGGACACCCTCAGCGCGCGGAGGAACGCCTGCCATGGGCGCACTTCCGCGAGCGGAACGTCGTCGGTGTACGGAGCCGCGCCCGCCTGCGCCGCACCGTCCTCAGCCGTGCTCTGGTGGGCCATCGTCATGGTGGTCACGTCTGTCTCCCCGAAGTTCACCTACGCCCCCGTAGGCCGGACGTGAGCTCGGTAGATCGACGGGAGGCCCGCGTTCCCAGACCCTAGCCGTTCACCTACGAGCTCGTATGTCGGACCTTGATGTGAGACCTACGGCATCGTATGTCAAGAGCATGGCCGATGAATCCGAGCCGAACACGCGCGCCCTCGCGGCGGAGAAGACCCGGAGGGCGCTGATCGCGGCGGCGATGGAGTTGTTCGCCGAGGAGGGCCTGACGGGGCCCAGCCTGGACGCCATCTGCAAGAAGGCGGGCTTCACCCGGGGCGCGTTCTACGTGCACTTCAAGGCGCGCGAGGACCTGATCGTGGCGGTCGTCGAGGAGGTGATGGGGGGCTTCATCGACGCGATCGTAGCGGGGGGAGACGCGGGCGCGGACCTGGCGACCATCGTGCAGACCTTCACCCTCGCCGTGCAGGTGGGCCATTTCCCCATCCCCGGGCGTGTACGACCGCATCAGATCCTGGAAGCGTGCGCCCGGAGCCCTGTGCTGCGCGCCAAGTACCTCGAGCTGTTGGGCCGCGCTCGCGAACGCTTGGCCCACGCGGTCGAGCGCGGCCAGGCTGAAGGCGTCGTGCGCGCCGACCTCGACTCTCAGGCGATCGCTCAGCTTCTGCTTGCGGTGGTCCTCGGCGTCGAGGTCGCCACCGAGCTGACCGTGCCCTTCGACGCGGTGACGGTGGGTCGGAACGTCGTAGCGATGTTCTCCACGGCAGAGTGACGAACACACAAGCGGCCGCGCCAGACCGCGTGCTTCAGGACAGGCATGCCTGTTCTACTTCCACGCACGCGGAGGCTTCGGCTTCACGCTCGCCTGCGAAGAGACGCGCGCTACCGGCTCTCGAGGTATGCCTCGAGGTCGGCGCGCTGGTCGCTGGTGAACGCGCTCGTGTCGCCGTGCGCGCCCTCGCGGCTCGGCTGGATGGCTTCACCGAGCGTCCTCGCGCTTCCATCGTGAAGGTAGGGCGCACGAAGCGCGGCCCCCCGAAGCGGTGGGGTCTGCCAGAAGCCTCCCCCGATCGCGTGGCTGGCGCCGTCGGTCCCGAGATCCCCCGTGTGGCAGTCGGCGCAGCCCGCCTCGCCGAACAGCGTCTCGCCGCGGGACACCTGCTCGGCGTCCAGGACCGGACCCCGAGGCGCGCTCGGCAGGCGGGTGAGCCAGCTCTCCACTGCGCGGAGTTGCGCATCCTCGAGCGGCGGCCCTGCCATTTGCTCGGAGAGCGTGTGCATCAACGAGTCGAACGAAGGCTGATCGCCGGCGCGGTGATAGGGCGCCATGCCAACCACGCCCTCGAGCGGGGTCGTGCGCACCGGCGAGACGGCCCCAAACGCCCACACGTGGCCGTCGTCTCCACCGCCTGGGTGGCACGAGGCGCACGCGACCGCGCCGCCCGTGTCGAGATGGAAGATGTCGTGGCCGGAATCCCGCACGCTCGGGCCACCCAGCGGCACCGACGTGTCCCCGATGACGAGGGCCGCAGGCTCGCGGAGCTGCGCCACCAGCGTCTCGCCGGCGTAGGCGAGCGCCACGACCTGGCCTTCGTAGGCTCGGTCACGCTGGCTGGACAGGCAGGTCTCCTCCACCTGAAGGGCCGCCTGCGTCGTCTCGAGCACCTGCGGCCCGAGGCGGAAGTCCCCACCCGGCTCGGAGGCGAAGGCGACCGCAACCTGGCCCGCCGCGGAGACCGCGACGTCCACCGGCACCACTCCGCGCGGCATCGGAGCCGCCGTCTGAAGTGGTTGTCCCGCTCCGCTCAAGCGCGTGAGCGAGGCGTGCACCACCGCGTTGCCGCAGGGGTCGCGCCATGTGAGCTCGCCACAGTCCACCGGCGCGTTGGAGTAGGTGTAGCTGCTCATCGTGCAGTCGGAGCGCTCGGCAACGGCTTCCACCCCGAGCCGCGCGCGCTGGTGCAGGACGATGGGCCCCGCCGGCGTAGCGCGGAGGCGGACCGCCACAGACGGGCGGTAGAATTGCGTGAGCCCGCTCGGCTCGCCGTCGCTGTCGATCCCTTCGACCTGAGCGATCGGAAGCGGCTGGGCCGGCATGATTTCGCCGTCGAGACGCACATGCAGCACCTCGGCCGAACGAAAGCGGGTCACGAGCAAGCCATCGTCGTTGACGAGCACATCCCGGAGATCCGGTGCAAGCGTGCGGCGTTGATCGACCTGTCGATCGGCACCCAAGGACAAAAGCGTGCCGTCCGCACATGCGACATGCAGCCGGTCGCCGAACTCCTGCCACGCAAGCCCGCGCGGCGCGGCGCAGACAGGCACGAAGCCCAGTGTGGCGGCGGGATCACGAGGGTCGATCTCGGCGAGCCGCGCATCTCCCCGGAGCACCGCGTACACCCGACCGCCCCCGTCTTCGGCCAGACGTCCGGGCTCGCTGCCGGCGGGGAGCGCCACGTGTCGGACGGACTGGTCTTCGAGGTCGACGAAGCTCACCCGGCTGCGGTCCGGATCGGAGACGGCCGCGTAGCGCTGGTCTCGCGTGAGGAGCAGCGTGCCGCCCGAGATCGGGGGAGGAGCCTCGTCAAGTGAGACCACCGGGCCGTCGAACGGGTCGTTTGTGTTCAGACCGCAGCCGACACCTGACAGAGCCAGCACCAGCGGTGCCAGCAGTGTTACTCGAGTTGCGCCCATCATGCCCCCATCCCTCTGCAGTCATAGAGTGATGCGGGCTCCCCGGCAAGGTCAGGGCCGCCACTCCAGACCGGTTCCCAGGGTCGGGCCGACGTACCAGTTCGTGTCGAGACACGGTGTCCCAAAGCGGCAGACGGGCTGATAGAAGAGGCCGCCGAAGCCCCCCAGAAGAAAGACACCGAGCTCACGCTCCGACCCGGTGTCGAGCCAGACGAGCCCACCCGCCTGGCCGTGAACGACTCCGTCAAAGCCGATCCGTCCACGGAATACCAGGTCCAGATCGTCGATCGGGATGCGCGCTTCCGCGTCGAACACCATCGGTTCGAACACCTCGGTGCCGAGCATGAACTGCAGCTCGAGGTAGCCGAAGCGGAGGTTCCCGAGTCGGAGGTAGAGGCCAAACAGCGGCTCGACGAGGTGGTCGCTGTCCTCCAGGCGGGACGACAGCGAGCCCGCCCCGCCCCCGATTCCAACGGCCAGTTCGATCATGTCGATGCTGACGAACGCCCGCGCGGAACCGGCGAGCACCCCACCCGCCTCGCCGCCGGCGATCCCCAGCGGCGACATGCGGACGTGCAATCCGAGGAGAAACGCCGGCAGCGCATCCAGCCGCGCCTCGAAGACGCCGCCCGCGCCGCCGCGGTCGACCGCCACCATCAGCTCCGCCGTCGTCTGCAAACGCACCCATGGCTCGTGCTCGCCGGGCAGCCCCGGCTCCGGCTCGTCCAACTCCCCCGGCCGCGCCGCGCGGATCCGAATGGACACCTGACCACCGCACCGG
Source organism: Sandaracinaceae bacterium (assembly GCA_045106715.1). Classification (GTDB taxonomy): domain Bacteria; phylum Myxococcota_A; class Polyangia; order Polyangiales; family Sandaracinaceae. The sequence goes on from JBGCFC010000067.1 coordinate 49,580, forward strand.
CTCCGGCCGTAGCAGCGCGACTGCACACGATAGCGGCCCGCTTGCCCCTCGCGAACCCGGATTACCAAGCGCGAAGCGAGCGAGCCGCAGGAGTCATCGTCGTGATAGCTCCTGCTGCCCGGTGCCTGCACGACCAAGATGGTGTCTCCCGACGCGACCCCGCCGTCTCCGCTGCACGTCGAGGCCTCGAGAACCTGGCCGACCGAAAGCTCCGCCTCGTACACCATGGTGTTGGGCACGTGCGGGACGACGATGTGTTGATCTTGCGCTTGCGCTGGATGTTGCGGTGCCAACGCCAACCCCAACACCACCACCCCGAGAGAAACACGCCGCATCCGGGGGTGCCGCATCAGCGCACGCGCCGAACGCGTCTCCTCTGCTCGATCGCTCGACCGAGCCAGGTCTCATCCCACGGCGTCAGCAGGCCGGGTCCCGGCGCGAAGTGCCACGTGAGCCCAAAGGCCTCGAGACCGTCCAGCCGCGTCTCCATCGTGCATGCGAGGACGTCGAGCGTCTCCGGCTGCTCGGTCTCGGAGACCTGAGCCGGATAGACCGCCGTGGGCGTGGATGCGCAACGCATCGTGGCCGAGAGCGGCGTCGACGTGGGAGCGGGCAACGGCAGCTCTCCCTCGCCCGACCACCTCGCCTGCGCGTGTTCCAGGCGATCGAAGGTGATGACAAGCCGCGCTCCGCGCCGCTCGGTGCGCCCCGTGAGCTCCGCGTGCTCGCGGCTCTGCACCAATGAGAAGTCACGCTCGCCCATGCGGTAGGCGCCAATGGACGGTCCCGATCGCGATCGTGTGTGGCTCTCGCTCGTCAGGGTTGCGCGGCCGGATCGTGTGACGAGCAGCGTCAGGTCGGCGCGGTGGTGGTCGCTCGCGTACGACTGTGAACAGGACGTCTCGCTCCGGCTGTCGAGCACGCCCCTCACGGTGAGCGGAAGCGCCACGCGAGCCTCCTGCGCACGCCCTTGCGACGGCACGAACGTCATCGACAACGGCGCCGCGAACGACACCGCGATCACGAGCGCGTAGCAGATCCCCCGGTCCATCGAGGAGCAGGATAGCAACGCACGGGGAGACTGCCCCTCCCCGCGTGCCGTCACCCCTGCTTCTTCGCGGCGGCCTCCCGCAAGCGATCCTTCTTGCTCTTGCGCCGCCCCTTGACGCCGCCCACGCCCTGGGTCTCGACGGTGGTCACCTCGGGCTCCACCGGCTCGAAGCCAGGCACCTGTTCGCGCTCGATGGCGAGGTCGTGCCGCTTCTCGATCAGCCGAAAATGCGCGCGCGTCTCGGCGGTCAGGAAGCTCACCGCCGCGCCCGCGGCGCCCGCGCGTCCCGTTCGCCCGATGCGATGGAGATAGTCCGCCGTCGACCGCGGCAGGTCGTAGTTCACCACCAGGTCGAGGCCATCGATGTGCACTCCGCGCGCCGCCAGGTCCGTGGCGACGAGCACCCGCAGGCTCCCGCTCTTGAGCCGGTCCAGCGCGCTGTCCCGGGCGCCCTGACTCAGCTTTCCGTTCAGAGGGGCGGCCTCGAAGCCCAGGCCCCGCAGCTTCTGAGCCACGTGCCGCGTGGAGTGCGTGGTGGCGACGAACACGAGCACCTGCGCCGCGCCCGTCGAGTCGAGCAAGTGCCGGAGGAGCTGCGTTCGCCGCGGACGGTCGACCTCGATGGCCCGTTGCTCGATGGTGACCGGCGCGGCGGCCTTCTCGCCGAAGTCGACCTGGCTCGGTGCGTTCAAGACCTGCTTGGCGAGAGCACGCACCTTCGCCGGGAGCGTCGCGGACAGGAGCAGGGTCTGTCGGCCGGTGGGCACTTCGGCCAGGATCGCGTCGAGCTCCGCGCGAAACCCGTGCGCGAGCAACCGGTCGGCTTCGTCGAGGACCAGCGTGCGCACGGCGTCGAGCGCCACGGCGTTCTTGCGCACCAGATCCAAGAGCCGTCCGGGCGTGGCCACAAGCACATCGGCGCCGCCGCGAAGCGCGAGCATCTGCGCGTTGACCGAGCGGCCTCCGACGACGACCTCGACGTGGGGAGGCGCGGGGAGCGTTGCCCCAAAGGCACGAAAGGACTCTCCCACCTGAGCCGCGAGCTCCCGGGTGGGCACGACGACGAGCACGGCCACCGGGCGCCGCTCCCCTCGGGCCCGCGGCGCCCGCGGCGCTTCGAACGGGGCGAGCAACGGCAGCAGGTAGGCCGCGGTCTTGCCGGAGCCGGTCGGCGCGCTGGCGAAGACATCCCGCCCCTCGAGGACGGCTGGAATGACCGCGGACTGCACCTCGGTCGGGCGCTCGAAGCCCGCCGCTTCCGTCGACCGCACGGAGAGTTCGGACAGCCCGAGAGAGGCGAAACCAGGCGGCGGAGGGTCGGTGGGCATCGAGGGACGCGCAGCATGACGGGGGCCCGGCGCGAAGGCACCCGCCCCGTGAGAAATCTCCCCGGCGTCATTTTGTTGTGAACGGTCGACGCGGCTCCGGGGACCGAGACCTCGATGGGGCGACGCCCGGCGGCCGCGAAGTGCGGTTCACGGGAGGGGTGCGCCCGGGAGGATCAATCATGGCCTGGACTCGAATCAGCGTTGCGCTCGCCACCCTCAGCCTCCTGCTCGGCGGCTGCCACTATCACATCTACGACGGGGATCGCGACGGCGACGACGACTGCTGGGGCTGGCACTGCGACGACGACGAGGACGACGACATCGACGAGGACGTCGACGAAGACGTCGACGAGATGCCGGGCGACGCCGCACCCCTGAGCGACGGGGGCGTCGTCGGTGGCGGGGAGACGTGCGTGGACGACCTGGAGTGCGGCCCTGGATGCCGCTGCGACGACGGCGCCTGCATCGTGTCCGGGTGCTCCGAGGACAGCGAGTGCGAATCCGAGGCGGTGTGCCTCGAGGGCCAGTGCGTTGCCACCGAGGACACATGTCAGTTCGACTCCGCGTGCGGCGCGGGTCGCGGCTGCATCGACCAGGCCTGCCGCCTCTTCTGCGGGGAGGACGCGGACTGCGTCGCGGGTGAACGGTGTTCTGCAGGCCGGTGCAGTCCGAGCACAGACGAATGCATGGACAACGCGCAGTGCGACGACGCCGAAGTGTGCTTCGAGACGCGATGCTTGCAGACCTGCGACGACGAGACGGACTGCGGCCCGGACGCCCACTGTGAGGCGCGCCTCTGCCGCCCAGACGTCGCGCCACGCCCCTTCTGCGAAGACGACGAGGGATGCGCGCCCGGAAGCCTTTGCGTGGGCGGTGTGTGCCGGAGCCCGTGTCCGACCGGGACCGACGAAGAATGCCTGCGGTGGGACTCTCAGCTCGTCGAGTGCGTGGAAGCCAGCGCCGAGCCCGCGCTTCTGTTGTGCATCACGGCGAACGAGAGCCGCCCCGAGTGCGCTGGCGCCGCGGACTGCCTCGGCGGCCAGCGTTGCGTGGACGCGATTTGCCGCAATCGATAGCGAGGCGGGCTTGGGTTCCTGCTCGTCGGCTTCACGGCGAGGAGAGCTCAGGCCCTGCCGAAGCGGCTCCCGAGGGCAGCGAGCGCGTCGAAACGAGACGCGACGTGGTCCTCGTCGAGCAGCGTCTCGACCGACCAAGGCAAGCGCCATGACCAGTTCTGCGGCCCCACGGTGTTGGGCACGTTGATGCGCTCGCGGAGCCCAAACACATCCTGCACCGGGAGCACCAGGAGGCGGCTCGGGCTCTCGTAGAGCGCCTCGAGCAGCGCGCTCTCGACGCGGTGGTTGTACGAACGGGCGATGTCCTCGGGAACCGCGCCGAGCTGCGGGACCTCGCGGATCGCACGGAAGGTGTGCTCGGGCAGCGCCTCCCACCACGCGGCCGTGGTCTCCGTGTCGTGGGTGCCGTTGGTCGCAACCGAGACCTCCGGCCAATCCCGCGGCAGCCGGAAGCGCCCGTCGCGCTCCTCCCAGCGCAGCACCCGGAACCCGGGGATGGCGAGCCGGTCGAGCGACGCGCGAACAAAGTCGGGGATGACGCCGAGGTCTTCGGCCACGAGCGCTGTGCCCGCTTCTCCCCACGCGCGCAGCACGCCCTCCCCCTGAGCGAGCTGCGTCGGCTCATCGGACGGGACGAAGTAGCAGTCCGACCCATCCGTCGGCCGGTGAAACGTCCGGTACAGCCCGACGACGTGGTCGATGCGGACGAGGTCGAAGAGACGTGCAGCGTGGCGCCCTCGCTCCCGAAACAGCGCGTAGTCGGTCTCCCGAATCCGATCCCAGCGGTAGGGGGGAAGCCCCCAGTCCTGCCCGGTCGCGCTGAACGCGTCGGGAGGAGCACCGACCGTGGCGTCGAATCGATAGAGGTCCTGTCGCCCCCAGACGTCGGCGCTGTCTTCGGCCACGAGAAACGGCTCGTCGCCGCCAAGGGCGATCCCGGCCGCCGCCAGCGTCGCGCGGGCCTGGGCGAGCTGTTCGAACGCCACCCACTGCACATACTCGCGCATCTGGATCTCGTCCGCGTGCACCGCACGGGCCTCCGCCACGCGCGCGGGGTGCTTCTCACGGAGCGTCTCGGGCCACGCGCGCCAGCTCTCGGGATGGTGCGCCTTGAGCGTCCGGAACAGCGCGTAGTCGGCGAGCCATGACCGGTGCTCTTCGCAGAAGTTCGCGAACGCCGCGCGGCGTTCATCGTCCGCGTGCGACACGAAGCGCGCATGGCAGCGACGCAGCCACGCGGTCTTCAAGGGGCGCACGAGGTCGTGGCGCACGGCCGCGCTCCCGCGGGCCTCGAGCAGACACGAACGCTCGTCGTCGGAGAGCGCCTCACGCCCGCCGAGCGCGATCATCTCCGGCACCTCGTCGAGGGACACGTAGATTGGGTCCAACGCAAACGCGCTCACCGGCGAGTACGGGCTCTCCTGCCCCGGCGAGGGCTCGAGCAGCGGGAGCGTCATGAGCACGTTCAGCCGAGCGCGACAGAGCGCGGGCACGAGACGGGCAAACGAGGAGAACTCACCGACTCCCCAGTCGGTGCGACATCGAACAGAGAAGAGCGGGAAGAGCAAACCCGCCGTGCGGCGCTGGGTGACGAGCATCAGTACCTCAGTTCAGAGGCACGCTCTATACGCGGCCCAGCCCCGGCCGTCGAGGCTACTCGGCGAGCAGCTCGCGCAGGTGCTGGAGCATGCGGAGGTTCAGCAGGTTGCGTGCGTTCTGTCCGTGCTCGAGCCCGTGGGCGGTGAAGTCGCAGCCCTGCGCTCGCCCGTCGACCACCGGCGAGTTCGGGTGCACGCCGTCCGACGCGAGCCCGTGGCGCGGGAGGGCGTCCACGCCTTCGGCGAACTCCACCAGCGGCAGGTTCTGCGACTCCGCCAGCGCGCGCACGACGGCGTTGTAGCGAGGGACCTGCGCGTCCGCCTCCGCGTCGTCGTTGCGCCTTGGGATCGTCGACAGGACGGGCACGACACCCCAGCCGGCGAGCCGTTCGACGAGCGTGGCCATGCGCGTCTCGTAGCGGCCGAGGCGGCCGAGCTCGATGTCGTTGCCGCCGAACATCACGAGCGCGAACCGGGGGGAGAGCGCGCGCACCTCTTCGGCGATCGGGGTCGGCGAGCCACGAAGCACACGCGACACACTCCAGCCCACGCCCGCCGCTTCGCTGTCGCGCGTGAACGAGGTGCCGCCCTGCACCCGAGCGGAGCGCACGGCCTCGATCGTCGGGCGCAACTCGTCCCGGCCGTCGAGGGCCAGCCCCTCATCGAACGCGAAGCACCGCATGAACGTGCGGCTCACGGTCGCTGAGTCGCCCACTTTGATGAACACATCGGCGCTGCGCGCCCGACGGGACGCAATCTCCCGGACCCGCGCCTCGACCTCGGGCCGCAGCGTGATGGCGCGGTCCCACAGAGGCAGCTCGGGGGCGTCCACCGGGGGCTCGACCTCCACCTCGGTCACTTCTTCCCTCGGATCGGAAACCGGCGCGGGTTCGACCGCCGCGAGCGGTTCGTCCGGAGGCGCCTGCGCCTCGATCACCGCCGTGTTCGACGCGTCGATGCGCGCGGTCGGCGCCGCGGCCGGGGGCGTGCTGGCGCCGCAGCCGAGGGAGAAAAGGACGGACCCGAAGGCCACGAGCGAGATGCGAGGTCGAATCACACAGCTATGGTCGCGTTGCTGCGTGAGGGATCTCAAGAAAGCGGCGCGCGCGACTCACCCCGCGGCTTTCGTCTCCAGCTCTTCCCAGCGCGCGACGCGCTTGGCCAGCTCTGCGCGCGCCGCCTCCAGATCGGTGGCGACCCGCGCGGCTTCCTCCGCCCGGTCGCCCTCGTAGAGCGCTGGATCGGCCAGCTTCGCTTCGAGGGCGCTGACGGTCTCCTCGGCTTCCCCTACACGGTCGAGCAAGCCTTCGAGCTCGATCTCCTCGCCGTAGGTCAACGCCTTCTTCTTGGGCGCGTCAGAGACGCGGACCGGCGCGCTCGGTGACGCGGGCGGCGGGGCTTCTTCGGGCTCTTGGGCCCGGGCAGCATCGCGGAGCGTCCGGTAGCTCGTGTAGCCGCCCGGATAGCGCACGACACGGCCGTCGCCCTCGAACGCGAGAATCGACGTGGCCACCCGGTCCAGGAACCAGCGATCGTGCGTGACGACCAGCGCGGTGCCCTTCAGCTCAACGAGCATTTCTTCGAGCGCGGCGAGTGTGGAGACGTCCAGGTCGTTGGTCGGCTCGTCGAGCACGAGGAGATTCGACGGGGTGAGCAAGAGCTTGGCGAGCAGCACGCGCGCCTTCTCCCCGCCGGACAGCGTCGACACTGGCTGACGCGCCTGGTCCCGGGTGAACAGGAAGCGCTCGAGGTAGGCGCGCACGTCCATCGTGCTCGAGCCGACCTCCACGCGGCTTCGGCCACCCGCGACGTTCTCGTAGACCGTCTCGCTCTCGTCGAGACCTTCGCGCGACTGGCCGAGGTACGTGATCTTGGCGTTCTTGCCGCGCGTGATGCGGCCCCCATCGGGTTCCCGCTCGCCGAGAAGCGCACGGAGCAGAGTCGTCTTGCCAGAGCCGTTTGGGCCCACGATGCCCACCCGCTCCCCGGGGGAAAGCGTCAGAGTGAGTCCATCGACCAGCGTGCGGTCTTCGATGGCCAGCTTCAGATCTTCCAGCACCAAGACGGTTCGGCCGCTTCGCACCGTGTCGACCGCGAGCGCCACATCGCGGCGCTGCGCCGGACCGGATTGGTTGATCAGGTTCTCCGCGCGCTGAGTGCGGGCCTTCTGTTTGGACGTGCGGGCCGGCGCGCTTCGACGCAGCCAGTCGAGCTCGCGGCGCATCACGTTCTGCCGGTTCCGCTCCGCTCGCGCCTCCTGCGCTTCGCGTTCGGCCCGCGCTTCCAGGAAGGCCTCGTAGCCGCCGTCGTAGATGCGGAGCGATCCGTCGGAGAGCTCCGCCGTGCGGTCGACCATGCGATCGAGGAACACCCGGTCGTGGGTGATGACCAGCAGCGCGCTCCGCATGCCCCGGAGGTGACTCTCCAGCCACTCGATCGTCTCGACGTCCAGGTGGTTGGTCGGCTCGTCGAGGATGGCGATGTCGGGCTCGGCAACGAGCACACGCGCCAGATCCACCCGCCGACGCTCGCCGCCGCTCATCGTGGAGACCCGCTGCGTTGCTGACGTCACCCCGAGGTGGGCGAGCATGGCCTCGGCGCGGTGCGTTACCTCCCAACCGCCGTGGCGCTCGAGATCGGCCGCCGCGCGCGCCTGCTGCTCGAGCGCGGCGTCTTGCCCCCCGTTGTCGGCCAGCGCTTGGGTCGCTGCGTCATAGCGATCGCGGGCCTCGCACCAGGCGCTCAAGCCCGCCACCGCGGCGTTCAAGGCCGTGGGGTCCCCGTCGAAGAGGGGCTCCTGAGGAAGATAGGCGATCTGCACGCCGCTCCGGAGCACACGCTCCCCCGCGTCGGGCTCTTCCACCCCGGCGAGGATGCGCACGAGGGTCGTCTTCCCGGAGCCGTTCGCGCCGACGATCCCGATCCGTTCGCCCGCGTCGAGGGTCAAGGACACCCCGTCGAGCACGGTTCGCACGCCATATTGCCGACGGATCCCACGCGCATCGAGTACGGGCACGCGGCGGAGCATGGCACCGCTCGTCCGTGGGGTCGATCGGTGTCAGGGTGCGGTACCCTTCGGCCCCGATTTTTGGATGGACGACGAGCTCTACGACGACGACCCCGCATCGCTCACGCTGAGCGGCAAGACCATTGCGGGGCGATACAAGGTCATCAGTCTGCTCGGACAGGGCGGCTCGGGACGGGTGTATCTGGCGCAGCAGATCGGCCTGGACCGCCGCGTCGCCATCAAGGTGATCCGAAAAGACCGCAAGGAAGACCCGGTCACCGCCGCCCGCTTCATGCGCGAAGCCAAAGCCGCCGGGCGCATCCAGAGCCCGCACGTGGTCACGCTCTTCGACTTCGGCCGCGACGGCGAAGAGGACTACATCGCCATGGAGCTGCTCGAGGGCCAGAGCCTCGCCGAGCGACTCAAGGGCAACGAACCGATCTCCACCCACGAGGCGCTGTCGATCGCGTCGTCGATCGCGAAAGGCCTGAAGGCGGCGCACGAAGCCGGGGTGCTGCACCGCGATCTGAAGCCGGGGAACGTGTTCCTCTGCGCGGACGGCACGGTGAAGGTGCTCGATTTCGGGATTGCCAAGCTGCTCGACGATGAGAGCCCCGAATGGGGTGAGCCGCTCACGCAGGTGAACCGCATCATCGGCACCCCCGTCTACATGAGCCCGGAGGCGGCGACCCGACGGCCGCTGGGGCCACAGACCGATCTGTACGGCCTCGGGCTGATCTTGTTTGAGATGGTGGTGGGCGAGCCGCCGTTCCGGACAGGCAACGCGATGAACACGCTCAAGGCGCAGGTCACCGACCCTGCGCCCCGGCTGGGCGTGGCCGCTCCGTGGATATCCGTGCCCGCCTCGCTCGAGGACCTGGTCGACGCGCTGCTCCAGAAGGACCCAGAGGCGCGGCCGCGCGACGCGGCGGAGGTGCTGGAGCGGCTGGCCGCTGTCTCGGGACGGGTGGAAGTGGCGGCGAGCGCGAGCCGTGAGGCCCGCACGCGGGTGGACGTCCGGCGGCCCGCGCTCGAGGAGCCGGAGATGTCGACCGCGGAGAACACCGCGGACAACACGGCCGACTCGGAGATGACCGAAGTTTGGTCCGGGCGTCCGTGGGAGGGCACCGACCTGCCGGAGCCCGTGCTGCCGGCACCGCTCGGATCGCCAGCCCCCGCCTTCGAGGCCGCGCCGCCGGCGCCAGCCCCCGCGCCGTCAAAGTCGAACCGCGCGCAGGGGCTGCTGCTGTTGGTCATCGCGTCGGGCATCACGGGCCTGCTCGCGTTTGGACTGATCCTCCTGCTGCGCGTGCTTCTGTAGACTCGGCCGCGAGGTCCGCAGCCTTGCGGTTGACTTCCCCGCCCGTGGCTCAAGAAGGAGAGGACGCGCACCGCGCGCGGCGATCGGCCAGGGACCATGAGCCTCACCCTCGAGCACACCTACTACGACCAACTGGACGGCGCGTACGTCAACTACGCGCTGCCCGGCTCCCCGAACCCCAAGCTCGTGGCGTTCAACGCGCCGCTCGCCGAGGAGCTCGGCCTGTCGCGCGCACAGGATGAGATCACCGCGATCGTCTCGGGCAACCGCCTACCGGCGGACGCACACGTCCTGGCGATGGCCTACGCGGGCCACCAGTTCGGGCACCTCTCGCCCCTTCTCGGCGACGGCCGCGCGGCGCTCGTCGGCGAACTCATCGATGTTCACGGGCAGAGGCGCGACCTCCACCTCAAGGGCTCGGGCCGGACTCCGTTTTCGCGCGGAGGGGACGGGCGTGCGACGCTCGGGCCCATCCTGCGGGAGTACCTCGTCGCCGAGGGCATGCATCATCTCGGCGTACCGACGAGCCGCGTGCTCGCGGCCATGACCACGGGCGACCTGGTGCAGCGAGAGAAGCGCCTGCCCGGCGCGGTCTTGGGACGGGTCGCATCCAGCCACCTCCGCGTTGGCACGTTCGAGCTGTTCGCGCTGCGGCGGGACGCGGCGATGCTGGAGAAGTTGATCGACTACGCGCTCGACCGGCACTACCCAGAGCGGCGTTCGGGGGACGGGGCACCCGCGCTGGCGTTGCTCGAGGGGGTGGCCGACGCCCAAGCAAACCTGATCGCCAAGTGGATGCAGGTCGGCTTCGTGCACGGCGTGATGAACACCGACAACGTCACGATCTCGGGCGAGACGATCGACTACGGGCCGTGCGCGTTCATCGACACCTACGAGCCCGCGGCGGTGTTCAGCTCCATCGACCACGGCGCGCGCTACGCATTCCAGAATCAGCCCATCATCGGCGCCTGGAACCTGGCGCGGTTCGCGGAGACGCTGCTCAACCACATCGACCCGGACCCGGAGACCTCGATTCGGCTCGCGACGGATCGGATCGAGGCGTTTCAGGACAGCGTCGCTTCCCGCTTGCGCCGAGCCATGCGGAGGAAGATCGGGCTTCCCGAAACAGAAGAAGAGTCGCTCGTGAGCGACCTGCTCGACACGATGGAACAGGCGAAGCTCGACTACACCAGCACGTTCCGGAGGTTGTCCTCCGTGCTGCGTGGGGACGCGCCGCCGGCCTCGCTGGCGTCGTGGGTGGAGGGTTGGCGGGGAGCGCTCGCCGAACGAGGGCTCGCCGAAGCGGACGTCGCCGCCAAGATGGACGCCGAGAACCCGGTGTACATCCCACGCAACCATTTGGTCGAGGACGCGCTCGCGGCGGCACACGAGGACGACTTGGGCCCGTTCGAGGCCTTGCTCGAGGCCATCACGCGACCTTTCGAAGCACGCGATCTCGACCCGCGTTACGCGGCGCCTGCACCCGAGACATTCGGTCCGTACAGGACCTTCTGCGGCACTTGATTGGAGACCCGATGCTCGACTGGAAGCAGATCCTCACGCTGGCCAAGACCGACAACCCCGCCCCTCCCCGTCGGGTCGAGAAGACCGACGCGGAGTGGAAAGAACTGCTGAGTCCCGACGCGTACCAGGTCACCCGGCATGCGGGCACCGAGCGCGCGTTCAGCTCCGCGCTCTGCTCGAAATTCGAGCCGGGCCTGTACCAGTGCGTCTGCTGCGGGACCGAGCTGTTCGACGCGTCGACCAAGTTCGAGTCCGGCACCGGCTGGCCGTCCTTCACGGCGCCTGTGGCGGACGCCGTGGTCGCATACCGCGGGGACTTCAAGTACGGGATGACCCGCGTCGAGACCGTCTGCAACGTATGCGACGCCCACCTCGGCCATGTGTTTCCGGACGGGCCCGAGGACAGCACCGGGCTCCGATTCTGCATCAACGCCGTGGCCCTCTCGAAGGTGGAGGAGTAGCGAAATCGGCGACGGGTGGTGGCGGGGCCGCCGCCGATCCGCCGATCCGTCGGCGTAAGTGCTGGAGATCACTGGAGCGTGCTCCGGCACGGGGCTTGGAGGGGTGGCGGGCATGCCTCGCTCGCGTCCCGTCCTCCCCGGTCAGATCGGCATGGCCGGCCGTCGCACC
>JBGCFC010000068.1:0-20592 GCA_045106715.1 Sandaracinaceae bacterium
GCACCTTGCAGTGCTGGGGCGGCAATCAATACGGACAGCTGGGGGACGGCACCACCGAGGGGCGGTCACGTCCGGCGGTCGTCGAGGGAGTCCACGACGTGACCTCCGTGCATGCTGGGCGGCACACCTGCGCGGTGGGCGAGCACACACTCTGCTGGGGAGAGAACCGGTATGGCGAACTCTACGATGGCACGTTCGATGCTCACCCACGCCCTCACGAAACGTCCATCGAGGGTCCCATCGACACCCACGCGGTGACGACGTGCAGCCTTCTCGGGAGCGGGGCCGTCCAGTGCTGCGGGCGCGTACCCGACCCCTCGTATTGGGAGCGTTAGCTGGCCGTTGAAGAACCGACGTTGGAAAAAAACGGGGTCGCCAGATGAAACGCATGGGGGATCCGGTGCACGAAGGGACTTGGAACGTGCCGATGACCCGGAACTCCCCACTCCAACCGAACGAAGCCGCTCCCACCCCAGCGCCGTGTGGCAGGGTGGGGGGAGACGTGTGTGCCGCTCCCAGCCGCCCGACGACTCGGCCGCCTCGCTGCGCAGGCGCTTCGATCTGGGGCGCGTGCCTGTGGCTGGCCGCCGCGGTCGTGGGCCGTGCTCATGCGCAGGTCTCGGAGCCCGTCCTGCACCGACCGGGCGAACTCACCGAGTCGCTCCGGCCGACCCGCGTCTTGGTTGTGGATCGGCCGACTGGGCTTGCTCGCGCGTTGCGCATGGAGCTGACACCCGCCGGCGTGACGGTCGTCGAGCTCGAGGGTGGACACGCGACGGCACTCGACGCCGCTCGGCTGCGAACGCTCGGGGCCGAGGAAGGGGCCGACGCGGTGGTGTGGGTGGAGGGCAATGAGCCCGCCCCGCGGCTTCGTGTGGCTTGGTGGACACACGGCTCCAGTGAGGCGGCGGTGCCGCACGAGACGCCGCTTCGCACCCTCGCGCTCCTGGCGACCTCGTTGCTCGAGGAGGCGCGCGCTCCAGACCCGCTCCCCGCTCGTCCGCGCGGCCGAATGGCCGTCGCGCTGTCGCGACCCACGGCGGCGAACCGTGCCGCAACGCCTGAGGACGCCGACGAGAGTCAGGTCGAGCCCCCGGCCCCAGGGGAGGGGCGAGCGTACCTGTCGGTGAGCACGGGGTTCGGCGGAAGCATCGCGCGAGGCGCGAACCCCGGGTTCTTGGGCTCCGTCACGCGCCTCGCCGGCGGCGTGGACTTCGCGCCGGGGTTGCGCGTCGGGCTCAGCAGCGTGTTCGCCGTGGGCGAGGCGGTGTACGACCGTCCCCCGTCACCTCCGCGCTCGGACCTCAGTTCCGTGGCGATGGGCGGCCTGGAGCTGGGCTTCGCTCACGTCTGGGGACCTGTGTTCTTCGACTCCGGCGTGGATGTGCACATCGGATACCTGGACACCCATGGGGTGGGGGGAGACGCGGTGACCCACGGCGGAGACTTTGGTTTCGGCGGGGGTGGGTTCGTGGGCATCGGGGTCGTGGTCGCGAGTGGCACCGTGCTGTTCGCGCGGGCGGACATCGAGGCCTTCCTCGGTCGGGGGGAGCGTTCGATCCTCAGCGGCACCTTGGGCCTGGAGTGGCGCTGACGATGGCCACCGCGCTCGAGCAACTGCCGTCGCTCACTCGACTCTCTCCCGTGTCGCAGACGAGCGCGGTGGAGAAGCTGGTCGCCCGGCTGCGCGCCAGCGACGCCGCCCTGCACGAACGCGCTCTCCGCGAGCTGTTGCCGGATGTCCGCTGGTGGACCCGATCGCTGGTCGGCCGGCATCCTGATGCCGACGACGCGGTGCAAGAAGCCCTCACGGAGATCGCCTGTGCGCTCCACCGGTTCGAGGGTCGTTCGAGCCTGCGCACGCTCGCACGCCGCATCACCGTCCGCACCGTGCTGCGCTACGTTCGCCGCGTGCGGCGCACCCAAGGCGAGTCCCTCTCGGCGGGCGAGCTTGCGGGCGCGGGCGGTGACCCCGAGCAGATGACGTCGGCCCACCGCACCGCCGAGCGGCTCCACGCACACGTCGCCCAGCTCGTGCCCAAGCGGCGCGTGGCGTTCGTGCTTTGTGCGCTGGAGGGACTGACCCCGAGCGAGGCCGCGCGGGAAGTGGGCTGCTCCGCGTTGGCGATGCGCGGACGGCTCCACCAGGCGCGCAAGGAACTGCAGGCGCGCCTCCTCGCTGATGACGCCCTCGGCGACGCGCTCGGGGTGAAGGGATGAGCGCGCCGCCCACCGACGTCGTGGACCGCGCCGCGGCGCTCCTGCGCGCGTCGCGCGACGTGGACCCAGAGCCAACGCGATCCGAGGACGACGCGCTGCTTCGGGCTGCCCACATCGGCGGGGCCGCACGGATGCGTACACGGGAACGGCGCAGCGTGATGCTCGCCGCGGTGGCCGGCGGCGCCATGGCGGTGGCCGCGGCGATCGGTCTGTGGCTCGCTTCGTCGCCGGGGGCGCGCCCCTCGCCCATCGAGATCGCGCGACGGACAGAGGCGACCCCGTCGAGCGACCGTGACCCCGCACCGAGTCAGGCGCTGCGCGAGGTGCATCCGACTGTGCTTCGCTCGGAGCGAGGGGACCGCATGACAGCGACGGAGGACGCGCGGTTCGAAGTGGGCCGACGCGCGCCCGCCGAGCGCTTCGTCCGACTCGACGATGGGGCGGTGCTGTTCGAACTCGGGCCGCTGGGAGACGGGACGTTCGAGGTGCAAACCCCCGATCTGACCGTCGTCGTCACGGGCACGATCTTCTTGGTGCAAGTGGACGACGGGCGCAGCCTGGTCGAGGTGTTTGAAGGGCACGTGCTCGTCCGTGACGCGGAGGGAGAGCACGCGCTCGACGCCGGCCAGCGTCTTGGGCTCGGCTCGCCACCGCGCTCCTTGCGAGAGGCCGGACAGCAGGCCGCGCGCGATCGTCTCGCCGCATACCGACGGCCCGGCCCGGCCCGGTCGTCACCCACGTCTGAGCGAGGCGTCGTACGCCGGCGGGCGAGGTCGGCCCGGCGTGTCCGGGAGATGGGTCCGAGAGAGGCTCGCACTCTCATCGTGGCGGGCCGCGCCGACGAGGCGCTCGCGGTCGCCCGAACGCACGCCGACGACGCGCGATGGCGGTTCGTGGCCGGAGATGCGGTGCGCGCGCTGGGCCAGACCGCGGCCGCGATCGAACACTACGAGGCCGCGATCCCAGGCCTTCCTCGGGAGGAGCAATGGGACGCCGCCTACCTCGCGGCGCGGCTGAACGCGCAGGCGCAGGACCCGCGTGCGGCCCTCGCCGCGCTCGACGCGGGCCGCGTGGACGCCGCCGATTGCCCGTTGAGAGAGCGCGCGTTGGTGCTTCGCGCCGAGTCGCTGGAGCAGCTCGAGCGAGGGGTGGAGAGCCGCGCGGTAGCGGTCGAGTACCTGCGCCTCTACCCCACCGGCAACCGCGCTGCGTGGATGGGCCGCATCGTCGATCGACCCTGAAAAGGCGCTACTCCGCCGCGGCCAGCAGCTCGTCGTAGAGCGCGCCTCGCTCCGCCTCGAGCGTGGTCAGCACATCGGCTCCCGTGAGCCGGAGCCGGAGCGCGCGCACCCAGGCGGACACGCGCGGGAGCGCCTCGAAGAAGCGGAGCGCGACGTACGATGACAGCGGCGCCAAGAGCAGCGCGACGACGCCGTTCAGCCAACCGACCGAGAGCCCCACAGAGACCCCACACGCGAGCCACGTGAGCGGGAAGAACAGAAGCCCGCCCAGCATCTTGAGGGTCGCGACCGCGGCGTCTTCGCCTTTCGAGAAGCGCGCAGCCAGGGCGCCAACGAGCCGGTACGTGGGGTAGCTCAGGACCAGCCCGGTCAGGGCCAGCGGCATTGCGGCCAACAGGAGAAGGAGCGAGCCCGCGGCCCGGCCCACGGGAAACGCGCGCCGCGCGCGGCCACCCGGGTCCAGCCCGTGATGCTCGAACTGCGCCTCCAGCGCGCGCATCCGCGACACGAGCGCCTCAGCGCGCCCCGGGCTCTCCGTCTCCAGCTCGCCGTAGCGCCGGATCATGCGGTCTCGCAGCCGCCGCTCGCGCGCGAGCTCACCCTCGTCTTCCGGTCCATCGAGCACGGGGAGCGGCTCCTCTCCACGATCGATTCGCGCCCCCTGGACCAGGCGGCTGGCCAGCGCGCTCAAGTGCAGGAGCGCGTGGCTCTCGGCTTGCAGCACGACCGCGTCCAGGCCCGCGTCGATGCGCTCGGTGAGCGCGCGGGCGTGTTCGTGCGGGACCTCCCCGGCCTCGTCCAGCGCGACTCTGGGAACCTCGACTGGCGCGCCGTACACCAGGGCGGCGTCGCTCCGGAACGTGCGCTTGTCGACGTAGAAGATCCCCGTTGGTACGACGAACACCGGGGCGTGCTCAGGGCCGTTCGCCCGCCCTCCGAGCGCGATTCGCGCGGCTCCGGTCTTGAGCCGGCTGATCTCGGGCGCGTCGTGCGACTTGCCTTCAGGAAAGATGGCGATCGCGCCGCCGCCCGCCAGCACCGCGGCCGCGGCTTCGAGGGTCTCGGCGTTCTTCTTGGTGTCGTGTCCGTCTTGGGCCCGGTAGACGGGGAGCGCCTCGAACGTGCGGACGAAGTGCTTCACGATGAAGGTGTCGAACAGCGACGCCTTGGCGAGGAACGAGACCTTGCGGTCCGCGCACGTGAAGACGAACAGCGGGTCGAGCAGCCCGTTCGGGTGGTTCGGCGCCAGAAGAACGCCCGCCTCCGGGAGCTGCGCCTCGCCTACGATCTCGATGCGCCGGAAGAAGATCCGGAGGACGAGGTGGCACAGCGCTTCGAGCAAGACCCGCATGGCTTTTTCACCGCGTGATCTGGGCCCGCACGAGCTCGACGATGCCGGGCGGGGTGTTGTCCACGGAGCCGCCCTCGAACGGGGGCGCGGGGTCGTACTCGATGCCGAGCTGGATGGCGCGCGCGAAGTCCTCCCCCGCGATCGAGGCCATCAGGGTCAGCGCCATGTCGATGCCCGCCGAGACGCCGGCTGCCGTCACGACCTTGCCGTCTTGAACGACCCGCTCGGAGACCGGCTGCGCGTCGTACTTCGCCAGCCCGTCGAGCAGCGCCCAGTGGGTCGTGGCGCGCTTGCCCTTGAGCAGCCCCGCCGCCCCGAGCACCAAGGAGCCCGTGCAGACCGAGGTCGTCCACGTCGTCGTCGCGTGGATCTTCTTGATCCAGGCGAGCACGCGCTCGTCCTCACAGAGCGCGCGCGTGCCGTGGCCACCGGGGACCAGCAGGATGTCCGCTGACGCGATCGCGTCGATGGGCTGATCGACGTGAAGGCCGAGCATGCGGTTGTCCGTTCGCACGGGGCCCACCTCGAGACCGGCGAATGTGACCCTGGCGCCCGGCAAACGAGACAGGACTTCATAGGGGCCGATGGCGTCGAGCGCGGTGATGCGCTCGAAGAACAGGATGACGACGTTCACTCGCAGGTCGTCTCGGGCAGGTCGAAGTCGCGGATGACGCTGTCCTCCTGCGAGATCTCGTGCAGCACGATGCGGTCGAGCTGGCTGAAGTCGGCGCGCGCGGCGATCTCGAACGTTACGGTGCTGGGCCCGTCGACCTCGATGATCACCGCGTGTCCGTCGTTGTCGCTGGTGTTGGCGATCCAACGCCAGTCGAGCGCGCCCGACGAGTAGACCTTGAACCAACCATCTCGGCTCGTGCCGTTGGGGCAGTCCACTTCCATGACGTTGGGCATCGCCAAGATCGGGCCGGTGAACGCGGTGTCGTCGCACTGCGGCCGGGGGTAGACCCGCTGCTCGTCGGTCATGTCACCGCGCCGCCCATAGAATCCGTCGGCGTCCGCGACCCGCACGAAGATGTCGTTGTGCTCGGTCGGGTTCGAACCCATGCCGACGCGCTGGTGGGCCTGGAGCCGGTAGCGTCCGGCGGCGTCGAAGTGGACGTCGATCGCCATGTTCCCATGTGTCGGATCGTTGTTGTGCGAGGAGCCCGTCCACTCGATGTAGCCCGCGCCGCTGAAGCCCGAGGCCGAGGAGCGGACCTCCCACATCTCGTTGAGGGGGAGGTTCTCGGCTTCGATCACCACCCGCCCGTCGACCGTGCGGTAGTCGCATTCGATCGGCATCGGTCCGGCATCATCGGGACCGGCATCATCGGGACCGGCGTCGGGTGTCGGCCCGCTGTCGGGTGTCGGTCCGGCATCGGGTGTCGGTCCGCTGTCCTCTGTCCCGCCTGCGTCGAGCATTGCAGCCGCGTCGGCGCCCGCGTCTTCGCCGCCACTGTCATCACAACCCGAGAGTGCGAGAAGGACGCCCAGAACCCAGCCGCATGTACGCATGCGTCACGATATCACTCCACTGGGCGCAGGCAGAGTTCGAGCGCGTCTTCCCGACGCAGCTGAAGTTGACCGTCGTCCAGGACCGCAGTGATCTGCATGGGGGCGCCGGTGGGCCCGGCCAGTTCGTACGTCCACGTAGCGCCTTCGTGGCTCAACACCGTGTACGGCTGGACGACGGGCCGCGGAAGAGCAGGGTTGTGGCTCTCGAAGTCGGTCTCGGTGTAGCGGTAGCGGACCCCTGCCATCTGCGCTGCGACCGCCTGCACCGTCGCCTCGTCGGCCCCCTCCATGCCCCGCTGCCGCGGGATGCACTCCGGGTCGACGGACCACTCGCCTATCAGCGTTGTCGGCGTGGCTTCCGTCGTCTCGACCTGCTCCGCGGCCGAGACCTCCGTCGATGCGCCGGGTTCCTCTGAGCTCGCCGCCGCCGGGGAGGCGGGATCGGCCGAACTCGAACCGCAACCGCCCACGAGAAGCACCACACTCAAGCCGAACCACATCTTCATTCGAGAGCCTCCGAACGCATGTGCGCCGCGAGACGAGGAGTCTCCCTCGAGAGGGGGCATGCACGACCAACCGGAGGCCTCCGGTTGCTCATGGGCGCGATGTTCTGCATCGTCCGCGGCGATGGGCCTGCTCGTCTTTTTCTTCACGCTCTCGATCGTGATGTCGTTCCTCTGTTCGGTGTGGGAGGCGGTGCTCCTGAGCATCACGCCGTCCTACGTCGGCCGTCTCAAGCAAGAGGGGAGCGCGATCGCCGCGGAACTCGAGGTCTTCAAGGAGGACGTCGACAAGCCGCTCTCGGCGATCCTCACGCTCAACACGATCGCCCACACCGTCGGCGCGATCGGTGTCGGTGCGCAGGCCGGCGTGGTCTTCGGCGAGAACAGCATCGACCTCGTCGTCACCACGCTGAGCTACGAGTCGATCATCGCAGCGCTCATGACGCTCGCCATCCTCGTGCTCTCGGAGATCATCCCGAAGACGCTGGGCGCGAACTACTGGCGCAGCCTCGCTCCGTTCACGGTGCGCTCGCTCAAGCTGCTGATGCTGCTCCTGTTCCCGTTCATCTGGATGAGCGCGCTCATCACGCGCACGCTCAAGCGCGACAAGGACAAGAGCGTCTTCAGCCGCGCCGACTTCCTCGCGATGGCGCGCACGGGCGAAGACGCGGGCGCGCTCGAGCCGCAGGAGTCCACCATCATCCAGAACCTCCTCCGTCTCCGGTCGGTCGAGGTGCAGAACATCATGACGCCGCGCACCGTGATGGTGACCGAGGCGGGCGACATGACGCTCCGGGCGTTTTTCGAGACGCACCCCAAGCTGCGCTTCAGCCGCATCCCGATCTTCGACGAGACCCCCGATCACATCACCGGGTTCGTGCTGAAAGACGAGATCTTGGAGCAGCTGGTGCGCGGCAAGAACGACGCGACGCTCAGCTCGCTCGAGAAGTCGATCCACCACGTCAAGGCGACCCAGCCGCTGCCCGAGCTGTTCGAGACGATGACCCGCGAGCGCGCGCAGATCGCCGTCGTCATGGACGACTTTGGCGGCGTGGCGGGCCTGGTCACGATGGAAGACGTGCTCGAGACCATCATGGGCTTCGAGATCGTCGACGAGCTCGACGCGGTGGACGACCTTCAGGCGCTGGCGCGGCAGCAGTGGGAGTCGCGCGCCAAGGCGCTCGGGCTCATCGAGTAGGTGTCCGCGACGCGGTCGGTCATGGGTGGGGCGCTCGCCGTACCGTAGGGTCTAGGCTCCCGGCGACGTTGTGTCCGTGAGTGATGTATGCACCCATCCGACGCAGCTCTCGCGCAGGCCGTTCGGTCGGGCGACCCGAAGGCGTTTCGCTCCATCGTCGATCGCCACGGAGTGGCGTTGCACACCGCCGCTTGGCGCCTCGTCGGCGAACACGAGGCCGATGACGTCGTGCAGGAATCTCTCACGAAGGCCTACGTGGCTTTGTCCGAAGGCAGGTTCGCCTCGCGCGGCCACGGTCTCGGGCCTTGGCTCAAGCGCATCGTAGCCCGTACCGCCCACGACGCGCTGCGGGCTCGAACCCGCCGTCGCGGACGGGAGGTCCGAATGACCCGAAGCACAGAGGAGACCGCGTCGACCCGGCTGGCGCTGCGCGACTTGGCGCGGAGCCTTGCCGCACTCCCTCCCTCCCAGAGCACGGCCCTGGTTCTCAAGGAGCTCGAGGGGCTCTCGACCGCCGAGATCGCAGCGGCGATGGGGTGCTCGGTCGGCGCGGTCGAGCAACGCTTGGTACGAGCCCGTGCGACGTTGAGGAGGCAGAGGACGCAATGACGCAGGAGCACGATTGGAGCCGACTCCAGCGAAGAGCGCCCCCTTCACCGAGTTCAGCGACGCTCGACCGGTGGAGCCGGGTGGCCGTGGCGCGCGGAGCAACCCGGGTGCGGAACCGCTCGTGGGGGCTGGTTGCGATGGTCGCGATCGTGCTTCTGGCCGTCAGCGGCGTCTGGTGGACCGTGGAGACCAGCGCCTTCGAGGCGGCGCTGTCCACCGGGATGCTGCTGTGAGGGGGCGCCTCGGCTCGATCGTCCTTGGGACGGTGGTTCTCTTGATTGGCATCCTGATCGGAGCGGTGGGCATGCGCGCCTACGATCTGCGTACGGCGGCTCGGTGGCTTCGCAGCCCAGCCGCGGACAAGCGCGCGCAGCTTCTCGAGGAGTTGTTGGATCGGCAGCTCGACCTCGACCCGCAGCAACGTCGGCAGATGAGCGAGGTGATCGAGGACCAACGTCCGGAGTTCGACGCCATGATGGCGGAGGTCCGACCCTCCCGCGTCCGGCTGCGCACGCAGCTGGTGGAGGAATCGAGCTCCTTTCTGCGGCCCGATCAGCTTCGTCGACTGCGCACCCTCATGGCGGAAGCCAACGCGCGCGACGAAGTCCAGGCGCGTCCGTAGGGTTTGACCATCTCGTGTCGTTGCCGTTGCGGAGGACAGATGAAGACCCTAGCCCCGCTCTTCGCGCTTACCCTGTTCGCGTGTGACGCAGCCCCGCTTCCCGATGCGGGACAGGCCGACGCGTCCCTGGATGCAGACTCGCTGCCTGACGCAGCGCTGGCTGACGCAGCGCCGAGTGATGCCTCGCCGGACGGCTCCCCTCCGGACGGAGGAACCCCGGTCGGGCTCACCGAGGAGGTGATGACCGACCTTGGCCCGGTCCGTGGAACGGAAGACGGCGCCACGGTGCGCTTCTTGGGGATTCCGTATGCAGCTCCGCCGACCGGGGATCGGCGGTTTCGGCCGCCGGCGGATCCGAGCCCATGGACGGAGCCGCTCGAAGCGCGCTCCTTTGGTCCGAGCTGCCCGCAGCGGCTCGAGGACACGCTGACCGGCGATGAAGACTGCCTGCAGCTCAACGTTTGGGCGCCCGCGGCGCCGGGGCCGCATCCGGTGATGGTGTGGATCCACGGGGGTGCGTTCATTCAGGGCAGCGCTACCCTCGATCTGTACGATGGGACTCCGTTTGCCGAGTCCGGCGTAGTTCTCGTCAGCGTGAACTACCGCGTCGGCGCGCTCGGCTTTCTGGCTGATTCGACGCTGACGGATGAGGCCGGTACCGCCGGAAACTATGGCCTGCTGGATCAGGTCGCGGCGCTCTCCTGGGTGCAGCGGAACGGGGCGGCCTTCGGCGGTGATCCGAGCCAAGTGACCGTATTCGGCGAGTCTGCCGGGGGGAGCTCAGCATGCGCTCTGATGGCCATGCCGGCCGCGGACACGCTGTTCCAACGGGCGATCGTTCAGAGCGGCGGTGGCTGCTACGGATGGCCCTCCTTGGCGGACGCGAGCGCGGTCGGGGCCGACATCGTGGAGGCGGTCGGGTGCGCGCGCTCCGAGGCCGCCGCGGTGCGCGCGTGTCTGCGGGAGGCTTCCGTGGCCGACTTGGTCAACGCGCAGTTCACGACGGGTAGCTCGGCGCTCGGGCTTCCGCCGATCGGTCCCACGGTCGACGGAACGCATCTGCCGGAGACCACATTGGCGAGGGTGACTCGTGGGGACGGCCCAGCCCGTCCGGTCATCACGGGCTCCAACGCGGACGAGGCCCGCACGTTCGTGTCTGCGGTGCCGGTCCCCACGATCGGCGTGTACGAGAGCCTCGTGCGATCGCGGCTGGGGGACCAAGCCGATGCCGCCCTTGCGATCTACCCCGCCAGCGATTTCGACACCCCGAAGCTCGCCTATGAAGCCATCGTGGGCGATCTCTCGTTCGTGTGCCCCGCTTTGTCCTTCGTGCGCGCGCTCTCGGATCGGGCGACACCGGTCTTCACGTATCACTACACACACCTCCTGAACGGTTTGGCAGCGCGTGCCGGTGCAATTCACGGTGCGGAGATCATCCCTCTCTTCGGCGCGTGGGACCAAGTCGCGCGCTACACCCCTGTGGAAGCGGACTTTCGGGTCGGTAGGGAGATGCGCGCGGAGTGGACTTCCTTCGCGCGGGAGGGAAGCCCTCGCGAAACGTGGAGCGCCTATCCGTCGATTCGGATCCTTGACGACCCCTTCGCCACGACCCTGTCCATTCGAGAGGGGCGGTGCGACGCGCTTCGGTCCGCGGGGCTGGTTCCCTAAGCGGGGGTCGAACGGGACTTCCGGGGCGATCGCAGTCGGTTCTGGCTCGGCAAGTGACCCAGTGTCGATCAGAGCCGTCCGAGAAGCTCGAAGGCGTTTCGCCAGCGGACGCGCTCCCCAGTGCCTTCGGGGATGGGCATGTTGCACTCGGTCAGTCCCGGGTCACCGAGCGCGGCGCCGACCGGCCGCATCGTGCCTCGGCATGTGTTCTCGAACGCGCGCTCCACGCCGGCGGGGCCCTCGAGCGCGTAGCGCCACGCTTCCCAGCTGTTGGCGCGGCACCCAGACCCGACGTTGATGTCGGTGCCGAGCACGACCTGGGTAGGGTAGAGGCCTGCGACTTCGCGGAGCCCGCAGCCGGCGCGGCTGGCTACGTCCGTCTGCGCTAGGTCGATGGTGAACCCCGCGTCCAGCACGCGAAGCAGGCTCTCGCGGTCCTCCTGCAAGAAGGCCAGATGGGCCAGGACGATCCGCCGTCGCGCCTCGGGGCTCAGCTCCCTCTCGGCCCAGGCGGCAAAGTCGAGCAGCGCCGCGACCGCCACGGTGTAGCAGCGTGCCAGCGTGCCGTCGGTGCTCGTGCACATGTCTTCGGAGCCGCTCCACGGCGTGGTGTGCGTCAACAGCGGCACGCCGCGCACTTCGACGACCTGCCGCACCATCTCGCGCCACGCGGGCACCCTCAGGGGGAAGCGAAAACCCGCCGCGCGCTGGCAGTCCGCGTTGGGCGTCTCGCTGTCCGCGTCGACCTCGCAGAAGCCGGCGTACCGGTTGTAGGCCCCCGCCCAGAGCGCAACATCGAGACCGGAGCCGTCAAACGCCTTGCCCGCGTGGTCCTTGAACCCGACCGCGCCGGCCGCGATCCAGCGGTCCGCGTCTTCGGCGCACGCGGCCACCCAGTTCGGGTCGGAGCCAGGGGTGTCGGAGAGGCAGTCCAGGCTCGCCAACAGCTCCACGCGATCGGACCGGGCCGCGCTCTCGGCGTGGATCTCGTTTGAGCGCATCGTGCCGCGGATGTCGTCTGGGATGGGGTCGCCGAGCGAGGCTGCGATCGCGTAGTGCTGGAGCCCCGCGGTGAGCACGAGCACGTCGCCGCCCGTCTCGGTCGCGATGCCGGCCGTGTCGCACGCCTCCGGTTCGAAGCAGTGGGTGTGGAAATCGACGAGCGCGATGGCGCTCTCCACGGCCCCGGCGTCCGCGGGGTCTGCGTCCGGCACACTGGCGTCCGTCGAGGAGGTGCCGCCGCAGCTCGCGGCGAGACACGCGGCCACGACAACCAGGATCGAGAAGCGCATGCAGCGAGCGTAGCGCGACAGGGCAAGGCTGACGGAGGCACGGTTCCTGCTTGGATGAGCACCATGGGACTTCTCGTGTGGTTGGTGCTCGGGCTCGTGGCCGGCGCGTTGGGCAAGTTCCTCATGCCCGGGAAGGACGGAGGGGGCTGGCTCGTCACGATCGGGCTCGGCATCGTCGGCGCGATGGTGGGCGGCTACGTCGGGTCTCTGTTCGGTCTGGGCAGCGTTACTGGGCTGAACCCGACGAGCGTCGGGCTCGCGACGGGCGGGGCGGTGTTGGTGTTGTTCGCCTACCGCATGATCAAGGGCAAAAACTGACCAACGCGGGGCACAGCCGACGGTGGTGGGGCGCTCCCTACGGAGGCGTCGGCTCGCGCCCAGCTGGACCCACGGAGTAGACTGCGCCGCATGAAGCTCGATGAACGCCTGAAGAAGATCGCCAGCGGCATGAACGTGTCCAAGGCGATTGAGTCTTACCTCGAGACGCTCGACGCGCCGGAGGAGATCGACCCGGCACAGGAGAAGCGCGAGGAGCTGCTCGCCATCATCGAGCTGATGTTCCTGATGGCGGCGGTCGACGGGGACATCGCCGACGAAGAGGTGCAGGAGCTGCACGCGAGCGTGATGGCGCTCGAGGACATCGAGGCCATCGACGGCGGGATCGACCTCGGCACGGTGATCGAGGACCTGTCCGGCAAGCTCGAGGCCGAAGGATGGCGGAAGCGCCTGAACGCTGCCTGTCAGCGCATCCGGGCGCCCGAGGCGCGCTCGTTCGCGTTCCAGCTCGCGGCGGGCGTGGCGTTTGTGGACGATTTTGTGGCGCACGCGGAGGCGGCGGCGATCGATTCGCTGTCGCAGGCGCTCGAGCTGCCCAAGGCCGAGTCACAGCACCTCCTGCGCGACGTGCACGCGAGCCTGTTTGGCGCCGAGTGAGGCGGGCGGCCGGGTGGCCGGTCGAAGAGCGAAACTTGCGCGCGGCCGCACAACAACGCAGGTTGCGGCGGTGATCCGCGGTGAGGCCCTGCTCGGACAAACGTTGACGAGCCCACGACGACAGGACGTTCCGTGATCCTGTTCGGCGCGTTCCTCGCCCTCATCGTGGTCCTGCTCGCCGTCGACCTCGGCATCCACAAGAAGGACGCCGAGCCGTCCCTGCGCGCGTCCATCGGCTGGACAGCGGTGTGGATCGCGCTCGGGGTAGCGTTCTCGGGCGTGGTGTACTGGGTCTACGCGACCGGCTGGTCGGATGCGCAGCTCGAGGGCTACGAAGGCGCGGCGGCGGGCACGGAGGCCGCCGTTCAGTACCTCACGGCGTATCTCGTCGAGAAGTCGCTGAGCCTCGACAACCTCTTCGTCATGGCGCTGATCTTCGGGTCCTTCCGCGTCGAGCCCCGCCACCAGCACCGCGTTCTGTTCTGGGGGATTCTGGGCGCGGTGGTGCTGCGCGCGCTGATGATCGGCGGCGGCCTGTTTGTGCTGTCGCTGTTCTCCTGGGTGCCCTACGTCTTCGGCGCGTACCTCGCGTACACCGGCATCCAGCTCCTGCGCGAGGACGACGAGGACGAGGACCCGTCCAACGGCCGCGTGGTCGGCATGATCCGGCGTGTGCTCGGCATCTCGCCCGAGCCGCACGGCGGTAAATTCACGGTCACTTCAGGCCGGCGCCGCCGGCTCTCCGAGTTGGCCCTCGTGCTGCTCACGGTCGAAGGATGCGACGTCATCTTTGCGGTGGATTCGGTGCCCGCGGTGCTCGCGGTGACGAGCGAGCCGTTCATCGCGTTCACGTCGAACATCTTCGCCATCCTGGGCCTTCGCTCGCTCTACTTCGTGCTCGCCGACATGATGGGCCGCTTCTCGAAGATGAAGATCGGTCTCGCCGCCATCCTCCTCTTTGTCGGCCTCAAGATGCTGCTGCACAGCGTGCTGCCGATCCCGAATGGGGTGTCGCTCGCGGTGATCTTCGGCCTGCTCGCGACGAGCATCATCGCGTCGATGTGGCTGACCAAGCGCGAGGGTTGAGGCCCGCCCTCGCCCGCCTCTTTAGGCTCTCCTGACCTTTCCGTGGGTCGTGGGAGCAACGGGCTGCCGCGCTGCGACGGCTCGGCGCGTGGCGGTCGACAGGAAAACGGGGGAGGCGAGGAGACGAGGAGGTTGAGGAGGGTGTCCTTCGGACGTTCAAGATTCGCGTCCGCGAAACGGACGCACACTCCTTCGCCTCCTCGTCTCCCCCCATTAGGGTCGCGAGCCGCCTGCGCCGTCGACGCGACGCGCGATGGACGCTCTTTTTTTGGTGCGGCGCGCGCCGACGAGAGGACGACGCGTTGCGTAACAGGCGAGCGCGCGGCACCCCGGCCGTCTCCGCGTTCGTGGCCCCGGGCGTTGCGCTCAGCGTAACGCCCGAACGCAACACTTCGGCCCTCGGAGTGCCCGAAAGCCCTGGAATCCCAGGGGAAGGCGCGATCGAACGGGCCCGTACATCGTTCTGTGACTGTCGCTACTTCATTGAGCCCCGAGTCGACTGAGGCGCTGATTACATCGGCGTTCCTCGCGAACGGATACGAGCTTCCATCGTCGAACAAGCCGAGCCAGATCGAGCTGTCGATCCACCGGCACACGAACGGATGTGTCATCCGCGAGGTGTGGACGAACAAACGTTGGGAACAGAGCGTCGGGGAGGCGTTCGCAGAAGCGGTCGTCGCCGACGGCGGCTGGGTCCTGAGGGTCTCCGCCGGGCAGGCCGACTGTGTGCTCACCCGCTGGGACGAGGCGGGCAAGCGCGAGTCGACGACCGCCACGCCAGAAGCCGGCGGTCTCAACGTCGAGCAGCGAGAGCAGCGGGCCGAACGCGCGCTTGTGCTCGATCGGGTGGGCGACAAGCTCGGCGGTGCCAAGCGAACAAAGCCGCTGCGCCTCCGGTTTCGGAAGGTGAACCGGACGCCGCTCGGTGAGGTGTTGGCCGCGGTGGCGCAGGGCGGTGCGGTGGACGAGTTGCGCGTGGGAGACAAGCCCGCGTTCCGCTTCGCGTACGACGGCGGCCGGCGGATCGTCGTGCTGTCCGACGATGAAGCCGCGCACGTGCGGCACGCCGTCACGGGCGCGTGATCCGGGAGCCGCCCGCGCCGCAGTGTCCTACGCGCCGGCCGAAAGGGCGCGGCACACGTCGGCGGTCGTGTCGTCGGCCGGAAACCACGTCTCGATCCGCAGCTCGTCGAGCAGGACGGCTTGCGGCGCCTGAAACGCGGTGATCAACGTCACGAAGCGAAGATCGATCGCGCCGGCGCGCAGATGCACGATCAGGGCCGGCGATGCGGGTTCGGTGAGGTCGGCGTCCCGCCAGTCGGCTGACACCGTGGGCATGGCCAGCAGCGCATCGAGAAGACCGCGCAGCCCCGCGTCATCGGGGTCCGCCAACACCTCGCGCTGGATGCGCCACAAGAGCAGCCTTCCCACTTCGTCGAAGTTCACCAGCGCCCCGTGTGCCCCCTTGGGGTCGAACGACATGCGAGCGAGGTTCAGCCCCTCCAAGCCCGCCTTCGCCACGTTTGGCATGACCGCGCCAAACAACCCGAGGGCGCCCTGGTTCAGGTCGACGACGTCGTACGTGCGGTTGATCACGACGAGCGGAAAGGGCTCGTGGTGCGACTTCATGAGATCGAGGGCGTGGGCCACCTGGTCCGGCAGGCCATCTCCGGGACGCGGCTCGGGGTAGGCCGGGTCGTGGCCCGCGGCGCGCAGCATGGCGTTGGCGTGGCGGAGCGAGACGTCGAGCGCGGCCGCGAGGCGCAGGACCATCGCGGCACTGGGGCTCGAGCGTCCCGTCTCGAGGAAGCTGACGAGGCGGCTCGAGACGTCCGCGGCGATCGCGAGGTCGAGCTGGCTCAGGCCGCGCTTGGTGCGCCAGTGCTTGAGGAGCGGCGGGTAGAGCCCCGTGTGGATGTCGTCGGGCACACGTTGACGGTACGCCCGGCTGGCCGGCGGCGTCACTTACCTCCTGAGGTAATCGCGCACGGCCGCATGCGGTGTTTGACTGGGCGACGTCACCGAAAGGAGCGAACCATGCTGAGTCCGACCGAAGCCGCCGACCTCTTCCGACGCGCCCCTGACCGCCACATCGACGTGGGGCAGGGCCAAGTCGCCTATCGCCGCGTGGGCCAGGGCCCCGACGTGCTGTTTGTGCACGGCTGGCCGGTCAGTGGGGCCACGTTCCGCAAACTCCTGCCACACCTCGCGCCCCACGTGACGTGCCATGTGATCGACCTCGTGGGCGCCGGCCAGTCCCGTTTCGACCGCACGACGCGGATCGATCTCGCGGGCCACGTCGCGGCGGTGAAGCGGGTGGTCGACACGCTCGGCCTGTCTGACTTCGCGGCGGTCGGGCACGACAGCGGCGGCATGATCACCCGTCACGCCGTCGCCGGAGACGCGCGCCTTCGTTCGCTCGCCCTGGTGGACACGGAACAGCCGCAGGGCCTGCACTGGCGGTTCCGCCAGTTCCTCGCGATGGCCAAGATACCGGGGTTTGAGCACGTGCTGGCGTGGGCGGCGATGCGTCCGACGCTGCGCAAGAACCCCTTCCTGCTCGGCGACTCGTTTCACGACCGAAGCCTGCTCGGAGGTGAGTTCGAGGAGTTCTTCCTCGCGCCGCTGGCCGAAGACCGCGACCGCCGCTGGGCCGCTGGCACGCTCGCCCGCGACTTCGACCGCGCCTACGTGCACCAGCTTGCGGACGTGCATCGCCAGATCGAGGTCCCCGTTCGGCTCGTGTGGGGCGAGGACGACCCCTTCTTTCCGATCGCGTGGACCCGCGAGATGCTCTCGACGTTCCCGGATGCGACGCTGCACGTCGTGAAGGACGCGAAGCTCTTTGTGCACGAAGAGCGACCGGCGGAGGTGGCCGAGGCGATGCTGCCGACGCTGCTCGGGGACCGCGCTGCTGGTTCTTCAGCGGATGCAACGTCAACGGGTTCCCATCCGGATCGGTGAACGTCATGTCGCGGGCGCGGGTGATGTCGGTGACGGGGTGAACGTGAGCGCGACCCTCTCGTACCTGCGCGCCATCACGAGCGCGTGGGCGCGCGTCAAGCGGGCAGCGCGCCAATGGCGCCGAGCGTCTGGCGATCGAGCCGCGTCAGCAGCCGGGAGGCGAGGTCGCGCACGCGCCGCGGGTCGCCCTTCTCCATGAGCTCGATCAGCCGGTCGTAGACCTCGACGGTGCGGGCCGCGTTGGCGAAGTACGCGAGCTCCAGCGCGGGGTTGTCGTGGGTGGCGCGCTGCACAGTGTTGAAGACCAGCTCGTAGCCGATGTTCTGCGTGGCGCGGACGACGTGCCGAGCGAACTGGAGATCCGCCTCCATGAACCGATGCGCGTCGCTCAGGTGGTCGCGCATGCTCATCACCTGGCGTCGCAGGGCGCGCAGAACTTCGGGGGTGCAGCGTTCGGTGGCGAGGCCGAGCGCCTCGACGGAGATGGCCCGCCGCATCTCGAGCACCTCGCCCAGCGTGGACAGCGGGACCGCGTCGTGCCCCGACAACGCGAGTGCCGAGAGGTGCCCCAGGAGCCCGATGCCGCCCGTTTCGCGGTAGTCCGTGACCAGGTTGCCCGAGCCGTGCACCGCGCGGACGATGCCCTCCGATTCGAGGCGTGTGAGCGCGGAGCGCAGCGTCAGGCGGCTCACCCCGAGGGTCGCGCTGAGGTCGCGCTCGCCAGGCAGCCGGTCGCCGATGGCGTAGCGTCCGGTGAGGATGTCCTCTCGGAGGCGGTCGGCCGCCCGCTCCACGGCGGTCTTGCGTCGCGTCTCGGCCATCGGCTCGGGCATGGCAGTCCGCCAAGGCCGGTGCAAGGCTCATCGCGATGCTCATCGAATTGCTCCAGCCGGACGAATGGCGCCGAATGAAGACGATGCGTCTCGAGGCGCTCGCGGACGCGCCCGAGGCGTTCCTCCGGACATGGGACGAGGAGCGCGCCTACGACGACGCGACGTGGATCGACCGCATGGGAGGCTCCGTCGCCCACTTCGTCGCGCGCCACGAGGACCGCGACGTGGGCCTGGTGGTCGGCGCGCCGTACGACGACGACCTCGGCCTGTTCGGCATGTGGGTACATCCCGCGGCGCGCGGTCAGGGCGCGGGCGATGGTTTGGTCGAAGCGGTCGTCGGCTGGGCGGCGGCTTCGGAGGCGGCGCGTCTTCTGCTCGACGTGGCGGACGAGAACCAGCCAGCGATCGCCCTCTACGCCCGGCACCGGTTCGAGCCGACGGGCATCACCAGCCGGCTCCCGCCTCCCCGCGCACACATCCTCGAGCATCAGCGCGCGCGCCGGCTCCCGTGAACACAGGCTCACACCCGGCGCCGCCAAACCGTGAACCCGAGCGCGGTCGATCGGAGATGCGCGCACCCGATCGCAGGGATCTCCGCCTCTGGCACGGTGCTCGCATCGTCAGCCATGCATGCGTCGCCACCTCCTCTCCGCCCTGCTCCTCTCCTTGACCCTCAGCGTCTCGCTCAGCGCCGCGGCGCAGGATGCCGGAGAGGACGCGATGCTGGCGCAGATCAACGCCGCCCGTCAGGCGCAGCAGCTCCCGCCGCTCGTCCGCTCGACGGAGCTCGACGCGATTGCGCGCGCCCACTCCACGGAGATGGCGCAGAACGGCGCCCTGGCGCACGTCTCGGACACCACGGGGAGCCCGGAGGATCGTGTTCGCGCGGCCGGCCTCTCCACGTCGAGCGTGGCCGAGAACGTCGCGATGCACCGTGACGCCGGCCAGGCCCAGCAAGCGTTGGTGGCCAGCCCTCCACACCTCGGCAACATGATGTCGACCGACACCACGCACGTCGGGATCGGCCTCGCGCCCAGCCCGCAGGGCGTCTACGTGACGCAGGTGTTCGCCGCGCTCCCCGCGAGCACGCCGGCCCCGCCCGCGCTCCCCGCCGTCGAGGCTGCCCCGGCCGCCCCGGAGTTCGGGATCATCCCGCCGTTCGTCGAGACCGCCATCGAGCAGGCGGAGGACGTCGCCGCGCCGGTGTTGGATAGCGTCCCGGAGGCGCCCGCGCTCGACCCTCTCTTGGCGAGCGAGCCCCCGCCGGCTCCCGCGGTGGAAGCCCCGGTGGTCGAGGATTCCTTCGGTGCCGCGGCGCCGGTCCCGCCCGCGCCGGTCGCCGCTGCTCCGGTCGCTCCCGACGCCACTGCTCCCGCCGACGCCACGGCGCCGGCCGCGCCCGAGGCCGTCCAGGTGTCTCCCGAGGCCGCGACCAGCCTTCAGCAGCTCTTCAACATGGGCATGTCGATTCTCCGCGGCGCGCCCGCCGCCACGGCGAACTGAGTTCTCGCGCGTGCGGCCGCGCTCCGCGCGACGCGACAACTCACCGTTCTCTGGTGGCGCTTGCGCGCCACGGACGAGTGGCAAGCCCCTCCCGCTCCCCGATGGATCGACCGTCTTTGAGCCCCCTCCTCGATTCGAGCACAGGGCTCTGGTCCTCCGCTCCAGGGGCGCGCATGCTCCGGGCGGTGACCGCGCTCGAGGAACAGATCCGCCTCATCGTCGACGCGCTGCGAGCGAGGAACAACCGGCGCGGCGAGCTGCGCCCGATCATCCTCGGGGCGGCGGTCGACGAGATCACGCTGGCGTCCCGACTGGCGACGGCGCCTTTCGAGCTGCCGCCCTCCTACGTCGCGCTTCTCCAGCTGCACGACGGCATCGAGGGCTTCTACGGCGAACACGGCGAGCTGCTCCCGGCCCGCTACCGCGGCCAGCTCGACGCGGCCTACGCGGACCGGGTGGACCTGACCGACCGGATGCTCATCGCCGCGGACGGCGCGGGCCACGGGCTGTTCCTCGATGGGACGGACCCCGGGCCCGAGGGAGAGACGCCGCTGATCGAGGTCACGCCGGACGGGATGTTGCGGCACGCGTCGCTGAGCGCGTTCCTCGAGACGTACGTGGCGCGCCTGTCTGAGATTTAGGCAGCGTTTCGGGCTAGGGCAGCGGGACGGGGGTGGGGCGGAACGTTCGGTCGGTCCGGCCTAGACCGGTCTGCCCACGGGCCCCATCTCCCCAGGCGAACAGCCGTCCGTCCGCCGATCGAGCCAGCGTGTGGCCGTGTCCACAGGCCACGTCCTCCACACGGTAGGCCCGAAACCTCGGACGGTGTGAGTCCATCCCCTCTCTTTCGTGACGGCGCGGGGGTGGGAATCGACGCCACCGCCTCTGTTCAGCCACTCAACGCGGCGCGCAACGACGACGGGCTTGGGCTTCGGGCGATCCCCGCGTGAGCCCAGGCACCCGGTTCGGCCTCGGCCAAACGAGAACAACTCACCCGTGGGGGTCAGGGCCACCGAGTGCGCATCGCCACCCCACGCCGCCCGGATCGCCCCTTCGA
>JBGCFC010000069.1:0-20220 GCA_045106715.1 Sandaracinaceae bacterium
AGCATGTCGCGAGGAGCGCGGCCGCACGCGCGAGAACGACTCAAAGACGGTCGATCCATCGGAGACGGGGAGCTCGAGGGGCTTGCCCCTCGTCCGTGGCGCACAAGCGCCACCCGTAAATGGTGAGTTCTCGCTCGTGCAATCATGTCGCGCGGAGCGCGGCCGCACGAGCGCGAACGACTCAAAGACGGTCGATCCATCGGAGACGGGGAGCTCGAGGGGCTTGCCCCTCGTCCGTGGCGCACAAGCGCCACCCGTAAATGGTGAGTTCTCGCTCGTGCAATCGTGTCGCGCGGAGCGCGGCCGCACGAGCGCGAACTCAGTACGTCTGCCAGCCCTCGCGATACGCCTCGTGCAGGCTGGGGTCCGACAGCTCGTTCGGGACGAGCCCCTCGGGCCGCGACAGATCCAGCCCGAACGCGAACATCGCGCGCCAGGACGCGGGGTTGAGGAACTGCGTCTCCACGTGAGGGGAGAGGCTCGACGGGTCGCGGTCCGCGGGCGTGACCGTGACGAAGCCCCACTCCCCGAACGACGGGACGTTCACGTGGTACGGGGTGACGCGGCGAGGACTGCGCCCAGGCTCGGCGGCGGCGGCCTCGGCGGTGGTGACGATGCTCCAGAAGGCCCGTCGCGCGAAGAAAGGGCTGGTCGCGTGCGTGGTGAGGGCCCCGCGCTCGGAGAGGCGACGCAGCATCGCGTCGTAGGCCTGCCGGCTGTAGAGGCGCGCCAGCCCTGCGCTGCTCGGGTCGGGCAGGTCCGCGAGGATGACGTCGTAGTGGTGCTCGTCTTCCCGGAGAAACGTGAGCGCATCGCCGTGCACGAGGGTCACCCGGGGGTCGTTGAGCGAGCCGCCGTTCAGGCGGACCAGCTCGTCGCGCTCTCGGCCGAGGCGCGTCATCGCGGGGTCGAGGTCGACCAGCGTGACCGACTCGACGCTCGCAAAAGCGAGGATCTCCCGGACTGCCAGCCCGTCGCCACCGCCGAGAACGAGCACCCGCCTCGGCCGCCCCGCCGCTTCCATGGCGGGCAACACCAAGGCCTCGTGGTAGCGCTGCTCGTCCACCGAGCTGAACTGAATGTGCCCATTGAGGTAGAGGCGCAGGTCGTTCCGAAACCGGGTGAGCACGATGCGCTGATGCGCGCTACTGCGGGCGTAGACGATGTCGTCGTCATACAGCTCGTCTTCGAAGTAGCCGACCAACAGGGGCGAAGCGAACAGGAGCGCGACGAGGGCCGCTCCGGTCAGCGCGATGCGCGCCCAGAGCCCGCGGCGCTGCTTCTCGAGCAGACGCGCGCCGAGCGCCGCGGCGACCAGATTCATCAGCCCAAACACGACCGAAACCCGGCTCAGCCCGAGCCACGGCAGCAGCAGCAACGGGAACGCCAACGCCCCCGCCAGCGCCCCGATGTAGTCGAGCGCCAGCGTGCTGCTGAGCGCCTCCCGCAGGTCGCGCCCGTCCTGCTGCAGGATTCGCACGAGCAAGGGGATCTCCGCCCCCACCATCGCGCCGATGGCCACGCAGAGGCCGTAGAACACCACCTCGAACGCGGTGTCGAGATAGACACTGGTCGCGAAGATGAGCACCGAGCTCGCGCCCCCCACGATCGCGACGCCGAGTTCGAGCTCGACGAAGGCGCCGAGGAGATCACGACGGATGTGCTGGGACAGGTACGCGCCCAACCCCATCGCGGAGAGGAACGCGCCGACCACGAGGGAGAACTGCGTGACAGGGTCGCCGATCACGTAGGTGGAGACCGCACCGGCGACCAGCTCGTAGCCGAGGCCGCAAGCTGCCACGACAAACACGCTCCCCAGGAGCAGCACGCGCCGGTACTCGCGGTCCGGCAGGCGGGAGGACGGGCTCGCCTCGCCCGACGTCAACTCCCGGGCGCTCACTTGCCGCCGTGTACGCCCCCGCCGAGGAAGTGACGCGGCGAGTTGTAGACGAAGAAGAACGGGGCGTTCGGCTGCCCGGGCACACTCGACTGCCGGATGCTCACGCCGTCGGGGTGTTCGAGCTCTGGCACGCCCGCGTTGGTGGCGAGCGCGTAGGCCGAGAACGCCCCGACACCGCCGATACCAAGCACGAAGAGCGCAGTCAGCACGCGCGCACGGCGACGCACCGCCGGGACGTCGAGCGCGAAGCGACTGACCATCGAGACGATCGCGAGGCCGATGAGCCCGAGGATCAAGGTCACGACCACCACGGCGATGCCGCCGTCGGGGTAGGCGGCGTTTCGATAGACGCGCGCCTCGAGGCTGTGCAGCGGGCGCATGGACGGGTTCTCTCCGTAGCCGCTCACGCCGCCGAGCATGAGCCGGTAGATGCCCGCGTCTTCCACTTGGACATACACGTCGGCGGTGCGGCTGCCCTCGCTCCAGCTGCCCTCCGAGTCCCGCCCGTGGTAGGCGCCGAACTCCGAGTCGGTCACGTGCAGGACGGTGTCACCGTCCTCGTCGATCACCGCCACCTGCGCGTACATCCACGCGTTGTCGAGCGGCGCGTACAGCTGGATCCGAAGAATGTCGTCGTCGTCGGTGACGCGGAACGGCTCGGACACGAGGTTCTGCGTCAGCCCGTCGGGCGGCGCTTGGAAGCGGAGCACCTCGGTGCCCGAGTCGAACTTCGGGGCCAGCATGACCACCAAGACCACCAGGATGGCGGCGAGGAACACGCCCGCCCCGACCACGTACGGTTGGACCGCCTCGCGCGCGCCCGAGAGCCCTCCGGGCGACGCCCCCGAACCGCTTTCCGGAGACCTCGAGGGCGCCGACAGCGAGCGACCGAGACCGGCCTCCACTTGCATGTTGGAGAACGCGGCGCCCTCGCCATATTCGACCTCGGAGGGGCCGTCGCCCAGTGGCCGGCTCGCCTCGAAGCGTTGGTCGTAGGCGTTGGCGCCCCGAAACTCGATCGTGTCGTAGCGGTCGCCGACACGTTGTACATACGGAAGCGCGCCGTCGACGTAGTGGACCTCCGTCGTGGTCCGCTCGATCAGCCGCCACGAGCGACCATCGAATGTCTCGTAGTTCTGCTGAGTGGACTGGAACGGGTCGTCCCGCAGCCGCACCCGGGTCCGCTGCGTCAGGTCGAACGCGCCATCGTACTCGGACAGCCAGCGCGGCTCGCGACGGGGATGATAGAGGAAGTACTGATAGGTGTGGTGGCCGGGATGGAACTCGCCAGGCTCGATGATGCAGACCCGGGCGATGACCTCGTAGCTCGCACCCTCGATCGTGATCCGCTCACCGAGCTCGATGCGGAACGGGATGTCCGTGCGCGGCTTGGTGTGGCGCTCGAGCACCGCCTGCTCAGTGCCGGACAGCTCGAGCGTGGAGCCACAGTACGTACAGACGAGCATGCGCGTGCGCTCGTCTTTGACGTCGATGGGCGCACCGCACTCGCGGCAGTTCAGCTTCTGTACTTGATGGGGTGGGCGGGCGCGCGTCACCACTCGGCTCCTTCGTCGTCGAGGACGACGCTCTCGTGGGCGAGCCAGCGCCCGAGAAAGGCGGTGGGCGGCTCATCGTCGAGCTCCACGCCGAGCGACATCGACCCATCCAGGCTGGACGCGTCGATGAATCGGTAGACTTCACCGGTGAGGATCGCGGCCGGCAGCTCCCCGCTGATGCCCACGCAGGTCGCCTCTCCGACCTCGTCGACCTCGAAGGCCTTGCCGTCGACGGAGAAGCGCGTGCCCGCGGTGAGCCCGACCAGCGGAGGCAACGCCCCGAGGTCCGCCGGCACCTGAAGCGAGAGCGCGTGGTCGTCTTCCGTGACCCACGCGTCGGTCTCGCCGAGGCGCACGAACCACTCGTCCCAGAAGGCCTGCTCGGTCCGGTAGCGAACACGGCCGAGCACCTCGAGACGCTCCCCGTCCAACTGCCCGGTCGCCCCGCGGTAGAGCCGCGTAAACCCCTCGGACAGCGACGCCTGGGTCCCCGCCGCCGCCGCGCCGTTCGGCTGCCAATGCACGGCCGTCTGGCAGTGCTCACACACCGCCAACACCGCGGCCGGGCTCCGCATCACGATGGGGGCTCCGCACGACGGACAGTTCGCGCGCGGGGCGTGGGCCTGAGACGTCATCGGGAGGACTACGAGTGGATCGTCGCCGCGACGATGATGCAGATGCCGAGGACCAACGCCGCCAGCAACACGCCCACGGCCATGTTGTGGTCCTCCTCGAGCTCGTGCTTGACGTCGAACGGCAGCATCATCGCGAACAGCCGATAACCGATGATGGTGAGCAAGATCCCCAGCCCGCCGTAGATGGCCGTCGAGGCGACGCCGTAGGGGAGCGAGGCCCAGTGCGCACCGCTGTTGCTCTCCTGCGCAAAGGCGACGGAGGCCGGGAGCAGCCAAGACAGGGCCAACGCCCCCTTCACGACACGCGTGGCTCGGTTCTTCATCCGCGCGAATATAGAGGTTGTTTTCACTTTCTGCCCCCTCTCTTTGGAATTCCGCTAGGGCCCGCGCGACGCACGTTCGAGGCGGCGCCGTGGGGGATGCCGCGAGCTTGGAGGACACGATGAGTCGACGGAGCGTGGAGCAATGCGTGGGGATGATGGTGGTCTTGTGCCTCGGGATGGGCTGCGTGCCCGAGAGCCACGAGATGGAGCGCATGTCTCCCCCCATCGGCAGCATCGCCAACGAGCGAATCGCGCCGACGGGCGGCACGGTTGCCCTGGACGGCTTCGAGCTGGTCGTCCCGGCGGGCGCCTTGAGCGCGGCGACCGACATCACCGTCACCGTGTCGAACACCCTCGCGCCGCCCGCGTTCACAGGGTTCTCGCCCGTGTATGAGTTCGGTCCCGCGGGCACGGTCTTCGATGCGCCGGTGACCGTGCGGATCCCGTTCGACGGGGACAGCGAGACCGCGACCGTGTTCTGGACCGCGGCGGGGAGTGACCGCTACGTCGCCCTCCCGACCGAGGTCATCGACGGATACGCCGAGGTGCAGGCCACGCACTTCAGCTCGGCGTTCGTCGGGACCGCCTGCGAGGGCGCGGACTGCTGCGGTCGGGCCAACGGAGAGCTGGACGTGCTCCTGATGGTCGACAACTCCAACTCGATGGTGGAAGAGCAGGCCTCGCTCGTCGAACAGCTGCCGCGCATGGCGGAGATCCTCGCGACCGGAGACCTCGACGGCGACGGCGTACAGGACTTCCCGGCCGTGTCGAGCCTGCGGGTCGGCACCGTCT
The DNA here is from genome assembly GCA_045106715.1 of Sandaracinaceae bacterium. GTDB lineage: Bacteria > Myxococcota_A > Polyangia > Polyangiales > Sandaracinaceae. The sequence goes on from JBGCFC010000069.1 coordinate 5,207, forward strand.
CGACCGACATGGGCACCGCGGGCTTCACCGTCCCAACCTGCGCGCGAAGCGACTTCGGCGACGACGGGATCCTCAACCAGAGCGGGCGCACCGACATCCCGGGCTGCGACGCGACGTATGCCGGCTACGCGGAGTTCAGCTCCGACGCGCCGGACGGCCTCGCCTCCTTCGTCAATCAGGTCGGCTGCGTGGCCCCGCTCGGCACCTCGGGCTGCGGCTTCGAGCAGCCGCTCGAGTCCGTGCTCAAGGCGCTGACGCCGAGCACGATGGCGACGGGCTTCTTCCGCGGCACCACCGGCCAAGGCGACGCCGCGAACGCCGGCTTCCTTCGCCCCGAGTCGGTGCTCGCCACCATCTTGCTCACCGACGAGAACGACTGCTCGGCCGCCGACGGAGACATCTTCAACCCGTCGAGCGCGACGTACACAGACGACCTGAACCTGCGCTGCTTCTTGAACCCGGAGGCGCTCCACCCGGTCGACCGCTACGCCGAGGGCCTGCTCGCGCTCCGCTCCGACCCGAACGACGTCGTCTTCGCGGCCATTGCGGGCATCCCCACCGACATGACCGGCGAGGACGCCTCCGCCATCCTCGCGGACCCCCGGGTGGAGGAGCGCATCAACCCGTCCATGCCGACCTCCCTCGAGCCTTCCTGCAACGTGCCGGGCCGCGGCGTGGCGTTCCCGCCAACCCGCATCCTTCAGGTCGCCGAGTCACTGGGCGATCAGGCCGTGGTCGGCTCCATCTGCCAAGAGGATTTCACCCCAGTGATGGACGCTATCCTGCAGCGCGTCGCCGCTCGGGTGAGCGGCACCTGCCTCTGATTCACCGGGTTCGAACCGGCCGGGCCGCTCCCAATCGGGGGCGGCCCGTTCGTCGTTCAGCGGACGTCAGTAGAGCAGCGCCGCGCGGCGGTCCGCAGCGAACGCATCGAGGCCGGTACGCCAGAGAGACTCCAGCTCGGCGTACGAGCCACCTTCCATGAGTTGCCGATGCACGTCGGCCCGTCCCACCATGCGGAGCATCGCGTCGGCGTCCCATTCGTTCGGGTAGAGACGACGGAGCGCGATGGCGAGACCAAAGCCGAGACGCATCGGGTCGAAGCCGTCCCGGTCGCGCACCTCGAGGCGAACGCCCGCGCAAGCCTGCTTCCGGTGGCGACTCGCGCGCGGAGTGAAGCGCGTCGGCGTGATGATCACGCCCGGCACCTCACCGAGCGCGCGCGCGAGTTCGACCCCGTCGATGAAGGGCGCCCCCAACACCTCGAACGGGTGCTCGGTGCCGCGGCCCACCGAGACGTTGGTGCCCTCGAGCAGTCCGAGCGCGGGATAGAGGCGCACCTGAGCCGGCGTGCGCAAGTTCGGAGAAGAGGGAACCCATCGCAGCCCCGTGTCCGCGGCGTCGTCTCCGCGGCGCCACCCCTCCACGCGCACCACCTCGAGCGCCGCGTCGATGCCGCGCGCCTGATTGAGGTAGCCGCTCAGCTCGCCCAGCGTGAGCCCATGCACGGCCGGCAGGGGGTGATGGTTCACGAAGGAGCGCTGCGCCTCCGTCGAGACGGGACCGCGCGGGCGCCCTCCCCCAAGCGCGTCGGGCCTGTCCAGGATGACCACCCGCAGATGGCGCTCGGCCGCCACCTCGAGCACCCGGCGCACGGTCGCCGCGTACGTGTAGAACCGTACGCCCACGTCCTGGAGGTCGACCACGACCGTGTCGACGCCCTCGAGCATCGCGTCGGTCGGCACACGGGTGCGCCCAAAGAGGCTGTGTACAGGCAGCCCGGTGGCGGCGTCGAAATGGTCGCGAACGTGCCCTTCGCGGGCCGAGGCGAGACCGTGCTCCGGTGCCCAGACCCGCACGAGGTCGACCCCCGGGTGCGCGTGGAGGACGTCCAAGGTGCGGCGTCCGTCCCGCGTCCTCGCCGCCCGATGCGTCAGCAGCGCGACGTGTGCGCCACCGAGCGTGCCTGGCCCGTCGCGCACGAAGACGTCGACGCCCGTTAACACGGTCGACGCGGTGTGGGTGTGCATGCGGGGCGCCGCGTCCACGGCGAGCGCCGTCAGCTCGCGGCCGAGCGCGGAGATGTCTCCGCCCCCGTCAGGGTGCACTCGGTTGGTCAGCAAGATCACGTAGAGGTCCGTCCCCGGATCGATCCAGAACGACGTGCCCGTGTAGCCGCCGTGGCCAAAGGCGCGCCCGCTCATCGGCGCGCGCCCGAGGTCCCAGCCCAGCGCGCGCCGACCACGGGTGAGCGGCGACGGCGCGGTCATCGCCGTCAAGGTCTCGCGCGTCAGCACCGGCTCCCCCCCCGCGAGCATCGCCTCGGCGAACCGCGCCAGGTCGTCCCCGGTCGAGAACAGCCCCGCATTGCCGGCGAGACCCCCGAGGCGGTACGCGCGGGGGTCGTGCACCACGCCACGAATCATCACGTCGCCACGACGCACCGCGCGCTCGGTCGGCGCGATCCGCGGAAGCTGCCCCGCAGGAGGACGAAACCCGGTGTCCCGCATGCCGAGCGGGTCGAACACGTGACGCGCCGCGAAGGCGTCGAGGGGCTGCCCGGACAGCCTGTGCACCAGCTCACCGAGCACGATGAAGTTGAGGTCGCTGTAGCGAACGTGCCCGCCGGGAGCCTGCTCGAGGGGCGTCCGCAGAATCCGCCGCACGCTCGCCGCGCGGTCGTCCATGTCGTAGTCCCGGAGGGCGTTGACCGCGGGGAGGCCGCTCGTGTGGGTGAGGAGGTGCCTCGCGGTGACCCCGGCCCAAAGCGGCGGGAGGTGCGCCCGCACGTCCTCGTCCAGGTCGAGCCGCCCTTCCTGGACGAGGCGCATCACCGAGGTCGCCGTCGCGACCGCCTTGGTCACCGACGCGAGGTCGAACACGGTGTCGACGCTCATGCGCTCCACCTCCGGGTCGATGGCACGGCGGCCGTAGGCACGGCGGAACACCACACCGTCGCCGCGTCCCAGCACCACCACCGCGCCCGGCGCCGCGCCTGCCTCGAGATGCCGCGACATCAACGCGTCGAGCGCGTCCTCGTCCTCGGCCGCAAGGCGGATGACGGGAACCGGGGGCGCGGCCTCCGCAACCTCGGGCGGTGGCTCGGGACCCGTTTCTTCAGGAACGGAGCGCGGCTCTCTTGGCGTCGGATCGGCGGGTGCGTTTGGCGCGCTCGAGCACGCCGTCAGGAGACCCCAGAGGGCCAGGATAGCGACGCGTCGACCCGGCTCGGACACCTTCTCAAGGTGACAGGAGATCGCGCCCGCGCAGAGTTTGTGGAGCTTCGCCGGCCTCGACGAGCGGGGATCACCTCCAATTCGCCCTGTTTCGCCGCGTTTCGGTTTTCAATCGAGCGCAATTCTGCCACGGATTCAGGCCGCGCATCGCCGCCGTAGGATGGGTCGAAGGCGCGGGAGAGGCTGACACCGCGTGAAAAAGATCTTCGTCCTCGACACCAACGTCCTTCTCCACGACCCGGGTGCGCTGCATGCGTTCGAAGAGAACGACATCGTCGTGCCGATCTACGTCGTCGAAGAGATCGACAAGTTCAAGCGGGAGCTCAGCGAGCTGGGCCGCTCCGCCCGGACCGTCTCCCGTGCGCTCGATGAGCTGAGGGCCCACGGCAACCTGGCGGAGGGAATCGATCTACCGGAGGCCGGTCAGCTGCGCGTCGCGTTCAGCGACCGGCGGCTTCCCACGGCGATGGAGAAGACGAGCCACTCGGTGGACTCCCGCATCATCGCGGTCGCCCTCGACACGAAGGACAAGTTCCCGGAGCGTCCGACGATTCTCGTCAGCAAGGACGTGAACCTGCGCATCCGTGCCGACGCGCTCGGGCTGCTGGCCGCCGACTATGAGCACGACCGTACGCGGATGGACGAGCTCTACACGGGGGTGGTGGAACGCCCCGTGCCGCGGGCCACCATCGACGCCCTCTACCGGGACGGCTCGCTGCCCGCGCTCGACGAGCTCGAGCCCAACCAGTTCGTGCAGCTGGTGGACGAGGAGCACGAGAACCACTCGGGCATCGGCCGCGTCGACCCGACGGGCACCAAGATCGAGCCGCTGCGCAAGCCGAAAGAGCGCGTCTGGGGCATCACGCCACGCAACCGCGAGCAGTCGTTCGCGCTCGACCTCCTCTTGGACGACCGCATCAAGATCGTGACCATCGTCGGCAAGGCCGGCACCGGCAAGACGCTGCTCGCGCTGGCTGCCGCGCTGCGCAAGGCGCACGAGGAGAAGGCCTACCAACGCGTGCTCGTGTCCCGTCCGATCTTCCCGCTCGGCCGCGACGTGGGGTACCTGCCGGGCGACATCGAGGAGAAGCTGCGTCCGTGGATGCAGCCGATCTTCGACAACCTCGAGCTGCTGATGGGGCTCACGACCGAAGACCGCAAGAACGGCCGCAGTCACGAGGAGATGCTCGACCTGGGCATGCTCGAGGTCGAGCCGCTGACCTACATCCGTGGCCGGTCCATTCCGGACCAGTACATGATCGTCGACGAAGCGCAGAACCTCACCGTGCACGAGGTCAAGACCATCGTGTCGCGCGCCGGTGAAGGGACGAAAATCGTCCTGACGGGCGACCCCTACCAGATCGACAATCCGTACATGGACGCGACGAGCAACGGTCTCGTGCACACCGTGAACCGTCTGCGCGGCCAGGGGCTCGCCGGCCACATCACGCTGCGCCGCGGCGAGCGCTCGGAGCTCGCAGAGCTCGCGGCGACCCTGCTCTGAACCGGTTCAGCGACCTGTCCGAAGACGACCTCGACGCGCTCGTCCTCTACCTTCGCTCACTCCGCTGACACGCTTCGGCAGGCGCACAGCGCTTCGACGTCAGTCCCGAAGATCGAGATCGGCGTCGAACACGTGCCCGAGGTGACGACATCGGTTTCGTAGTTGTAGACGCACACCGGGGTGCCCTCGCACTCGGGGCCGAAGGCCTCCTCAGGGCCGAGAGCGCCTCCTGGATTGCACGCGTAGCCGTCCGACGCGCAGCCCGTCTCACAGGTGCCTTCGAGGATGTAGACGAGGATGTTCTCCTCCATGCATCCGCCGTCGAGGCACGTCCCCTCGCAGTACGCCCCGCACTCACCGCAGTGGTCGGGGTCGGACGAGGTGTCCGGGCACTCGTTGCCGCAAAGTGGAGCCTCGACGCATCCGACGTTCAGGCTCAGGCTCGAGGTCGCCTCCTGGCCCGTCGCGTCGAAGAACCGGGCGCGCAAGAACAACTCCCCGCCGCCGACGGGCGCCTCCAGCGGGGTGATCTCGTTGAACTCGCTGAGCGACCCCTCGAGTTCGTACCGGCCCGCGCCATAGTCGAGAAACTCTCCGTAAACGACCTCACCGGTGAAGTTCTCGAGCTGGCCGCGGGTGATCGTGGCGACTCCGTCGGGGTCATCGACGACGGCCACGATGTTGAACAGGTCGCCCGGACCCACCAGAGAAGCGGCGTCTGAGGTCAGCGACAGGACCTGCGGCGCTCCCGGGCCCGCGCCCTCACAGGTCCCCGCGGCGGAGCACGTGCCGCTGCCGCACTCCCCGCAGCTCGCCGTCGGGCAGGCCGGGTCGAACCCGCACTGGCGTGCCTCGCAGTTGGGGGTGCAGCTCACATCGCAGCCGCTGGTTGCGAGGGTGCAGCTCGCCGTGCAGGACAGCGCTCCTCCGCCGAGCCCCAACCCGAGGCACGACTGCCCTCCCAGGTCGAGTCCGTCGCAGGTCTCCTCGCCTTCCCGGATCCCGTTGCCGCAGCGCGCGGCGCCCCCGTCTCCCATCACCCCGGCGTCCGAGCCGCCACGGCCGGAGCGCGGCCGGTCATCGCCACAACCGGCCATCAGCACCAGGGAGAGACAAAGAACGAACAAGCGCACACCCATCAGGACCTCCGCGCTCATCTACGCCGGAACCGAATCGAACCTCCCCTTCGACGCGCCGGCCCTCCCGACATAGATTGCCGCCGTGCGCGGGGTCATCACGCTTGCCCTCGGGCCCACCAACACGGGCAAGACCCATCGCGCGGTCGAGCGGCTCCTCGAGGCCGAGTCCGGCATGATCGGGCTTCCGCTGCGTTTGCTCGCGCGCGAGGTCTATGATCGCATCTCCGCACGCATCGGTGAACGCGAGGTGGCGCTCGTCACAGGCGAGGAGAAGCGGGTGCCTCCCCGCCCTCGGTACTGGGTGTGCACCGTCGAAGCGATGCCCGAGGTGGAGGTCGACGTGCTCGTCGTCGACGAGATCCAGCTGGCCGCGAACCGCGAGCGCGGTCACGTCTTCACCGACCGCCTGCTCCACGCTCGGGGCCGTGAAGAGACGTGGTTTCTGGGGGCGGAGACGATGGCTCCGCTGCTCCGCGAGCTGCTGCCGGACTCGGAGCTGCGCCGTCTCCCTCGGCTCTCGGTGCTTCGCCATGCCGGCTCGAGCGGGCTCGGCGGGCTCCCTCCGCGGAGCGCGACGGTCGCGTTCAGCGCCGATGAGGTCTACCAGCTGGCCGGTCGTCTTCGCGGGCGTCGCGGGGGGGCCGCCGTGGTACTGGGCGCGCTCAGCCCACGCACGCGAAATGCGCAGGTCGCCCTCTACCAGTCACGTGAGGTCCAGCACCTCGTCGCCACCGACGCCATCGGGATGGGCCTCAACCTGGACATCGATCACGTCGCCTTCGCGTCACGCCGCAAGTTCGACGGCACAGAGCACCGGATGCTCGAACCAGGTGAGCTGGGGCAGATCGCAGGGCGGGCGGGGCGCCATCGACGGGACGGGACCTTCGGCACGCTCAACCCCGCGCGGCCGATGCCGCCCGGGTTGGCGAACGCGATCGAGGAGCATCGGTTCGAGCCGGTGCAGCGCCTCATCTGGCGGAACCGGGACCTGGACTTCGGCTCGCTCGACGGGCTGATCCAGTCGCTCGCAGCGCCCGCGCCGGACGCGCGCTTCACCCGCGTGGAGCAGGCCGACGACTACGACGCGCTGCGGGCGTTGGCGCGGCGAGACGACGTGCGCGCGCGCTGCACCACGGAAGCGAATCGACGGCTGCTCTGGGAGGTGTGCCAGGTCCCGGACTACCGAAAGCTCCTGTTGCTCCGCCACGTCTCTCTGCTCGACGCCCTCTTCGCGCAGCTCACCGAGCGCGGCCGACTGGACCCAGGGTTCGTCGAGCAGAACCTCCGGCGCATCGACCGCATCGACGGTGAAGTTGATCACCTCACCGCGCGTTTGGCCGCGATCCGCGTCTGGACGTACATCAGCCACCGCGACGTCTGGCTGGAGGACTCCGCTCGGTGGCAGGCGGAGACCCGGGCCATCGAGGACCGACTCGGAGACGCCCTCCACGCCCGGCTGGTGGAGCGCTTCGTCGAACGCCGGCGGAAGACCCGAAGCGGACGGGTCGAGGTGGACGAGAGCAACCCGTTCGCACCGCTCGGCACCCTGCTCGACGCGGCGCACGCAGCGGAGCTTGCGCGTGCGATGCGTTGGATCGACGAGCTGGTGGAGGCGGAACACGCGGCGTTCTCCGTCCGTCCAGACGCCACGGTGCGTTTCCAAGACAGAACCGTGGCGGTGCTTCGCGGCGGCCGTGAGGTGTGGCGCCCAGAGCTCAGCCTGCGGCTCGACGGCGTGGCGCCCGGGGCGCAGACCCGCATCGAGCGCCGACTCGTCGCGTTCCTCCGGGATTGGCTCGCCGAGCTGGCGGCGCCGCTCGCGCACCCTGCCGAGGGCGCTCTGCGGGGCTTGCTCTACCAGCTGCGCGAGGGCCTGGGCACGGTCTCACACCGCGATGCGCACGCTCAGCTTCAATCCCTGAGCGAGCAGGACCAGGCCGCACTCGCCGGGTGGTCGGTGCGTGTCGGTCGGCGCGCCGTCTTCGCCACCGAGCTGCTCTCGACCTCGTCGCTCGAACGGCGCGCGATGCTCGTTCGGCTCACCGGCGGCCCGTCGCTCGACGTCAGCGCACCCACGGTGTCGCGCCCGGACAAGGCGTCGTTCTCAGGGTGCTTGCAGTCCGGCTACTACCCGATGGGCCGCGTCGCCGTCCGCGTGGACGTCCTGGAAGACGTGCTGGCCTCTCTCCCCGACCACCCCACACCGGCCGCGCTCGCAGGCACGCTGGACGCGTCCGAGGACACCGCCCACGCCGTGCTCAAGGGGTTGGGCTACCGGCGGCTCGAGGACGGGCGAGTCCAGCGCGCGCGGCGTCGACGCCGCCGTCGGTGAGCGCGGGATCAGGGCGCAGGACAGTGCCCGGTCTCGCTGACCCGGCTCATGCGCTCCACCACGGAGGCCACCTCCGCCGGGTCGGACAACGGGCTGGAGCAACTCTCGTGGGAGCAGACATACATCACGGCCGTCTCGGCGTCCGGGTAGCGCACCCCGCCGGCCTCATAGCGGACGATGCCGCGCGGGGAGAACACCCGCTGGCCCGCCGTGAACAGCGCCTGTGCGCCCGCATCGCTCGCGTCGCCGACGACCGTCATGTCGACCGGGCCGTAGCGCAGCTCCTCGACGGTCTGCGCAAACCCGTGTGCGGCGCTGCCCATGCGGGAAAGCCGCGCCCCCGCGCGGAGCGCGCTCAAGACGCGCTCAGCCTGCGCAGCGAGGTCGTCGCTGTGCTCGAACCAGGACAGCCGCACGAGGAAGCGCGCCGCGCTGACGTTCTCGTCGTACGGCACACGCTGCCCGATCCGCGCCGTCGTTTCGTCGCTCGGACTCGCGAAGAAGGCGCCGCCACGCGGGTCCTCGAAGAGCGCGAGCCCCGCCGCGATCCTCCGCGCCGACGCCAGCCAGCGCGCCTCGCCGGTCGCCGAGTAGAGCGCGAGCAACGAAAGGCCGAACGGGCCCTGGGGCTCGAGATACGGGCGCCTCTCGCTTTCGAAGGCCCGCATGCGCGCGTCCTCTGCGAGCGCGTGCGACGGGCCGGTCTGCGCGATCCATCCGGCGGGCTCCTGCCGCGCGAGCAGCGCCTCCGCCGCCCGGGTCGCGCGGGCCAGGTGCCTCTCGTCTCCGGTCGCCTGGTAGAGGCGGACGTAGCCTTCGATGACCAGCGCGTTGAGGTCGGTGTAGACGCCGTGGTCGATGGGCGGGATGCCGCGCGCGCGCCGCCCTTCGTCGTCGCGCGCGACGTCCGCGAGCCCGTCCATGCCCTCGGACAGGTTCGGCGCATCGTCTTCTTGGGTCGCGTAGAACGTGCCGTCCGGGGCCAACATGAACTCCAGCAAGTACCGGTCGAGGTTCAGCGCGGCCTCGAGCCAGCGCGAGGCGCCGGTGAGCTGGTAGGCGTCGGCGAAGGCGGCCATCACGGGCCCCTGGTGGATGATGCGCTTCTCGGGGATCAGCCGGTCCCCGAGCGACGCGACGAAGATGCCGCCCCAGACGGGGTCGATCATGCGCTCGTAGAGCGCCAACGTCCGCAACGCGTGGGCGCTGTTCGTGGATGATGCCAGCGCCTGGTCGCGCTGGAACGACCAGCGCACCGGTCCCCCCTGCGCGCTGTGCAGACGGCGACCGTACCCACCGTCCGGATCGGCGGCGCGCCGCACACGACCGACGGCCGTGGAGCAGAGCGCGCCGAGCGGCGTCGTCTCGGAGGGCGGCTCTTCGATCGCGAGCTCAGCCTCCAGCGTGCCCGCAGCGTGCCGCTCGATGAGCGCGTCGAGCATCGGCAGGAAGGTGCGCGGGCGCTTGTTGCCTTGGGCCGCGAAGACCCGGGGGCCGCCGGCGCGGAGCACGATCGTCGCCGGCCAGCCCCACGCCTCCCACCGCTCGCCGAGATCCGGACGCAGGTCGGCGTCCACCGCGACCGGCACGAAATGCCCGTTCACCCGCGCGACGACGGCCGGGTCGGTGTACGTGTCCTCGTACATCCAGCGGCATGCGGTGCAGCCCTCGATGCCAACATCCACCAGCACCATGCGCCCCTCGCGTTCGGCACGCTGAAACACTTCGGGGGAGAAGGACTGCCACACGATCGTGTTCTCGGACGCGGCGCGTGGGGACGCGGCGCTCGGGAGCGCAGACGACGGCCCGCCGCACGCGACGAGCCCGCCGAGGAGCCACACACTCATGAGCGAACGACGCATGCTCTCTCATAGTGCGGCGCGCGTTCGCTGGTTACCGCCGCTGGATGGGGGCGGTCAGGGCGCCGGTCACTCGCACGTAGTCCGTCGGGTCGAGCACGAGCTGGGCGCCGCGCATGCCCGCCGAGACGGCGATGACCGCGTGGGAGAGCACGCTCTCGTCGGCGACCACGGGCAGCTTCCTTTTGGCGCCCAGCACCGTCACCCCACCGCGGATGTATCCGGTCATCGGGCGCACCTCCTTGAGGGGGACGAGGCTCATCTTGCGGTCCCCGTTTGCCCTCGCCAGCGCTTTCAGGTCGAGCTCTGCGTCGGCGGCGACGATCGCGAAGCAGGCGCCCTTCGTCCCGCGGGTGAGCAGCGTCTTGAACACCTGCGCCGGCAACAGACCGACCTTCTTCGCGACGGTCGGCGCCGACAGGTCAGACTCGTCCACCTCGTATTCGCGGACCTCGTACGCGATGCCCGCCCGCTCGAGCAATCGTGCGGCGTTCGTCTTTCCCACTGTCTGGTCCTCTGCTCCGGCTCGCGCCGTTCCTTGCGCGCAACCCCAGGTCGCGGCACACCGGCCCTCGCAATGCGTCCGATGGTCCTGCTGTTCGTCGCGCTCTTCAACAGCATCCTCGGGCTATCGGTGCTGTTCCCCATCCTCGCCCCGCTGGGCCGCGAGCTGGGACTGGGCGAAATGGAGATCGGCAGCCTGTCGGTCGCCTACGCCAGCATGCAGCTCGTCATGGCTCCGTTCTGGGGACGCCGCAGCGACGCATGGGGGCGAAAGCCCGTTCTGCTCATCGGCATCGTGGGCTTCTCGATCAGCTTCTTCGCGTTTGCCGGGGTTGCCCTGTTCGGGCTCGGCGGCACGCTTGCGCACACCCCGCTGCTCCTGCTGCTGGTGGCGACCCGCATCTTCGGAGGCGTGTTCTCCTCGGCGACCCTGCCGACCGGCCAGGCCTACGCCGCCGACATCAGCGGCCGAGACGACCGCACCGCCGCGATGGCCGTGATCGGCGCGGCGTTTGGGCTTGGCATCATCTTCGGACCTGGCATCGGCGCCGGCCTCGCGTCCCTGTTCGACGACCTCTTGGCGCCCGTCTGGTTCAGCGCCGGCGTCGCCGCGCTCAACGCCGTGTTCGTCGCGACCAGCCTACCGGAGCCCGAACGCCGCGTCACCAAGACCGCAAGCCGCGGCGCGCGCGTGCTGGCCAAGAAGGTCTGGCCCATCCTCCTCGTCGGCCTCGGGGCGACGGTCGCGTCGGTCGCGATGGAGCAGACCATCGCGTTCACCTACCAGGACCGCCTCGGGCTCACCGGGACGGGCACGGCGCAGGCGGTCGGCCTCGCGCTTCTGGCCTACGGGATCGTCGCGGTCATCGCCCAGGGCTTCATCGTCCGACGCTTTCGCCTCCCGCCGCGCACGCTGCTGCGGGTCGGGCTTCCGTTCGCCCTCGTGGGCTTCGTGGTGTTCATCTTTGCCGAGGAAACAGTCGGCCTCACGATCGCCCTCTGCCTCCAAGGCCTGGGCCAGGGCCTGATGCTGCCCGGCGTGACGGCCGCCTGCTCACTGGCCGTGAGCGACTCCGAGCAGGGGGTCGTCGCCGGTCTGAACAGCAGCGCGCAGGGCCTCGGTCGCACCATCGGGCCCATCGTGGGCCCCGTTTTGTACCAGCAGGTGAACGACCAGGCGCCTTACGTCTTCAGCGCCGCGCTGCTCGGCGTGATGGGCATCATCGTGCTGCTGCGCCCTCAGATCGTGCCGGCCAAGGAGCCTTCCTCGGAGGTCGCTCGCGAGGATCCGGCGTGAGCACCGCCGCGTAGCGCGAGCGCCGAACTTTGTGCCCGGATCGGAAAAGGCGTTGCCGCCGACCGATCCACACCCGATCATATGGGCCTCGTGGCCACCTCTCTCGCTTCCGTCGAGGTCGATCTCGACGAAGATCCCGGCGGTTTGGTCGGGCGGGTCCTCGACGGTCGTTTTCGCGTCAAGAGCTTGCTCGGCGTCGGAGGCATCGGTCGGGTGTACCGCGCGGAGCATGTCGGCCTCGGGCGCCACGTCGCGCTGAAGGTCCTGCTGGAGCACTACGCGTGTGTCCCCGAGCTCCAGCGCCGGTTCGAGCGCGAAGCGGCCGCGCTCTCGGCGCTACGGCACCCGCACATCGTCACGATCACCGACTTCGTAGCGACCCCCGACGTCACGTTTCTCGTCATGGAACTCGTCGAGGGCCCCGATCTGGATCAGGTGCTCGAGTCCGGCCTGGCACCGGAGGACGCGTTGACCATCTTCGCGCAGATCCTGAGCTGCTTGGCCTACGCGCACGAGCGGGGGGTCATCCACAGGGACCTCAAGCCTCAGAACGTCCTGATCACCGACCTGCCGGGCGGCCACAAACATGCCGTCGTGCTCGATTTTGGCCTCGCGAAGTTCCTCGACCCCGGCGGTAAACACGCCAACCTGACCCAGACCGGGCTCATCGTGGGCACGCCGGCGTACATGGCGCCGGAGCAGGCGAGCGGAGGCCGCAGCGACGCGCGATCCGACGTATACGCCATGGGCATCCTGCTGTTCGAGCTGCTCACCGGGCGCCTGCCGTTCGACGGCGAGCAGTCGGATGTCCTGCGGCAGCACCTGCTCAAACCGCCCCCGACGCTCTCGTCCCTGGCCGCGCAGGCGACCGTGGCGGAGGACCTCGAGGGCTTCATCGCGCGAGCCCTCGCCAAGAGTCCGGGAGACCGGTTTCGCGACGCGGCCGCGATGCTGGAGGCCTTTCAAGCGCTTCCGCCGAGCCCCTTTCTCTCCGCCGACGCGGCGCGTCCGCGAGGCGAGCGCGGCGCCTCGACCGCGCGCACCCAGCTCGCGGTTCAGCCCCCCGCCCGAAGCCTGCCCGCCGCGGTCTGGGCGTTGGCAGGAGCGCTGGTCAGCGGCGTGCTCGTCGCGCTGATGTTTGTCGTGTTCGGCCCGGACGACGATGTGCCGACGCTCGGCGAGCTCGCCGAGCCCAGCAGCCTCATTGCGGAGGCCCCCGAGCCGGAGCTGCCCTCCAGCGACATGGTGCTCACCGAGCAGGACACGCTCGACGAGGCGCTCGCGCAGGAAGCCGCCGAAGAGGAGGGGGAAGAGCCAGACGGGGTGACCGAGCCGCCCGAAGAGGCGTCTGACCCCTCCCTCGACGAGGAAGCCGATGCACCGCTGGACGAGGACGACGAGGAGGCTCCGGTCGCCCCGCCGCGCTCCCGACCGCGCGCCGCCAACCCTTGGCGCGGCCGCACCCCGTCGACACTCGCGCGGGTGCGCCGGCGCATCAGTCGGCGTCAGCCGATCACCAAGCGTCACATTCGACAGGTCGCACGCTACCGCGCGTCTCATCCCTCCGATGTCCGCGCGACGCTCGTCCTGGCGCATGCGTACATGGCGCGCGGCTGGTTCTCGCAGGCGCTCACCCAGTACCAGCGGGCGTTTCGTCGCCAGCCGAGCTGCCGCGCCGACGCACGCATGCGCGCCGACCTCATCCGCCTGGCCGGGCTGAGCGCGCACCACCGACGCGCCACCGCTGCGCTGGCGGAGATCTACGGTCGTGAAGCGGTCCCGATGCTGCGGCGCGCGCGCGCTCGGGAGTCCGACGCGGCGAAGCGCGGCCGCCTCGGCGCGGCGCTGGCTCAGGTCAGCGGCCGGTAGATGGCTGACGCGAGGAGCGACGCGCCGCAGGGGGGCCCGGTCTCGCTGGCGAGGCGCGAAGCGCCGAGGACATTTAGGCGCTCAGGCGCGCCACCGTCGCGGCGTCTCGCTCGGCCAGGATGCGCTCGAGCATCGGGAGGGCATCGCGGCGCGGATCAGCGAGCCACGACAGCAGCATCCGGTAGCCGCGCACGTTGCCTTCCGGGTCGGCGTACATCTGCCGACGGAGCGCGGGCAGGCCATGCACGACCACCGAGACCGGGTTGAAGCAGAGCGCGAGCGCGCGGCTGCCGCTCGCGTCGAGCACCGCCGCGGTGACCGCGAGGTCCGCCTCGGCGAGTTCGTCGAGTGTCGCACCGTCCGCGACCGCATCCGAGAAGGCCTGCACCGCGTCACGCACGGCGGTGACGGGGACATCGGCGCTCGTGGACGCGCGATCGGCGATCCGCTCGAACACCAGTCCAGCGAGCTGCCGTCGCGTCGCCAACAGATCCCGGACGAGCTCCGCGCGCTCGTTTGGCTGCAGCACCGCCGCGAGCTCCGGTAGCAGCTCCAGCCCCGCGACGCGCCGGTAGTCGCGCACCACATACCCCGACCCCTGCCGAACGTGCAGCAGCCGCGCGGCGGCGAGCTTGCCGAGGGCCGCCCGCAGCGTGGTGCGATTGACGCCCAGCGACACCGCCAGGACGCGCTCGGGCGGGAGCCGGTCCCCGGGCTGAAGCGCGCCCGAGACGATCTGTCGACGCAGGGCCGCCGCGCACCCGTCGACCGCGGAAGGAGCCACCATGGACCGAGGCTCGCGCGGCGCGCCCGGCCGAGGCAAGCGTCGCCCGCCGAAGATGGGGCTTTACGTTTCTTCCCTCGCGCTCGCACAATGGCCCCATGGCGGGCGACAACAGCGGTGATGACCTCGACGGACGCACCGTGATGCAGGCCCCGAGCTTCGATGAGCTTCTGGCCGAGCGCGACCGCCAGCTAGCCAACCAGGGCGCGCCCGGGGGGCCGACCGATCCGAGCGACCTGGGGCCCAACGACAAGACCGCCATGGCCCCGTCGTTCGACGAGCGGCTCGCCCTGGCCAACACGGCCATGGGCCCGGGTTACGACCAGCGCCCCCCCGCCCCGGGGGCACCCGATCCGTTCGCCCCTCCCCCCGCCGCGCACCCGGCCGCGAGGGGCGCCCTCCCGCCGCCGGGGGCGACCCCGGGCGCGGCCGGCCCGGCTTCACCGAAGGAGGGCGCGGCTCCCGCTCGACCGGTAGCTTCACCCGGAGC
>JBGCFC010000007.1:0-105783 GCA_045106715.1 Sandaracinaceae bacterium
AAGCGCGTCGACCGAAAGCTCATCGAGGCCGCCTTCGACCCCGACATGCTCGACTGATTCGAGCGAGCTACGCGATGGCCATCGTGCGGCTGGCGGACTCCCGCCGGGATGCGCGATGGCCGTCGTCCGCCATGCTCGCGAGGGCCATCATCGGGGGGGCGGCTCTCGTGCAGGCTCTGGGATGTCCATCGCTCAGCCTGCGTGGAACGCCATCAGTCAGGCTGCTCGGCAACAACGCCGAGCCGCCCCAGTCGCTTTCGTTCCTACAATCAAGGAATGCGTACACGGGCATCACTCTGGGCTATCCGCGCCCGATGACGAACTTCGCCTCGAACTGGCGAACGACCTCGTCAATTAGAGACAGCCACTTTGCTGGCGCCGCCCATGGCGGCAAGAGAAGCGCCGCGCCGCGGGCCTTCAGTAGCTCGGCTCGAACCGCTCGGCCCGCGCCGCAGTTAATCGGGCCGCAGGAGAGTGACCGTCTCTATCGTATCCGATTCTCCCCGGTCTCCTACTCAGGCGCGAGAGGCTGCCATCGGTCAACTCGGGCGCGTCCAACGGGGACGCCAGGGGTGAGCTCAGGACGCTCCTTGGGTCGGTGCGTGTGGGGTTCGCCGCCGATCCGTCGGTCGCGGCGGGATGGCACGGCTGCTGCTTTGGGTCCATCCGCCACACGAGGTGGCCCAAGGAGGATTCATGACCGCAGCGCGCCCCATGCACTTCATCTCTCAGGCCCGTATGGCCCTGCTGCTCATCGCTTGCCTTTGGTTCTCACCCGGAACCATCGCCGCCCAGGCCGACAGCGTCACCGGTCGCAACGACGATGGAACCCTTTACGTCTTCTCCAGCGCGAGAGCGCGTGCGGATCGAGGCGGGGCCGTGCGGTGCAATCGCACGCCGGAGTCCTTCGTGGTCTCCGACGCCCGGATGGCCGAGGCAGACCGTCGCGCCGCCGATGAGGCGTGGTCGGTCGCGGACGCCTACTGTCCCGGAGGCGTGGCGCTCGTCTACGAGCTGCGCGACGGTAGCGTCGAACCCGAGAGGGAGACCACGGCGTGTCACCGAAGGAGCGGACGGATGGTCCGAAAGTCGGTCTCCGTCGAGCACTACACCGCGACCCACGCGCTGTCCTTCGCCTGCCATGGTGGGCCCGGAGATGCCCCGCGACGAGGCGTCGGAGTGGACGCCGCGGTCACCTTCGACGATGGCAAGCTCTATCTCTTCTCCGGCGCCAACTACGTCCGCTACGACCTGACCACCTACACGATCGATGATGGATTCCCGGAGGCGATGGCGCACGTGACCAACTGGCCGGGTCACTGGGATGACGGCATCGACGCCGCCGTGAATATGGGCAACGGCAAGGCCTACTTCTTCCGCGGTGCCGAGTACGCCCGTTACGACATCGCTTCCGGACGGATCGACCCGCTGTACCCGCTCCCGATCCGGGGGAACTTCTCCGCCAGCTGGCCGGGGGAGTGGGACGCAGGCGTGGATGGGGCGGTGAACCCCGGCAATGGCAACCTCTACTTCTTCCGCAGGGGACAGTACCTCGCGTACGACATCGCGACCGGCGATGTCCACGATGGGTATCCCCTGAGCATCCTCTACCACTTCGCCTACAACTGGACGGGCGACGTCGACGCCGCCGTCTCTTGGGGCGGGCACATCTACTTCATCGATCGGGAAGAGTATCGGGGGCAGGACGTCGGGGCCTCGGGCATCACTCGGGGCTATCCGCGCCCGATGACGAACTTCGCCTCGAACTGGCAGGACCCGGCGACGTGGCCTTCGCGGGTGGCCCCGCGACCGGCCGCGCCGCAGGGCGGCTGGATGTGGTGCTTGGACCAGGGGTGGCGAGAGGCGTACTGCGACGAGGTCTACGGCGCATCTCGGCCCCCGTACCGGGGCGGTGCCATCGTGGAGGAGCCCTATCGTGCCCAGATCTACACGGGAACCCAGCGGCCGCAGCCGAGCGCGGGCGACTACATCGGTTTCCACAACTCCTTCTGTGCGGGGTTCGACTGTGGGAACCCGACCATCGAGCTCTACGTGGGCAACGGTACCGGGGTTCAGGATCGGGACTGGCGAACCAACCCGGAGCTGACCTACTTCGGACGATGATCTCCCCCAGGAGAGCAGCCGCACTTTGCTAACGCCGCCCGTGGCCGGCAAGAGAACACCCAGCGCCGCGCCACGGGCCTTCAGTAGCGCGGCTCGAACCGCTCGGCCTGCGCCAGCTCTTCGTCGGTGTTCAGCGACGCCGCGCGCGACGGGTCGAACACCGTCCGGTCGGTCTCGGCACAGTGAAGGTTCGTGCGGAACATGGACGCGCCGGTGAAGTTGCAGAGCGAGAGGACGGCGTGGGACATGTCCGCCTCTTTGAGCTCCACACGCTCGAAGTTCGTGCCCGTGCACTGGGCTCGATGCCACACGGTCTGCGTGAGGTCGGCGGCGGAGAAGTCGCAGCGCTGCACGTTGGCGTCGCTGAAGAGCGACTGGGCGAGCTTCGCCCGCTTGAAGCTCGCATCGGTGAGACGCGCTTCCACGAACACGCACATGGGCGCCACGACGTCGTCGAACTCGGTCGCGGTGGCGATCGTCTGCATGTAGTTGCACTGGATCAGCTCGGCGCGGTTGAAGACGCAGCCGGTGAGGTCGCACTCGGTGAACGTGACGATCTCGAGCTTCTGCCCGCTGAAGTCGAGCCCTGCGAGGCGGCACCGGAAGAAGACCATCATGTTGAAGGTCGCCTCGGAGAACCGACAGAGCGAGACATCCATCTGGGTGAACACGCACTTCTCCAGGTGCACGCCGGTCAGGTCCGTCTGCGCGACGTTGCACTCGATGAGGTTGAAGCGCTCGGCCTTGATGCCGCGGAGCGTCGCGCCCGCGAAGTCGCACTGCACGAACCCCGTCATGGTCAGGTTCGCGCCCGTCAGGTCGGCGGCGCGGAGGTTCAGGCGGTGCGTCTGGCAGGCGCCCATGTCGGCGTCGATGAGCCGCGCGGTCTGAAACGAGACCTCGTTGAGCTGCACGCGGCGAAGGTCCGCGCCAGTGAGGTTGGCGCCCTCGAGGTCGCAGCCGGAAAGAATGGCCTCGCGCAGATTCGCGCCGGACAGGTCCACGCCGCGGAGATCGCACTTCTCCATGATCGCGCCCGAGAGGTCCGTCCCCGACAGATCGATGCCGCGAAGGTCCATGGACAGGAATGCCTCGCCTCCCGAAACGCGCGCTTCCACAGCGGCCCGATCGAGCTCACTCATGACTCTCGCCTCCGGGGGATCGCGCGGACCTTGCCGCGGATGGTGTCGGTGATGTTGGTCCCGTCGTCGGTGCGGATGAGCGCAAAGTCCGCTGCGTACAGGTTCGCGCCGCGCAGATCGGCGCCGCGCAGGTCCGCCTTCTGGAGCAGCGCGCGGAACAGATCGATCGAGACCATTTGAGCGCCGCGGAGGTCCGCCTTGAGCCAGAGCGATTCCTTGGCCACCGCCCGGTAGAACCGGCACTCGTTGAGCCGCGCGAGGCTGAGATCGATCTTGTCCATCTGCGCGCCGCTGAAATCGCTCCTCTGGAGGTCTTGGCCACGAAGATTGGCGCCCCGGAGGTTCACGCCGCGGAGGTCCACCTCCTGCCATGAGCCGCCTTCGCCGACGCAGACGATCTTCTCGAGCGACGCGTTCAGGAACGTGGCGCGGTCCATGACCGACTCCATGAACGTCGCCTGGCGCAGCTGAGCCCCTCCGAAGTCCACTTCCGCGGCCTGCGCCTTGTAGAAGAACGCAGTGGTCAGGTTGGCTCCGGTCATCTTCACGCCGCCGAGCTGCGCCTCGATGAAGCAGGCACGCTCGAGGTTGGCGTGGCTCAGGTTCGCCGCACGGAGATCGATCTTGTGGAAGATGCCCTGCTGCAGATTCGCGTGGCTGAGGTCGGCCGCGCGAAAGTCATTCTCCCAGAGTGTGGCGCTCGAGAAGTCGACGCCGGTCGCGGACGCTCGCTCGAAGCGGGCATGGCCGAGGTTAGCCTCGGACAGCGTCGTGCCCTCGAGATTGGCGTCCGTGAAATCCGCGTGGGCCAATACAGCCTGGTCGAGCTTCGCGCCCCGCAGATCCGCGCCGCGGAAGCTCACCGACTCGAGAAACGCGCCCGTGAAGTCGGCATCGGTCAGCACCATCTCGGAGAGGTTTGCGCCGGTCAGGTCGCGGCCCCCGAGGGACTGGCCCCGCACCACGGCGTCCTCGACCTCCGCGCGGACGGCTGCGTTGACCGCGTCGTCCTTCGCGGACGCGGCGCCCGTGAAGTGCGCGGTGGCGCGGTAGGCCTCGAAGAGCTTCGCCTCCCCGTCCTTGAGCTGCTGGTACCAGCCCTCGTCGCTGGCGTACTTCTCGAGCTCTTCACTCGGAGTTCCGCGCGCGGCCGCGTCGTCCGCCATCTGCCGGAGCTGCGCGCGCATCTCGTCGGCGCGGAATGTCGGTGGTCCTTCCGGCGGGGAGTCCATTTGAAGGCGCAGTTCTTCGAAGTCGAAGCCCATCTCCTCGTAGAGCGCCCCGACACGCGCGACCTCCTGCTCCTTGTGCGCGAGCATCTCCTCTTGGTGCTTCGCCAGCTCCGCCTTCGCCGTCTCGAGCATCTTGCCTAGCTCGTGAGGCTTGGGCGGCTCTTCGGGTGGTGGAGGCATGGCGGGCCCGTGCTCATCCGGGTCGAGGCCCATCGCTTCGACCACCGCGCGGCCGCGCTCGACCTCTTTCTGGTGTGCGGCCCGTTGCCGCTTCGCCTGGATGCCTTCGTTGGTCAGCAGATCCATCTGGCTCTGCGTCTCAGGGGAGAGCCCCATCAGGTCCGGCGGGACGAGGTCGTCGTCCTGGAGATGCACCGCGGGGTTGTCCTTGGCCTCGTCGCCGGTGCGCTTGAGGTGCACCGCTTGGTAGTGCTCCAAAGAACGCATCGCGCCCAGACGGTCGGCCGCGATCATGATCGTGTCGACGTCCGCGCCGTCGTCCTCCGTGACCTCAATGGCGCCCTGGAACAGGAGGATGGCCATGCTCTTGTGGGGGAACGCCCAGACGGTCGTCAGATGCAGCGGAAGTTCGGTCAGCGGCCCGGCCGGCGCGTCACGGTCCGGCTTCAACGTGTAGAACGCGCGGCCGTAGAGGCCCGGCAGCCGAGCCTCGAACACGGGCTCGGTGGGGTGCATGTTCAGGAAGCGCAGCGGCTCGTCTCCGCGGAAGAACGCCTCTCGCTGCTGGTCGGGTGGCGCCGCGTTCCACATCCGCCAGTCGATGTCCTTGGCGAAGCCGGGGTACAGCTCTTCCCGCCAGGCCGCGTCGTAGGTGCCGACCATCGCCTGGCGATGGGGGGATAGGAAGTCGACCGCATGAAACCCCGCGGGCTCGGGGTGCTCGTGAGGCGACGTCATGAGATGGCCGCTCTTCTCGATGTTGGGCAGCGGCCGCATCGGCTTGCCATCCGGGCCGGGCACCTCCACCGCGCCGCGGCCGAGAGGGTTCTTCTCGAAACCCTCCCCCCCGTACGCGTGTGCCCAGTCGACGGGCATCGTGGTGAACGCTGTGGGCGGCGAAGGCACGCCGTTGTGCCAGTGGCGGTCGCCCAGCACGTAGAGCTGCTTGTGGATGTCAGCGCAGTGGAACTCCACCGGGCAGGTGGCGGCCTCACGCCCGTCCGGCTGGAAACAGTGACCGGTGACCAGAACCTCAGCGCGGGATTTGGGGATCCCAAAGTCCAACGGCGTCGCGCCCAGCTCCTCACCGACCAGATCCCACATCTCGACGTCGGTGACGACCTGACTCGTCTCGCCGAAGCGGACGCAGAGGGTGACGGTCAGCCCGAGATGGTACGCGCGATTGTATTCGAACGGCCGGGTCAGAAGACCCAGCTTGAACGGCTTGATTCCGCGCATGGGTCAGCCTTCGGCGTAGAGGCCGTTGAGGGTGTTGTTGATGCGCTGCCGGAGCGTGATGGGGCCGTTGGTGAGTTCCGTACCCTTGGCGGTGTGAAACGCCGACGAGGTTTCGCACGCCATCGCGCCGACCTCGACCTTGAAGCTCGTGAGGCCAAACGAGGCGCCAGCCGCTTCGATCTTGAGCGCGAAGAACTCCTTGCCGAAGGCCGACCAGTTGATGGTCATGCCGCACAGCTCCGTGTCGAAGCTGTCGAGGTGCGTGATGCCTCCGGGGGCGATGATCTGGGCGCCTGCGGGAGCGACGAAGTTGATGCCCGCGGGCGTGGAGATCGAGAAGCCGGCGGTGGCTGTGATCGCGTGCGCCGCGGGCGTGGTCGAGGTGATTCCCGCGGTCACGCTCTGCTCGAGTGCACCCGTGATGGTGCGGCTCTCCGCCATGGTGACGGTGCGGCTCTGGTTGCCCTTGATCGTCTCCGACTGGCTCCCGTCGACGTTGCGCGTCTCGTTGACGGCGATGTCCTCCTTGACGTTGGACTTGATCGTCCGTGTCTCGTTCGCGTCGAAGGTCTCCTGCACGTCGCCGACGACGGTGCGCGTCTCCGTCCCATCGACCGTCTCGTCGAAGTTGTTCTTCACGTGCACCGTGCGGTTGCCGCCGACGGTCATCGTCTGGTTGCCCTGGACGTGCTCGGACTGGTCGTTCTTCACCAGCTGGGTCTGGTCGTTGTCGACGGTGTTGGACTGGTCGCGGTGCACGAGCGTGCTGTGGTCGTTCTCGACCACCTCGTTGTAGTCCTTCTCGGCGTGCGTGAAGATCTCCTCCTCGCCGGCGAGGTCCTCGAACCGGAACTCGTTGAAGCCCTTGCCGCTAAAGCCGGTGTGCCCGAGTGAGCTGTCCGACTTGATGGTGCTCTTGGTCTTCTCGTCCGGAAGCCCGTAGGGCGTCGGGTTGCTCGCGTTGTAGACCGCGCCGGTGACCAGCGGGCGGTCGGGGTCGCCGTCGACAAACTGGACGACGACCTCCATCCCGATCCGCGGCACGTACCAGAAGCCCCAGCTGGGTCCGGCCCACGCCTGCTCGACACGAATCCAGCACGAGCTGTGCGCGTCGGCCGCCAGGAGGCGATCCCAATGGAACTGGACCTTGATGCGGCCGTGCTCATCGACGTGGATCTCTTCACCCGCGGGACCCGTGACCACCGCGGTCTGGATTCCGTCGATGCGTGGCTTCGCCGAGCGGCCACGCGGTAGCCGAAACTCCCGATCGATGGGGATGCACTCGAAGATGTTCCGGTAGTTGTCGGCGCTCGCCGCTCCCCCCCCGAGCAACGTCTCCGCCGGCTGGTCTGCGTGGCGAACCCGGGTGACCAAGTAGGTCCCGTCGAGGCCGATCACCGGGTGATCGACGAGCTCGATCTTCACCCCGGGAGCGAGCCCCACGACGCGCCCGATGGCGTGCAGCGTCTGGGCCTCTTGGTGGTGCGTCACGCTCCGCATCGGCGCTTGGTGCGCGCTGTCCTCCCCACCGTAGGCGACCCCGGCATAGGAGTGGCGGCGGATCGAACGGCCCTCGCCGTGCTCGTAGCTCTCACGGGTACGGGCCTTCGCGTCCTCGCCGGGGGTTTCGGCCTCGAGCGTCATCTCGCTCGCCTTGGTCCAGTCCCAGTCGCGCAGCATCACGGCCGTCGTGGTGGCGCGATGCGCGCGCTCCACCAGATGCACGGGCTCCGCCGCGAACACGGCGTTCGTCTGCCGGTAGGGCACCACCCCGTCGCCGTTCACCGTCGGCGCCGGCTCGGCGGACTGGTTCGCGTCACGGAGCACCATCGTCTCCTGCGCGCCCTCGTGGTCGAACGCGTAGTAGATGCCCTCCTCCTCCATGAGGCGGTGGCAGAAATCGAGGTCGGTCTCGCCGTACTGCACGCAGTACTCGCGCGGGTCGTAGCTCCCGCTGAGCGCGTTCTCGATCTTCCGTCCGTAGTCCGAAAGCGCGCCGAGCACCTCTTCGAGGATCTCGGGCACGGTCTTGTCCTGGAAGATGCGGGTGTCCCGGCGACGCGACAGAAACCAGAGCCCCGGCACGACCACGACGCGGGCCCAGCTGTTCTCGCCGGCCAGGTCGCCCTCGTGCACCGCGCGCACCACGCCGCAGAGTCGCCGGCCCGTCGATCCCTCGCGCTCGATCGAGAGCACGCAGTCGTTGCCCAGCATCAACGCGAGATCCGCCGCGGGGTCGCCCACCGACAGCTCGAGCTCCGCGCCGTAGGGCTCGCCGAGCGCCTCGATAATCTGCACCGAGGTCGGCTCGATGAGCACTCCATCGAGCCCGGAGGACTCGAAGTAGAAGCGCGTCTGCTGCAGCGTGTCGCCCAAGGGCCCTCCCCGAGATGGTTCGTCGGCCCGTGCGCGGGTCGAGATCACCCCGAAATTACGGGGATGGGCCGGCGGTGTCCAGACGTGACGCGCCGTTGTCGAAGACGGTCTCTACCGGTAGCGGAGCGAGCGGCCGAACACGTCGCGGCTGATCACGCTCTCGAGCTCGCGCCGGTCGAGCGTGAAGTCCACCGTCGGGGGGCGCCGAACGACCCGGGCCACATCGCGTCCGGAGCGACCCACCTCGGCCGCCGTGGCCGCTTCTCGAATGGCCTCAGTGGTGGACTCGAGCGTCGGGACAGACGCGTTCTCGAGCGCGTCGGCGAGCCCCACCCCAGGCACGTGGGCCCCGGCGTGCAAACGCGGCGCGATGCGCAGCTCGCCGAACAGCTCGTCGCAGCAGCGGCGGATGAGGTGCTCACCGAAGTTGGTGATCTCCGTGTCCTCGTTGAGGAACAGCGCGCGGCCGGTCTTGCGTACGCTCGCTTGAATCGCGTCCCAGTCGTACGGGTGAAGCGAGCGCAGATCGATCACCTCGACGCTCAGGCCTTCTTCCTCGCGCAGTCGGTCGGCCGCCTTCATGGCGACCCGGGCGAGCCGGCCATACGTGATGACCGAGACGTCGTGGCCCTCGCGCATGAGGGTGGCTTTTCCGAACGGGATCTTCTCGAGCGCGGTCTCCGGCCAGTCCGGCACCCACTCGCTCCGGTCCCCCACGGGCGCGTCGATGCGCGCGCGCAGCTCCTTGGCGCTCGGCTCCCCCGGAATGAGCTCGTCGGGGCTCTCCGCGCGGGCGCGCATCAGCGCCTTGGGGAGCAAGACCATCGCGGGGTTCGGGTCGTCGATCGCGCTCAGCAACATGCCGTAGGCGTCACGCGGGTTGCTCGGCATGCAGATCTTCCAGCCCGGAATGCGGGTGGCCTGCGCGTCGAACGAGTGCGAGTGGTAGATGCTGCCGTGGATGCCCGCGCCGACGGGGGTCATCAGCGTCATGGGCACGTTCCAATCGCCGGCGCATGCCCAGTAGGTGTTTCCGGCGAGCTTGAGCAGGTCGATCGTGTTGAACGCGTAGTCGCAGAACTGAATCTCCGCGACCGGCTTCTGCCCGGCCATCGCCAGGCCCATCGCTGCGCCCACGATCCCCCGCTCGTCGAGCGGGGTGTTCCAGGCGGTCTTCAGCCCCTGCGTCGCGGTGAACACGCCGCCGAGCGGCGGGCCCACGTCTTCGCCAAAGATGTCCGTGACGCCGAGCTTCTCTTCGCCGACATGCAGCGCCATGCGCACGGCTTGAACGATGGTCGCCATGACTCAGGCCTCCCCGCCGACGTAGTTCTTGTCTGCGAACACGTAGTCCCAGATCTCGTGGGCTTCGGGCTTGGGCTCGGTGAGCGTCTGCTTGTACCAGCCCTGCATCTTGCCCTCGAGCTCCACCCGGAGCGCCTGGCTCTCGTCGAGGCTGCGCCACCCGCGGCGGTCGAGCTTCTTCTCGAGCTCGGTGAGGCAGTCGACCTCGTGCTCGACGTAGTTGCTGCCCGAGCTCGAGCTGTGGCCGTACAGGCGCGAGAGCTGTGCTTCGAGCACAAACGGCTTCCGCTCGTTGCGCACGTACTCCATCGCGTCCTGGATGGCGAACCACGCCGCCTCTGGATCGTTGCCGTCGCAGACCGCGGTGCGCATCCCGAAGGGCTTGCCCCGATCGCTCACGTGCTTCTCCCCGTGCTGCGTGCCCGCGGACGTCGAGATGCCCCACTCGTTGTTGGCCACGATGATCAGCAGCGGCAGCTCTTCCTTGGGCCGGCTCGCCCACACCAGGCAGCTGGCGAAGTCCCCCTCGGCCGAGCCGGCGTCGCCGCCCTGGACGATGGTGATGCCCGGGCCCCCGTGACGGCGCTGGGCGATCCCCGTGCCGATGGCCACCTGGTACTGCACCTCGATGGGCGAAGTGATCGGCACCACGTTCCACGCGCGCTTGCTGAAGTGGCCGACGAAGTTTCGCCCGCGCGAGTACGGGTCGGTCTTCGTGTTGTGCATCTGGCGAAGCGCGTCGATCGACGGCGCGCCCATGGCGAGCAGCGTCCCGCTCGAGCGGTAGTGCAAGTGGAGGTAGTCGTGCTCGACACCCTCGCCCTTGTTCACCTGGAGCCCGAGGCACGTGTTGAACGCCTCCTCGCCGGGGCCGCCGATCCAGAAGTACCCCTCGCCCTGCCGCTGCATGCGAATCAGACGCTCTTCCAGCACCCGGTTCTCGAGCATCAGCTCGTGGATGTGCAGAAGCTGTTCGCGGGGAAGCTGCCGCGCCTGGGGCCGGGCGTCGCCGTTGGTCGGGCGGTCGGATGCGGTCTCGGTCATCACCCCCGACCCCTAGCACACCTCCGGCCGCGTGGGATCGATCCTCGACGCGTCATCTCACGACGCGCTGCGGCATCCGTCTCGACCGTTCTCGTCGTGGCGCGTTGGAAAGCACGCCGGGTTAGCGCGCCGACCACTCGGTGTCATCGGCCCCGGCGAGCACGCGGGGGGCGTCCGAGTCCAGGTAGGCGCGCGCGGCGGCCTCATCACGCAAGGTGGCGTCGAAGAAGGCCCGCGCCACCGAGGTGAGCGCCAGGCTGAGTCGTTGCAGCCGGGGTTCGTCGCTCTCCAGGTCCCCGAGGTTGTACGTCCCGTGCCCCCCGACTCCCACCGGAAGGCGAGAGTAGAGAAGGCGCTGTGTGCCTGCTCCGCCCGGCAGGTTGTCGAACGTTTGGCGTCGGATCGAGGGCAGCAGCTCGGGGTTGCCCTCCTTGAAGTCATGGTCGCCGGTGGCGATGAGGATCGGGCGCGTCACCGCGTCCATGGAGGTCTCGCTCCCGGACGCGAAATAGCCGGAGAAGCCCGGGCCGTGCGGCGAGAGCGCCATGGCTCCGGCGATGCGGTCGTCGGCCGCTGTGTGGCGCACACTCGGGGACACATCGCGCTCCGCGCCCAGGAGCGTGAGCCCGACCTGCGTGCCGCCCGACCAGCCGAGCGTCGCCACGCGGGACGGATCGAGCCGCACGCCGCGCGCGTCCTCGAGCATCGCGGCAATGTCCTCGAGCGCATCGAGCACCGCGACGCCGTCCGACGGCTTGAACACGACCCCGGGGTTGTAGCTTCCGTCCGCCACACACTCGGCCTCCGGGATGCCCAAGTCTTCACAGAGACGTGTCGCGTCCGGCGTACCGAACTCCACGTGCGCGATGTGAATCACGCCGAACCCAGCCGACGCCAGGGTGTCTCCCCACGTGCCCAGCAGCTCGTGACCCATGTCGTTGAAGGTGCCGCCGTGACTCGCCACGATCACCGGGATTGGGCCCTCTGCGTCCGTCGGGAACCGGACCGTGATCGGGAACCGTCGGCCGTAGGCGGGGTTGTCCACCATGACCCCGTCGACCTGGTCGGTCGTGTGCTGACGGGGCCGGTATTCACAGGCGCCGAGAGCGTCCTCCCTGCACGCGGCCCCCGGGTCGCTCGGACCGCCGTCCCCGACACGCCCGCCGTCGGCCGCGCCCCCGTCCACAGGCGCCTCCGTCCCGCATCCGGCCGTCATCAACACGATCGCCAACCACCAACCCCGCACCGGCACCCCCCCCTTGGGTCTACCACAGACGCACAGCTCGCCTGAGAACTCGAGGCTCCCCGCGCGGTTGCCAGCCCCGCCCTTCGCACACACCCTTCGCGGGCCGATGACCGCCGCACTCGAAGTCCTGCACGCCGACGCGTCCTTGGTCCTCGGGCAGTCCGGTCCGCTGATGATCGCCGTCTGGTGGGACGCGCCCAGCGCCGCGCAGATGGACGTCATCGGACGGGCCTCCGCGCGCATTCTGCGTGAGTGGGGATCCCAGCGCGGTTTCGCCCAGTTTGTCCTCGCGGGCACACCCCGCTTCTCGGCCGAAGTGCGGAAGAAGGCCAACGAGCAGACGAAGCTGTACGCCGGCCAGGCCACGGCTCATGTGGTGGAGGTCGGCGGGCTGACAGGTTCGGCGACGCGGGCGTTCCTCTCCGCGCTGATCTTGCTGACGCAAAGGGACAAACCCATCAAGGTGTTCTCCGCCCCCGCGGACGCGGCGCTTTGGCTCGCGGAGAAACTCGGTGGTGCCCCGCAGCGCTGGTCCGCCCGGCGCATCCTGACGCTGCGTGACCAGGCGGTTTCCGCCCGCGCGTAGGATGCGCCCTGGTTCGGCTTCCCCGAACACACGAGCGAGGTCGGCTCAGCCACCTTGTCGTGGGTGCACTTTCGAGGAACGGTTCACGACCGATGGACGCCCCTCTCAAGATTCTGCACGCCGACGCCACGCTCGTCGCCGGCGAGGCGGGCAACCTTCTGTTGGCGGTCTGGTGGGATGCACCGAGCAGCACGCAGATGGATGTCGTGGCGCGCGCGGCGGCGGGGGTCGATCGCCGCTACCGAGGCGGCTCTGCGTTCGCCCAGTTCGTGATCACGGGTACGCCGCGGTTCTCCTCCGACGTGCGCCGCAAGGCGCAAGAGATGAGCGGCAAGTACTCCGACCTCGGCGTGGCTCACATCATCGAGGTGGGTGGGCTGGCCGGGTCTGCAGCGCGCGCGTTCCTGTCCGCGCTCATCCTCATCGCACGAGACGAGACTCCCGTGCGGGTCTTCTCCAACGCGCAGGAGGGCGCCGCCTGGCTGACCCACCAGCTCGGCGGAGAGCGAGAAGGCTGGTCCGTGGCCCGCATCCTCTCGCTTCGGCGCGAAGCGGTCGACGCGCGCAGGCCGTGACGCCTCAGGGAACCGGGCTGAGGTCCCAACGCGGCCCGATGTGACCGCAGCCGTCGCGCCCGATGTCGACGCGCCCGGGGCAGTCGTCTTCGTCTCCCGCATCGTTCGCCGGGCCGTTGCCACACTGGATGTCGTTGTAGAGCGGACGGTCCTCCGAACCCGGTCCGGGCCCGATGGCGTCGCACACCTGACGCACGGTCCGCACGCCGACGGGTGTGTCGACCAGGATGTCGCTGATGTTGTGATCGAACGTCGACTCGCAGTAGCAGTGGCCGTCGACCGAGTAGCTGTCGGCCCAGCTGCGGCCGCCTGGGTTGCGGCCAGCGACGTCGTCGACCCGGAGGATGTCCGGGTGCGTCCCCTCCGGAGAGGCGCACGCGAAGTCCACGCAGCGC
This sequence comes from Sandaracinaceae bacterium, assembly GCA_045106715.1. Taxonomy (GTDB): domain Bacteria; phylum Myxococcota_A; class Polyangia; order Polyangiales; family Sandaracinaceae. The sequence goes on from JBGCFC010000007.1 coordinate 13,445, forward strand.
CCGCTGAGGCAGTCGCTCGCCTCCCCGCAGGACGCGCCGTTGGCGCACGCCGGGCACGCTCCGCCGCAGTCGACGTCGGTCTCGTCTCCGTCCTGCACGCCGTCGTCGCAGGACGTCATCGCCGCGTCTCGCGCGCCAGCGTCCGACCGATCCGCGTCCACGTCCCCCGCGTCGCGAGGGCCCCCTGCGTCTCGGTTAACCGCCGCATCACGGGTCCCCGCGTCGGCCGGAACGTCGGTGTCGCACGCGGCGAGCGTGACCAGAGCACATGTGAGGAGCGACCAGCCGGAGTTGCGCACCGGCCCATGATAGGGCTGACCCAATGACCGCGAAAGAGACCGACGAACGCGATGCCGCGGTGAGGCCGGCTACGAAATCTCCGGGGGCTGGCGTCACCTCTGCTATCACCCTGTGATGCTCCACCCCAGCTTCGCGTCTCTTCTCGAGTCGCCCTCCGCCTGGACCCGCGCGGAGGTCGCCACGGCGCTCGCCGTATCGAAGCAACATGAAGATCCGGACACACGGAAGGCCGCCAGGAAGGCACTGGAGACCCACGCGCCCGAGGCGCTCGCGGCACTTAAGTTGGTGTTCAAGGCCAGCCTGGGTCGCGACGACAAGAAGTTCACCAAGAAGCTCCTCCAGCTCGATGACACCGCGGTGGACGTCGTCGCCTTCGCGTCCGCGGCCTTTCAACTCAGCAACAAGCACATCGGCTTTCGGTACCGCATCGACCAGGGCGGCGAGATCGCTCGAAAGGCGCTGACCGAAGACCTGGACGAGAACGGGGCGCTCACGCTTGGCGACCCGGCCGACTTGGTGGAGCTGCCACACGTGCGCGGCTTGCGCTCGCTGCAGCTGTACAAGATGCGGGTCAAGAAGAAGCAGCTCCCCGAGGAGATCGGCCAACTGGACCGTCTCCAAGAACTCAGGCTCAACGAGATCAAGATCGCCACGCTCGGGACATCCATCGCGATGATGCCTTCGCTGCAGACGCTAGCGTGCGTGAACGTCCCCCTGAGCAAAGGCCTCGGCTCGCTGCCTGACTCCCTCGAGAGCCTCACCCTGCAGTCCTGTGCCCTAACCGACCTCGAAGCGCTCTGTCACCCTTCCCTTCACACGCTGCAGGTCAGCGGCGTGGATGGCATTCCCCCCGCAGGGTTGCCGAACCTCCGACAGCTGCGTGCGTTCGCCTGGCGCGGAGCCGGCTCACTGCCGGGGGGGTTCTTCGAGCTCGAGCGGCTCGAAACGCTCACGCTCTCCGCGTGGACCCAGACGTCGCTGCCGGACCGACTTGGTTCGCTGCGCGCCGTGCGTTCGCTCCACCTCAACGGCTGCCGACAGCTTCGTCGTCTGCCAACCAGCATGGCTGAGATGTCCGCGCTGGACGACCTCGACCTCGTGTTCTGTGAGAGCCTCGATCCGGCGATTCCCGAATGGCTGAGCGAGCTGCCCATCAGGCGCCTGCGTGTTCAGTACTCCCCTTGGGAACACCAGGAGGAGGCGCTCCGGGAGATGCTTCCAGACGTGAAGATCGTCAAATAGGGCCGATTCGTGCGGGACGATTGCCGGATGCGCCGTCCAGTACTCACTGCACTCCCCGACCGCACCAAGCGCGGCCCGTGCCCTTGATCTCGCGCCCGCACGGGGCCAGAGTCGGCGCCATGTCGAAGCTGGAACTCGAGCCCGGAATCATCACCGGAGACGCCGTCTCCCGCGTCTACCAACACGCGAAGGCGAACGGCTACGCGCTGCCCGCCGTGAACGTCGTGGGCACCAACAGCATGAACGCCGTCATGGAGACCGCGCGCGACGTGAACTCACCCGTGATCGTCCAGATGTCCGGCGGCGGCGCCGCGTTCTTCGGCGGCAAGGGGCTGTCGAACGAGGGCTACGCCGGCTCCATCGCGGGCGGCATCTCCGGGGCGCAGCACGCGCATACGATGGCCGCGCGGTACGGCGCGCGGGTGATCCTGCACACCGACCACTGCGCCAAGAAGCTGCTGCCTTGGATCGACGGCCTGCTCGACGCGGGCGAGGCCCACTACGAGCGTCACGGGGTGCCGCTCTACAGCTCGCACATGCTCGACCTCTCGGAGGAGCCGATCGAGGAGAACATCGAGATCTGCGCCAAGTACCTGGAGCGCATGGCGAAGATCGACATGTCCCTCGAGATCGAGCTCGGCGTGACGGGCGGCGAAGAGGACGGCGTCGACAACTCCGACGTGGACGTCTCGAAGCTCTACACGCAGCCCGAAGAGGTGGCGTACGCATACGAGCTCCTCTCCAAGGTGAGCCCGAACTTCACGATCGCCGCGGCGTTCGGGAACGTGCACGGCGTCTACCGTCCGGGGAACGTGCAGCTCCGCCCGACGATCCTCCGGGACTCGCAGAAGCACGTGCAGGAGAAGTTCGGCACGGGCGAGAACCCGGTCGACTTCGTGTTCCACGGCGGCTCGGGCTCGAGCGCGGAGGAGATCCGCGAGGGCATCTCGTACGGCGTCATCAAGATGAACGTCGACACGGATCTGCAGTGGGCGTTCTGGAGCGGCGTGCGCGACTACCACGACGCCAACACCGACTACCTCAAGACGCAGATCGGCAACCCCGACGGCGCCGACAAGCCGAACAAGAAGAAGTACGACCCGCGCGTCTGGCTGCGCAAGGGTGAAGCCGCGTTCGCTGAGCGGCTGACGACGGTCTTCCAGCAGCTGAACAACCTCGACCGGCTCGCCTGAGCGTCACACCGACCCCAAGGTCGGTGCGCATGGGCATGGACGAGAACATCCCCTCTGGGCGCCTCGGTCGCGCGGCGCGCCTCGCGTACCTGGGGGCGCGCGCGGGGGCCGGCGCGCTCGTCGACCGACGAGGAGAGAAGGCCGCGGCGCGGGCGACCGAGGTGCTGGGCTCGATGCGCGGGCTGGCGGCGAAGGTCGGTCAGATGGCGTCCTACGTGGACGGCGTCGTCCCCGAAGCGCAGCGGGAGGCGTACGAGGCCGCGCTGAGCAAGCTCCGGGATGCGGCGCCGGCAAGTTCCCCCGACGCCATTCGACGGTGCGTCGAGGAGGAACTCGGTGCACCGATCGACCGCCTCTTCGCGGAGTGGTCGGAGGCGCCAATGGCGTCGGCGTCGATCGGCCAGGTGCACCGCGCGACGCTGCTCGACGGCACGCCGGTCGCCGTGAAGGTCCAGCACCCCGGCATCGACGCCGCCATCGACCACGACCTCAAGAACGCCGGCATCATGGCCGGCCTGCAGTCGACGCTGCTGGGCTCGAAGTGGGGCTTCGGCGAGGCGATGGACGAGGTGAGCCAGCTGTTCCGCGAAGAGCTGAACTACGCGCTCGAGGGACAACGCCAGACGTACTTTCGCGCGCTGCACGCGGACGACCCGCGCATCGCGATCCCCCGGGTCATCGAGGACCGCACCGCGACGCGTGTACTGACCACCGAGCTCGTCTCGGGCCTGCGCTTCGAGGAGGCGTGCCAGGGCTCCGATGCACAGCGGCGGGCTTGGTCCGAAGCGCTCTGGGCCTTCGTCTTCCGCTCGACCCTCGTCGGCGGCACGTTCAACGCCGACCCGCACCCGGGCAACTTCTTCTTCCAGGAAGACGGCACGGTCACCGCGCTCGACTTCGGCTGTGTCGTCACGCTCAGCGAGGAACGCATCCGGCTCGCCCGGGCCGTGCACGAGGCCGCGCTCGACATGGACGAAGCGCGCTTCCGCGCCGCGGGCAGGGTCATGATGGCGACGCGCGGCGGGGACTTCGAGCACGTGATCGTCGAGTACCTCCGGCGCTGCTTCGACCCGCTCTTCGAGACGCCCTACCGCATGACCCGTGGCTACGCGGGCTCGCTGGTCAGCGGGATGATGGACGGCGCGAAGGCGGGCCTCCGGGTGAAGAAGGACGAGTTCGTCCCGCTGCCCGAAGGCACCGTGATGATGAACCGACTCCAGTTCGGGTTCTACTCCGTGCTCGCGCGGCTCGACGCCGAGGCGGACTACCAGGGCGTCGAGCGCGCGCTGCTGAACGAACCCGCTCAAGCCGCGCGGTAGGCGCCGTCCATCGCCAGCGCGAGGTGCTCCCCGTGTTGGCGCACGGCCTTGTTCTCCAGGGCCGTCTCCAGGACGACTCTCGTCACCCCCTCCCCGTAGCGCGCGCTCAGCTCGGCGCGCAGCTCCGCCTCGCGGCGAGGGCGTCCAGAGAGCGCGAGACGAAGGTTGCGGGACGCTTCGCCGAGGGTGAATCGTACGGACTCCCGGCACAGCGAAGTGACGAGCGCCGAACGCGCCTCGGCCCCGAGTCCATGGAGCGTGCGAGGTGCCTCGTCCTCGAGCACGTCCTGCCGGACAGGGCGCAAACGGGACCCACAGAGTTCGTTCCACGTGCCAGGCAACAGTCGACCGGCCACGAAGAGCAAGCCGGCGAGGATCGGCAGAAGAAACAACAGGTCGCGGCCACCGAGCCACAATCCACCGATCAGCGACCCACTCAGGGCGCCAAACAACAGTGCTTCCCGTGGCCGCATGACCGTTCCATCGTCGGCTTCCGTCTGCGGACGACGCTGCGCCATCCACGCACGGCCGCTGAGCACGGCAAGCCCGAGCAGCACGGGCGACAGCAACAGCGGCCAGATTCCCTCGGGCAGTACGGCCACCACGAGCACGGACCAGAGCGACGCCAACCAGAGCTGCCCCGCGTGAGGCTCTGCCTCCTTTGTCGCGCGAAGCACGACTGGAGGAGGCGGCGCCACGGGGAACCGGGGGCTGCGGAGCGCGCTGCGAATCGCCTTATCAAAGAGGTCTGCCACGTGGAGACAACGCCCCATCGGGCCCCACATTGCCGGAATCGGGGAGCGCGCGACCGAATCTTGGAGGCGAAGCCGCTGGGGTGACACCCGCGACACGCTGGCGCGCCGATTCGATTTGGAGACGCCCGACATCGTCGCCGGTTCGGCGGCGCTTGCGTATGGCACACGCGGTGCTGTGCAATGCGGCATGGCGCGTGGTCTTCCGTGGGTGCTCTGTGTTCTCGTGCTCTCCGCCTGCGGGACCGGGTCGGGAGACGACGCCGGAGCAGAGGATGCTGCCGCAGGGCTCGACGCCGGCCGCACGCCGCGCGACGCGGGCGTGGATGCGGGGGTGGACACCGACGCCGGCCCCGACGCCGGGCCGTTCGCTGACTTCGACGGGGGCCCGCCGATCGACGGATGCGTTCCGGAGATCTTGCCCTCCGGCATGCAGCGTCTCTGCGTGCCGTTCCCGACAGGCGTGCGCGAGCATCTCGTGCCACCGGTGGAAGACTCGTACGGCACGCGCCCGCCGCCCGCCGGCACCGACTTCGTGGACACCTACGCGCCGACCGCGGGGACCACCGAGTGCTCGAGCGCGACCCACGACCGCTACTGGGTGCGCGCCCGGGACGGGCGGGTCTATCGCACGTGGCACCCCCCGAGCGCCGTCGACATCGAGACCGGCGCGCCGTGCCAGTTCGGACACGAACATGGCGACGACCCGCGCACGTCTCCGCTCTACGCGTGGGCTGGCGGCGTGCCCTTCGGAATCGTGAACGTCATCGCCGACGCGGCCGGCCACCACCGGCACGAGGACCACTACGGGCACAAGGTGGTCGTGCAGAACCTCTACGAGGTGATCGTCGGTAACGCCCCCGACGACGACCCTGTCGTAAGCGCGGGGTTCCATTGCTACTGGCTTTCAAAGGTGCACCAGGGCACGCACTCCGGCGATGCGCTGACCCACAACATGCACGAGTACCAGAACAGCATCATGTGCGACGACGGCTTCGCCCGGGACCCGGACGCCGAGTGGGGTGACAACGCCGGGCCCGCCCACCACACCGAGAGCTCGGTGAAGACGCTGACCTTCTGGGGACAGCCCGGGTGGTTCAAGGCCTGCAGCGGGCTCGACCGGCTCGATCTCGGCGACGCGAGTGATGGGCTCGAGCCGCCGGGCGACGCGGACACGAACCGTGAGATCAAGTGCGCCGACGAAACGGAGGGGTGGACGTTCAAGGACTTCCCAACCGAGGTCGTGAGCCCCACCGGCCACGTGGACTTCATGCCGCGGAGCGCGGGCATCGACGAGCTGTGGAAGCCGTGGATGGAGGTCACGAACCGGGACGGCGACACCATCTTCACGTCGTCGGCGTACTACGTCGTCCGGAACCCCATTCGCGTGTTCAACGACGGCACGCTCGTACCGCAACGCGACGTGGACGGCGACGGATCGGTCGACTGGTGGATCCCGACCCTCGAGGTGTGCCTGGCACTCGGGCGCGACTACGGCCAGTGCGGGGATCTGCCGAGCTTTCCGGAGAGCGTGCCAGAGACCGAGTGGTGGCGGCTTCCGGAGAGCCCGTTCAACGGCACCATCCGCGTGATTCACCCGAAGCGCATCGACGTCCTGAACCGGAGCGCGCGCAGCACCTTCTGCACGGACTACCTCGGGCGGGAGACCGACGACGACCCGCGCCCCGACGACAACGGCTACCCGACGTGCCCGGAAGGGCAGATCTTCCAGCGCGTCGCGTCCACCATGAACCTCTGGTTCGGTCGTGCGTCGTGGGGACCGGACGGCGCACGCGGTGGCCTCAGCGGCTCGATGGTCAACGCGCGCAGCGACACGCTGCCATCGGGCTACGGGCACGAGTGGGTGCGCTTCTTCGACGCCCCCGGCGTGCACGCTCCGAACTGAAGGTCCGGCAAGAATTGCCGGACCCCCACGCGACGGCGAAGCCGGCGCCATGGACATCGTCGGTCTTCGAGTGTGCAATCTGACGCGCGGAGCGCGGCGCACACTCGAAGACTGAGCCGCGGCCGCGCCCGCTTCGGCAGCGTCGCCGGTTGCTGCTATCCCACACACATGAACGCCGACGCCTGGTACGCCGAGACCCGCACGCACCGAGTCGGAGACCTGCGCACCGTCGTGCGGCGCGATGGCGCCGGCCCGGCCCTCGTATGCCTGCATGGGTTCCCCACATCGGGCTGGGACTTCGAACCTCTCTGGCCGGCGCTCACGGCACGCTTCGACTGCCTCGCCCCCGACCTCATTGGGCTGGGTCGCGCGTCGAAGCCGAGGGACCTCATCTCGGTCGCGATGCAGGCCGACATGGTGGAAGCCGTATGTGCCGCCGAAGGGGTCTCCGCGGCCGCGCTGCTCGCCCACGATCTCGGCGACACCGTCGCGCAGGAGCTGCTCGCCCGCACTCGCGAAGGCAGCGCGAAGATCACCTGGACGCGTTGCGCGCTGCTCAACGGAGGCCTGTTTCCGGAGACGCATCGACCAAGGCTCATCCAGCGCCTGCTCGCCTCCAGGGCCGGCCCCCTCGTGGCGCGGCTCAGCACCGAACGCACGTTCCGAAAGAACATGACCCGGGTGTTCGGTCCGGAGACACCGCCGAGTGAGGCGTTCCTCAGGCAGAGCTGGCGGCTGCTCGCGGCCGACGACGGCCGAAGCGCGCTCCCCGCGCTCATCCGGTACATGGATGAGCGCAGGACACACCGGACGCGATGGGTCACGCCGCTGATCGAGCGGGTCATCCCGATCCGCATCATCGACGGCGTGCTCGACCCCGTCTCCGGCGGTCATATGGTCGACCGCTTCGAGGCGCTCGTGCCCGAGGCGGATGTGGTGCGGCTGCCGGACCTCGGGCACTACCCGCATGTCGAGGATCCGGAGGCGGTGCTCTCCGCGCTGCTCCCGTTCCTGCTGGATCAGGCCGGCGTGCGCGCGGTCGGTGGCGGATCCGACACGAACTGAACGGCGGGGATCGTCAGCCGGTGTTCCGTGAGGGCGCGACAGATGCGGTGCACACCATCCATCACCTCCCCCTTCGCGGAGAGGATGATCGGGAAGCGCCAGTCCGCGTCTCGAATGCGACGATGGTGGTCGAGCACCGCACGGATCGTCGGCTCGTTCACGCCACAGAACCAGACGTCGAGGTCGAGCGCGTCGAAGCGCGACACGTCGTACTCGAAGACCGTGAGCCCTTCGCTCGCTTCCCAGAGCGCCGGAACGGCCCACGTGTGGACCTCATCCCCGCGCCGGGTGCTGAACGTGCGATTCGGCATCTGTGGCGGAGGCTACCTCTCAACGGCGACGGCGCACGCGCCGGAGGAGCAGCAGTCCGAACGCGAGCAGCGGCGCGGTCGCCGTGAGCGGCGCACCGAGTGCGGGATACAGCGCACAGCCGGAGCGTGAGGGCTCTTCGCAGCTCGGCGCGTCCGCGATCGGGATGCCGCCGAGGTCCCGGCAGTACGCGGCGTCGTTCGCCAGGACGCCCGTGCGCCCAGGATGCTGAACATCGGCGATGTCGTAACGCGTCGGGGCGTCCTCCTCGAAGTAGTCCGGCGAGCACTCGCTCACGTACGTGCCGCCATGCACGTTCGGGACGTCCGGCAACCCCACGTCCGGCGCGAACACCGGGTCCACCGTCATCTCGCTCGCGCTCATCGTCGTGAACAGCCGGGTCAGGTACGGATGCGCGTCCAGGCGCGCCTGGGCCTGGCGGCGCGGCACGGTGATCTCCTCTTCGACCGCCCGCACCAGCCGAGCCGGGTCGTAGCGACTCGGCTCGCCACATGCGTCGACGTCCGCAATCGCGAGGCAGTTGTAGTACCCGGCGGCGTCCTCGGCCGCGTCCTCCGGTGGAGCGAGGTGGCGCGTGACGATGTCGAGCATGCGCGAATCGCCTTGGTAGCCACGGTCGCTGAGAGCGCGAAGCAGCGCCGCGGGGTCTTCCTCGCCGGCGAGGTCGAGCACGCTCTCGCGGACGAGGTCGAACGCCGGCATCGGCCCGGCGTAGTCGGTGACAAACGCCCGCCCCCCGAGTTCGTCGACCGCGTTGGACGCGCGGTTGAAGTACGTCGCGCCGCGGCTCGTGTAGAGATCGAGCGCGGTCGTGTCGACCTCCGCGTGGTTGTAGTTCGTGGTGTGCACCGGCCCATCACCGAGGAAGAACGCGCGGATCGGCATGTCGGGCACGGTCGCGATCGCGGTCAGACGAATCGGCAGACACGCCTCGTCGGTGGCCATGCGCATCGTGATCGGCGACAGCCGACCCGAGCGCGCGTTGGCCGACAAGCGCAGCGCCACGAAGACGTACGACTGCACCGCGTAGACCTCGAGCAAGGGACCGGACTCGACGGGGATGTCGTAGCCGTTGTCGCCCAGCCACCCCAGCACCTCGGCCGCCGTCGCGGCGCCGAGCACGACCGTGTCGTACGGGCCAACCGTGCCCTGGCTGAACACCGTGACGCCCGTCGGGTCGGGCGCGCCCGCGTCGAGCACCGGACCCGGGTCCGCGAAGTCGGGTGGCGGCATGACCCGGTCGACCATGCCCCCGGTCGGGATCGCCGCGCCGCTGCATCCGTAGACCTCGTCGCAGCTGCCCTCACGCACGCAGGTCGGGTGCGGGCGACAGGTCCCTTCGACCCGCCGACCGAGCACGAACCGGGGTCGCGTCTCTAGCTCGAGCGCCTCGAACAGGGCGTCCGACCCGACCGACAGCTCGGGCGGGACCGGCACGGGGAGGATCCATGCGAAGTCGTCGTCCTCCCCCTCGTAGTCGATCTGCACCGACATGGTGAGGTCGCCATCCGGTTCGAACGAATACACCACCGTTTCACCGGACTGATCGACCGGCACGGTGGAGCAGAAGAAGCCCCCGCACGCGTGGGCGGGCCGCACCACCCCGCCGATCCCCAATACGCACCCCAGCGTCGCGAGCACCCATCGATTCGCCGTCATCACCAACCCCCGCTCCAGACAAGTTCGGACCGGACGCACTTCACGGCGCGTGCCAAGGCGGCCTGGGGCGAGGCGGCAACCATCCAGGGGCTGAAGTGTGAACCACCGCCACACCGCGCGCCGCGCCTGCCATGCCCGGATCGCGGACGAAGACAAGAAAGAGCGAGATTTCTGTCACAGACCGGCCGCTCGCGGATTTCGGTACGTGACAGGCAAACGAAGTGGACCGCGTGGACGCCGAGATCGCTTTCGGTATCGTGGTCGTGAACACACCTCGAGCCCGTCGGAAAGAGAGACCGTTCATCCATGTTCGCTGATGTTCTTCCCGTCGCCGCCAAGGCGTTCTCTCGGCTGTTCACGGACCGCCGCCTGTGGCTCTTCGGCCTCTTCGTCGGGGCCACTGGAGGCGGCATCAACCTCAACGCGTCGTCCGCCCAGGCCGTCGTGATGCCGGCGTTCGCCATGGGCTGGTTTGTGCTCGCCGCCGTGCTCGGTCTGGTCTTTCTCGGGGTTCACGCGGCCAGCGAAGGCGCCCTGATCGAAGCCGTCTACACCGAGCACAAGGGTCGCCGCCTCGCGCTGTCCGACGCCGTTGGCGTGGGCGTCCGGAACACGCCATCGGTCCTCATCGTCAAGCTCGGCACGTATCTCATGAGTGGTCTGGTGATGGGCGTCGCTCTCGGTCCCGTGCTGCTCGCGTCGGTCGAGGTGCTGCCGCTGTCCGTGGGGCTGGCGCTGACGATCCCGCTCGCGCTCCTCGCCGTTCCGCTCATCGTCACCCTCTACCTCGTACATGAGCTCGCGCTCCGCATGGTGGTGCTGGAGAAGCGCGGCGCGGTGAACGCGATGCGCGCCGCGGCGAAGTTCCTCCGCGGACGCCTGCGCTACGGCATCGGACTGCTGCTGGCGGACGGCCTCTCGCAGGTCGCAGCGAGCGTGGTGCTGGCCCCGTTGGCGATGCTCGTGGCGGGCGCGGCGATCGGCGGCGAGGCGCTCGGAATGACCTGGACGGGCATGGGCGCAGGCGCGGTGATCGTAGCCCCCGTGGTTCTCCTCACTCTTGGCGCGCGCGGCGCCTTCCGCTCCCGTTTGTGGACGGTTGGGTTCCTCGACCAGCGCCCCGAGCTGGGCTGAGCCGCGCATGACGCTGCTCTCCCTCGCGTTCTCCGCGCTCGCGGACGCCCCGCGCGCCCCGGTCGCCGAGACGGGGGTGCAGGCGTGGGTGCGCCGTGCGCGCGAGGGAGACCGCGAGGCCGCGGCGCAGCTCTACCGAACCTACGCGCAGAAGGTCTATCGCACGGTGCGCGCGCTCGCGGCCTCGGACGCCGAGGCGGAGGACCTCACCCAGGACACCTTCGCGAAGGCCTTCGAGGCGCTCGACCGATACGAACAGCGGGACGGCGTGCGTTTCGTGTCCTGGCTCCTTTCCATCGCGATGAACCTGGCCCGGCGCGCGCACCAGAAGCGACGGCGGACCGCCCCGCTGCCGCCCGAGCGGCTCGCTGCAGTCCCCGACGAAGTCTCGCTGCCTCCCGACGGGGCGCTCGAACGCGCCACCCTCCGCGCGGCGCTGCTCGGCGCCATCGAGGCGCTCCCCGAGCGGGAGCGGGAGATCGTCACCCTCACCTACGGCGGCGAGCTGACCAGCACCGAGGTCGCCGACCTGACCGGCGTGCGCGCCGCCCACGTGCGCAAGATCCTCGAACGCGCCCGCCTGCAGCTCCGCGCTGCCCTCCGCCGACGCCTGGGAGACCCCTCGCCATGACCCCCGATCCGTTTGTGCCTGCCTTCGACGCCCTCGACCCCGAGCAAGCGCGCTTCCTCGCCATGCAGGAACACGTGCTGGGCGCCTACGACCTCAGCCAGCGACCGCTTGCGCTGGAGTGGGTCCAGATCACGCGCGAGCACCCTGTCATCACCGGGGTCTCCCTCGCCGCAGCCGCGGCAGCGCTGCTCTTCGCGACCCCGGTCGGTGCGGTCCTGTACGTCCTGACGCAGTGGGCCTGACCCGCCCGCGTTGACGCAGCGCCGCGCGAGCGCCAGGACCACGCCATGTGGAACGAACGCTACGCGGACGCCTTTGCCTCCTATGGCACCGAGCCCAACGACTTCCTGCGGGAGGTCGCCAGCCAGCTCCCCGAAGGCCCGGTGCTCTGCCTCGCGGAAGGGGAAGGTCGGAACGCCGTGTTCCTCGCCGAGCGCGGACATGCCGTCACGGCGGTGGACCAGTCTCCGGTCGGCCTCGCGAACGCGCAGAAGCTCGCGATGGAGCGTGGCGTCAGCCTCGAGACGGCCGTCGCCGATCTCGCCGACTACGACCTCGGCGAAGGCCAGTGGGCCGCCATCGTCTCGGTTTGGGCTCACATCCCGCCCTCGATCCGCGTGCCGCTCCACGCGGCCTGTGTGAGGGCGCTCCGACCCGGCGGCGCGATGGTGCTCGAGGCGTACACCCCGCGCCAGCTGGAGCGGCCGGGCGTCGGAGGCCCCCCCGTGACCGCGCTGCTGATGACCCCCGATGGCTTGCGTGAAGAGCTCGCGGGACTGCGCTTCGAGAGGTGCGCGGAGGTCGACCGAGACGTGCAGGAGGGCCGATACCACCAAGGGCTCAGCGCGACCGTACAGGTGCTCGGGTTCAAGGGATGAGCGCCGAGACCAAGCGCGTTCTCGTCGTCGAGCTGGCCCCGATGCCGGACACCGGGTGCTTCGACGTCTCTCTGCTCACCGTGGGTCTGCAGTCCGGGCGTTCGGACGTGGTCCACGGCGAGTCCATCCCGGACGGCATCCGCTTCGAAGTGACGATCGACACAAAGGAGCTGCCCGATGGCACCCATGACTTTCGCGGGCCACTGGTCCACGGAAAGCGCGGAGAGCGGTTTCTCTATGTCACGTGGGGCCCCCCGTCGGGGGAGCCGCCTCGCTGGTACCGCCGTCTGAAGCTGTACCTCGGCCCGCTCACGCGCGCCTCCTGGTCTCAGCCTGGGATCGACGCGTCCATGATCCGGGCGGCGCGACCCCTGTGCGTCCAGGTCTCCGGGCGTGGGACGGACGGGTCTCCGGCGTGCGGCACCACCCAGGCGAACTGGCGACTCGCGTAGGCGCGCGTCGCCGTTCGGTTGCCACACGGTCGGAGTGAGCCGGCCCGCTCAGCCGGCCGTAGCGACAGGACCGTGGTCGTCGCAGTGGTCGCCGTGGGGGTGATGCAGGTGACCGTCGACCAAGTAGTCCGTGTGGTCGCCGTGCGGGACCGCCTCATGTCCGCAGTCCGGGCCGTGCGCATGTGAAGCGTCGTGCCCGCCGCACGCGTGCGCAGGTGTGCAGGCGGCCGGGTTGTCGCCGCCGACGGCGAGGCGGTGCTCGTCCACGTGGTCCTCGTGTGGATGATGCAGGTGTCCGTCGTGCAGGTAGTCGACGTGGCCGTCGTGTTGGACCGCCGTGTGGCCGCAGTCCGGGCCATGGACGTGGTCGTGCTCGCCGTGGGTCTCGTGGTCGTGGCTCATCGTGGTTCCTGTTCTTTCAAGATTCAGCCGCGTGCTCGAGCGCGGCGGTGATCAGTGCGCGAACGTGGTCGTCGCGCAGCGAGTAGTGAATGTGTTTGCCGTCGCGACGGCGCGAGACGAGATGTTCGGAGCGGAGAAGGCGGAGCCGCTGGGATACGGTGCTCATCCCATCGCCCGAGGCCTCGGCGAGCTCACTCACGCACTGCTCGCCGTGGGCAGCGAGCTGCTCGAGCAGCCGGAGCCGCGCGGGGTCCCCCATGGCACGGAGCAACGACGCGGCCCGCGCGACCACGGCCGGCTCGTGGAGCGCGGCGGGGGCCCGGGGCGGGTGCGGAGCGGTGCATGTGTCGGAGGTGCTCATCGCGTTTTCATTTCATCAGTTGATGAAGTGTACACACGACCTGCGCTGTCGCAAGCCCTTGATGGCGTTCGGCATCCGCGGGGGATGCTGCTAGAACGGCGCCTCGCCGGGCCCGACGGCGTCAGGAGCACCGATGGCAGACGCGAGCGCAGACGAACCCATCAAGCACGGCGAAGAAGAGGAGAAGGAGATCCTCTACGAGCCGCCCAAGGGCGAGCTCCAGCTCACCGTGCGCTCCGTCGTCGCAGGCTGCCTGCTCGGCGGCGTCGTCTCGGCGATGAACATCTACTTCGGCCTCAAGACGGGCTGGGCCATCGGCGGCTCGTTGATCGCGGCGCTCCTCGGCTTCGCCATCTTCAAAGTGCTCGGGCCCGCCCTCAAGACGCCGTACACGCGCCTCGAGGCCAACATCACGCAGACCGCCGGCTCCGGTGCGGGCACGATGACGAGCGCCGCTGGCCTGCTGAGCGCCATCCCCGCGATGGGCATGCTCTACGCCGAAGACACCCCGGGCGTGCCCGACCTCGGCTACTTCGAGCTCACGTTCTGGGGCCTGTCGGTCGCGTTCCTCGGCATCTTCTTCGCCATCCCGCTGCGCAAGCAGATGGTCGTGCAGGAGAAGCTCCGCTTCCCCACCGGGACCGCCACCGCACACACCCTGATGGCCATGTTCGCCGATGGCGCGGACGCCATGCAGAAGGCGAAGATCCTCCTCGTCTTCTCGCTCGGCGCTGGGCTCTTCACGCTGCTCAGCTACTTCGTGCCGGAGGCTCAGATGGTGCCGCTGCACGAGTGGATCCCCATCACCCTTCTCGTCTGGCTCGCCGGGCTCAGCTTCAAGCTCTACATCAGCCCGCTGATGTTCGGCGCCGGCATCCTGATCGGCTTCCGGGTCGCGGCCAGCCTCGCGCTCGGCGCGGTGGTGGCCTGGCGCTTCCTGGGTCCCTGGGCCGATGCCCAGGGCTGGACGGGTGAGCTGCCGATGAGCAAGTGGATCCTTTGGCCCGGCGTCGCGATCATGGTCGCAGACGCGCTCACATCCTTGGCGCTCAGCTGGCCGACCATCGCGCGCAGCCTGAAGTTCCGCAAGGGCGACAAGGGCCAGGCGGAGGCGGAGCGCGACGCCGACAAGAGCGAGCAGATCTCGTTCAAGGTCTGGGCGATCGGCATGTCGCTGGCGTCGGCCGCGACCATGCTCATGGCCTGGATCGTCTTCGACATCACGCCCTGGATGAGCGCGGTCGCCATCGCGCTCTCGAGCGTGCTCGCGATGATCGCCACGCGCTCCACGGGGGAGACGGACATCAACCCCATCGGGGGCATGGGCAAGGTCACCCAGCTCGTCTTTGGCGGGCTCGCGCAAGGCAGCATCGTCACCAACCTGATGAGCGCGGCCATCTCGAGCGCGGGCGCGTCGCAGTCCGGCGACATGATGCAGGACCTCAAGACGGGTCACATGCTGGGCGCGGCACCCAAGAAGCAGCTCATCGCGCAGATCGCGGGGGTTGTCTTCGGCATCCTCTTCGCCGTCCCGATCTACATGCTCTTCGACAGCGCCTACGACATCGGCCATTCCGAACAGATGCCGGCGCCAGCCGCCCACTCGTGGAAGGCGATGGCCGAGCTGCTCGTGCAGGGCTTCGACGCACTCCCGCAGAACGCCGAGTACGCCATCGCGGCCGGCTTCGCGTTCGGCTGCATCATCCCCATCGTGCGCAAGTTCGCGCCGAAGGGGGTCAAGGATCTCATCCCGAGCGGCCTCGCGTTTGGCATCGCCTTCATCGTGCCGGCCTTCTATTCGATCTCGATGTTCATCGGCGCGCTGATCTTCAAACTCTTCAGCCGCGCGAATCCCAAGGCAGCCAAGAACCTCGGCTTCGCCATCGCCTCCGGCCTCATCGCCGGCGAGGGGTTGATGGGCATCGTCAACGCCGTGCTCACCCTGCTCCAGGTGCCGACGCTCACGGGCGACAGCGGCGGGCACTGACTCTTTGAATGGGCCCGCTGTGCGCTCTCGTGGCAAGCCCGCGAACTCTCCGCTTTCGGCCACTGGACGATGAACCCGATCGCGTCCCCCCGATCTTCGTCCCCAGATGCCGTTGGCATCGTCAAGCACCAAACGGTCTCGAGAGGCAGCGATGAACATCAGCCGAACCAGCTTCCTTTTTCTTTTCCTCTTGGCGGTCGCGTGCGAGTCCGGTGAACCGGCGGACGCCGGCCCCACGGTCAGCGATGATGCGGGACTGGCGTGCCCCGGAGCCGCCCCCGAACTCGAGTGCTGGACCACCTGGCCGGGCTGCTGCTCGAGCGGTCCCAGCACGGAGACCGCGGTGTGCGGAGAGGACGACCTCTGGATCTGTCCGGGCGACCTGCTCGACAACTGCGACTGCCCTCCCCCAGG
Organism: Sandaracinaceae bacterium; assembly: GCA_045106715.1. Taxonomy (GTDB): domain Bacteria; phylum Myxococcota_A; class Polyangia; order Polyangiales; family Sandaracinaceae. The sequence continues at coordinate 29,470 of JBGCFC010000007.1, forward strand.
CGACCCCTGACCGCCAGCGCGAACGAGTCGAAGACAGAAAGAACTCCAGGTCGGACCCACCACGCGCCGGGATCCGGGGTGAGGACAGCGATCCAAACGCCTGTTTTCACAACCTTATTGGCATACGGGCCCGCCCCTCGGGTGAAGACAATCTGTCTTCGCTTTGTGCTCTCCGACGGATGACAGAGAGCATCGCGCTGCTAGGTTGAGTCCGTGCCCAGGACCTCCCAGATGACCGCCGCGTTGCTGCTCCTTTTGGCGCTGCCGAGCTGCATCGGCACGGAGTCGGGCAACCCGCCGTTCACCACAGACGAGGCCATCCGGATCGACATGCGGGACGGGGAGCTGGAGGTCGTGGGCGACCCGGGGGCGGTCACGCCGAGCGACGCCGAGGTGCAGTTGATCAACACCGAGGCGGCCAGCGCTCCGGTTGTGGTGGCGGTCGCGGAAGATGGCTCGTTCATGGCGCGGCTCGCGGGTTCGGCCGACCACGAGGTGCGCCTCGTCGCGCTGCGGGATCGGCTGCGGTCCGCGGTGCTGTCGCTCCAGGCCATCGAGAACGACCCGGCGAGCACCGACTGCGTGAGGCTCTCGCGCATCGACGCCGACGTGGAGTCCGGCGCCCCCGCGCGCGTGGACCTCATCAACGGGTGCACAGCCACGGCCGACGTCAGCGTCGCGCTCCGGCAGCGCGGCGTGAGCGACCTCGACATCTCCCCGAGTGACGCCTTCGCGATCCCGAGTGGCGAGCGCCGGACCCTCACGCTCGAGACGAGCACGACGCCGGACGCACTCACGCCGGAAGTCCTCGAATACACCGTCACGGTCGACGGCGCGTCCGCGCCGCGAAGGATCAGCGTCTTCCTCCGCTGACCCGGCCGCTTCCTCGCTCGCCCCCTGACTTCGATGCACGGCCCGTCGGCCGGTCCGCATCCGTGCGCCTCTGCGCGCAAAAGGAGAACGCCATGATCCGCCTCTTGACCTGCCTCTTCGCCCTCTCCCTCCTCGCCGGCTGCAGCAACGCCGCGTCCCCCATCCCCCAGCGCCTCCGGAGCGGAGAGGCGCTCTCCTGCATCGACGGACACACCGAGATCGACTCCCCGACCGACTGCCTCGCCGATGCCGACTGCTACCCGCTGGCGAGCGGCCGCTGGTGCACCGGGGAGCCCACACGCGTCATGTGCGACGAGGGGCACACGGCCATCGCCGACGCGACCGCGTGCCTCCTGGACGACGCCGTCTGCTACCCGCTCGCCGACGGCTCCTGGTGCACGGGCGAAGACGCGCCGAGATGCCCGCCCGGCCTGATGGGCGTCGACTCCGCCGGGGACTGCCTGGCCGACGACGCGGTGTGCTTCCGCGTGAGCGAGTCGTTGTTCTGCACCGGCGAAGACACGGCGCCCGCCGGCGCGGGCTGCCGGGACGGGGAGAGCGCGATCGCGGGCGCGAGCGACTGCCTCATGGACGACGCGGTGTGCTACGCGCTCGAAGACGGCACGTGGTGCACCGGTCCCGACAGCGCGTCGGGCTGTCCGGACGGATACGACACGGTCTCCAGCGAGAGCGACTGCATCGCCGACGGAGCGTGCTTCGCGCTCGCCGACGTCTGGTGCACCCGCGGCGCGTAGGGAGCCGAGGCGCTCGATCGATGGGCACCGACTCCCAGGTCCGCGCGGCTGCGGTACGTTGCCGCATGCCCAAGGCCGCCCCAACCGACGGCGTCGACGTGTACACATACCTCGACTCCCGTCGGTACCTCGAAGCGCACTTCACGCACACCAAGAAGAAGCGTCCGGGATTTTCGTATCGCGCGTTCGCCCGGCTCGCGAAGCTCAAGTCCCCCAACTACCTGAAGCTGGTCATCGACGGGAAGCGCAACCTCTCCGAAGAGATGGCCGGGCGCTTCGCCAAAGCCTGCGGCTTGAGAGGCGACCGCGCGGCCTACTTCTCTGCGCTCACTCGCTTCACCCAGGCATCGACCCCGGCCGAACGCGAGCGCGCCCATCGTCAGCTCTCCGACTTCCTCGGGTACCAACGCGTGCACGCTCTCGAACACACCCTCGGCCAGTACCACTCGAACTGGTACGTCCCCGCCATCCGGGAGCTCGCCGCGCGCGCCGACTTCGTGGCCGAGCCCGGCTGGGTCGCCAAGACGCTGGTCCCGAGCATCACCAAGTCGCAGGCGAAGAAGGCGCTCGACGTGCTGTTTGACTTGGAGTTGCTCGCACTCGACGACGAGGGACGAGTGACCCGCGGCAAAGGCAGCGTGACCACGGGTCCGCAGACACAGGTCGTCCACATGACACGCTTCCACTTGGAGATGATGGCGCGCGCGAAGCAGGCGCTCGAGACGATGAACTCCGAGCAGCGGGAAATCTCGAGCGTGACGTTGTGCATGGGGACCGAGGGGCTGTCGCGACTCAAAGCGGCGACCCGTGTGTTCCGTCGTGAGCTGCTGGCGCTCGAGCAGCTCGAGGCGTCCCCGTCCCAGGTCATTCAGGTCAACCTTCAGGTCTTCCCGCTCTCCGAGCCTGCGGCCGATTGACGCACCTCCCGAAGAAGACTGGCCAGCCGGTTCGAGCGCGGTAACTTCAGAGCGTGCGGCGCTGCTTCTTCATCGGGATCGTGCTCCTCGTCGGCTGCGGTCCGGCCGAGCCGACCTGGGAGTGGGAGTTACTGCCCGCTGGGTTCCCGACGCCGTTTGTCCCCGCGGACAACCCGATGAGCGAGGCGAAAGTCGAGCTCGGACGCCGTCTGTTCTACGACCCCGCGCTGAGCGGCAACGAGACCCAATCCTGCGCGAGCTGCCACGCCCAGAACCTCGCGTTCACCGACGGCCTCGAGGTGAGCACGGGCTCGACGGGCGACCTCACGCCGCGGAGCTCCATGAGCCTCGCCAACATCGCGTACGCGCCGCGCCTCACCTGGGCACACCCGGACCTGTCACGACTCGACGCGCAAGCGCGCATCCCGCTGTTCGGCACCGACCCGGTGGAGATGGGCGCCGACGAAGCGGCGCTCGTCACGCGCCTCGAAGAGGACCCGACCTACCCGCTCCTGTTTGCCGAGGCGTTCCCCAACAGCGACACACCCATCTCGGTCGACCACGCGGTGAAGGCCATCGCCTCGTTCGAGCGCACGCTCCTGAGCGGGGACAGCGCCTACGACCGCTTCATCTACCAGGGCGATGACACCGCGCTGAGCGACGCGGCGCGGCGTGGCCTCGAGCTGTTCAACTCGGAGCGGCTCGAGTGTTTCCATTGCCACGGCGGCTTCAACTTCTCCGACGGCGTGCGCCACGACGGAACGCAGATCGAAGAAGTCGGCTTTCACAACACCGGCCTCTACAACGTCGACGGCCGCGGCGGCTACCCGGCGCCCAACCGCGGCCTGCTCGAGATCACGGAAGCGCGCGCAGACATGGGCCGGTTCCGCTCCCCGACCCTGCGCAACATCGCGCTGACGGCCCCGTACATGCACGACGGCTCGATCGCGACGCTCGATGAAGTCCTCGACCACTACGCCGCGGGCGGCCGCACCCTCGCGGACGGACCGAACGCCGGCGTCGGCAGCGAGAGCCCGCTGAAGAACATCTTCATCCACGGCTTTACGCTGAGCGAAGAGGAGCGTGCGGACATGCTCGCGTTCCTCGAGTCATTGACCGACGAGGCGTTCTTGGAAGAGCCGCGCTTCGCGGACCCGTTCGCCGGGGAGTAGCAAAACGGGCTCACGTGCGCGCCCTCGCGATCGTAGACGCGCACGTATGCGTGGACCTCCTCGTACCGTTGAGGTGGACCTCCTCGTACCGTTGAGCCTGTGGGCCAACCGCGACTCAGAACGCCCAGCGGAGCCCCACGCCCGCCTCGCCTGGTCCGGGGACGAGTTCAGGCACGAGCGAAGCCTGCGCGGGTTCGTTCGGGTGGTGGTGCGCGGCGCCCGCGATCAGGACGATCAGCCCGATCAACTGCGCCCCTGACACACTGAGCCCAAGCGCGATGCCTCCCTCCGAGCCGTTGATGGGAGCGTGAATGAAGCCGCCCACGACGGGGATGAGCAGAATCAGATTGTCGCCCAGCACTGCAAACGTCACGGAGACGCCGTAACCCACGCCAAGGAGGATCGCGCCGGCCGCGATCAGGCCCCCGTCGGAGTGGGTCCCGACGTCGTAGCGCGCGGGTCGCGCCACGGGCCCGGCGGGGAGGAAGAGGCAGCTCCCGCGCTCGGGGAAACTCCCATCCGGACAGCTCCCTCCCACGGCCGCGCATCGGCCGTCGACGGGAAACGTCCCCCCATCCGGACAGAGCTGTGGCGCGGGTCGCGCCCGCACTGGAGGGCGCACGGGCGGTGGCGGAGGCGCGCTCGGCGTCACCTGCAGCTCAGCGGAGGGTGGAGGGAGGTGCGCTGGGGGCGGGCCTTCCGTCGCGGACGGCGCAGGCGAGGACGACGGTGGCTCGCAAGGGCAGGCACCCATCAGCGCGGGGCTGCCGTCTCGGCAGTAGTCCGATGCAGTGGGACACCGCCTCTCGGGCGCGGCAGGAGGGGCCGGCACGACATCCTGGGCGTTCGCGCACGCGCCGGGCACGAACGGGCTCAACGCGACCAACAACAGCGAGAAGAGACAGAGAACCGACCTATGGCAAGCCAACACTACCGGCGTTCTATCACGATACAGCGATCGCTGACACACCCGAAGGCAGCCGTGCTATCTCTTGATCAGCGCTCTCTTTCGCACGAAGGGCACCGGTTCCCCATGCCAACCACCACGCTCCGAACGGCCGTACTGATGGCGCTCAGGACGTGCCCCAAAGCCCTTCGCGGCACGCGGTGGTGGACGCCATGAACGCCGTGTCACCAGCGGTTCGGCGGTGTGGTTACGGCGGCGGCCAAACGACGTCCACCGTGCGCATCATCTTCGAGGGAGCACGTGGGACCGTGAAGCGCGCGGAGGCGAACTTCGGCTCCCGCAGCCACTCTCTCGAGCTCGCGCGCTGCGTGGAGCAGGCCGTGCAGCCGGCGCGGGTTCCGCCGTTTCGCCAGTCCGAGTTCTCGGTTAATTTCCCGTTTCGGCTCTGAGACGGGGCTGGACGGCGCTGACGAGCCCCCACGCGCGCTACCCTCTTGGGATGCCGGACACGCTCCCCATCCCGCCGCTCCCGCTCCGTGAGCTCGTGGGCGTCCCCGACCCAGCGCGTTTCGACAACCCAAATGGAGACCCGATCTTCGGGGAACTCCACATCGGTCCGCTCGCGCCGCGCGAGGCCTACGCACACGTGTTCGACTTGGGGTGCGGCTGCGGGCGGCACGCGCGCCAACTGCTGCAGCAAGACCCGCGGCCCGAGCGCTATGTCGGAGTCGACCTCAACCCCGAGATGATCACGTGGTGCCAAGCCAACCTCGAGGCCGAGGGCTTCTCCTACGCGCATCACGACGTGCACAACCACACCTACGGCCCCGACAACAGCCGGCACGAGACGCGACCCATTCGGCAGCACGGTTCGAACTTCACGTTGATCAACGCGCACTCGGTGTTCACGCACCTGTTTCCCGAACAGAGCGAGCACTACCTGCGCGAATGTGCGGCGATGCTCGCACCACGCGGCGTGATGCGCACGAGCTGGTTCTTCTTCCATCGCGCGTGGTTCCCAGCCCTCGCGCCGCACCGCCACGCCGTCTTCTTTGACGAAGGCGATCCGCGGATGGCCGTCTATCACGATTGGGGTTGGTTCACTCGGACCGTGCGAGCGCTCGGCCTGGCCGTCGTGCACGTGCACTGGACGCCGCTCGCGGGGCATCACAACGAGGTGTTCCTCGCCCACCCCCACGACGGCTTCGAGGACCTCTTGGAGGGGGACCTCACGCCGCCGGGTACCGTGCTTGGCTTTGGGGCCAGCGCACCGCCGGGCTACGACGGGCCTGCCATCTGAAGCGCTACTGTTCGGTGTAGTCGCAGTGCCCCTCGCCCTGCCAGTGCCCGATGGTGACCGCCGCCGCCTGCATCATCGCGAGCAGCGTCGGCTCGGGCAGCGCGGCCGACCCGGGGTCGTAGACGATGGGCGCGCCGGTGTCGTCGACGAGCGGACTTCCGTCCGCCGTCTGCATGCTGGCCAGGCGCTGGTTCGCGAGGTTGGCGAGCGGGATGGAGCCGTCGGGCTCGGCCATGGCGGCGATGGCGTCGAAGCGCATCTCGGCCTCGTCGAGCGCGAGCGAATCGAAGAACAGGTGGTCGAGGTGAAGGGTGACGAGCCCGTTCGCCGTGCCGTTGCTCGGCACCACCACGCCCGCGGTCCCGTCTCCGGAGACGCAGTTCGAGTTGAGGACGTCGAGCGCAAACCCCCACGCGAAGGTGCGCGTGGTCTCGCCCTTCTGGGCCGTGCCCGCGACGTAAAGCGACCAGCCCTCTTCGATCATCTGAGCGCGGAGCGCGGGGTCGACGGGTCCAACGTCGACCGAGGCCGCGGTGGCGGGCGCCACGACGTAGCGCACGTCTTCCCAGCGACGCGCGTCGACCGCGGCCAGGTCGTAGAGGGGTGCGTCGCCGAGGTGGAGATCAATCAGCACGGGCTCCACGCCGCCCGCCTCGAGTCCGTCGGCGCCCCGGAGCGAGAAGCTCTCGACGCTCGCCAACACGACGTCGAACTGCATCGTCCAGCCGTCCACGAAGCCAACGTCCTCGAAGGGATATCCGTCGACCGCCGCGCCCTCCCCGCTCGCGCTGACCGCCAGGGTCCCCGTTTGCGGCGAGCAGGCGCAGGCCAGCACCGCGAGAACCATTGCGAATCGCTTCGTCATCTTCACTGTCCTTCCACGCGGGCTGCGTAGCCCGCTGAGTTGCGTGCCCCGAGCCGCAAGGCTCGGAGCGGTTGGCTGTCCGGTCCGAACACGACCGGTTGCTCCTGGCCGACGAACTCGCTGAAGTCCGCTTCTGCGAGCCATCCGGTGACGTCGACGCCGACGACCAGCGCGCGGCCGTCGGCGAGCGCTCCGTCGACCGCCACTCCGTCGATCCGACGGGTGAGCCCTTCGTCGGGAAGGTCGAGCCCGCCCTCGAACACGACCCGCTCTTCGCCGCGCGTCGCGACCCCGCAGACCAGCAGGTGGTGGCCGCGGGTCGGGCCGTTCTCCGACGCGTGGATGCCGCGCGGCGCGTCGAGCACCAGGCTCACTTCGTCGATGGTGCCCTGCAGTCCGAGCACCGGGCCGAGGTCCATCGGTGTCTCCGAGAGCGCGTCGAACGCCTGCTGCTCGAGGTACTCCGCGCGGACCACGCGCCCGTCCAGCCCGTCGAACCCACCGTGCGCATGCGCGACCGCGGGAAACGGCGTGAGCGCCGCGACGGGCTCCACATCCGGACCGTAGGCGTAGATCGGACCGAGCAACACGGTCGCGTGCTCGAGTTCGACCTCCCAGCCCGACACGGTGATCAGCCGGCCGTCGGCAAGCGACTCGAGCGCCATGCTCACCGTCACGGGCACGCCCGCGGTCGGGTTGCAGGCGACGGCGAGGCCACAGGTCATCGAGAGGGCGAGAAGGAGCGTGGGGATCAGGCGTTTCATGAGGGGTCCTCGGAGTCGGCGGACTCGGAATCGGTGGACTCGGAATCGGTGGACTGGGCGGCCTCGCGCAGCCAGCGCGCGGGGGTCAGATGGAGCGTGAGCGTGACGAAGGCGGTCAGCGGCGCGCCGGCCGCGAAGTGGGGCGCGGCGGTCATCGAAGGGGCGCGCGCGGGGTCGAAGCGAGAGGCGTAGCTGAACGAGGCGCGCTCGTAGCGGACGTCGAAGAGGTTCTGGACGAGCACGCCGACCTCGACGAAGCGCCAGCCGAAGTTCACCGACGCGTCGGTCACCGCGTACGCGCCGCCTTCGGCGCCGTTGGGCAGCGGCCTCGGACCGAGCCAGGTGACGCCCGCTGCGCCGCCGAAGGTGAAGGGTTCTCCCTCCACGCGGAAGCGCTCGCGGGCGGCGACGTCGACGCGCCCCATGACGCGCGGCACGTAGGGGAGCCGGTCGCCCGCCCCGAGCTCGAAGTAGCGCGCGTCGTCGGCGAGGTTGGCCTCGGTCCACGCGACGCTCGCGCTCACGTCGAGCCAGTGCTCGAACCGCAGCCGGCCGTACGCAAAGGCCCCGTAACGGTTGGACGCCCCGGCGGCGACGTTGCGCGCGCGGCTCGGGTCGAACACCAGCTCGCGGTCGACGTAGGTGTGGAAGACCGACGCGTTGGCGTCGATGCGAAAGCGATTCCGCTGCTCCTCGAGCAAGACCAGCCCGGACTCGAGGCCGATGGCGCGCGCGAACGGCGCCTGCTCGCCCTCGGAGAGCGCCACCGCGTCGCTGGAGCGCGTGCCGACGCCCGCGCTGGTGACCCATGTCAGGGCATCCACGAGCCGGACCCGCACCGAGCCGCGCGGCTGAACGGCGATGCCAAACGCGTCGGTGGAGCTCTCGGGCAGCCGCGCGCCCTCGCGATCCATCGTCGGGAGCGCGCGGTCCTGGACGCCGTATTGGAAGGCGTCGACGCGCAGGCCGGCTTGGATGGTGAGCGCGTCCGCGGGTGCGAAGTCCCCGCTGATCCAGGCGCCGATGTTGCCGATGTTCAGGCCCGCGTCGAAGACGCTGGTGTGCGGGATGCCGGAGCCCACGCGGACGCGCGCCATGGTGCTGTCGCCACGGTCATAGCGGCCCGACGCGCCGAGCTCGACGTGGTGGTTGCGGCCGTCCCACGGGATCCGCACGCGGTAGCGCGCGACCATCCCGAGCGTGCCGACCTCGTAGCGCTGGTCGAGTCCGTCGCCGCGGTCGTCGAGCTGCTGGCCGGTGAAGTTCTCGCGGATGCGCAACTGCCGAAGCCCGCCGTAGAGGGAGACGGAGAGCGTGTCGAGCGCGCCGCTCGCGCGGAGCCCGGCACCGAGCAGGTAGCGGCTGGCGGAGCCGCCCTGGTTGGGGTCGTGCACGCAGAACTCGGGGTCCGCGTCGCACTCGAGACGCCCCGTCTGGACGTCGTCGGCGCGGACCACGCCGGCGCTGTCGAACTGGGCGCTCTGGATCGCGCCCAGCACATGGAGCCGCACCGAGTCGTCGACCCGGTGCTCGTAGCGCGCGAGCGCAGCAGCCCCGAAGTGCGCTCGGTTGGGGCCAAAGCCCTGCCCGTCGCGTAGCTCGACGCCGACGAACGTGCCGTCCTCCGCGTCTTCCGGGGCCCAGGCGAGCATCAGGCGGCGGGTGTCGAACGACCCATACTCCCCCCGCGCCAGGATCCCGCGTCGCTGGGGACCGAGCTGGTACTCGAGCGAGCCAGCCACGGCGAAGTTGCCCTGCCGAGGGTCGAACGCGCCGGGCTGCACACGCACCGCACGGACCAACTCAGGCATCACGAAGCGCGCATCCGCGTAGCCGTGGCCGTGCGCGTTGCTCGGCTCGTTGAGCGGAATCCCGTCGACCAGGATCTCGACGTCCTGGCCCTCGCCCGCGTCGAACCCGCGAAGGTAGAGCGTGGGCGCGTGCCCTTCACCCGCGTGGTTGGCGGTGAGCACGCCCGGCGCCAGCGTGAGCATCTGGTCTGCGCTCCGCCGGGGCACGTCGCGAAGCAGGCCGACCTCGATGTCCATCGCGCTCGCCGAAGCGGGCGGCGGCGGCGTGGGCCGAGGCGCACGGACGACCGCGGTGACGCCCAGTTCAGTGGACACGCCTGGCTCGTCGGTGACGGACACGCCGGCCTCAGAAGACACGCCGACCTCAGAAGACACGCCGACCTCAGAGGACACGCCGACCTCGGAGGACACGTCGACCCCGGAGGACACGTCGACCTCCGGTGACTCCTCGACGTCCTGGGACACGTCGGTTTCCGTCGACGGGGCGACCTCCATAGGCGGGTCGGCCAACTGGCTCTCTTCCTCACTCGGCGGAACCGCTTCCGGAGCCGGGACCTCCTCTTCGGTCTCGTCACGCGTGTCGGGCGAAGCGTCCTCCGTTGGCGCAGGGCCCGCGGCGGGCGCGTCCGGAGCCGGCTCATCGGCATCGGCCGGCGTCGGCGAGGCGTCGCCCGACTCGTCATCCGTGCGGGTGCCTTCCGCCTGCGCGGACGCAGGCAGGCGGTGCGCGAGAACGACGCACAGCGTGAGCAGCGCGCACCCGACCCGCGGGTGCAGCATGGAAACCAGCATTCGAGGACCTCGTTCGAGAGGGCCCCAGATGTCCGGAGGACATCCAGCAAAGAAAGGCGTGGTTCACCGCGGCGCGATCCAGTCGGATCGGCGGTGAGGTCGGTCGATCGCGGCGGCGTGTTCGGCACGGGGCACGCCGGAGGCGTGGCGGCCAACGCATTCGGCCCGGGCGATCGTCGCGCAGACCCTCCGATCGAGGGCGCGCGCAGGTCGGGCGTGACTCAGGCGGACATGGGCGGGCCGCGGGCGCGCGTCGTCAGAACCACACGGTTCACGACGAGCGACGGGCGCGCCTGGGGCGGAGCGAGACGAATGACCGCCGGGCCCACCATGCGGGGCATCGTCAGCGCCGCGGCCTGCACGGCGAGGGTGCGGTGGGCGAGGCTGTGTACGCCGTGACCGCCCTGTGGGGCGCTCAGCTGGCGGAGTCGCCGCTCGGCTTCGTTGAGAGGCGCGCGCCTGGGCGTGGCATGAGGGTGGTGCCCTGCGTCGGTGTGCCTTGAGTCTGCGTGCCCAGCGTCGCTGTGCTCAGCGTTGGTGTGAGCATGGCCGCGATCATGCGTATGACCGTGTGACGTCCGCGGGCGTCGACTGCGTTCCAGCCAGGGGCGGCGGGCTGTCGCCGACACATCCGACGCGTGCGTATGCTCACCCAGCTGGTCATGCAGGCCGATGTGGAGGGAAGGCCCGATCTCGGCGCCCATACCCCAGACGAGGAGCGCCGCCAGCGCCCATCGCGCTTGCTTTCCCCCCCGTATTTGGCCCCCAGGACGCATCTGACCTTCGTTGAAGCAGACATGACCCACGCCGCCCAGCGTGTGCCTACCGGGAGTCTACGACACACCCGGGGGATCGGTTCACTCGCTACTGGGTCATCAGGCTCTCGAGCATGCGCTGCGCCGCTTCGGGGTCGATGCCCTCGCCGCCGCCGCCGCCGCCCGAACCGCCGAGCACACGCATCAGCTCACCCAGGTCGGCGCCGCCTCCCGTCCCGCCGCCGCCGCCGAGCATCTCCATGAGCCCGCGCAGCGCCGGATCATTGGCGTCCGCCCCCCCGGCGCTCCCGAGCATGCGCCCCAGGTCCGCCTGGCCAAGGTCTTCGTCCCCGTGGGTCTGCTCGAGCCAGCGCCGCTCGAGCGCGCGCACCCCGCGCCGGTGTCGCCCCGTGGCCAGCCGGTCGAAGAACGCGCGCGGCGGCGCGGTGCGGAACCGATGCGCCATCGCATGGGCGCGCAGCTGGCGAAAGAAGAGACGGTCGCCCACCTGGTTGCGAAGCGCGCGGTAGAGGTAGGGGCCCTTGCCGTAGACCAGGCCCGCATACACGACCGGCTCACCGAAGGCCGCGACGGGACGATCGACCCTCCCGTCCGCGTGGCCCATCAGCCGCATCATGTGGTAGCCGGCCCTCACCTGCTGCTCGCCCTCGGCCCGGGCTCGATCCGCGCCGTGCGCCTCCTCGACGTAGAGCAGCGCGCTGTACTGGGCGAGCCCCTCGTCCACGAACGGGTGCTGCCGCGAGTCGCTGCCGACGATGCCGTGCCACCACTGGTGCGCCACCTCATGTGCGGTGACGAACTCGAGCATCGCCGCGCGCCGCCCCTCGAGGTTGGCGCCGCCCCCCATGGCCGAGAGCGCGCCCATCAGCCCGCCCGCCCCCATCGGCCGGTAGAACATCGTGGCGACCGTGACCATCCCGGTGAACTCGACGCCGCCGGCGCCTCCGACCAGCGGGGCCTCCACCACGTCCAGCTCGGTGAACGGGTACGGGCCGAAGCGGCGCTCGAACAACTCCAGCGACCCGGCGGCGGCGTCCAACACCTGCTCGGCAGACGCACGCCGCGCGTGGGAATCCGGGCTCGAGGCGCCCCGCCCGTTGGCGTCCCCGATGTAGACCGAGCGCACCCGCACGCCGCCCACGTCCCGGTCGAGCACCTGATACCGCCCGCTGAGCGACAGCGCGAAGTCCCGCACGAAGCCCGCCTGGATCCGCGTCTCGGCCCGGTCGCCAACCACGCCGGGGGACTCGAGTCCGGTCGCGAAGACGCGGACTCCGTCGGCGTGGACCACGCGCGCCGTGAAGTGCGCCAGCTCGTCGTTGCCGAGGTCCCCGAGCGTCGAGGCGTCCCGGCCCTCCCATCGCCCGGCCCGGCGCCGCGCGAGCACGGGCACGAAGTTGGCCATGTTGGCCACGCCGTCGCTGACCGACAGGAGCCCGTAGTCCCCGCCGCCGTGCCCGCCCGACAGGGCCCCCAGGCTCTCCATACCCTGCCCCATCATGGTCGTTCGCGAGGGATCGAGCGGGCGCATGCGTCCGCGCAGGGAAAGATGCACGCGAAGGCTCTGGCCCGGCGCGAGCGGCGCAACCGGTCGGACCACGATGAGGTCCGGTGACGGCGCGCTCGCGGCGCATCGAACCCCGTCGAGGCAGTTCCCCGACACGAGCTCGACCAGCGGCGCTTCTCCCGCGGGGGCGACCGCGTTGACAAACACACGAAACACGACCTCCGCCCAGGGCCGGCGGCCGCGGTTGTGCACAATGGCCGTCTCGTCGAGCGTGAACGACGAGAGATCGTCGGCGACATCGAGCGCGAGGTCGTACCGAGGCAGCTCCGCGCCGTCGGAGGTCTGCGCCTGTCGTAGGAGCGCCGCCCGTTCAGACGTACGGATCGACTGCATCCACGGGGCTTCCACCGAAGGCGGTGAGGCCGACTGCGCGACCACCGGGGCTGCCGCGAGCATCAGCAGCGTGGGAAGGAGCACAGCGACGAAGGTGCGAGGGCGCGCCATGACCCACCATCACGCCCCGCGGCCCGGGTCGCAACTGCCGGCGCAGGTTCGGAGCCCCCGGGGGAGCATGGGACCAAAGGAGAGACCCCAGCGGGGCGTCTGTCGCACGCCCATGGGAGACATCGCGCATTTTCTTGAACCCGTTGTCGTCGCCCACGCGTTCACCGGTCGAAGGACATGACGCAACCCTCCCCCGTCAAGGGTGCTCCGCCTCCGGAGGACGCCGCGCCCGATGCCCGATCCCAATCGGGCGCGGTCGTGATCCCGATGACGGGCCGTGTGCTGCTCTCGCGCCACGCGAACGGAGACCGGGACGCGTTTCGACAGCTCGTGCAGGCCTACGCCAAACCCATCTACGGAATCCTCGCCGGAAGCGGCGTGCCCGCGGACGAACGCGACGACCTCTTCCAGGAGATCTTCGTCAAAGTGCACCGCGCCGCCGGCCGCCGCATGCCCACAGGCCCGGTCCGGCCATGGCTCTTCACCATCGCGGTCAACACCGTGCGGGACCATCTTCGGCGCCAGAAGGTGCGTTCGATCGTGTCGCTGGACGGACGCGTCGACCGGGACGCCCCCGACGCGTCCACCTCTGCCGATCCGCGTGCGGTGGCGGTAGCCAAGGAGACCGCCGGCTTCCTCGCAGGCCACATCGCGCGACTCCCGCTGAACCAACACGAAGCGCTGATGTTGTGCAGCGTGCAGGGGCTCAGCATACGAGAAGCGGCGGGCGTACTCGGCGCGCCCGTCGACACCGTCAAGACGCGCCTTCGAAGGGCACGCCTCGCGCCGCCGGCGCGGGCGGTCCACGACAGTGGAGGCGGATAGAGCACCGTGTCGAGACGACCTTCGGCGCGCCCTCCGACACCATCGTGCGGGGGCGCCTCGGCCGAGGCCATCGAGCGACGGGCCCGAATCGCCGACCGCGAGGAGACGTCGTGACCGACCACGAAACCACACGCGATGCGCTCCTGATGGCGACGAACACCGATGAGCTCAGCCCTGAAGCACGCACCCACCTCGCCTCGTGTGAGACGTGCTCGGCGCTCGCGGCCTCACTCGAGGAACTCGATGCCGGCCTGGTGGCGTTCGCCGACATCGAGGTTCCGGACGGGCTCCTCGAGCGCACGATGCACGCGATCGACGCGGAACGCGCGTCCGTTCCTCAGGCGGCCCCGCCTCCGTTCTCAGCGATGGGCCTGCTCGCCGGCCTGCTCGAGGCAATCTTCGTGGGGCTCTTCGCGTGGCCGGCCGCCGCGCTGGTGTCCTTGAGAAGCGCATTCGAAACGCGTCGCGAAGCCAAAGCCCGGAGCGCGCGACGGGCCCGGAGCGAGGAGACCGCGGCTCGGCAGAAGCCCTCTCGCCCCTCCGCATCCAACGAAACGGGCCGTGCTCCATCGAGACCACGGTGGCCGCTGCTGCTCGGGCTCCCGGCCGGCGCGGCGACGGTGGCATGTCTCGGCCTCGGCACTTTCACCTGGGGCCTCACCGCGACCGAACGACGCTCGGTGATCGCCAGCGCCGGAGCCGGCAGCCCGATGCTCGAACAGGACGCGCCACCTCCCGCCGCGACGGTCCAACTCGACGACAGCCAGTCGGCGGGGTTCGCCTACTGGGACGAACCGTCCGAGGATGCCGTCCCATCGGCCGAGGAGGTCGCCCTCCCGTCGTCGTCGAGCACGCGGACTGTCGACCGCGAACAGGGGCTTCGGCAGGACTTCCAGGGGAACCTCGAAGGCGCGCCGTTCGGTGGCGAAGTGGAAGCGAACCGGCCGGGGGGACTGGCACCGTCGGCCACTTGACCCGCCTGGGCTCTGCGAACGCACGCATTCTGATGGACTCGGAGGACGCGGAAGAGCGCGACGCGGACGGTGACGAAGCCGCACCGGATGTGGGGCGCGACGGGTTTCGGAGCCGGTCCCGAAGCTTCGACACCGAAGGGGAGCGCGAGCCGCTCGCGCCCGAGGTGCTCGCCCCCTCCCCGGCCCAGAGGCTGGCGGGCATGACCGGCTCTCCCACGCGGCTCGCGGAACGCGGCAACGTGTCCGACAGCACGCTCGCCAGCGGGCTGCCTGCCGATGCTGCCCTCCCGAGCGGCCGATGGTGGCAGCAGGACGTCTCCCGCATCGACGTGGGTGGTGGGCAAGCCGTGTCCGCGGCGTGGCTTCTCGAGCGCGACCGGCAGGAGGGGCACGCGTTCCAGGCCGCTGACGGCTACTGGGCCAACACCTACATCCCGGGCGACGCGCGCATGCGGCGGATGCGGCATCGGCTCGCTCAGTCGGGTGGCACGCTGCAGGGAAGCGGCCGCTCGGCCTTGGCGCTCGCGGAAGATGCGGTCTCCAACACGCAGCACCTCGACCCCCCTCGGAGCGGCGCCCTCGCGCTCCATCTCGCGGCCGACCGGGCCAGGGTCGAAGGACCGCAGCGCGTGCTCCTTCAGGTCGGCATTCGAGGCGCCGCGCGGCGCGCCGGAAGGCGGCCGACGTTGCGGGTCAACGTGGTCCTCGATCTCCGGCGGCCGCTCGACGACGCCCAGCAGACGAACGTCCGCGCGCTGCTGACCGAGCTCAGCCGGGCGCGCACCGGTGCCGACCGCATGGGCCTTGTGATCGTGGGTCCGGCCGGCGGCGTCGCCATCCCCCTGTCCGACTTCCGCTACGGCGTGGTCGCGGTGGCGCTCGATCGCGCCTTCCGTGGCGAGTCCGACTCGGCCTTGCCCTTGGGGCGCGCGATGCGGCAAGCCGTCGAGGCGGTCGGGGTCGCGGGGGGCGAGGCCGAGAGCGACACCTTGGGCAGTGGGCTCGTGCTCGTCCTGAGCCCCGACCTGAGTGCGACAGACGCCGAGGAGCTCGTGCGGGCGTCCCACGCCGGGGTGCTCGCCGGGGTGACGACCACAGCGGTCGGCCTCAGCGAGTCAACGGCAGTCGAGCCGCTCAACCGGGTCGCGCTCGCGGGGGCTGGCCGCCGACGCGTGCTGTCGGAGGCCACCGGGGCACGCGACCTCGTGAGGGACGAGATCAACGCCGTCAGCCGCGTGGTCGCCCGCGCGGTGCGGCTCCGGGTGCGCCTCGCGCCAGGCGTTCAGCTGATCGACGTACTCGGCTCGCACCGCCTGGACCGAGCGAACACCCAGCGTGTCCGCGAAGCCGAGCAAGCCGTCGACCAGCAGCTGTCCCAACGCCTCGGGATCCGCGCCGACCGCGGGGAGGACGAAGACGGAATCCAGATCGTGGTCCCCGCCTTCTACGCGGACGACTCCCACGTGGTGCTGCTCGACGTCGTCGTGCCGGGGGCGGGTCCCGTCGCGGACGTGAGCCTCCGGTTCAAGGACCTCCTGAACGTCAGCAACAACACCGCCAACGCACGCCTCTCGCTTCCGCGGGGCAACCAAACCCGCGGCCCGCGTGAGCACACTGTGCTCCGCAACCTCCTCGCGCACGAACTCTCCCAGGCATACGAGCTCGCCGCCGCGGACGTCTCCACCAACGACCGCGCGGGCGCCGCGCGACGCCTGAGCCAGATCCGCGCGCTGCTCGCGAGCGCGCCCGCTTCGCTGCCCGCCCTCGCCCACGACGGAGCGCTCGCGCGCGATGTCCAGCAGATCGACCGCTTCCTCGCGGTGGTCCGAGAGGCCCCCTCGCCAGACACCGTCATCGACTGTTTCAACTACGCGAGCCACCGGCGCCTCAACGACGTCTCCGCGGAGTTCGAATGAGCTCGCGCTCCCGTTTCTCCCGCCGTTCACGAACAGGACCTCCCATGACATCGCTCTTTCAACGCTGTCTCCTCGTGTTGCTGTCGCTCGGCGTCAGCGCGCCGGCGCTGGCCCAGGACGGCACCGTCCGATTGCCACTGGCGCAGTACCAAGCCCTCATGCAGGGCGGCGCGGCCAACAGCGCGTCCCCCACCGTGCGGTTGGCCTACTCGAACGCCACGGCGAACGTCACCGTCAGCGAGGGAGATCACGGACAGGCCAGCGCGCGGGTCCAGATGAGCGCCACCGTCCGGGTCTTGAGCGGAGAGGGGCGCACGCTCGTGATCCTGCCGACGGGAGGCGCCGCGATCGCCTCGGCGACGGTGGATGGCAGCGCGGCCGACCTCATCGCGGTGGCGGGCGGCAGCGCCTGGCCCGCGGAGGGCGCCGGCACGCACCGTGTCACGTGGACCTACGAGGTGGACGCGCGGCGGTACGGCGACGGACGGGTGGTGGGCGTGCCCACCGTGCCCGCCACGACGGCGCTGACGGCGACCGTGCCCGGCACCAACCGCGGCGTGAGCGTCGTCCCGGGCTCGGCGGTGAGCACCTCCGACAGCGGCGCCCAGACCACCATCGTCGCCACCGTGCCGCCGGGCGCTGGGCTGAGCCTCGCGTGGCGCGCCGCCGACGCCGCCGGATACACGCTCAGCCGCGCGAGCTACACCGGCGAGCTGCGGGAGAACATCGTCCGGTTCGAGGCCACGCTCACCGTGGAGCTCGCGGGGCAGGGCCCGGTGATCGTCCCTCTGTTCCCTTCCGAGGTCGCCCTGGAAGACGTGCGGATCGATCGTCAGGAGGCCTCGATCACGGTCACGGATACGCACTTCGCCGTGCCCGTTCGTGGCCAGGGCCGGCACACGCTCACGGCCGCCTTCGAGGTCCCCGTCGCGAACGACGACGGCTTGCCGCACGTCAACCTGCTCATCTCCCCCACTCCGGTCTCCCGCTTCGAGCTGACGCTGCCGGGGGAGCGCGAGGTCACCGTCGAGCCGTGGGCCGGCGTGCGCGCAGCCCGGCAGTCGGGCGCGACCATCGCCCGCTTCCATGTGCCCATGACCGAGCGGGTCTCCATCTCCTGGGCCGAGGCGGTTCCCGAGGGGACCGCGGAGGCGGAGGTCGAGGTGCGCGCGCACGCCGATCTCGTGCACGTCGTTCGGCCCGACGAAGGCGTCCTGGGCGTGCGCGCGTTCGGCACCTGGCACATCACTCGGGGCACCCTGAGTCGCCTCGAGATCGCCCTCCCCGACGCCGTGCAGATCAACGCGCTCGAGATCAGCGAGGGCGTGGTGAGCGACTGGCGCGTGACCGGCGATGGGGACGAGCGGCTGCTCACGGTGTTCCTGGACCGCAGCGTGGAAGGCGATGTGACGCTCGACGTGCGCTACGAGCAGCCCTGGCCGATGAGCACGCAGACGACGGTGCCGTTCGCCGTCCCGATGTTGCGCGCGCGCGGAGTGCACCGGCAGCGCGGGATGGTGGCGCTCTTGAGCAACCACGAGATCACGTTGGCGCCGCGCGAGCAGGAGCACGTGACCCAGGTGGGCGACAACCTGCTGCCGGCCGAGGTCCGCAACGAGATCAGCTCGACCGTCGCGCACACCTTCCGGTACCTGGACGAGATCCCGTCGCTGTCTGCGATCGGGACCGAGCGCGAGACCGAGGACGCCCGCTTCGACGTGCAGGTGGACACCCTCGTCAGCCTCGGTGAGGTCTCGACGACGGTCGTCGCGTCGATCGAAGTGGACGTAAAGAGCGGGGGCCTCGACCGCCTCACGATCCAGCTCCCTGAGGGGCTCAACGTGCTCGAGGTCTCGGCTCCGTCGCTGCGCCAGCATCAAGTCGAGGGGGACGGAGACGCGCGGCGGCTCGTGCTGGAGCTGACCCAGCCCATGGAGGGCCACTTCCCGGTGCAGGTGCGGTGCGAGCGCATCACGGGGCAAGAAGAGGAGCTCGACATCCCGCTGCTCTCCGTGGACGCGGCCGAGGTCGAGCGAGGCCGCCTGGCGGTGGAGGCCTTGGCCGCGTTCCAGGTGGACGAAGCGGACTCCACGGGGCTTTCGGCGATCAGTCCGAGTGAGCTCCCGCAGGCGCTCGTCCAACAGACCAACAACCCCATCCTCCACGCATACCGCTACGCCCAGGCCGACCCAACACCGCGCTTCGCGGTGCGCATCACGCGCCACGAGGTCATCCAGACTCCGATCGCCTCGGTCGACGAGGCCACCTACCGCACGCTGATCACCCGCGACGGAGTCGCGGTGACGACGGCGCACTTCATGGTCCGCAACCGCCGCCAGCAGTTCCTTCGGCTCACCCTGCCCGAAGGCGGCCAGGTCTGGTCCGCGAGCGTCAACGGTCAGCCGCAGACACCCGCGCGGGACTCGGGGAGCGAGGACGGCGCGCCGACCGTGCTCATCAACATCGTGAGCGCCAACCAGGCGTTCCCGGTGGACGTTGTCTACCGAACAACCCACGCGCCGATCGGCTCCTTCGGTCGCATCTCGGCGCAGCTTCCGCAGCTCGACGTCGTCGTCACGCACTCGCGCTGGGAGGTCTACCTGCCCGAGGGCCCCACGTATTCGGACGTCGACACCTCGATGACCCTCGTGTCCCGCGGGAGCTCGGCCGGTTCGCAGTTCGCCGGCATGGTGAACCAGACGGGGATGGGCGTGCAGCTCGAGGTCCCGTCTGAGGGCGTGCTGTTTGTCTTCCGGAAGATGTACGCCGGCAACTCCGACGACGTGGTGAGCTTCTCCATCCCGTACGCGAGCGGCGCAGCCGGTCCGGCGATCAGCGCGACGAGCGCCTTTGGCGCACTGCTCCTGTGCCTCGGGCTGCTGGCGTTCGCCGTGATTCGTCTGGGCTTCCCGGTGCCGAGTCCGCTCGCGGAGCGTGTGCCGCTGTCGAGCTACCGCGACCACCGCGAAGGCGAGCGCCCGCCCGAAGCGCGGCGCGCGGCCAAACGAATGACGGTGTCGGTCCTGGCGACGAGCGTGTTTGGACTCGTGCTGCTTGCGGTCACCGTGGGCTACCTGTCGGCGAGCGCCATTCCCGCCACGCTGGTCGCAGTGCTGGTGTTCCTCGGGGCGATGGGGCTGTTGCTCAAGCGACGCGTCGACCAATGGCGGGCCGCACGACCGGCTGCACCGGCCGCCCCTCCAGCCCCCACCGAGGTGCCCTCGCCGAGTCCCGCCGAGATGTCCGAGTTCGTGTGGCCCGAGGCGCCGTCCGGGCAGGGCGACGTCTCCGCCGAAACGGACGGGGCGCTCGAAGAGCACGGGCCCAACGACGAAGAAGAATAGATCGGCCCCCGCCGTGGGGGCGCGCTCACCAGGACGAAGCGAGCGCGGACAGGTCGACCGCGCTCGCCGTCGGAGCCTGGTCGTGGCACGCGATGCAGGTCTCGAGCAGCGTGTCGTAGCTCCCGCGCATCGCGTCGAGCTCCCCGGCGTCGGTCCGCTCCGCCATCGCGGCCGCGAGCCGGTGCAGATCCTGGTCGATCTCCCCGAACCGAGGGCCGAACTGCGCGGGATCGACGTGATGCACGTCCTGGTCGTCGCACGCCACCGCAATCGCGTGCGCCGGCGCGGAGGCTTCAGCGACCTGGCCATCGGCGAGCGCCCCTCGCAGCGACTGCATGGACGCGTAGAGGTCTCGCATCAGCGGGCGGAGTGCCTCCGGGCTCGAGTGGTCGTGGTGCCCATGGCCTCCGTGGCCGGCGTGTTCACCGTGGCCGGCGTGTTCACCGTGGTGCGCGGGCTCCTCAGCGGCCGGTGTAGATCCGCCACATCCGACCAACGCCACCATCAGCGCCGCCGTCGTCAACCGCGTCACCGCTGCACCTCCACCCGGTCGCGGCCGGTTCGCTTCGCCGCGTAGAGCGCCTCATCGGCGCGCCCCTCGAGGCTCTCTGGGCTGTCGTTCGGCGCCCACGCTGCTACGCCGATCGACACGCTCACCGGCACCTGCAGCCCGTCTTCCATCTCGAACGGCGTCGCTCCGACATGCACCCGGATGCGCTCCGCGACGGAGACAGCCTCGGGGATGTCGGTGTCGGGCATGAGGAGCAGGAACTCCTCGCCGCCACGGCGCACCAGCACATCGGGCTGCCGCACCTCGGCGTTCACCCGGCCGACAAAGGCGCGGAGCACCTGGTCTCCTACGGGGTGGCCGTGCACGTCGTTGACCTGCTTGAAGTGGTCGAGGTCCATCATCAGCACGCTCAACGGGTGCCCGTAGCGCGCCGAACGCCCGACCTCCTCGGCCAGGCGCGGTCCCAGATACCGCTGGTTGTACGCGCGCGTGAGGTCGTCGGTGACCGCGAGCCGCGCCAGCCGCGCCGTCTCGATGGCCGGTGCCGTGCAGTTGGCCAACAGCTGCGCCAGGTCGCGGTCCCGTTCGGTGAACACGTTGGGCTCTCGGCTCGACGTGCTCAGCACACCCACGACGCGGCCGCCCGCGTTGAGCGGGACGGCCACCAGCGAGCGGACCTCGAAGCCGGTGGCGGCCTCTTCGAAGCGCGGATCGGTGCGTGTGTCGGTCACGAGCGCGGCCTTGCCCGAGTCGGCCACCGCACCCAGCACCCCGAAGCCGGAACGAAACGCCATCGGTCGGTAGGAGGAACCCGCGCCGGCGCGCGCGGTGCTCAACAGCTCCCTCCGGTCGTCGTTGAACAGCCGGAGCGACGCGTGATCGCCGGGCAGCACCTCCAGCGCGGCGTTGGAGGTGGCCTGGAGCGCGTCCTCGAGCGAGCGCTCGGTCGCCAAGACCCGGGTGAGCTCGATGAGCACGTCCAGCGGTTCTTGGGTGGACGCCACGGGCGGGAGGATAGCAGCGAACTCGGCCGTGTGTGCCTCATCCTCCGGCCTTCTTGCATCCCCGCCCGACACGCGAAACGGTACGCCCGTGATCGCCCGTCTCTTCCTCGTGATCGGCCTGCTCCTGCCTGCGGCAGCCGCCGCGCAGGACCGGCCACCGATCTTCACGACCGAGCTCGGCGGGCCGCGGTTGACGGTCAGCGCACGCGCCGCCACGGGCACGCAGCCCAAGAGCGTCGCGGTGAGCCCTGACGGCACGCGGGTGGTCGTGTGCAACTTCGGGCGGCCCGACCACGACAACGTGTGGGTCTACGACGCCGAGACGCTCGAACGCGTAGGCGCCGTGCATTTTGAGGGCAACGCCGTGGAGACGGCGTTCGGGCCCGACGGGGAGACCCTCTACGTCTCGAACTTCCGGCGCAACGTCATCGAGGTCATCGACTTCTTCAACCTCGAGGTCCGGTTCGAAATCGAGGTCGGCTCCCACCCCAAGACGATCGTCGTGAGCGACGACGGTCGCACCCTCTACGTGGCGAACTACTTCGGGCGCTCGATCTCCGTGGTCGACCTCACGCAGCGACGTGAGGTACGCCAGCTCCCGACCGGTGAACATCCCCGCGGCATGGGGCTCATGAGCGACGGCACGCTCTTCGCCGCGGCGTTCCACGGCGACGTGATCCACCTCTTTGACGACGGTGCGGGCCCGGAGCGAACGCGCTGGGACGTCTGCCGCTACCCTCGCGACATCCTCCCGACCCCCTCCCGCGACGCCTTCTTTCTGACCTGCTCGCTCGGCCACATCGGCTTCTACCGGGCCGATGGAGGGGGCCGGCCGTTTGGAATCGCATCGACCGGGGTGAACCCACGCAGCATCGGGAGCACCGCCGACGGGCGCTTCCTCGGCGTCGCGAACTTCACCTCGAGCGACGTGAGCCTGATCGACACCGTCGCCCGCACCCACCGGCGCCAACCCGTCCCCGGAGCCAGTCGGATCGTGGGCCTCGCGATGCACCCGGGCCCCGAGATCCGCCTCTACGCGACCAGCTGGGACACGGCCGAGCTGATCCTGATGCGCCCCCGAGAGGTTGTCGGCGAGGGAGGGTGAACGTAGGGTTGTCAGCGTGATGGGTCGCTGCGCCTTCCGTGTCCTTCTTTGTTCTGCCGCCCTCGCGGCCAGCCTCCCCCTCGGGGCCTCCGCCCAGGAGGGCGGCCCGCGGGTGATCGAGGTCGACTACATGCCGACCGGCCGCGCCCAGATGGCGTTGTGGGTCGAGCGAGACGACGGCACCTACATGCAGGCCGTCGGCCTGACGCAGTCGGTGGCCACGCGCGGCATCGGCAACCGCCCTGGCGCGAGCCAGATGAACAGCGGGTTTCGCTGGCCGTACGGGCGACGTGAGGGGGCCCTGCCCGTCTGGGCCCACCGCCGCGCCGCGGCACCGGGGGCCGAGATGTTTCCCCGGGTGATCTTCCAGAACCGCTCGAGCGAGGGCTGGGCGTCCCGGAGCAGCAACGACTTCTCGCGCGACGAGTACTATTGCCTCTCGTTCAACCAGTCGGCGAGCACACGCGACGCCCTCGACGCGGTGACGTGCCCCAGCGTGTTCAACAGCGACAAGGGTCGGTACCTGAGTGAGTCCGACGTCGGCGACGGATACGCCGAGCCGTGGCAGGTGAGCGCGGGCGAGGCGATCATGCAGCCGCTTCAGCTCGGCTCGCTCTACCCGCCGCGCCGCGACCTGACGATGTGCAGCACCCCCGGCTGCTACGACCACCCCGATGTTGCGCGCTACGCCGACGACGCGCGGCGTGTGATGCCCGAGATCGACGTGGTGTCGATGGCCACGCCGCCCGGCGACATGCTCCAGACGCTGACGTTCACGGTCCCGGAAGACTGGGAGGACGGCAGCTACGTGTTGTGGGTCGAGGTCAACACCGAGGGTGACTACAACGACGAGTGGGGCCCCGGCCGCTTCCCAACCCCCACGAACCCGACGGGGACCTGGGACTACTGGGCAGAGAACTACGGCTACCCGTTCCGGGGTCAGCCCTCGGTCGTCTACCGTGTGCCGTTCACGCTCGACGGCGGTGCCGACGAGCAGTCCACGGTCGAGCCCTGGGGCTATGGCTCGATCGACGGACACGAGGATGTCGTCAACGAGATGGACGGGACCATCAACAACGACGCGGACGCGAGCCCCGGCAGCGGCGCCGACCGGCTGCGCACCGTCGACGGATACCGCGTGCGGGTCAACGTCATCGGCCCCGAGGTCTGCGAGACGAACACAGCGCCCGACGCGGTGACCGAGCTGCTTCTCACCGAGTACGACGAGCGTCAGGACGCACACCGCTACGCGCACCTCAGCTTCATCGCCCCGAACGACGACCAGTCTGTCTCGCGCTACGAGGTGCGCGTCAGCCAGGAGCCGATCGTCGACGCCCAGTCGTTCGAGCGCGCGCTGCCCGCGCAGGCCGCCACCCTCGACAGCGAGGCGCTCGTCGTGCCGACCAACATCGCGCCCGGCGGCATCGTCGAGGTCGACATCGGTGGGCTCGGCCCGGAGAGCAGCTACTTCGTCGCCGTGCGTGCGCTCGATCGTTGCAACGCCGCCGGACCGATGGTCGTGGCGGAGTACACGACGCCGGGCATCGAGTTCACGACCGTCTCCCCCTGCTTCGTGGCGACGGCGGCCTACGGCACCCCCATGGCGGCCGAGATCGGCGTCCTGCGCCGGTTCCGCGACCGGCACCTGCAGTCCAACGCCATCGGACGCGCCCTCGTCTCGACGTACTACGCCGTGGGCCCGCATGCGGCCGACGTCATTCGCGACAACGCCACGCTCCGTCGTTGGACGCGGGCCGCGCTCTCTCCCCTCGTCTCGCTGCTGGATTGAGAGGCCTGCGCATCAGATGCACGGCGATGCGCATTCAATGAACGCGCCTCCCGAGCAACCCTCACCAAGCCGGGTTGATTTCACTGGCCCGACGTTTGCTGTGTCTTCAGGAGCACCACGGAGGCCACGATGAGCGCGCGCGAGCAGATCACGAACCTGACCCTTCTCTGGATCCTCTACGGAGCCGCCACCTCCGCGCTGAGCCTGTTCAGCAACGGCATCGGTCTCTGGAGCGTTGCGCTGACCGGCGTCAGCTTCCTGATCGGGCTCGGCCTGAACGTGCTCATCGGCCGCGCGCTGGTGAACCGCAACAACATCGTCCGCTACCTGGTCTCTGGCCTGGCCGCCGTCACCCTCTGCTTCGGGGTCTTCGCGGCCGGCAAGATCGGTCTGCTGTTCTTCGGCACGTGGTCGTTCCGCCTGCTGATCCCGCTCGCCATGCTGGTTCCGATGCTGGCGATGAACGCGCACTCGCTGCGCGTGCTCTTCAGCTCGAAGATGCGCCGCTACTTCGCCTGAACGTCAGCGGAAGGTTCCGAGGGCGGCCAGTCCGCCGCCCCCCGGGAGCGCGGTCGGTGTGATCGTGACGCTCGCCTCAGGCGGCTCGTCCCCGCCGGTGGGTTGCTGCCATGCGAGGCCCACCACCATGGCAGTCAGCGCTGCGATCTGGATGACCCCCTCATAGATGCCGAGGCCGACCTCCCACCACTCTTGTCCGCCTTCGGCCAACTCCAGCCACGGCCCCGCGAGGGGAATGGCGACCCTCTCGATGTCCTCGGCCGTGCCGCCGGTCGCTGCCGTCACGACGATCTCGAGCAGATAGTCCGCGACAAAGACCCCGCCGCCGATCCCGACGAGCCACCAGGTGGGCTCGGACCCTCCGTCCGCATCCTCGAGCGGTGGCTCAGAGACACTGAGCGAGAGGGTTGTCTCGGCCTGCGCGTACGCTTGACTCTGGGGGGCCAACCATACGCAGAGGGCCACTGCGGCGAGTCCGATCTTCTTCATCGTCATGCTCTTGTCTCCTGGTTGGGGCCCTCACAGCCCCGGGCTTCTCACGCGGTGCCAAGCACCGTCTTCAGTTGTCGAAAGACCTCTGCGGGCGGCGGCTCAGGACTGCGCGCGGCCCCCTGCATCGTTCCCATGACCATCCAGGTCAGGAGCGCCACGTCGCCTCGGCCGTCGAGCTCACCGGCATCCCGCGCCGCGCCGACGCATCGGAACAGAAACGCCCGCTGGGCACCCAGGCCCTCACGAATGCGTGCCGCTCCTGCCGGACCCGCCGCTTGCTCGAGGCGATCCGAAAACGTGAGCTTGAGCACCTCGGGATGCGCGCGCAGCTTCGCCAAGCGCTTGACGAAGAACGACTCGAGCTGCTCCATGGGCGGAGCGTTCGCGTCCGGCAGGTCCTCGGCCAGGAAGCCCTCGAACCGCTCGATGGCCGCATCGACGATGGCGGCCTTGTTCGGGAAATGGCGAAAGATCGCCCCGTCCGTGAGCCCCACGGCGTCGCCGAGCGCACGCGCGGTGAGCTTGGTGGCGCCGTGCTTGGCCAGGATCGATAGCGCCGCACTCGCCAGCTGACGGCGGCGCTCGGGGCCAGGGAGCCGCTTGCGCGCGGCGATGGATCGGGTGGCAGGCATGTAAGTAAGTGCTTGCTTACTACTGTTGTAGATCCAACTCCACCGCCCGCCAGGGAAAAGACGAATAGGGGAGAGGCGTGAGGGACACCGACGCGCCATCGCGAGACGCGGGGACGGCTACGAACGGGGAAAAGGGAAGAGCGGCGGGTACGTGTAGGGAGGCGGCTGGCCTTCCGCCTCGGCCGGCTGCGCCAGGGAGGCCGGAACCTCTCCGATCCGCGCCGACACGTCGTCTGGGGTGGACCAATCCGGATTCGAGAGGAACGCGAGCTCGCCGCGACGCTCGGCCTGTTCGACAAAGCGTGGCCAGGCGCCGACGTAGGGCTCCCCGATGACGCTGGCGTGGCCGAGTGTCCTCGGCACCCCACACCACCACCATGACCTCACGGGGTGCTGCTCGGTCTGACCATTGCTCCACCAGGTCGAGACATCGCGAAAGACCGTCGACAGCCCACGGGCCCACACCGGTTGTTCGAGTACACTGCGCTCGATGCAAAGCCGAACGCAGTGGGCGCGGAGCGCCTTGCGCCCGCAGTGACGAATCCAAAGCGGCTCGCGATGAGTCGAGATGGACAGCGACGCGACGGGCGCGCTCGGGTAGAGGACGACAGCGCCTTCCAGGCGCTCGAGAAGGTAGTCGACGAGATGGGTGTTTCCCATCTCCGCCAGCTGGTGCTGAGGGGGCTCGAACTCTCCGTAGCGCCGCGGAAGGGCCTCAGGAAGTTGGGTCCGCAGCGTGTCCAAGAAGGACTCGAGGGTTCCGCGTTCGAGCAAGCCGGGACGCGCGCACCACCAGTGAAACGCGAGCAACGGGAGAGATTTGGTGTCACGGGGCGGCGGGACCCAACGCTTGACTCCGCGCGGCGTCAGGAGCGTTCCTCCTTTGGATCTTCGACGATGCCGTGATGCGCCACGCCCATCCGTCGGGCCGCGCGACGAAGCCGCGTTTCCCCAGCCGAGCTCCGCTTCCCTTGGAGGTGCAGCTCCGTGAGATGCGCGATCCCAGGGAGGGCCCGCGAGACCTCCAGAGGGACATCCTCTGGGAGAACGGAGCGACTCGGTGAAATCGAAAGCTGCCACCCCCGCCCGTTCGCTTCGTGCGTCGACGGCAGTGTACAAGGGGCGACGGACCAGAGCCGCAGATCGTAGGACACAGGAACCGGGCTATCACGAAGCTGCGCGCGGGAGAACCGCAGCCTTTGGCGGAACTGCGGTTGTCTACTCGTTGCGGGGAGGAGCGGTCGACACCACGCCGAGGATCGTGCTGCACAACCCCGCCACGTCCGCCAAACCGGCCTCCGGGCTGCACCCGATCGTACGTTCGGCGCGCTCGAAGACGTGCGTGAAGTGGAGGCTGGTGGTCGGCTCGGGGCCCCAGACGATCACCTGGTGCCCGTCGAGGTCGTCGGGACGGAGGTCTGTTAGCTCCGGGCGTTCCGCGTCCCGGCGGTCCATGAGCACCACGGACACGCGGGTCCCCAGGACACGCAGCGTGGACCGCAACTCCGCCGTGTCAGCGACCGAAACCAGCTGCACACCCGGCCCAAAGAGCGCTTGAAGCCCGGCCCGCGTCTCCGGCCTTTGACTCCACAGCAGCACGCTCGCCCCGGGGGCACACGGGATCAGCGTCGGGGGGTCGACGATGCGCGGGCGGGCGCGGATCCCAGACGACGTGCACTCCTCCGGCACGCGGGGCGGCGGCGGCGGCTCGGTCTTCGCGAGCAGCTCACGGATGTGGCGACGAAGCTCGTCGGCCCCGGTGAGCGTCGTCCGATCGACCAGCCGCGGGAACAGCTTGGTGTCGACCCACTGGCGGAGATCCATCGTGCGGTCCACCGGCACGTCGTACTGGTCGTCCCAACCGGCCCGACTCAAGACCTCGTCGCGCACGGGCGGCGACAGCATTTGGTCGAGCGCCTCCTGCAGAAGGCGGGTGCGGGCGCCGATGCCTCCTGTATAGGCAGAGATGCGCAGGCTGGCTGCGAACTCGTCGGTCTGTTTTCGAGCGGGGTGACCCATGAATGTTCCTCACCCGGGAGTACGACCGTTCGAGGGCCACCTTTAGCGTTCAGCGCCAAAGATCTGACGGCGACTGGACGACGACGTGCGCACTGTGTCGGCGCGAGCTGCACCGCCTCGCGCAGCATCTCGACCTTCGGGTCGCGCACATCGGACCTTCGAATGAGGCGCGCGGCCGTGTACGTTGCCGGCGTGGGGTTTCGGGTCGCCATCGCTGCGCTCGCTGCGGTCCTGTGCGGATGCATGGTGACCACCGACGACCTGTACGTCATCGATCACAACCGCCCCCCGCCGTCCACGCCCTGCAGCACGGACGTCGACTGCGACGACGGTTTGGTGTGCAACGGCGTCGAGCGCTGCGGCTCGGTGAGCGGCATGTGTGTCTCGGGTGACCCGATCGAGTGCACCGAGGGGTTCGCCGCGTGTGCGCAGTCTTCATGCAGCGAACCCACCGGGGCATGTACGCCGGCGCCCAACGATGCGGCCTGCCCGGCGGGGTTCGCCTGCGACATCGAGCGAGGCTGCGTGACCCGGTGTGCGACGCCGCCCGTGGGCGAATGCGACGTGGAGTCGGGGTGCGGTTGCCCCTCCGGCGAGACGTGTTTCGTGCTGGGCCGGGAGGGGGTGTGCGCGCCGATGGACAACCTCGGTGAAGGCGAGCGGTGTAACGGGTCCGACGGCGCGGTCTGCGCGCCCGGGCTGACCTGCCTGCGCTCGCGCCTCGACGGAATCTCCAGCTGTCAGCAGATCTGCAGCTCCCAGGCGGAGTGCTGGGGGCGGTGTCAGCCGGACCTGGTCGCCGGGCCCGAGCGGGTGTGCAGCACCGTCTGCTCGCTCTGGGACCGCAATGCGTGCCCCGGAAGCACCGCCTGCGTGCTTCTCGATCAGGGCTCGCCCACGGTGCTTGGTTCAGGCTGCGCGCTCGGCGGCTCTAGTGGCCAGAGCCAACCCTGCACGGACCTACCGGACTGCCGACCCGGGACGCTCTGCGTGAACACATCCGACGACGGCCTGGTGTGCCTGACCGCCTGTCGAACGCGGAACGACTGCCCTTCGGGGCTTCGCTGTGTCTCGTTCATCGAGCCCTTGTTCTACGAAGGAGAGGAGATCGGTTCATGCCTCTGAAGCGCGCATCGCTTCTCCCGCTCCTTCTCATGAGCGCCCTCGGCTGCGCCGAGATCCCGGAGTTGGTGGCCACGGGAGAGAGCGAGAGCCCCTGCCGAACGGACATGGACTGCGTGTCTGGCCTGTTCTGCATCGAAGTGGACGGAAACGCCTTCTGCACTCTGGGCTGCCAAGACACAGACGACTGCGCAGAGGGGTACGCTTGTGACGACGGAAGCGGCGTCTGTGAGCCTGAGCGGTCAGGCGAGTGCCGTAGCGAAGGAAGCCGCTGCGGCCCCTCCTTTGCGGGCTGCTGCGACGGAGCCGAGTGCGTCCAGCTCAGCCCTCACGGGCAGTTCTGCGCCCGCGCGTGCGGCGGTGGATGCAGAAACGGCCTCTGCTGCGCGCCGACTCCCGGAGGCGGCGTGTGTGTCCCGCCTCTGTACTGCGAATAGAGCTCACGGGAGGCGGCCGCGAGCGCCGACGAGTCCACCGTCGCTGCCCCCCGAGGCGTGGAGCGCGAGCGAGGCCCCGTCTTCGCCTTCCCACACGACAAAGGAGTTGGGCTCGAGCACCGCGGTGATCACGATGCCCAGCCCGAGGACCTGGGCCAGTGAGCTGACCGTGCCCAGCACCGCGAACGCCTCCTGTCCGCGCGGCGCGACTTCGGTGGGGTAGGCGAGACCACTCCCGTAGCGGCGATACTCCCAACGGTGGCACTCGTTGACGTGGATGCCGCCGATCAAGGCTCCTACGATCGGGACCAACGACCACGCCGCCGCTTGGTCGTGACACATGGTCCCGAACATCGGGGCGCCACCGACATTGGGCGCGAACGGGGCGTCGTACTCGAGCAAGGCGACCGCCGCGGTGATGCTCAGCGCGTAGCCGCCAAGGAGCATGGCAAGGCCCCCTCCCAGCCGCCCGGCGTCGACGCCCTCCTGGTCGCGCGGAACACCGGCTCCGGAAGGACGGGTCGCGCTGCTCGGCCACGCGGACCCGACGGGCTCATGGGGCGCGGTGACGATCGTCGACGGCGCCTCCGGCTCGACCGGGATCTGCGTCGGAGGGGGGAGCCAATGCGCCGCGGGGGATGAGGGGACGCCTCCCTCGGCGTCCGGAGGCAGGAACTCCTCGGGGAGGACCTCTGGGGACTCCACAGCCACCGGTGACACCTCTACTGGCTCGGCAGAATCGAGGTCGACCACCGAGGGCTCAACACACTCCGCACCCGCCGCCACCCGCGGAGAAGGACACGAGGGCGGACCGTTGCACCGCCCCAACGACGCCGACCAGGACTGGCCCGGCCAGCAGCAGTAGCCTTCCGAGGTGGCGACTCGACCGGCCTCGCACTGCGCCCCAGCAACCTGGGCATCGGCCTGGCCTGCGACGAGCAGAGCGCACGCGGCGAGCGCGAGAGTCAGTCCCGGGAACATCGATCTGCCGGGCATCAGGGCTCCTCGCCTTCGAGGTCCACATCCGAGTCAGCACCCTCCGAGTCAGCACCCTCCGAGTCAGCCCCGTCAGACTCGCCTCCGGCCGAGGCGTCCTCAGCCTCATCGATCGGCCGCACCACCTCGTTCAGCAGAGACATCGCTAGCGACTCGTACTCGCGCGCCACGTTGGACGGCACCCTCGCGCGCGATCGCTGGACGCGGTTCCACTGCCCGAGCCCGCGGCCTTCGATCTGCAGCTGAAGCCACCCCTCTCGATAGAGCTGCACTGCGTAGCGGACACCCGGGTGCACGTGGCTGAACACGACAAGACGGCCCGCGGTCGGGTCGGTGGAAGCGGGGTGGTAGCCGGCGGTCCGCAGCGCGTCGACAGTTGCCTGCCAGGTCTCTTCGGGGTCCGCGCCCAACCGCCCGAGCACACTCTGACGCGGTACGTCTGCTCCGCCGCAGCCCGAAACGCAGGCCGCAAGCAGCAGAACCGCGCACAGGCCGCGGTGGAAGGCCGGGGACACAATACGGGGCATTCGCGGGCAGCCTACACCACCCTGATCGGCGGTCACCGTCAATCCCGATATCGGGTCGCGCCGACGCGCCGCTTGACCCGGGTCGGTCTCCCGCGGGATCCTCGGAAAGTCAGTGCCATCACGTCCCGCTCCTCACCGCCGCCCAAACGGCCATCGCAGCTCGCTTCTCATGAGGCTCCTCATGGCGTCCTGCCTGCTGGTGTCACTGCTGCCGAGCTGCCGCAGCCGCGTCCGCTGGACCCCCAACTCCGGGCAACCCTACCCGGGCACCTTCGGACGGCCCGCCCGCGGCGTGGCTCAGGGCTACTCGCCGCGCTGGACCGACACGGCCCCCCCGGACACGGGGGTGCGGTTCTCGATGCCCACGCAGCCGGTGGTCGAGGCCCGCACGGCGCGCGACGAGGACGGAGCGCAGCGCTTTGAAGTGGTCGCCCGGAGCGAATCGGCCTTCGGCTTCTTCGCGGTGTTTACCGCCCGTTGGGAAGGCGGACTCGTGGGTGACCCACTTCGCGCGATCGCGGACTCCGCCGCGTCCATCTTCGAGCGCGCGGACCTCCAGCGGCAGAACGCCCGGCGACTCTCCGTGACGGGCTACTACGCGAGAGAGGACACGGGCACCAACGCGCAGCAAGCCCACGTGGTGCTCCGGCAGTTCGTCGGCTCGGACCGCGTCATCGTGGCCCTCGCCCTCGTCCCGAACCGCCCTCCGAACGTGCAGATCGCCAACCAGTTCCTCGCCTCGATCGGGCTCAACAGCCAGCACGCGCTGTTCGGCCAAGCCGGACAGCGGCAGGCCGACGGGAGCTGGACGCCGGTCTACATGCCCGAGTCGGACTTCGCGATCTCGATGCCCGCCGCGCCCGCGATCATCGAGGACGAGCTCGTGGTCGCCGAGGCCAGCCGCACACGCCGCGTGTTCGAAGCGCGCGACAGCTGGGGCCGCTACCGGGTGCAGGTGATCCGCTTCGGGGAGTGGGTGCCGGACGAGGCCTACGGCGAGCTGCAGACCCTGTTGCGCGTGGGTCGCAATGTTCGCCCGGTGGAGTCTCAGGGCTTCCCCGGGCGGGTCTTCGTGGCGGACTCCGGGGCCGAGCGGAGCTGGATTCGCATGTTCCGAACGCGGGGCCGCGTCTACGTCGTCGAGGCGACCGGCGCGCGCGACTCGGTCCGCGATCGGCGTGTGGGCACGCGGCTCAACCGGTACTTCAACTCGTTCCGGATCCTCTGATGATGCAACGAATGATGCTCGCGCTCGTGGTCTCTGGTGTGGCGACGCTCTGTGTGCTTTCACCTGCCTCGGCGCAGGACATTCAGCTTCGGCCGATCGACCGCGCCACGCTCCGGGTGATCGGCGTCTCCGGAATGGAGATCGCGACCGGACCGGGCCGGCGCACGCGGACAAGGCGGGTCAGCGCCAACCCCTCGATGGGCCACGGCTCCGGGGTGGCCATCGGGCCGCGCCTCATCCTGACTGCTCGCCACGTCGTCTGGTCGATGCACGCCTACGCCGTGGTCCCGCCTGGCGGCGACGACCCGATCCCGGCCCGACTCGTGTACGTCGACCTCGACGCGGACGTCGCGTTCCTCTTGGTGGATCGCGACCTCCCGCACCACATCACGCTGCACGAGGCGCGCACGCTCCGCATGTCGGAGCCCGTCAGCGTGAGCGGCTATCCGCTCGACATGCGCGAGCCGAACCCTGCGGCGTCCAGCGGCGAAGTCTCGCGCATCGCGCGTGACGGGCTCCTCCACCTCACCTTGTCGGCCAACCCGGGCAACTCCGGCGGCCCGGTGGTCGACGCGGCCGGACACCTGATTGGCATCGTCTCGATGCGGGGTCGCCCGGAGGCCGGCGTGGAGGGCCTGGTCATCGCCGTCCCGGTCGGGATGGTGCTCGCCGCCCACGCTCAGATCCCGGAGGCCGCCCCCCGCTTCGAGGCGCACGAACGAGATCTCGCGCGCGGCATCTCCCTGTTGGCCGCGCTCACCGACGACCGGCTTCACGAAGCGCGCACCGAGGTCACCGCGATCATGGCCCGCGCGCGCGTCGCCACCACGCTCACCGCGGAGCACGCCCTGATCTTCTCCGCGCTCGGCTGGAACACGACCCTCGCCGTGCTGGAAGCCGAAGGGGCGAGTGAGTTGTCCCAGCTCCAAGGCCAGGCCGGCACCGACGCCGTCACGATGCACGCGGCGGCCGCACTGCTCGCCCAAAACGCACTCCACCACGCGCCCCATGTCCGCCGTCGGTACGGGGCCGCACGCGCGATCTCGCTGGGTCGGGTCGCGCCGTTTGGGACGGCGGCGCAGCGGTAGGCCTCCGGACCGAATCAGAACGCGTCGACCCGGAGGTTCACGCCCGCTTGGGTCGGGCCGGCGGAGCCGCTGAGCCGGAGTGACGCGCGGCCCCCGTCCCAGACGACCTTCCAACCGGGCGCGGCGAGTGCCCCGAGAATCATCCCCGCGCCGAGCAACTGGAAGAACCCCGAGGCGGCCGGAGTTCGACGGCGAGCTCCTCCTCGAGCAGCACGTCGACGCGAAGCTCCCCTCCGGAGACCCGGCTTGGCCTCCGACTCGCGCGCAACGACAAAATAAACGCTCGCTTCCTTTGGCAAAATGAGCAAACGTTCGTTTTGGTGATGCCGCACGGGCTCACGAGGTGCCATCCGGGGAGCGCGCATGAAGACGGTCGACGAGTATCTGGAGAGCCTGCGTGAGCGGGACGTCCGCCTGTTCGTGCGCGGGGAGCGCGTCGGCTCGCCGGTCGACCATCCGCTGATCGCGCCATCGATTCGCACGATCGCCGAGAGCTACCGGCTCGCGCACGAGGACGAACACCGGGACGTCTTCACGGCGCATTCGCGCTTCATCGACGCGCGGGTCAATCGCTTCACGCACATCTTCGAGCGTCAGGAAGACCTGCACCTCAAGCAGGAGATGCAGCGGCGGCTCGGCCGGGTGACGGGGACGTGTTTTCAGCGCTGCGTCGGGATGGACGCGCTGAACGCGCTCTACAACGTCACACACGATCTCGACGCGGCGACGGGCTCCGAGCACCACGCACGCTTTCTCGCGTTCCTGAAGTACGTGCAGCGGGAAGACCTGATCGTCTGCGGCGCGATGACCGACCCGAAGGGGCACCGGAAGAAGCGACCGCGTGAGCAGCCGGACATGTTCCTCCGGGTCGTCGACGAGAGCGACGACCACGTGGTGCTGCGGGGCGCGAAGGTGCACCAGACGGGGGTCGTGAACTCGCATTGGATGCTGGTGATGCCGGGGCTGAGCCTCGCTCCAGACGAAGCGGAGTTCGCCATCGCGGCCGCCGTGCCGGTGGACGCCGAGGGGGTGACGCTGGTGTACGGGCGGCAGCCGAGCGACGACCGGCGGCGGGGGCCGGACCTCGATCAGGGCAACGCGAAGTACGGCGGACAGGAAGCCACCGTGCTTTTCGAAGACGTGGTGGTGCCGAAGAGCCACGTCTTTCTGCACGGCGAGACCGACGCGAGCATGCCGCTGGTCGACACGTTCGCGGGGCATCACCGGCACAGCTACGGCGGATGCAAACCCGGCAACGGCGACGCGCTCATCGGGGCCGCCGCGTTGATCGCAAAGCTCAACGGCGTCGACCGCGCGTCGCACATCAAAGACAAACTCGTCGAGATGGTGCACCTGAACGAGACGCTCTACGGGTGCGGTGTCGCGGCCGCGGCCAAGGCCAGTAGGACACCCGCCGGCACGTTCATGGTCGACCCTCTGCTAGCCAACGTCTGCAAGCAGAACGTCACGCGCTTCCCTTACGAAATCGGCCGGCTCGCCGAGGACCTCGCGGGCGGCCTGATGGCGACGCTCCCGGGCAGCGAGGATTTCGATCACCCCGAGGTCGGACCGCTCCTGACGCAGTACCTCGCAGGCGCCGAAGGCACGACCGAAGAGCGTCGCAAGGTGCTCCGGCTGATCGAGTCGATGACGCTCGGCACGACGGCGGTCCCCCTCCGGACCGAAGCCATGCACGGGGCGGGTTCACCCCAGGCGCAGCGTGTCCGCATCGCCGCTCAAGCCAAGCTCGAAGACAAGATCGCAGCGGCGAAGGCCATCCTCGATCTCGGGGAGAGCTGAGGTTTGCCTCGCCTCTCTCCCGCCACGCAGTCGCGCATCCGCGACGGCATCGAATCCGCGGCCGCCGATCTGTTCGTCGCGCAGGGCTACGCCGCCACGAGCACGCGGCAGATCGCCGACGCCATCGGCATCACGGCCGGCGCGCTCTACAACCACTACCCGAGCAAGGCGGAGCTGTTCGCGGCCGTCGTGAGGAGCTACCAAACGCGGCTCGCGGTGGCGCCGGACAACCCTCTGCCCGAGCTGCTCCGGCACTCGACGTTCCCCTTCGACATCCCCGAGCTGGCCGCGGGCATCAAGCAGCTGGTGCATCGCCACCGCGCCTACTGGCTGCTCTGGTACATCGACGTGCTCGAGTTCGGGGGCGAGCACTTCCAAGGGCAGCTCACCCCCGAAGCGATGATCCCGCGCGGCACGCTCGAGGCACGCTTCGACACGCTCCGGGCCGAGGGCACGCTCCGCGTGGAGCCGGAGCTCGCATTCATCATGACCTACATGCAGCTGTTCAATTACTACTTGGTGGAGACCGTCTTCGGGGCGCGGAACCACTACGGCGTGCCGGAGCGCCGCGCGGTCGAAGGCATCGCCGACGTGTTGCTGCACGGGGTGTTGGCGTGACCCGCTCGACAAGCGCGATGGGCGCGTCGATCGCCGCGCTGCTGCTCTCGGGCTGCGTGCAGTTCCACACGGGTCCGCTGCCGGGCGCGCCACAGGACGCGGCGTTCACGGACGTCGAAGGCGCGCGGTTGCGCTTCGTCGACGAAGGCGAGGGCCCGGCGGTCGTGATGATTCACGGGTTCGGTTCGTCGCTGAACGTCTGGGACAACGTGCGCCCAGCGCTGCAGGAGGACCACCGCGTGCTCGCCATGGACCTCAAGGGGTTCGGCTGGAGCGACCGGCCGGAGGGCGACTACTCCCCGCAAGCACAGGCCCGGCTCGTGCTCGCGCTGATGGACCAGCGCGGCATCCAAGAAGCCACCGTCGTCGCGCACTCGTGGGGGAGCTCGGTCGCGCTCGCGCTCACGCTCATGGCGCCCGAACGGGTGCGCCGCATCGCGCTCTACAGCGCGTTCGTCTACCGCGACCAGCGCAACACGTTCGCCGCCTGGGCGGACGCGGACGGCATGGGCGAGGCGCTCTTCACGATGTTCTACGACCAGCGCCCGGAGGAGCGGGTGGCGCAGGCGTTCTTCGATCCGGACCGCGTGCCCGAGGCGTTCTACGACGCCGCGGCCGAGTCGATCGAGCGGCCCGGCGCGGCGGCGGCGGCGCTGGCCGTCACCCGCGGCATGCACTTCGAAGAGGACCGCTACGAAGAGATCGAGCAGCCCGTGTTGCTGCTGTGGGGCCGCGAGGATCGTGTGGCATCGGTCAGCGCGGGCGAACGCCTCTACAGTCAGCTCGCGGAGGCGGATCTGCGCGTCTTCCCGCGGTGCGGGCACTTCCCGATGATGGAGGCGGCCCGCCCGTCGACCCGCGCGCTCGTCCGCTTCCTCGCGGAAGAGCGCGCCACCGTCGCGCTTCGGCCTCCCGCCCCGGTCTCGAGCCCCGACCCCTACGCGCCACCAACCGAGCCCACCGTCGTTTCCGAACAGAGCGAGCCGGACGTCGAACCCTCTCCCGAGGTGGAGCCCGCCGGCATCGAGGAGGCGCCATGAGACGCGCTGTCCACACGACCCTGCTGGGCTTCCTCGCCGCGATATCGATGACGTCGTGGGCTTCCGCCCAGGCCACCGTCCGGCGTGTCCCGCCTCCGGGCGCGCAGAACCTCGTGGACTACCGGGTGTTCTTCCGCGGCCGCGGCGAGCTGCTCTACAACCTCGACCTCGACCGCGGCCCGACGCCGAGCGGCGACCCGCTGTTCCCCGTCCCGCAGGCCGACCCGCTGTCGCAGCTGCTGACCCACGGCGACTTCCGGCTTCGGACGGACCTCGCGTTCAACGTGCCGGACTCGACCGTCAGCATCCACGCCCGCATCGACGTGCTCGACAACCTCAGCGTCGGCAGCCTCCCGGTGGGCGCCCCCGCCGACACACGCGCCCAGCGCAGCCCCGGCGCCGCGTTCCTGATCAAGCGCGCGTGGGCGCAGGTCATCACCCCCCTCGGGTTGGTCGCCGCGGGCCGCATCGGGTCGCACTGGGGCCTCGGCATGCTGAGCAACGGCGGCGACTGCCCCACGTGCGACACCGACGACGCGGCCGACCGCGTCTTCTTCGCGACCGCGCTGATCGACCACATTTGGTCTTTGTCGTTCGACTTCACCTCCGTCGGCCCCAACGTGCCGCGGAGCGACAACGTCCGTTTCCTCGACCTCGACCCGCTCGACAACACCTCGACGCTCACCTTCGCGGTGATGAACGTGCTCGACGACCGCACCCGAAGGCGGCGCGTGCGCGCAGGCGAGTCGACCTTTGAGTACGGCGCCTTCGTCTCGTATCGCTGGCAGCTCTTCGACTGGTCGCCGGGCTACCTGCCCATCCCCGACGGCTACACGCTGTCCCGCAGCCAGATCGTCGGGCGCGGCTACGAGGCGCTCGTCGGGGATCTGTTCGTGCGCGCGGACGGTCCGTGGGGTCATGTCGGGTTCGAGGGCGCGATCGTCGGCGGCAAGTTCGACGAGGCCTCGGTCGTGCCCGGCGTCTTCCTGCGCGATCGCGTCGAGTCGCTCCAGCTCGGCGCGGCGTTCGAGTCGAGCTTCCAAGTCGCGCCGCAGGTGTTCGAGCTCGGCCTCGACCTGGGCGTGGCGTCCGGCGATCCGGCCCCCGGCTTCGGCGCGTTCCCCGGCGTCACGCAGGGCCCCGGGCAGCCGGGCGATCGCGAAGGCGCACAGCTCGTCGCGCCCTTCGACATGCGCGTCGACAACTTCCGCTTCCATCCCAACTACCGCGTCGACCGCATCCTGTTCCGCGAGATCGTCGGCACAATCACGGACGCGTTCTACATCCGGCCGCACGCCCGCCTGACGTTGTTCGACACGCCGGGTGGCCGCATGCGTCTCTCGCTCGCCGGCATCCTGACCGGCGCGCTCGAGGCGAGCAGCACGCCCGGCAACGACACCCTGCTCGGCTTCGAGCTGGACCCGACGCTCAGCTACGAGAACGACGAAGGCTGGTCGATCGTCGCGGGCTACGGCGTGCTCTTCCCCTTCGCCGGGCTCGACAACCCCGCGCTCGGCTTGGGCGCAGAACCCGCGCAGCTGTTGCGCATGAGCTTGTGGGTGACGCTGTGAACCGCCTCGCGATGCTGTTGATGGTCTTCGCGCTCGGCTGCGGCGAGAACCGCACCTTCACGGGGCCGTCGCCCTACGCGCCCGGCGTCGAGCCCACCTTCGAGTGCCTGCCCAACCTGGACGGCGTACTCGAGTCCGGCGAGCTCCCGCTCGCGCTAGACCAGCCCGTCACCCAGATCGTCGGCGCGTCGCGCACGGTGGATCTGGAGGGCGAGGTCGACCCCGCGGGGCGGCGCGTCTGGTCGCTCGGCACCGACTTTGCCGACGACCGCCTCGAACAAGTCGCGGCCACACGGCTCTCCGATCAGTGGTTCTCCCGCGAGTTCGTCGGCGCTGACTTTGTCCTCCCGCTCGACTTCGAAGGCACCGTCTTGAGCGTGTACCACCAGGACGAACGCGCGCTCTGGCTGCACGGCGTGGCCAGCGCCGAGCCCGACCCACCCGAGGGCCGCACCCTCCTCCGCTACGACACCCCCATCGCCTTGTTCGAGTTCCCGCTCGAGGTGGGCAATCGATGGACATCCGTCGGCACCGTCTCGGAGGGCACCGCGCTCGGCCTCGCCTACCGCGGCACCGACACCTACGACGTGGAGGTCGTGAGCGCGGGCCGGCTGGATCTGCCGGACTGGAGCTTCGGGCAGGCGTACCGCGTCGACCAACAGGTCACGGTGGCACCCGCCATCGGCGACCCCATCGAGCGGCGCATCACGAGCTGGCTGTTCGAGTGCTTCGGCGAGGTCGCCCGCGCGGAGAGCCAGGCCGGAGTGACCGGGCCGTTCACCGAAGCGAGGGAGCTCCGGCGGGTCTCGCCGCGGTAGTAGACGGCGCGTCGAGGTAGGCTGCGTCCGTGCCCGCGGGCGACACAGGACACGACAAGACGGCCAAGGGCCTTTGGGTGTTCCGCGCCGCGCCTCCGCGAAGCCGCTGCCTGCTTCACCTCGCCGGCCTCATGACGCTGGGGCTCGGCGCACTGGCCACGTCACGGCGCGGGCCGCCTGTCCGGGTCGAGGCCCCCGACGAAACCGAGACCGAGCGGCAGGCCCGCATCGAACGTCGTGGGCGCCGCGAGCGGTGAACGCTACGTGTGACGCTCCCGCCACGCGGAGGGTGTCGTCCCGGTCCACTGCCGGAACGCACGCGAGAACGCGGCTGGATCCGAGAACCCGAGGCGGTCGGCGATCTCCGCGATGCGGAGGCCCCGGCTCTCCAGGTATTCGCAGGCCCGCGCGCAGCGCACCTCGCGCTGCAGCTCCCCAAATCCGCTCCCGTCGGCGGCGAGCTTGCGCGCGAGCGTGCGGGTCGACATGGCGAGCATCGCCGCCACCGCCTCACGGTCGAGCGGTGTCGAGGACGACCACAGAAGACGACGCACCTGCTCCGGTAGAGGCACGTCACTCCGCAGCCGGCGCGCGAGCTGCGCGGTCTGCTTCTCGAACGCGCGGAAGACAAACGGGTTGGCGAGCAGCGGAGTGGCGGACCCGATGGCGGCGTCGATCACGAGCCTGGCCTCGGGGGCGCCATACCGGACCGGACACGGGAAGCGTGCCGTCACGCGCCGGTGGTCGTGCGGCGCCGCGTAGGGCAGCTCGACCCGGATCGCGCGGTGCGCGGGCCCAAAGAGATCGGCCATCATCTTCAACGTCGCGGTGAGGTCGAGCGTGACGCAGTAGGCCCGGAGCGCGGCCTGGCGCTGTGCGGAGTCCCCCGGCAACGCACCTTCCATGACAAACGACGCCAGCACCTCGCCTCCCTTCCGCGTCACCCGGATCCGCGAGTGGCCCCACGACATCTCGGCGTACGAGGTGATGACCCGCAGGCACTCGCGCAGGCTGCTCGCGTACATGAGGCTCAGCCCGAGGATGCCCAGCACGGTCACCTGGAGGCCGAGGCCGATCTCGGCCGCGTGGTCCACCATCGAGCGCTCCGGATCCACATGCTCGAGCACACGCGCCAGGCAGTCGAGGTGCTGCGCATGGGTAATGGGGATATCCGGCTCGCTCAACGCGATCGGGGGCAGACCGCACGACAGAAGGAAAGCCGGCGCCTCTGCGAGCGGGATCTCGCTTCGTTCGAGCGCGCCGAAGACGCCCATGACCGTGCGACGGGGCGAAGCGAGGCTGCCCGTCCAGAGCAGCTCCTCGGGGGCATCGGACATGTCTCGATGTGCGGACAGATGGCCTAAATTGTCAAGCGATTGTCCCGCACGGACATCGAACCAGGAGGCGAAGGCGCTATCTTTCCTGGGCGAAATCCCCGGTCATCGGTTCCCGCGTGGGGAAACGAGCTCGGCCTCGGACGCCAAGGAGAGCACCTCATGGAGCATGTCGACGTCCTCATCGTGGGAGCCGGAATCTCAGGGATCGGCGCGGCGTGTCATCTGCGTCGCGAGCTTCCCGACAAGACGTTCACGATCCTGGAGGGGCGCGCTTCCCTCGGCGGGACGTGGGACTTGTTTCGCTACCCCGGCATCCGGTCAGACTCGGACATGTACACGTTCGGGTACGCGTTCAAGCCGTGGGTCGAGGACCAGGACATCGCGACGGGTGACGCGATCCTCCGCTACCTGAACGAGACCGTCGACGAGTACGCGCTCCGGGACACGATGCGCTTCAACCACCGCGTCGAGGCCGTGCGCTGGAGCTCAACCGAGCGGCGCTGGACGGCCACGGTCCGGCAGGCCGACGGAGAGACCGTGGAGATCTCGGCCCAGTTCCTGCTCGGCGGGACGGGCTACTACAACTACGACAAGGGCTACCGGCCTGACTTCCTCGGGCTCGACGAGGCGTTCCAGGGCGTGGTCGCCGACCCGCAGCACTGGCCCGAGGATCTCGACTACACGAACAAGCGTGTCCTCGTGATCGGGAGCGGCGCGACCGCGGTGACCGTGGTGCCGTCGATGGCCGAGAAGGCCGCGCACGTGACAATGCTGCAGCGCTCGCCGACGTACATCTTCAGCCGCCCCGGCGAGGACGTGGTCGCCAAGCGCCTTCGCACGTTCTTGCCGGATCGCGCGGCCCATGAACTGACCCGGGTGAAGAACGTCGCCATCGGCACGGCGATGTATCGGTTCGCGCGGCGCGCGCCGGACCGCGTCCGCGGCTTCCTTCGAGACAAGGCCATCGAGGCACTCGGCCCCGACGTCGACGTCGATGTGCACTTCAACCCGAGGTACAACCCGTGGGACCAACGGCTCTGTCTCATCCCCGACGGCGATCTCTACGAGGCCCTCCGGGTTGGCGACGCCTCGATCGTCACCGACACGATCGCGCACTTCGACGAGACCGGCGCCGTGCTCGAATCCGGCGAGCGCATCGACGCGGACATCGTGGTGCCTGCCACGGGGCTCGCGCTGCAGTTCCTCGGCGGCATGACGATGGAGGTGGACGGAAGGCCGATCGATTCGAGCGAGCTGATCACGTACCGCGGGATGATGTTCAGCGGCATCCCGAACTTCGTCGCGGTGATCGGCTACACCAACGCCTCGTGGACGCTCAAGGCGGACCTCACCTCGACGCTCTTCTGCCGCATGCTTCGACAGATGGACGCGGCCGGGTTCGACACCCTCACGCCACGGGACGATATTGCGCACGGGCAGACGCGGCCGATCATGGCCGGGCTCACCTCCGGCTACGTGAAGCGCGGGTCGGCCGAGATGCCCAAGCAGGCGCTCGCGCACCCGTGGACCAACAGCGACAACTACCTGCGGGATGTCGTCGAGACGAAGCGTTGGAGCATCCGCGACGAGGCCCTGACGCTGACGAAGACGCCGAGTGCGGCGCGC
This sequence comes from Sandaracinaceae bacterium, assembly GCA_045106715.1. Classification (GTDB taxonomy): domain Bacteria; phylum Myxococcota_A; class Polyangia; order Polyangiales; family Sandaracinaceae. The sequence goes on from JBGCFC010000007.1 coordinate 71,751, forward strand.
CCGAAGCGGTTCTCGTTCCGGGGCAAGACCGCGCTCGTGACGGGCGCGGCCAGCGGGATCGGCAGGGCGCTGGCCGAAGCGCTCTCGGCGCGAGGGACCCACCTGGTGTTGGTCGATGTGCAGGCGACGGCGCTCGAGGAGGTGGCCGGGGCCGCGCGCCGCGCGGGCGTGAACGTGGCCACCCACGTCGTCGACATGGGCGACCGAGAGGGGGTGGAGCAGTTCGGCGCGCAGCTCGCTGACGAGCACCCCGAGCTCGATCTCTTGATCAACAACGCGGGCGTCGCGCTCGGGGGACGGGTCGACGAAGTGAGCCCCCAAGACCTCGACTGGCTCATGAACATCAACTTCTTCGGCGTCGCCACGCTCACGCGCGCGCTGCTCCCCCAGCTTCGGCGGCGGCCGGACGCGCATGTCGCCAACGTGTCGAGCGTCTTCGGGCTGATCGCGCCCCCCGGGCAAGCCGCCTACTGCGCGAGCAAGTTCGCGGTGCGTGGATGGTCGGAGGCGCTCCGCCGAGAGCTCGTGGACACGACGGTCGGCGTGTCGGTCATTCACCCGGGCGGCGTCAAGACGAGCATCGCGAAGAACGCACGGCTCGCGGTCGCGGTCGATCCAGCCGCGCTCGAGGAGAGCATCCGCGAGGTGGAGAAGTCCTTCATCACGACGCCCGCGGACGCAGCCAAGCAGATTCTCCACGGCATCGAGCGACGAAGGGCGCGCATCCTCGTGGGCCCGGACGCCCGGGTGATCGAGTGGCTGGAGCGGCTCCTGCCGACGCGGAACCTCGAAGTGCTGTCCCGCGTGCTCGGCTGGAAAGAGACCCGACCGCGCGCCGCGTCCACATCGGGCGCGGAGACCGCGCCGAGTCGCCCGGCCGACCGCGCCCCCCGGCCGTCCTGAGCTCGAGACCATGCCCTCCCCTCTTCGCATCCGGCCTCGGCTCCGCGCTCTCGGCATGCGCGCGATTCGTCAGCTTCAGCACCGCGCGCTCCGCGTCCAGGTGCGTGAGCACACCGATCCGCGCGGACGCACGACACCGGTGCTCGACGTGGGCGTCGCGCGGCGCGGCACGCTGGTGTGGCTGCACGGCTTCAGCGACCGGTTCGACAGCATCCTGCAGGTGGCGCCTCACCTTCGATCGGACTGGCGGATCGTCTCTCCGTCGATGCCCGCCTTCGGCGAGGGCTGGGTGGACGCATCCGAGCTGCACACGTTCGACGCGTACGCCGCGTGGATGAGCGCGCTGCTGACAGACCTCGTCGACTCGGCGGTCCTGCCGCCTCAGTTCCACCTCATGGGCAACTCACTCGGCGGGGCCACTGCGCTCGGGGTGACGGCGCGTGTCCCCGAGCTGGTCAAGAGCGTGGTCGCCCTGAACGCGGCCGGCGTGCGCCTCGACGACGTGCGCTGCGCCCAGGAGGAGATCGCCGACGGCCACAACCTGTTTCGCATCGAGGCGCGGGAGGACTACGAGCGTCTTCAGGGTCGCATCTTTGCGCACCGGCCGAAGATTCCCGCCTGGATCGGGCAGCATCTCTTCGAGGAGATGCGCCGCCACGCCGACTGGTACACGCGCCTCGGCGAAGACATGGCCAAGAGCGAAGTGCGCGCCGAGGGCGACGGCTGGCACGCCCTCGTCCCGCTCCACGAGGTCACCCGACCGACGCTCGTGCTTTGGGGCGCGGAGGACGGACTCTTCCCGGTGGCGCACGGCGAACGGATGGCGGCGAGCGTGGTGAATGGGCGCCTGGAGACGCTCCCCAACATCGGGCACGCCGCCCACGTGGAGCGGCCGAAGGCGCTCGCGGAGGCGTTCCGTCGGTGGGCCGCCTCCCAGTCGTGACGCTGCGGTCGTGTCTCCGCGGTCGTGTCTCCGCGGTCCTGACACTGCGGTCCTGACACTGCGGTCCTGACCCTCAGCCGTTGAGCAGGACCTTGGTCTGCCCCGGCGCGAGGATGGTCCCCGCGGGCGCGTTGGCGTTCGACCCGTTGTGCGCGGTGGGCTTGAGCTGGTTCACCGCGTCGTCGCCCTCGATCTTCACCTTGGACACGCCCTTCTTGATGACCGCCTTGTCCATGTTGGTGCCCGACGTGGTGCCGCCGGCCGTGCCCGCCTCGTCACCCTGGGTGCGGGGGATCTCCGTCGAGATGGTGATGACGGGCTTGTTCATCACCTTGACCTTGGAGGTGCAGGTCCCCGAGTCGGCGGTGTTCAGCATCGCGATGTTGGGGAACGGCGTGGGCACCGGTCCGCCGGGCGTGGGCACCTTGCAGACGTCGGGAAACGCCAGCGCCTGACCGCCCTCCTTGGTCGTCATCGGAAACACGGCCCCAGCCTACCACCCGCGCCGTATCGCCGCTTCCGGTTCGAACCGTGTCACTGGTACATTCCACCCCTTCGTGGAGCTCCTGAAAGAAACCCCGCTCACCGCCGCCTGGCGTACGTGGCGAGCGCGTCCCCCGCGGCCCTCGATGACCATCGTGGTCAAGGCCGCGTTTCGACTCGAGCCCGGGGAATCGCCGCTCGCTGAGGAACAGCCGTTCCCGGAGGGCGAGCGCTGGGAAGACGACGACGTGGAGCGCGCGCTCGCGAGGCCGAGCGAGCTCGAGCCGTTCAAGCGTCGCGGCGAGTGCTTCGTGCTGGGACACTGCCATCCGCCGGGAGGCTCCGCGACGGCGAGCCAAGTCGCGTTCCAGATCGGCCCGGTAAAGAAGAAGCTCGCGGTGCTCGGCGACCGCAGCGCGGACACGTTCAACACGCCGGCTCCGTTCACCTCGATGCCGCTGAGCTGGAGTCGCGCCGGTCGAGGCCCCAACAACCCGAGCGGGGCCCCGGTCCCGAATCTGGAAGACCCGACGCGCCTGATCCGCGCCGCCAGCGAGCGCGCCGAGCCCGCCTGCACGTTGCCGCTCAGCCCCATGCTGCCCGAGCGCATGCGGCACGCGGGGAGCTACGGCCGCGAGTACCTGAAGACGCACTATCCGGGCTTCGCCGCGGACATCGGCTGGGAGTACTTCAACTCTGCGCCGGCCGATCAACGGATCGAAGGCTACTTCCGAGGCGACGAAGAGATCGTCCTCGTCAACCTCCTCGAAGGAGAGCCGTCGTTCCGGACCCGCCTCCCGGGCATCCGGCCTCGCGCGTTCCTCACGCCCGCCGGCTCAGACGATCCACTCGCGCAGCTCTGGGAGGTGCCGCTCCGGCTCGACACCATCGTGGTCGATGGGGACGTTCGCATGGCCACGGGCGTGTGGCGTGGCGTGCTCGACGTGGGGTCGGAAGAGCTGCTCGAGATGGGTTCCCTTTGCGTCCTTCACGACGCGCCCGGAGAGGCCCGCAGCCTCGACGCATGCCGCGCCGTGTTCCGCACAGCGGTGAAGCGCAAAGAAGCGGAAGCCGCCGCGTCCGCCGCGGACGAGACCCCCGTGGCGCAGGGCGACGCGCCGCTCTTCAAGACGATGATGGGCGCGGAGCTCAAGTGGGCCCACCTCGACAACGCGATGACGATGGAGGCGGGCGCGCAGCCCGATCTGCTGCGTCAGCTGGCCGAGGAGCTCAGCCGGAAGGGCGTCAGCCTGGATACGAACAGCCCGCTCGCCAAGGTCGTCCGGGACCTGCCGGAGGACGACGGGACGCCGCGCGCCGCCGACCCTGAAGTGCTCCGCGCACTCGAGGCGCGCATGCTCGAGGAAGAGCGGGAGCGCATGCGGGGCGACGGGGCCGCGCTTCGTGACAAAGTGCGCCGGGCGCTTCACGAGGGCGAGAGCTGCGCCGGCTGGGATCTGACGGGCGTCGACCTGTCGCGTCTCCGCCTCAGCGGCGGCGACTTCCGCGGAGCGCGCTTCACCCGCGCCATCCTGGCCGGCACGATCTTCGGCGACACCGACTTCTCCGGCGCCGTCTTCGAAGAAGCCGAGCTCTCGGACGCCCAGATGGTCGGCGCGCGGCTGGAAGGCGCAGCGCTGCATTTCTGCCGGATGGAGCGGGCCCACTTCAGCAGCGCGCACCTCGACGACGCCCACTTCAGCGAATGCTTGTTGAGGGGCGCGCGCTTCAGTCACTCGTTCGGCCGCCGCGCGGAGATCCTCGACTCACGGCTCGAGGGCGTGACCTTCGATGATTCGATCTTCGACGGCGCGGACTTCAGCGGCTCGGTGCTCGACGGCGCGCTGTCCGGCCGGACCTCCTTCGTGGACGTGTGGCTGGTGTCCGGCGCCTCGGCCCGCGGCGCGCGCTTCGATCGCTGTGACGTCACGAAGCTGCGTGCGACGGACGGCACCGACGTGAGCGGGTCGACCTTCGCGGCGTGTTACGCGGACCGCGCCCGGTTCAACGGCGCGATCGCGAAGGGCGCCGACTTCTCGTTCTCCGACATGACCCGCGCGGCGTTCGCGGAGGCCGACCTCGAAGACGCCAAGCTGATGGGCTGCCTGCTGCGGCAGGCCCGCTTCGACGGCGCCACGCTCACCGGCGCGTCGCTCATCCGGAGCGACCTGTTCGAGGCGCGCTTCGAGGGCACTGACCTTCGGGGCGCCGATCTCCGCGGGACGAGCCTCTACGGCGCGGAGCTGCTGGCCGCCAACCTGAAGTCGACGGAGCTCGAGCTGGCCGACGTCGCGAACACGAGGCTGGCGCGATGAGCGACCGGACGCGGGAGCAGGTCATCGCCGCACGGCGCGAAGGGCTGATGGACGTCCACCTCGTGGACCTGGATCTGCGCGGTGTGGACTTCACCGATGTGCGCTTCGAGAACGTGTACTTCGAGCGCTGCGACCTCGCGGGCGCCGTGCTCTCGTGGGCGAAGCTCGAAGACTGCGTGCTCCGGGACTCCCGCCTCGACGGAGCGCTCTTGGACGGAGCCACACTCACGCGCTGCGTCCTCGCGGCGGCGTCGATGAAGACGAGCCGTCTCACGGGGGCCGAGCTGAACGCGTGCGACCTCACCGAGTGCCAGCTGGAGGGCAGCGACCTGTCGAAGCTCTTGGCTCGCGGGGTCTCGTTCGGCGGTGCACGCATGGCCGCCGCCCAGCTCCGCGACGTCCGGTTCGAGAGCGTCAACCTCCGAAACACCGACCTGAACAGCGCGAACTTCGCCGGCGCGCGCATGGCCGGCGTGCCGCTCGATGGAGCCGCGTTGGTCGGCGCGACGCTGGACGGGGCGAACCTGGCCGGCGCCTCCATGCGCGGCTGCGCGATCGGCGGCGCGAGCTTCCGGCGTGCGAACCTCGAGGGCGTGAATCTGCTCGGCGCCGAAGGCGTGTGTGACTTCGCCGGCGCGCGGCTCACCCATGCGCAGCTGGACGGCTTGACGCTGAGCAACGCAGACCTGAGCGAGGCCAACCTCGAGGGCGCCACGCTGACCCGCGCCAACCTCACGGACGCGAACCTGGCTGGGGCGAACGCGGCGGGCGCGAACCTGTCGGGGGCACGCCTGGTCCGCGCGGTCTTGGCGACTGCCGTCCTCGAGGGCGCCGACCTGACGCAGGCCGACCTGCGCGAGGCCTCGCTCGACCGGACCCGGATGGACGGCGCGAAACTGGACGAGGCGCGCCTCGAGGAGGCGTCCGGCGAAGCGACCGAGCTGCGGGGCGCAAGTCTCCGGGGCGCGAAGCTGGACCGGGCCCGCTTCCCGCTTGCCCAGTGCATCGAGGCCAACTTCCACGGCGCGAGCCTGCGAGGCGTGAGCATGCCCGAAGCGGAGCTCCGGAAGAGCGACCTCAGCGGCGCCGACCTGAGCGGAGCTGACCTCACCGGCGCCGCGCTCGCCCTCACGCGATGGTCGGACGCCCAGGCCAAGGGCGCGCGATTCGATGGAGCGGACTTCACCGGCGCCGACCTCGGCCGCGCTTCCTTCGTAGAAGCGAGCTTCGTCGAGGCCGGCTTCGCGCGCTGCCTCTGGGACGACTGCGATCTGCGCGGCGCGGACCTGTCTCGTGCCGTCCTCCAGCAAGCCGTTCTGACCAACACCACCCTCACGGGTGCTTCCTTTCACCGCGCGTCGCTCGTGGGAAGCGCGCTCGGCAAGCAGGATCTCCGAACCTGCGACGTCACCGACGCAGACTTCGAGGGTGCTGACCTCAAGGGCGTCCTGCTCAGTCAGGCCAACCTCGAGGGCACCCGCTTCCGCGGCGCCGACCTGACCCGGGCGAGCCTGCTGGAATCGCGCGCCCGCGCAGCGGACTTCGCCGAAGCGCGGCTCACCGAGGCGGACTTCCGCGGCGCCGATCTGCGCGAGGCCCAGCTCAATGGAGCGAGCGCGCAGAAGGCCAAGTTCGACCTGGCCAACGCCGACCGGATTCAACTCGCGGCCGCCGACGCGCGAGGCAGCTCGTTCGTCAACGCACAGATGCGCTTCGCCTATCTCGACCACGCCGATCTTCGCCTCGCCGATCTGACCGGCGCGACGCTCGAGGCCTCGAGCATGCACGCGACCCAACTCGACACCGCGACGCTGCGGGACACCAACCTGACCGGCGTCAGCAAGACGGACCCGGCGCGAGAGAAGGCGGAGTCCTTCGTGCCTCAGCGCTGAAGTTCCAAAGAACGAGAGAGCCTCCATGTCCCACGCCCTACCCGAACTCCCCCTCCCGACCGGTTCCGACACCCGCGTCAGCACCGGCGCGGTGGTGTCCGTCGACGGTCGCGGAGTCCGCGTGCGCGCCGCAGAGCTTGGGGAACGCGTCGCACAAAACGCCGTCGCCGGGTCCTGGGAACCCGCCAGCGGCGACCGGGTCCTGCTCTTGTCCGACGGCCGCGGCGCGTGTTTTGTCGTCGGCGTCCTAAGCGCGCTTCGCCCCGCCGGTTCGCTCGATCTAGGACTGAACGTCGAGCAAGACGAGCGGGGCGCCACCCACGTCACCGTGCCTGGGGATCTTCATCTGTCGGCGCCCCACGGTCAGATCCACATCGAAGGTGCGCGAGGCGTCGGGATGCGGTCGGAGCGCGCAGTGACAATCGAGAGCCACGACGGGCAGGCGTCGCGCAGCCGACTGACGCTCGACGGAGACGCGGCTGAGATCCGCGCTGGCGTCTTCGCGGCCAAGGCCGCCCGACTCGTCGCGCTGGCCGAAGACGTGACGACGATCGCCACCCGCGTCGACGCGCAGGTCGAGGAGCTGCGCACCCGGGCCGAACGCATCGAGACGCGCGTGGGCGCCCTGGTCGAGCACGCCAAGGAGAGCTATCGCGAGGTCGAGGGCCTCTCACAGACGCGCGTCGGGCGCATGCGCCTGGTGGCGAAGGGGCAGCTCAGCTGGCTCGCCGAGCGCGCCAAGCTCAAGGCCAAAGACGTGTTCGCGATCGACGGCGAGAGCATCCACCTCGGTTGACGGCCGGCGGTCAGCCACGAGCCCACGCCTTCGCCTCCTGAAGATCGGCGAAGGGCCGCATTTCCTGCTGCGAAGCCAGCGCCATCGCCCGAACCACCATGTGCCAGAGCGTGTTGTCCGTCACAACAGCCGTACGCGGGATGGCATGACGATGGCCGCGAAACCACGCGACGAACCGCTCACGCGCCTCGGTCGAATATCCCGTCATCGCGCGGCAGTCGACGACGACCCGCGCTTGCGCCCGGCCATCGCGGAACACACCGCGGAGCCCCGACTCGACCGCGGCGCCGGTGAGCTGACTTTCGAAGGCCACCACCACGACGTCATCGGAACGCATCGGATCGGTCAGGCGGGCACGGCCGGGTTCATCGAGTACGTCCCGACGTGCAGCGCGCTCGCCAGCACATGCCCCTCCATGGCCTCCCGCACGGCGTCGGCGCGGAACTCCCCCTCCAGCCCAAGCGTGTCCACGTCGAGCGCGAAGACATGGAAGTGGTAGTGGTGCACGATGCTGTCGTTCCACGGGGGACACGGGCCGTCGTAGCCGCCGTAGGTCCCGCCCATGTCCGCGTCGCCGGCGAACCAATCGGTGTAGTTGTTGACGCCGGTGAGACCGCCGTTGGAGGGCCCGACCGGCTTGCCGCGCGGGGTGACCCCGTCTGAGCCTGCGCCCTCGTCGAGGCCCGTGCAGCCAGCCGAGAGATCGATCAGCACCCAGTGGAAGAAGTCGACCCGCGGGAGATCGGCCGGCACCGTCTTGCCTTCTTGGTTCACGTCGTCGGCCGAGGACGGAACGTCGGGGTCGTGGCAGACGACGGCGAACGACTTCGTGCCTTCGGGCGCGCCGGACCAACGGAGCGCGGGGCTGATGTTGTCGCTGAGCGAAAACGGCCCGTCGTCTCCGGGCTTTCCGAAGGCGAACCGGGCGGGGATGGGGCCCTCGTGGGGCCACGCGTCGATGTGGAGCGCGAAGGTCATGGTGGTTTCCTCAGTCGGTCGGGGAGTCGGTGTTCTCAGCGCTCCATCACACCCTGCGATTCGAGCAGGAGGATGTGGCGGTCGACGAACAGACGCATGAACTCGATGGCCTTATCGCCGAGCAGCGCGTTGCCCGCTTCATCTCGGATCTGAATCGCGTGTTTCTGGAGCGTGGCGAGCAGCTGGGTCGTGAGCTCGTCGCGGCTGCGTGACCCGTCCATCAGCTCAACCAGATAGCGCGCGGCGTCGTCCATGTACACAGGGCTGTGAAACACGTTGGTCACGCTCGCAAACCAGCGGGACTCCGAGCGGGCCAGGGTGCTTACCCTCGGGCGACTCCCGGCTGCAGCGACCATCTCGGGCCAGAGCACACGCAGCTCCAGGTGACGCAAGGAAAGCAGCCGCATGAGGTCTTCGCCGAGCGTGTCGCGCTCCGCGTCCGACACCCCCTCCGCGTACCCTTCGACGCGCCGCTGCTGAAGGACCGCACCCGCCCGCTGGGTCAGCTCGGAGAGGGTGAGCGCGACCGGGAACGCGCGGGAGAGCTCGAGCAGGCTCGCCTTGAGCAAAGGGTGCGTGACCGCGACCCGCACGTCGTCCGCATCAACAAAGTCCTCGCTGTCGCCGTCGGTCAGAGAGACCCGACTCGAACGTGGGCTGAGCCGGGTGACGAAGCCGCACTCGGAGAGCAGCGATGCTCTCGCCTCGTCGACGTCCCGGAGCGTGGCGTCGGCACGCGAGAACAGGCTGGCGCGGAAGGCCCTCCCGTAGAGCACGTCGGTGAGCTCCTCGGCCTCGATGGGGTCGTCGGTGATGTGGCCCACCGCCGAGCGCATGCGCTCCTCGACACCACGATGCGCGATGGGTGAGAGCTCGGCCAAGAACCGTAGGCCGCGCGCCTCCGCCATCTTCGCGATGTCCCCGTAGCGGAAGGCCTCGTTCACTCCGGTGAGGTATTCGTGCGCGATGTACGGGTCGCGGTGCGTCAGGAGGTTCTTGGCGTCGACTGCCATGGAAGCGGCGTAGTGGTGGTCCGCGAAAGGTGTGTCGGCGAGAAACGTCAGCAGCTCGCGCGCCTCCTGAAGCTTCTCGCGAGGGTCGTCGATGCGACGGGTACGCGCCATCAACACCTGCCTGACCAACCCGCGCGTCGCCCAACCGGGCTCGACGTTGTAGCTCACGTAGCCGACGCCGCCGGGCGCCAGGCGTTCGCCGAGCGCGTCGAAGATGGCGTCGCGCACGGGCTCGGGCACCCAGGAGAACACCCCGTGGCACACGATGAAGTCCCAAGGCCCATCGGCCTCGGCGGGGAGCTTCAGGATGTCTGCGCAGACGAACGTGATGTTGTCGAGACCGAGCCGGCTGGCGCGTTCCTGGGCCGTGGCGACCATGCGCGGGCTGGAGTCGACGCCGACGAACCTCGCCTCGGGGCAGTGGTAGGCGTGAGGGATGAGGTTCGCCCCCTCCGCGCAGCCCAACTCCAGCACACGCGCGCGCGCTGGGTGCGCCGCAGGCACACCCCGAAGCCACGCCTCGACGGCGATCAGCTCCGGTCGGGTCGTGTCGATCGGGCGGCCCTCATACGGGACGTCTTCGAACGAAATGCTCATCGGTTCGCGCCCCGCAAAGCCCGGCGTCAGCCGATTTGAATCTGGCCGCCCTTGATCTTCACGGCGCCGGAGCCGGAGAGATCGATCTTGCTCGCCGTCACCTTCATGCCGTCGGATTTCGAGATCTCGACGGAGTCGGCGCTGCCGGCACTGACCGTGACGCTGCCCTCGGTCGCCGAGAAGATGCCGGGGTCGCCCGACCCGTCGGTGCCGCGCAAGACCGTCTGGCCCTCGAACAACGTGAGCGCAGTGTGATCGCTCTTGTCCTTGTTGGGCATGGTGAGCCCGATACCTCGGTCGTCGAGGGTGAAGTTGCCCAGCACGTCGTCGAGCTCGTTGACCGACGGATCCTTGTTGGCCTTGCGACGGCCCACCACAACGCCCGCATCCTTGCTGACGTGCACCATGTAAGGGCCGACGACGATCACCGCCTCCTTGGAGGAGTGAACGTGGACGCGCTCGGTCACCGGGTGCTCCTTCCGGAGCTTCTCGGGCCAGGCGTACTTCGTGTTGGCCTTCAGGTGGGGCGGCGGCTTCTTCTTGCCGGTGAGCTTGTCCTTTTTCCGCGCGGCATAGATGAGGTGGTTCGAGAGAGACACCTCCTCCATCTCGATGGGCGCGATGCCGAAGCTCTTGCTGTGCGCCTCGACCCCGTCACGCACCTCGAAGTCCCACGGGCCGAGCTCGTTGCCGTCCGCGTCCTTGTCCTCGTTGCGGATGCCTCCGATCGCAATCGTCTGGCCCGCCACCTCGACGCGGCCTCCGGTCGTGCCGTCGGTGCTGCTCGAGTCGCCCTTGCTTCGCGCGGCGATGATCACCTTGTCGTGTGCGGCCACCTCGGTGACCCACGAGCTGAGCACACGGGCCACCCCGATGCCGCCGATCTTCGAGCCGTAGACGCGGTCCTCTTTGGACTTGCCGCGGCCCATCGCGACCAGCTGGACCGCGTCGTTGCCCGTCATGTCGACGACGCTGTCGCTCATCACCCGGAAGCCGAGTGACTTCTTCTGCTTCTCGCGAGCCGGCGGCACGAACCCACCCGCGAAGCGCGCCGCGTACTCGAGTTTTCCTTGCTGACGCCCCTTGTTCGCCTCGCCCGACGCGCCGTCGACCACAAACAGGATGCCGTGCCCGCCCTGCCCCACGATCCGGTCGTGGGTGCCCAGCGTGATGCCCTCCGTGCCGAAGATGCCGACCGCCTCAGGTGGGTCGGGTAGCTCCGGCCCGCCGCCGAGCGCCGCGATCGCGAGGGCGGCTTCGGCGACCTTCTCGAGCGCGTCCGCGACGTCGAGCAACGCCTGGCAGGCGTCGGTGATCGGCTCGAGCATCCCCTGCGCCTTGTCCGGCAGGCTCATCGCGTAGTCGACCCAGTGCTTGATGGGCTCGATGACGGATCCCGCCGAGTCGATGTCGTCCCAGTCCGGCATCATCTTCGCCTGGACGTGGTCGCTCTTGGCCTCCGCCCCCCAGAGGGTGTTGGCGAGGTTGCCGGAGACGACCACCTTCGAGCCGTCCCCCACCTTCTCTGAGGAGATCCGGAGGCAGCCTTCGACCTCGGAGATGATCGTGCCGAGGTGTGGCACGAGCCGCGCGCCGATCTCACTCGCGGTCACCGCAGTCATGTCGGCGACCGGGGGGACCTCGCCGTGACCGGTCTCAAGCCATCCCGTGACGAGCGCAAAGTGGCTCGGGTCCTCGTCGGACGCGTCGTCCTCGTAGCGGGTGACCAAGATCCGCGACCCCGCACCCGTCGACTGCGTCGTGATCGTCAGGGTCTTGTCTTCGTCGCCCGCCATCGTCACGGTCGCGACCGCGCCGACGCGCGCCACGAAGGCGGCGAGGATCGCGTCGGCGTCACCCGCGGTGGACGAGTCGAAGTTCAACGTGCTGGACCGTCCGTCGACCTCGATGACGAGCTCGACAGTCTCGCTCCCGATCACGTCTCCGTCTTCATCTTCCAGGTCTTGGAGCGCAGCGATGGCGAAGGTGAGCGTGGCGGGTCGTGGCGGCACGGGGCCCGGGTCGAGCGTGATCTCGACAACCTCCCCATCCTCGTTCTCGACCTTCATTTCCCAGGGTTTGGTCACGTCCGTGATCAGATCCCAGGGGCCTTCCTCGGATTTGACCGAGGCCTTGCGCGGCTCGGCGGAGCCCGGCTCGAAGGGCTTGCCGAACTCCCCTATCGGCTCGGCGAACGGGTTGTTCTCCGCGTTCGGATCGTTGGCGGACTGGCTGTGGGAATCGACCTGCTCGGCCACCGCGCCGTATGCCTCGAGCGAGACCGAGAGCGCACCGATGACCGGCCCCAACACGGGGACCGCCGCGAGTCCCTCTTGAAGCAGCCCTGCCAGCGCGCCGGGGAGCCCGGCCGCGTGGAGGAGGCAGTCGAGCATCCGGCGCATCTTCACGAGACCGTTCTTGAGCGTGATGATGCCGCGTGACGCGAAGCCGCTGAAGGCGTCCTTCTTGTAGCGCTTGTAGGGGTCGAAGCGATGGAAGTAGCGGCTGAAGCCAAACTCCATGTCCTCGATGTTCGGCCCTCCGAACGCGGTGATCGCGAGGCCCGAACCGCCCTGCCCCGCCGCCATCGCATCGCTGGCGAAGATCGCCTCCACGAGGTAGCGCGGATCGGAGCTGTCTTTGATCTTCTCGATCGGCGGGATCACACGGGGCGGCTTGGGGAAGAGCCCCTTGCGCGCTGGGATCTTCACGCCCTTCTCGGCCTTCTTCCGTGTGTTCGGGGTCTTGGCCAAGCTCGGCGGGTAGAACAACGCGTTCTTGGCCCCGAGGCCGTCGATCTCCGCGGGGTAGAGGTCGTAGAGCGTCTTGTGCATCAGGCCGGCCCAGCCGCCTTGGAGGTCCTTGTCCTCCGCGATCTCCTTGGCCACGTCCTTGTCGGAGTGGCTGAACCGCTTGCGCTTGCCCTTGTACGCCTTGCCGTTCTTGCGAACGAACTTGCCCGGATTGAGCTTGTCCTTCTTGGCTTTGCCGGCGAGCAGCTCGAGCCGGCTCGGCTTGCTCTTCTTCGGGCGTTGGCGCCGTCCATGGAAGAACTCGAAGAGACCCACGTCGAGCGAATCGATCCGGTAGTGCTGGGCGAGGTTGTTGTACGCCTGGAGTCGGAGCTCTCCGCTGTTCGCGCGGGTCGACGGGTCGTTGTGGCTGCCGGAGATGACGAGCACGCGCTGGCCGGCGGAGATCTTCAGATCTTCGCTCGCGGTCATGGTCATGCTGGCGCCCACGTAGACGCCCATGTCCTTGCTCGCGAGCAGGTTCGCCGCCTTGCCGGACTGGATGACCATGTCGGCGCCGGACTCGACGAACACATTGTCCGCCGCCGACAGAGTCACGCCGCTGTGCCCATATGGGCCTTCGGGCTGCGCCTTGCTGGCGCCCACGCCCATGTTGAGACGGGCGGCGGGCTGCGGGACATAGATCTCGAAGCGCTTGTCCGAGGACAGGATGGCTTTTTCGAAGTCGGCGGGGTCTTCGCTCACAGGTGCCTCATTGGCGTCGCGCCATCAGCTCGCGTCGTCATCGAACAGGATCCGCACGCCTGCCTGGGTTCGCAGCCAGGACTGGGTGGCGTTGTCTTCGACCACGGGGTTCTTGGTGTCGGTGTTGTGCACGCTGCCCACGATCACCGGACGGTCGGGGTCGCCGCCGAGGTGCGCGATGGCGACCTCCGCGCCGAGGTGAAGCGGAAGGTGAAAACCGTAGCCCGGCCCCGAAGACGGCTGCGCCACGCGAATCCAGCGCGATGCGGTGCCCCCCGGCCGGCCGTTCAGATCGAAGGGCAACAGCACCCTGTAGCGGCCGTCGCTGTCGATGGGCGCGGCGGTCGAGTGCGCCGGAGCGTCGACCACCCCGTGAATGACGCCGTAGATGCGCGGCTTTGGCGTACGGCGGGGCGGTCGATACTCAACCGTCGCGTCGGTCAGCTCGTAGGTGTCCTGGTGAGAGGCGCTGCCGCCCCCATGCAGCTCCAAGTGGCGGCGGACGATGACGAAGGCGCGGTGCGCGTACTCGCCGTGCGGGTGGTCGGCGAGGTTGACGACAAACCCGGCGCTGACGCCAAACAGCGTCCCGGTCGCCTCGAAACGCACGCGCTCGGAGACGATCTGCTGCGCCCGCGTCTCGGCGAGTGCGGCCCCCTCGGACGGAGTCTTGTAGTGGTTCGCGTGCTCGTGAAACAGGCCTGCGCCGGTGACGTTGTCGGCCGCGGTCTGGTTCGAGAGTGCCACCCGAGGCGCGCGCCAGTTGTAGTCGGTGAGGAACACGGTCGCGGGGCCGAGCTTCAGGCTGCGGGTCAGCGAATGCAGCGCCTCCGCATCGAGATGCACCGCCCGGCGCTCGTAGTTGACCGTGTTTCCGCGGTTCGTGAAGTGCGCGTTGCGGTCCCCGAGAAACAGGTGCTCGTGCTCGTCACTCGGGTCGTGCCCGAAGTGGTAGTGGATGCCGTGGTGCTCCATCAGCCGCTGGATGAAGTCCAGATCGGACTCCTGGTACTGCAGCGTGTACTCGGACTTCGGGTAGCTCCCCGCGAAGTGGCCGTGCACCCCCGGGACCTGATGTTCGGTGAGGACCTCCTGCACGATCTCGGGCACGGTCATGTCCTGGAAGACCCGCGAGCGCGTGGTGTAGCGCAAGCGCGCCAGCCGTGGCTCGAGCACGGCGACGTATCGCACGTCTTGGTCGGCCTCGATCGACTCTGTTCGAATGCCATCGAGCATGCCGTGCACGACGCTCTCGCCGGTGGGACCCCAGGAGACGGAGAAGGGCGCGCGCAGCAGCTCGTCCAGATCCTGGTGGTCGTACCCGGGGCTCGCGCAGGTGAACGCCACCTCGTAGCGGTACGGCTCGGAGATCGCGGCCGTGCCGCGCAGCGATTCCACCTGCAGCACGGTGTTGTCGAACCCAGAGGCGCGTGAAGTCGCCTCCAAGACGGTCCATGGCTCGGCCATTCGCGGAGGATACACCGACGGCAGTTGTGGCTGGCCGTGAAGAACGGAAAAATGCGCCACCATGAACGCTTCGCTCGGACCCTTCGATGTGCACCGCGAGCTCGCCCGCGGCGGAATGGGCGTCGTGCTCTCGGCGACGCACCGCAAGGACGACGTCCCCGTGGCCATCAAAGTCGTACTGGAGGAGGCGCTTCACAACCCGCGCTACGTCGATGACTTCCGCGCCGAGGTGCAGTCCGCGGCCCAGCTGGTCCATCCGCACATCGTCACGCTGCTCGAGTACGGGACGGTCAGCGAAGCGGAGGCCGCGGCCGCGCTTTCGGCGGACGTCCCGATGAGCGCGGGCAGCCCCTACCTCGCGATGGAGCTGGCGGATTCGGGCTCGCTCGGCGACGCGGGCCTCGACGACTGGCCCACCCTTCGACGGGCGCTGCTGGAGCTGCTCTCGGCGCTCGGGCACGCACACAGCCACGGGGTGGTGCACCGCGACCTCAAGCCAGGCAATGTGCTGCTGCATCGCGGCACGAGCGCGGAGCCCGCCGTGAAGCTGGCCGACTTCGGGATCGCGCACGCGTCGGACCACCGCGCGGAGGGCGGGGCGCACCTCGAGGAGATCGTCGGCACGGTCTCGTACATGGCGCCCGAGCAGATCGAGTGCCGGTGGCGCGACTACGGCCCGTGGACCGACCTTTATGCGCTCGGCATCATGGCGCACCAGCTCGTCTCGGGGAGCCTCCCGTTCACGGGGGAGATCCCCGCGGCGGTGTTGATGGCGCACCTCGACCGGGAGATGCCGACGCTCTACCCGCGCTTTCACGTGCCTCCGCGACTCGGCACGTGGATCAAGAAGCTCACCGAGAAGCGCCCCGAGGCGCGGTTTCAATGCGCCGCCGACGCCGCCCATGCGTTGTCTGAGCTGGGGGCCCCGATCGCTGGCTCCCGCACGCCTCCGCCCGCGCCCGCCATCCTGGACGAGCCTACACGCGGGGCCCGCCCATCGGCCCGCAAGGTCGCGCCGGAGGATCCCAACCCCGGGACGGGCGCACCTCCGTGGGCCACTCCCCAGGAGAGCAACCCTCCCTGGGCGAGCGCGGAAGGCCCCAGCACGAGCGCCCCGCCGTGGGCCGACGAAGGCCCTCAGACGGGCGCGGCGCCGTGGTCCAGCGAGGCGACCCACGACGCGGGGCCGGGCGGGGAACCCGCTCTCGAGAACGTCACCGCCTTGCCGCTCCCGCTGGCGGAGCGCGCCCCGGTCGCCGACGACTGGCGCCCCCACCAAGAGGCACAGAGCGTGTCGTTGCACGGCGCGGGCCTCGGGCTGTTCTTCTTGCGCGCCGTACCCATGGTGGACCGCACTGACGAGCGGGACGCGATCTGGCACGCTCTGCGAGACGCTGCCGCGTCCCGCTTGCCCCGCGCGCTGGTCCTCCGCGGGCCCACGGGAACCGGCAAGAGCCGGCTTGCGGAATGGACGGCGCGCCGCGCCGACGAGTTGGGCGCGGCGACGCTGCTTCGGGCGACGCACACCGAAGACGCGAGCCCGCTCAACGGCCTGCCGCGCATGGTGGCCGCGCACTACGGCGCGGTGGGACTGATGGGCAACGCGCTCGAGGCGCGCATCAGCACGTGTCTGCGCCGAGAAGGCGTCTACGACGAGCTCGAAGCGGGCTCGATCGTCGAGTTGCTCGCGCTCTCCGAAGCCGAGGAGGAGGCCCCGAGCATCAGCCGGGTGCGCTTCGCCAGCCCGGTCGAGCGCTACCTCGCGGTGGAGGGCGTGCTCTCGCGTGCCGCCGAGGCGCGCCCGGTCATCGTGTGGCTCGACGACGCCCAGTGGGGAGGCGACGCCGTCCAGATGGCGTTGCACGCGCTCGACCACCTCGAGGCGCCCGTGTTGTTTCTGCTCACCGTTCGCGAAGAAGCGCTGATCGAGCGCGATGCGGAAGCGACGCGTCTCGCCCAGCTCGTGGAACACGAGCGCGCGTCACGGGTGCGGGTCGGGCCGCTGGCGATGTCGGACACCAGCGAACTGATCGAGAAGCTGCTCGGCCTCAAGGGGAGCCTCGCCGATCGGGTGTGTCAGCGTGTCGACGGGAACCCGCTGTTCGCGGTGCAGCTCGTGGGCGACTGGGTCCATCGCGGGGTGCTCCAGCTCACGCCCAACGGGTTCGGTCTTCGCCCGGGCGAGCGCGGCGAGATCCCGGACGACGTGGGCAGCGTCTGGATCGCGCGCGTCGACCGCCTGCTCGAGGGACGACCCGAGCAGGACCGCGCGGTCTTGCAGCTCGCGGCGATCCTGGGCGCGCGCCACGAGGACGAGGAGCTCGGCGCCGTCACCGCGGCGTGGGGGACGCCGCTCTCCCCGGAGCTGCTGGACACGCTGGCCCGCGCACACCTGGTGGAGCGGGACGACACCGGCTGGGCGTTCATCCACGGCATGCTGCGCGAGAGCCTCGTGCGCACCGCCAGCGACGCCGGCCACGCACGTCGCATGCACGCGGTTTGCGCGGAGGTGATCGAGGCGCGCGGAGGCAAAGGGAGCGCCGAGCGGCACGCGGAACACCTGGCGGAGGCGGGCCTGCCAGAGCACGCGTTGGCGCCTTTCCTGGTGGCCGCACAGGAGCTTCGAGACGGCAGCGACTACGCACGGGCGCTGGACATGCTGGCACGGCGCGAGCAGCTGATGACGGGCCTGGAGCTTCCGGCAGACGACCCGCGATGGGGCGACGGGTGGGTCCTCCGCGCGGACGTGCATCGGCTCGAGTGGGACTTCGACGCAGCGGAGACCTGGGCCCGGAACGCGCGCAGCAGCGCGGCACCCGGGTGGGAGCGGGTGATCGCGGAGAGCGAGCTGATCCTGGCCAACGTGGCGCGTCAGCAAGGCGCTCCCGATGAGGCGCTGGCCCACGTGCGCGTCGCGCGGGAGCGGTACCACAAGCTCGACGATGACGACGGGCGCGCGCGTGCGTTGCTCGGCATGGCCATCCTCAGTCGTCAGCGGGGCGAATACGAAGCGGGCGCGGCGCTCTACGCGCGCGCTTTTGCGCTGTTCGAGATGCTCGGTGACGAGCGGGGTGCGGCCAACGCGATGCTCGGCCTGGCGCACATCGCGCGGCACGACAAGCAATGGCCGACGGCCGAGGATAAGTACGAAGCGGCGCGCGATCGCTGCGAGCGAGCCGGCTACCGCGCCGGGATCGCCAACTGCCTGATGGGGCGCGCAGACGTGCAGCGGTACCAGGGCGATCTCGAGGCTGCGGAGGAGGCGTACCGCGCGGCGCACCGGATCCAGAAGAGCATCGGCAGCAAGGCGATCCTCGTGGCCAAGCTCAACCTCGGGTTGGTGCTCCTCGGGCGCGAGCGCTGGGAGGAGGCACGCCGGGTCTTCGAAGCCGAGCTGCCCGGGTTGGTCAAGAGCGGGAAGAAGGCCTACCTCGGTTGGCTGCGTTGCGTCCTGTTGCCGTGCGTCGCCGCGAGCGGAGACGCGGCCGCGTTCGATCGGCATCTGGACGAGGCCTGCGCGCTCACCGGGAACCGGGCCCTCGTCGACGAAGACATGGCCAAGGCGGCCGAACGCGCGATGTCGATGTGGCGTGAGCGCGAGGACGAACCGCGGACCGAGGCGGCGCGCCGCCTGGCGCACGATCTCTTTGTCGCCGTGGGAGACGACGAACGCGCCGCGGCGCTCGCTTGAGATTCAATCGCAGTCAGGGGCACCGCTGCACCGACGGTTGCAGCTCGCGATGCAGCAGCTCGCGTCGGTGAGTCGCCGGCCACACTCCACGGTCGCGTCGTTGTGAAACTCGGCTGTGCAGAACGCCGGCCAGTCGCAGGTCACCGTGCTCCGGTCGTTGCCCTGAAACATGCAGTTCGCGCCGGGGCGGCAGCGCAAGGTGGAGTCGTCAACGGCCTCGACAGTGCAGCGAGACAGCTCTCGACAGACGACGTCGCACCGCCCCACGCACACGATGTCGCAGGTGTCGCGGGAGGCACACTCGCATGTCGAACCCACCGAACCGCCTGTGCAAGTACCCGACGGTCGATACTCTTCCCCCCCGTCTTGCACGGTTGCGTCGACCGAAGCGGCGGCGTCCGGCGGTCCCAACGATCCGTTCCATGACGCGTCAAGACCAGCAGCGTCCAGGCCCGCGTCGATAC
Source organism: Sandaracinaceae bacterium (assembly GCA_045106715.1). GTDB lineage: Bacteria > Myxococcota_A > Polyangia > Polyangiales > Sandaracinaceae. The sequence goes on from JBGCFC010000007.1 coordinate 90,790, forward strand.
GCGTCCCCCCATCGGGGACCGCACCGTCCGACTGGCTCGCATCGAGCATTCCGGCTTCGCCAAAAACCATGCCCGCTTCGTCAGAGGACGCATCACCCACGCGCGACGCGACGACACGCAGCGCGTTCGGCGCCTCTTGCGTGCCCACCGTCAGCAAATGCTGCCCCAGCGGGAGCCCGGCCCTCAGACGCACGTGCACCCCTTCCGGCGCCACGCTCAGGACCTCTGCCTGCTCCCCGCCGATCGACACCTCGACTCCATCCCGCAGCTGCAGGGTGGCGCCGTTGGAGCGGAGAATCTCCGCACGCGCGATTCCCTGGATGACGAATTCGGTCGAGCGCACCTCGTCGAGGGTGACCTCGTCCGGCACGACATGAGGCGCTGGCCTTCGGCAGCCGGCCACGACGACCAGCACGAGCAACCATCGGAGCGCGTGTGTCATCACGCGAGCGCCGCCCCCGCGGCGATGTTGTCGAGCCAGCGGTTGATCGTCGCCGGATCGAGCGGCTTCTTGGCGACGTGCAACCCCGGAGGCGGGTCCTCTGTGGCTCCGGTCACGATCACGAGCCGGGAGAGCAGCTCAGGGACGTCGCGCTCCAGCTCGGCCGCGAGATCCATCCCCGTGAAGGAGGGCATGTTCATGTCGCAGAGCACCAAGTCGAAGTCGCGCTCGCGGATCCACGACAGCGCCTCCCGGGCCTCGGTCGTGCCCTCGACGACGGCGCGGGTCTTCAGCCACCGCTTCATGCCGCGCACGACCGCAGCGTCGTCGTCGATCACCAGGATGCGGAGCGGCGGGGCGCTGAGCGGCGCGGGCGCGGACGGGGGCGTCGTCGGCGGGGGCGCGGCCGGAAGCTCGATGCGGAAGGTGGTCCCCTCCGGCCCGGTGCACGCGAGTTCCAACGTCCCGCCGTGGGCTTCGACGAAGGACCGCGAAATGTAGAGGCCGAGACCCGTCCCGTTGGCGCCCTTGCTCGTGTGGAACGCCTCGAAGAGCTTGCCCTGCATGTCCCCAGGGATCCCCGGCCCGTTGTCCGCCACCTCGATGACGACCCGGTCGCCCTCAGCACGCGCACCGACCTCGACCACGGCTCCGGGACCGGCCGCGTCGAGGGCGTTGTTCATGAGGTTGAGCACGACCTGCTCGATCCGCCCGCGATCGACCGACGCGAAGGGCTCGCCTTGCAGGGCCACCTGCACGCTGCCCTGCGGCCGGCGGGTCTCTGCCATGCGCGCCATGGCGCGGAGCACCTCTTCGACCTCGACGCGCTCCGGCGCCGTGTGCCCGCCGACGGCCACCGAAGACAGGTCCCGCACGATCCGCACGAGCCGGTCGACTCCGAGCTTGGCGTCGTCAAGCATTTCGGTGGCGTCGCCTCCCTCGACTTCGTCTTCGAGCGCCAGAAGATTCGCCTTCACGAACGCGAGCGGCGTGTTCATCTCGTGCGCAACGGAGGCGCTGAGCCGGCTCAACATCGCCAGCTTCTCACCCACCACCGCCTGCCGCTCCAGCGAGACTTCGTCCAGCCGGCTGCGCGCGGTGTGCACCAGCAGCTCCCCGATCTGAAGGTCCGCCTCCTCGACGCCCTTCGGAGGAAGAACGCCGCCGTAGTCCTCTCGACCGGAGATCGGGATCCACAGGCGGTCGACGGTCTTCGCGTACCCTTCGCTGGACGCGGGCAGCACCTCCCAGCCTTCTCCGATCTGGCGCAGCGACGATTCGAGCGCCTCGAGATATGCGGCCTCGGAATGCACGGTCGACCGATGGAGCATCAGCGCCTGGGTCCAGCCCTCCGCGTCGCGATGCAGCCTCTCGCTCATGGACTGCACCGCCGCCGCGAGGTCCCCCACCTCGTCGTTGCCCATGACCGGCAACACGAGAGGGCCGCCGCGGCTCTCGCGCACGACCCTGGCCAGCGCGCGGAGCGGACCCGTCACGTGACGAGACAAAAGCCACGCAAGGAAGATCAGCGGGACCACGGCGATCGCGGAGTTCAACGACAGGCGGCTCGAGATGGCAAACGCGGCCGCGCGGGCCGGTGCGAGAGGGGCGTCGATGCGGAGCTGAAGCCCGGTCTCGATGGGCGCCCACACCCTCAGCGTCTCTCCTTCGCGCGTCGCGAGAAGCCCCGGCCGCTCGGCCCCAGGCCGGGCCACGAGTTCGGCGAACCAACCGGTTGGAACCCGTGCGAGGTCCGCGAGCGGGACCACCCCGCTGACGTGGCTGTCCCCGACCGACTCGGTGAGCAGCGCGCGCGTGCCGACCAACACCACCCCTTCGCGGTGAAGGTCCGCCTGCGAGCGCAGGAGCGCGATCGCTTCGGGGTCGGTCGCGGCCTCGAAGATCTCCTGCCCGTCACGCACGACGAGGATGGCCTCCGTCGTGCCTTCGACCGTCTCTGCCACTTCGAGGAACTGACCGGCCTGACCCGCGAACGCCGCCGCTCGAAGCTGCGCGCGCGCGAGCGCCAGCCGGTGCCGCAGTGCGTCCTGTCGGGTCTGCGCGGTGCTCATGGCGCCGTCCACCAGCCCCGCCTCCTTGTCGTCGCGGATGAGAGAGACGGCGACGACCGTGGTGGTCAGCAACGTCAACAAGCCCGCGGCCAACACCGTGGCGCTCATTCGAACCAGGAGCGAGATGCGGGTCGGACGTTTCAACGGGACCTCAGCACGCTGCGCGTGACGGCGCGGCGATTGCCAACGGCGTCGCGTGTCTCGACGACCAGGTTGGTCAGGCCCACCTGAACGGGAACGGCGGTCCGGAACCCTCCGTTGCGCCCGACGGAGATCGACACGCCGTTGACGCGCACGCTGGACAGAGGCTCCGTCCTCCCCGCGACCAGCACCGTGCGGGAGCGCGTGCTCTGGTTTGGGGTGGGCCGCTCAATCGACAGCTCAGGGGCGGAGCGGTCGACCCGGTGGGTGAACGAGAGCGCGGGTCTCGGATGGCCAATGTCGTCACCGAACCGCGAACGCACGGTCCACGTGAACGACCCGGCGGGGAGTGGGACACGCGCGCTGGACGACTCGGCCGAGACCTCGCGCACGTCTCCCGCGGCGTCACGAATCTGGAGTTCATAGCCCGTCGCCCCATCCATCGACGCCCAGCGAAACCGAACGGTGCCTTGCGTGACGCGCTCGCTGTCCGCGGGCGGATGCTCTCCGCCCACCGGGAACACGACATCGAGCCCCTGCTCGACCAGCTCCTCGTCGGTGTGAACGCGCGCGTAGTGGGCCTCTTCGATCGTGATGGGGTCGCCGCTCGTTCGGTCCAATCGCCCGCGGCCCCGCAGCATCGCGACCTCGGAGACATCGTCCTCGATCGTGACGCGCGCTTCGGCGAAGCCGTCTTCGTCGGTGCCGTCCTGCTCGAGGATCAGCTGGCCCGAGGGCAGCGCCACCTCGAGCCGTTCCGCGTGTTGGCTCGGGCTGATCCGCGCGGTCAGCTGGCCGGCCAAGTGGCGAAGCCGGGCCACACGCGGGGCCTGCTCGGGGATGCGCAGCGTCGTCCCTGGCGCGAGCTCGGTGACGACGTCGCTGTCAGCGAACCGCACCGTGGCGGTGGCATGTTCCATCGTCTGCACGGCGTCCGCAGGGCGAAGCGAACGCTCCGCTGCCCCGGCCACCCACTGCCCGGTGCCTGCCGGCGCCACGCGCACATCGCCGGATACCCTCACGAGCGTGGCGACGGCTTCGGTGACCACCGCGTCTGCGCCCGAGGGATAGGCGAGCGGGTCGGGTGCGCCCTCGCTGCAGCCCAACATCGAGACGAACAGGACCGAGCCGATCCAATGGAACTCACGGTAGGAGCACGCCACCGTGGACCTCCATCGAGACGGACACCGGAGCCCGCTCCCATGCCATCACGCTCGAGTCGATACCCGTCGTGATCACCGCGTCGGCACCGAGCAGGAACGCCCCGAATCGGAACCGCGGGCCGCCCGCCAGGAGCGCCGTGAAGTGGGCGACATCCGCTTGCTCATCGACCCCGTCCAACGTGCCCCGCGACCCGGTCCAGCCACCGCCGACCTCGAGGCGCACCGCGCCGCCCACGTCTTCGCCGAACACGAGTTCCCCAAACACGGATGCGCCGACCGAGGCCCGCTCCGCGCGCAGCACGCGGCTCTGGTCTGACGCGTCTCTGGACTCCCAGAACGTTTGGTCGTAGCCGAGCGAGACCCCGAGGCGGAGCCAATCGACGAGCGCATGGGCGCCGCGGACCCCTCCGCCGAGACCGCCGCGCTCCCACACGTCGTACGTACCGCGGAGGAAAGCGACCAGACTCCAGCGCGGAGGCAGCGCAGCAGGGGGCGCGACCTGCACCGGCGTCGGCAAAGCGGGCACGACGAGCCGGTGGGACGCGAGCGGCACGGGCCGGCCGTCGACCAACGCGAGGACGACCACGTCGGCCTGGGATCCGGGCGGCACGTTGCACTGCGCCGGCAACGCGAGCAGACCCGAGTCGCCGCAGCGCGCGCGCAGCTGCGTGGAGGGGACGGGATCTCCGTTGGCTCCCACCGCGCTCGCCTCGACGACAAAACCTCCGCGCGTGTCCTCGGTCGTGATCTCCGCGGAGACCGGCCAGTCGCCGGCGACGTCGAGCTCGACGCGTGTCAGCGCGTGCCCTTCGTGCCCAACCGACAGATCGATGGAGCGTGTCGAAGTCGGCGCCGAAAGGCCGATCGCCGCCACCCCGTCACCGATCCACCTCAGCGACCGAAGCTCGCCGCGCTCAGACTGAATGGTCAGCGGCAACTCCTGACTCAAGCGCCCTCGTCCGTCCGACGCGACGACAAACGCGACTTCACGTGGAGGTCCGCCACCCTCGATTGCCCGGTCCGACGCGAGCACCAGCACCTCGGGCGCCGCCGGTCGCGCGCGCGGCCGAACTGCCGTCACCCCGACCATCGTGCCGGTGCGCACCACCACGCCGAGCAACCCGGGGGGCACCCGAGCTCGGAGTCCATCCGCTGTCGGTTCGAGGGCGATGGTCCCGCTGGTTGCGACCACAAAACCGGAAAGTGCGTCGCCGGAGGCGCCCTCGACCGCCACCCGCAGCAGCCGACCGACACGCCTCGCTCGCACGTCGAGCCGCGTCGCGTCTCGCATGGGAACGACCGCCGAGGCCGCCAGGTCGGGCCCCGACACGTGCAGTCGAAGGACGTCCTGGTCACTCGGTCCGCTTCTTTCAGGGCTGCTCAACCGTAGCCAGCGAACGCAGTGCCCGGCCGCGTCTTCGGGCACGACCTCGCCCCCCTCCGCGGACCACTGGAGCGATGTGCTCGCGGGCACACACGTTCCGTCAGCGCTCGTCACCACCGCCATCACCCGGCGTTCGCGAGCGGTGCCCTCAGGTCCATAGACGGAGAGCGTCGCCTGCCCGGAGACGGACGCGGGCCACCCCAACAGACAGACCGTCGCGAGCAGGACGGACCGCATCGCTCAACTCGCCTCGAGCAGCGGCACCAGCGCTGCCGGGCCCGCGGTCTTGTGGAGATACCCGTCGGCGTTGGCGGACTCGGCGTAGGCGCGCAGCTCGTGTTCGACCACCCCGGAGAACAACACCACGCGTGTGCCGGCGAGCTCGGGGTCGGCGCGCAGCAGCTCGAGCAGCTCCGTCCCGCGAAGCCCGGGCATCTTCAGGTCGATGACCACGACGTCCGGGCGGCTCACGGCGACCAAGTTGAGCACGCCGAACGAGTGGTTCGTGGACTCGACCTCGAAACCGGCCTTCTCCAAGACCCGCGCCGTGATGCGAGTCATGCGGGGGTCGTCGTCAACGAGGAGGATGCGCACGCCCTCGTTAACGGCTTATGCGGCCCCGGTCTGAAGGATCCAGGCTCAGAGCGCGGCGACCACCGCGATCATCGCCTCGGCCTGCGTCATCGCCGACGCGATGTCGGCGCGGAGGTCGCTGTAAAGGGCGGGCGCGAAGGGGTCGCTCGCGAGCAGCGCGTCGATCATGGCCCTCACGTAGACTGCCTGCCGCGCGATTCGCTGGTAGTGCTCCACCGGGATCGGGAGCAGGTCGCTGGCGACGAGAGCCGCGACCAAGTTGCGGTAGAGCATGATGGCGTCGCCGGCCGCCGCGAGAACCGACAGGTCGAGGCCTGGGTCCTCGCTGTTCTCCAGCGCGAGGATCTCGTCCTCGGCGTTCAACACCGCCATGGAGTAGGCGTCGAACGCCATGCTGAAGTCGACGTCGACGGTCGGCACGTCGACGGGCGCGAGGCGCAAACGGCGCCGGGACGTCACGCTCAGGCCGCACTGCTCGGTAAAGCCCATCGTGCTGGGGGTGTCCGCCTGGAACTCCACCTCCACCGCGGTGACCTCATCGAACGCGGCCGGGACCATGAGCGTCGCGCTGTCCGACCCGGAGGTGGACGCGATCGAGGTGCCCGTCTCGACGGCGCGCACGTCGAGGGTGAAGTCGACCGTGCCTTCGCTCGGAAAACACTCCACCTGAAAGCTCGCGTTGGCGTCGCCTGCGGTCGCGCCCTCGATGACCACGAGCAGGCGCGAGGCCGTGCTGTTGGCGAGCGTCAGGAAGTTGGAGATGTGGGCCGCCTCCACCACGGGGCTGCCGACGATACCGGCCGCGAGCCGCGTCTGGTACACGAGCGCGAGCGCATCGCGGTAGTCCGTCGTCCGGTCCCGAAGCGCGAGGGTCTGTGTGCGGACGGCCGCGACGGAGGGTCGCCCGTCGAGCGCCGCGATGGCGGAGTCGAGACGGTCAATGATGATGTTCGCCGTGTGCACGTCCGCCAGCGCGCGGACCGTGGCATCACTCAAGGCGAGGGTCTCGAGGCCGTCCTCGCCGATCAGCGCATCGAGGCCCGCGGCCCCGATGTCGAGGTTGGAGAAGGCTCCGTCCACCCGCATCTCCACCGGCACGTCGTCCACCGCGCTGTCGAGCGCGGTCCGTGCGGCCATCACCTCCATCGCGACCAACACCGGCGTCGGCGGTCCCGCATCCGAGGGCCCTGCGTCCGAGCCCGCGTCGCCCGGCCCCGCGTCCACCGGCCCGGCATCGAGGGGCCCCGCGTCCAAGCCCGCGTCGATTGGCCCGGCGTCCGAGAGGCCAGCGTCTTCCGGACCTGCGCCGGCGTCGACCCCACCGTCTTCGGGGTCTTCGCCATCGCAAGCGAGCAGACAGAGCGGCAGGGCGAGCGCGATCCACGCGATCCGGAGTTTCATGAATGCCACTATCCTCCAGCTCTACTGGATCGTGCAAGCGGCGCCGTCAGGCGGGGTCGAGGTGGCGCTCGAGCGCATCGAGGGCCGGCGTCGCGACCTTCGCGCGGCGACCGTACTCCAAGGCGCGACGCAACCTGGCTGGCGCCGAGCGGCCTCGGCAGCCGTGCTCGGGGTCCGCTTCGAACGCCGCACGGAGCCCGTCGAGCAGTCGGTCCGTCGGCAGCTCCTGCTCAGCGCGGTGCGCTTGGAGGGCGAGCACGTCGCGGGCGATTGGCTCGGCCAAGCCGCGGTGCTCGGCGAAGAGTGCGCCCACCGTTCCCCCCACCTCGAGGCCCGCGGCGTTCGCGGTCAGGATGTAAACATTCTTACGCACCAGCTCGAAGAGCAGCGCGTCCTTCTCCACCGTATGCGCCGGCAGGTCGATCGCCTCGAGCGCAGCGACCAAGCGCGCGGCGTTCGGCCCAGCGATGGGGGTCGAGAGGATCGGATGAAGCGGCTTTCGCTTCTTCTTCTCGAACCACACGACGGCGACGGTCGGGTCGGTGTAGCCCCTCCAATCGACGGGCAGCAGCTCGTTCTGCAGGAGCGCCACCCGATCGCGCCAGGGCTCGGGCAGCTCCGCCAGCAAGCTCGGAAGCGCCGCCTCGCCGACCGCGAGCAACACCAGCACGGGCTCGGGTACCGCCTCCGCGACGACCGCAGGCGCCTTGCTGCGCGTCACGGGGTGCACGCTGTGGCCAGTGCGCAGGAGCCCGTGCGCGAAGGTGGCGCCCATCTGGCCCATCCCAACGATGATGACGTCGTTCACTTCCCGGAGGATACCGACGGAATCGGACGCCGCGGGGAAGATCATCGCCGGCAGCGGCGTAAGCCGACGTGATGACCCGGTGGATCTCGAGGACCCTGCTCGTATCCATCCTGTTTGGCTGCGGGGGCCCGGAGCCGCTCGCATCGGTCTCCACAGGCGGAGAACGTCACAGCCGCTCCAACCACGCGCCGTCGTCCGGAGACGAACCATGACCGACCCACTCGCCACGGCCGTGGCTGTGCTCGAAGATGGCGCGCGCCGAAACCGCAACGTCCAGATCGGCGCTGGGATCTTCCTGCTGGCGATGGGTGCGCTTGCCTTCGTCGTCCTCGACCCCGCCGAGCTCGGCGGCAAGGCGTACTTGGGCCGTCTGCTTGTGGGACCACTCGGCATTGGCGCCATCGTGTTTGCCTTCATCAGGAAGCCCAAGGCACTCGCGGCGCTTCGAGAGCAACCTGAGAACATCGTGCGTTGGTCGATCCAGCCTCACGGCAACAGGCTGCCTCTCGTCCTGGCGCTTCGGGATGGCACCAGCGTGTCCCAAGATCTGAACGTCCAGGTGGCGAATCAGCTCAGGCCATTGCTTGCGCAGGCGCTGCCCAGCGCCAACGCCTGAGATCACGCCACAGTGACGCGTGTGCGGCCCCGACCGAGGGCCTCGAAAGAGACCCGTCGCTCCAGGAACTGCGCGATGACGTCGGCGTGGGTCGTCGTGTGCGGCGTTGGCTCGAGGGTGGTGAAGCGGCCCCCTTCCCCCAGCGCCATCGGGAGCAGCAGCTGGTCAGCCAGGTGCTCGTCCACCGCGACATCGGCGTCCTGCCATCGTTGAACCTCGGATGCGAGGTTCGCTGCCACCCGCTCCGCCGGCACCCCCTTCCGACCAAACGCCGTGAACATCAATGTGAGCGCCTCGTGCTCCAGCTCCACGAACAGGGCGTTGCCCGGTCCCTCGCGCGGGCGCTGCTCGACATGACGGTCCGCAATCCCGAGCGCCTCTCCCACGACATCGACTTCCCGGCGCCCGATGCGTGCCGGGAGGTCGGCCACGATGGCGGTGACCCGGGCCCGCCGCCGCGCGCCCGGCCGCTCGAGCTCCAGCGCGCCCAATCCACCGGGCGTCACGCGGGCGATCATTCGACCGCCGCCTCGTGGAAAGAAGCCGGCGCGTTCCAGCTCGAGCGACACCGCGGGCCCCATACGTGACACGAGCGGGAGGTAGCTCTTGGCGAGGAAGTCGAACGGAGGAGACGACGGGTTGTGCGTTCCGCCCTCGAGCCTCACCTCACTCGGGCCGTCCGCCGCGAGAAGCGCTGGCAGCACCGACTGCAGGACCAGGCACGCGCTGCCCGCGCTGCCGACCGCGAACCGATGTGCACCTGGATGGATGCCCTGAGGCGCGAAGGCCACCCGGCTCGAGCCGAGCGCGGCGCCCTCGACCACCGCCGCGCCGATCACCGTCGCCGCGTTCACCGCGGTCAGGTGCTGCCGCAAGAGGCCTGGCTTCTTTCGACCGGCGCGGATGTGTTCGATAACAAAGGGACGTCCCGTCACCAACGACAGGGCGAGGCTCGAGCGGAGGATCTGACCGCCGCCCTCCCCCTGGCGCCCGTCGACACGGACCTCGCTCACACGCGGGTCCACTTGGTCGCAATGACCAACTTCGCTTCCTTGAACGGCGCATCGAACGCTCCGTCGACGACCTCCACGTCGAAGCCCTTCGATCGCAACAGGAAGCGCACGCTGGGGAGCAAAAACGTGAGGTAGTACATGATGAACTCGGGCTTGATCAGCGCGTTGCGCACCCGCATCGCCCCGTTGAAACCTCGCGCGACCCAGTACTGCGGCGAGCGCATCGACGGCATCTCGGTGGTGATGAACACGAAGCGTCCACCCGGCTTCAGCACGCGCGCGATCTCCGCGACGAAGGCGGGCTCGTCCTGCTCCAGAATGTGACCGAAGGCCCCGAAACACACCGCGAGGTCGAACTCCGCGTCCTCGAAGGGCATGTTCATCGCGTCACCTTGGAGGAGCCGGTGCGGGACCTCGCTCTCGACCTCGGACAACCGGCGCTCCGCCTCGTCGAGCATGCCTTGGCTGCGGTCGACCCCGACCATCTCGTCTCGACACAGCGAGCGAAACCAGCGGAGCCCGGCTCCGGTGCCGCAGCACACGTCCAACCCGCGGCCGGCGGACACGCCTCGCTCGCCCGCGACTTGGACCGCGCGCTCCAGCACGACGTCCGGGGTACGGAACGGGGTGTAGTCGAACTTGGGCGCGAGCAGGTCGTAGCCGTCGTCGGTCGACGACAGCGCCTGCTTCATCAGCTCCACAAAGGTGGGCCCCTTCTCGTGGTACATGCCGACAAAGGTAGCCGGGGAGCGAAGGATGGCGAAGCGAACGGTGGCGATCGGGCTGGTGGGCTCCACGCTCGACGCAGGCAAGGGAGGAAAGCGCTGGGCGCGCTGGCGGCCGACGGTGGCCCTGGCGACTCAACCGACGCGCCCGCTCGACCGGCTCGAGCTGCTCGTGCAGCCCCACTGCGCGGTCCTGGCCGACTTGCTCGTCTCCGACTTGGCGGTGGCTGCGCCCGAGACCGAGGTGCGGCTCAATCCGATCGAGCTCGAGGACGCGTGGGACTTCGAAGAGGTCTACGGGGTGCTGCACGACTTCGCGCGCGGGTACCGGTTCAAGCCGCGCAACGAGGAGTACGTCGTGCACATCACGACGGGAACGCACGTCGCGCAGATCTGCTTGTTCCTCCTGACCGAAGCACGCTACTTCCCGGCGCGCCTCATCCAGACTTCACCGCCGCCGCGCCGAAGTCAGGACACCGTGGGCACCCACCGGGTGATCGACCTCGACCTCTCACGGTACGACCAACTGGCGCGACGCTTCGCGGAGGAGCGGCTGGAGGGCCAGAGCTTTCTCAAGCAGGGCATCGACACCCGCAACACGGCCTTCAACGCGCTGATCGACGAGATCGAGACAGTGGCCATCGCGTCGCGCGATCCGATCTTGCTGACGGGACCGACGGGCGCAGGGAAGTCCCAGCTCGCCACGCGCATCTACGAGCTGAAACACCGACGCGGGCAGGTGGAGGGACCGTTCGTGGCCGTGAACTGCGCCACGCTTCGGGGTGACCAGGCGATGAGCGCACTCTTCGGCCACGTCAAAGGCGCCTACACCGGCGCGGAACGGGCGCGTGAGGGCCTGCTTCGCAGTGCGAACGAGGGGGTGCTGTTTTTGGACGAGATCGGCGAGCTGGGCCTCGACGAACAAGCAATGCTCCTCCGTGCCATCGAGCTCAAGCGGTTCTTGCCGGTCGGCGCCGACAAGGAGGTCAGCTCCAAGTTCACCCTCTTCGCCGGCACCAACCGGGACCTGCGCGCCGCCGCAGCTGAGGGCCGATTTCGAGAAGACCTGCTCGCGCGGATCGACCTCTGGACCTTCGAGCTGCCCGGTCTCGCGGCCCGCACGGAGGACATCGAACCCAACCTCGACTTCGAGCTCGACCGCGTCTCCGATCGGATCGGCCGGCGCATCTCGCTGAACCGCGAGGCGCGGTCGCGCTTCCTCGCGTTCGCGGAGAGGGCAGCCTGGCGCGGCAACTTCCGAGACCTCAACGCCGCCGTCGTCCGCATGGGCACGCTCGCCAAGGGAGGCCGCATCGACTCCATGGGGGTGGAGGGCGAAGTCCGCCGGCTTCAGCGAAGCTGGTCAGGAGGCGGGACGGGAACCGCGCCTGGCAACCGCGTGCAGCGCATCTTGGGTCGGGAAGCCGCTGAGGCGCTCGACCGCTTCGAACGCGTCCAGCTCGAAGACGTGCTCCAGGTGTGCAGCGTGTCGCGCTCTATGTCCGAAGCGGGACGCACGCTCTTCAGCGAGTCGCGCAAGCGCAAGAAGAGCAGCAACGACGCTGACCGACTGCGGAAATACCTGGCGCGGTTCGGTCTCTCTTTCGAAGCCGCGCAGGGGTAGCCGCTACGCGTCGAGCGCCTCTTCGCCTTCGTCAGCTTCGTCCGAAGGCTCCTCTTCAGGCTCCTCCTGCTCGCCGATCGTCTCGATGGTGGGCATCAGGCGCTGCCCGGCCTCGTCCAGCTGCACCGCTTCGGGGACCTCGTCACGTCGTGTCACGCGGCGGCTCTCGCGCGCGCATCGGCGGTGGGTGCGGCGGCGGCGACAGATGCGAGGCCACGGACCGCGGAGGTTCCCGTATCGGTGGCTCGCGCCGGGGCTGGACCAGTCGACCCACTGGCCGTTGCGGGCCCGCACATCAACATGCACAAACGTCGAGCGTGGATAGTAGCCGCAGCCCGTGAGGTTCAAGCTCCGGCAGTAGTCCCAGAGCACCCGGCGCGGCACCCCGCGCACCTGGATGTCGGTGGCGTGCCCCGAGGTGTGGCGGCTCGACTCGCGGGTGTACCCGCCGGCCTCACGCCGGCCGCTGACGAGGTTGATCTCCCGGCCCCCAAAGTGGTCGCTGATGGCCGCGAGGAGGAGGGCCAGGCGGGGATGGGGGAGCTCCGCCTCGTCTTCGTCACGGCGTCGCATCAAGGAGGCGAGCCCCTCCAACGCAGCCCCGGTCACGCGCCCCTCGGAGTCACGAAGGGTGAGCGTCAGGACCTCGCCGCGGCGACGGATGCGCGCCACGCCCGGGTTGTCCGGCGCACCCCAGTCTCGGTTGGCGTCCGCCTCTTCTACGAACCCCGGGAGCACCAAGCGCTGGCCAGCACGCACGCGACGGCGGCGCATCCGGTTGAGGCGCATGATCTCCTCGACCGACGTGTGGTTGTCGCGCGCGACGTGGCTGAGGGTCTGGCCGGGACGCACGTAGGTGACCCCGCGCGGCGGAACCGTGAGGACCTGCCCAGGGCGGATGCCGCTGTTCGGCCGGAGCCGGTTGGCGAGCGCCAGGTTCCACACCGTGACGTGATGCCGGCGCGCGATGCGGGCCAACGATTGGCCTGCGCGCACCGTGTGCTGGCGTTGCGCTCGAGCGGGCGTCGCCCACAACGCGGCCATCATCCCGAGGAGGGCCACCACACACCACCGCGCCATCGAGGGCGCAGTATTCAGGCGTCGCGGCCGGAGATCAAACACCGCGACGCGTGTGGAGAAGTGTGAAGAGGGCTTCCCTGCTCGCATCAACGACCTACACTGAGAACCGTTCTCATAACGATCGGGAGACAAACGATGGGTCGAGCGACGGGCGCGATGGCGAAGATCTTCGGAAAGCGGGCACGGGTACGCGGGGTCGCCGCGCCGACCCCGGGGTTGCGTCGGGTGCATCTGGAAGGCGACGACCTCGTCGGTCTGCGTATTCAGCCGGGCGACAAAGTGAAGGTGGACGTCGGTGGTGGGGTGATGAGGAGCTACACCCCGTCTGCCGTCGATGTGGGGCGAGGGCAGCTCGAGATGCTCATCCACGTGCATGGAGACGCGCCTGGCTCGCGGTGGACCGTGGGCCTTCGCCCCGGTGACCCAGTTCGCTTCATCGGGCCGACGCGCAGCCTCGACGGCACCGTCGCGCCGGCGACGCCATGGCTCGCGTTCTACGGCGATGAGACCGCCGTAGGGCTGGCCGAGTTCATCGTCGCGCAGCAACCCGGGGCGCACGTTTGGGGTGCCCTCTCGCTGGCGCGACCCGAGCTGCCGATCGCGGACCGGCTCCCCCTCGACGGGGTGCTGCGGGGCGAGGAGCACGGTCCGGCTTTGGTTCGGCATCTCGAGGCCATGGGCCGGCCCCCGGGGGATGGCGTCGTGTTCCTCTCTGGCGAGGCCGGCGCCGTGCTCCAGTTGCGAGCGGCGCTGTTGGCGATGGGCATCGCCCGCGCTCAGATGCGCATCAAACCCTACTGGAGTGTGCGCGGAAAGGCGCATCGCAAGCAGCTCGAGAAGACGGCGCTGCGCCGCTGACACACTGCGCCGCGGGAACGCTGCGGGAACACTGCGCCGCGGGAACGCCGCGGGAACGCTGCGCCGCGGGAACGCTGCGCCGCAACGACCCAAACGCGAAGGCCGAACGACGGACGTAGAAATGCCCCCGAGCTCGCACCCGAGGCCGGTGGCACACTCCAAGACTGACGATGCTCATGACGGCGGCTTCGCCGCCATGGAAGGACTTGCTGAACCCTTCAGTTCTTCTTGTGGCTCGGCATCTTCTTTTCGACGAACTCGACGTGCTTGCGGGCGACGGGGTCAAACTTCTTGACCTTCATCTTCTCCGGGTTCGTCCGTCGGTTTTTCTTGGTGTAGTAGTGGTAGCCAGTACCGGCCGTGGACACCAATCGGATGTTCTCGCGCATCTGTTCACTCCGTACCCGGGCCTCTGGGGGATCCGAGTCGATAACTCTGGGCCCGCAGCTATAGCGGACCCGGCGGGGGTTGCAAGACCTCTGCGGAGATCGGCAGCGGCTCAGCGCCGGTGCTGGCTGCGCTCCCGCTCGATCTGCTCTTTGTACGCGACGCTGTAGCGGGTCCAGGGGCGCAGCTCGAGGCGCTTGAAGCCGATCGGCTCTTCGGTGCCCTCGCAGACCCCGTAGTCTCCGGTGCGGAGCTTGCCAATGGCGCGCTCGATCTCGCCGAGCAGCTTTCGCTCCTTGTCCGCGAACCGGATGAGGTACGCCTGCTCGGTGCTCCGCTGGGCCATGTCGGTCTCGTCCGGCATCACACCGGCCTCGCCGAGTGCCTCTTGCATGTGCCGCTCGAGTTCTTCCTTCTTCCGTCCGCGCTCCTCCACCAACTTCTGATGGAGCTGGGCGATCTGGCGCTTGCTCAGATCGGCATCCGGGTGCGCGGCGAGCGGATAGGCTGGCTTCGCGATCTTCGGGGCACGCTTCTTCTTCGCAGACTTCGCGGGCGCCTTCTTGTTGGCGGCCTTCTTCGCGGGTGCCTTCTTCTTGGCGGCCTTCTTCGCGGCTGCCTTCTTCTTGGCGGCCTTCGCGGGCGCCTTCTTCTTGGCGGCCTTCTTCGCGGGTGCCTTCTTCTTG